>NZ_JAQGPL010000001.1:5277500-5889380 GCF_028826105.1 Paenibacillus humicola
GCCATTTGTTTCAATCCGGTCAACTGATGCTCGATAAACGCTTCGAACGCCGGATTCGTCCCCCCTACGACCATTCCCGCCAATAAAATGACGGAGCTGAGCGCCAAGTAATGCCGCATCGTTTTAAGATGTCTGAAGATTTCCCGGAGAGCGAACACCGCTTCATCCTCCCTTTTCAATCGTTTATTATTCTTGCCCGGCATGAAGTTCGTTGTACGAGCATAAGTTGTACTAGAAACAAGCCCTTTTTTGAGAGGAGCGTCCGAATGAACCTGTTTTATGTCATGAACGGCCGAAAACTGAAGCGTTATTTTCTCATTTGCGTCGGGGTGCTGTTTTCCGCCGGCGTCGTTTATGCGGAAAAGGATAATGTGACGGTTTTTGCGCCTCAGCTGCCTGCGGCGATCTACAGCGTGCCGACGGACAAAAAAATTGTGGCCTTGACGTTCGACATCAGCTGGGGGGAAAAGAAAACCGAGCCGATCCTGAATATGCTGAAGGAACAAAATGTGACGAAAGCAACTTTCTTCCTCTCCTCGCCTTGGGCGCAGACGCATACGGATATCGTCAAAAAAATCGTCGATGCCGGATATGAAATCGGCAGTCACGGACACAAACACGAAAATTACAGCAAATTAAACGACGAAGAAATCCGGAAGCAGATTCAGACCGCCAACACGATTCTGGCGCAGGTGACGGGAAAAGCGCCGAATTTGATCCGTTTGCCAAACGGCGATTTTGACAAAAGGGTGCTCCGTATCGCGGAAGAGCTGAACTATACCGTGATTCAATGGGATACTGATTCCCTCGACTGGATGAATATCGGCACGGATAAAATTATTAACCGCGTCGTCAGCAAGGCGCATCCGGGCGATATCATCCTGATGCATGCAAGCGATTCGGTCAAACAAACGGCGGCCGCCCTTCCCGCCATTATCGGTCAGCTCCGGGCCAAAGGCTACGAATTCGTCACGGTCTCCGAGCTGCTTGCCCAAACCGACCTTCAGGGAAAAACGGTTCGGGATAAATCGGCCATGGTCGATCAATTGAACGCCGCCGTCAATTTTTAATCAAAAGTTATTTCGCAACCGGCTTCGCATTCGCTGCGGTGCCGGTTGTTTGTTTGCCGACAAGCCGGTGCAGCCACATAATTTGGTAAGCATTGCAGACGAACAACGGAATCATCATAAACGGGATGGAACTCGGATTGCTCCCTTCGCCTTGAAGACTCGGCCACGCTTCGAGTACCGTGACGACCACCTGCAAAAACATGGTCGGGACAAAAGCGTTGACGTTCGTACGCTTCACTTTCCAATAGCTAACGGCCCAAGCAGCGGCAGCCAACAGAAGCGGAACGGCCAAAAACATCCAGCTGCCCAGCAATTTGCGGTCCAGGTACAGCATATATCCAAGTCCGCCGAGCGTAAACAGGGTTGTATAGGCTTGGAGCGCGTTCCACAGGTAGCTTTTGCGAAAAACGCTCAGGGCAATATAATTCAACGTCAAATATGCGAAAAAGCCCATTTGGCTGAAGGCGCCGAACAACAAGCCGACGAGCGCCATCATCAGCGCATTGAAGCTGGCCGCCTCGAGTCCCATGAAGCCGAACGATTTATCCGTCCACTGCATGACGGTGCCGACGACGACGGTAGCAGCTCCGCCGACGGCCATCGTGCTCCAGAATAAAAAGAACCATTTTCGCAAATTCACGTCTGTCACTCCCATGGGTTAATGGCTTGCAGGAAACGGACGGTGTAAGTCCACCCTTTATTTTACCACGTTCACTATAAAAAGCTACGCGGCGGGTATGATAATCCCCTGAACAATGTCGCATACTACTACCCAAGAATTACGGTGCTTCGACAGAAGGGAGACACGGGTTATGTTGAAACGCTGCGCATTTTTGCCCGCTTTTCTGGCGCTGATGGTTCTGGCGACGGGCTGCGGCTCGGAGCCGTCCGGCGGCGGAGGAAGTGAAGCGCTCAGCTACAAAGACATGAAGTCGATGGTAATTGACATCCTTAAAACCGAGGACGCGCAAAAAGCGCTGCAGGAGTCGACGATTTCATCCGTTGGCGGCTCCGGCTCGGGGATCAAGCTGCTGTCGGCCCAAGATCAGGAACAGCTCAAGATGGTGGTTAAGGAAACGCTGGTATCCCCCGATTATTATAAAGTCATTCAAAAGCTGATGACCGATCCGCGGTTCGCCGGCGAGTTCGCCAAGGCCGTCAATAAGCAGAACAAGCAGATTCATAAAGACCTGCTAAAGGATCCGGCTTATCAGCGCGATCTGATGCAGGTGATGAAAAGCCCCGAGATGGACCGCATGATTTTGGAGGTACTGCAAAGCACTCAATACCGTAAACAAGTGAAGACGATTATGCAGGAATCGATGTCAAGTCCGCTGTTCCGGCTGGAAATTTTGGATTTGATGAAAAAGGCCGTGCAGGAAGAACTGAAACCTAAGCCGGACGAAAAGGTGACGAAACAAGGCGGCGGTGAAGGCGGCGAAGGCGGCGACCAAAGCTCCACTTAAACACGAAAAACCGGAGCGCCCGTTTGGCTCCGGTTTTCGATGTTTATTTGCCGCATTTTGCGATGACGCGGTCGGCGACTTCCGCGTACAGCTTGCCGGCGGCCGAATCTTCCTTATAGACCGAAGGCGAAAAATCAGGCTCGGACGGGTGGTTGTCCGGCGCGCCGAGCGGAATTTGCGCCAGCAGATCGGTATTCAGCTGCTCGGCCAGCTTGGCGCCGCCGCCGCGGCCGAATACGTAGTCGATTTCGCCGTTGCGGCTGACGTAATACGACATGTTCTCCACCACGCCCAAAATTTCGTGCTCCGTCTTTATCGCCATCGCCCCTGCCCTCGCCGCGACGAAAGCTGCCGTGGCGTGCGGCGTCGTCACAATGATCTCCTTGCTGTGCGGAATCATCTGATGGACATCGAGTGCCACGTCCCCCGTTCCGGGCGGAAGGTCGAGCAGCATATAATCAAGCTCGCCCCATTCGATTTCGGCAAAGAAGTTGCGGAGCATTTTGCCGAGCATCGGGCCGCGCCAGACGATCGGGGCGTTATCTTCGACGAAAAATCCCATCGAGATGACTTTCACGCCGAAGCGCTCAATCGGAATGACGCGCTCGTTCTCGACATTGGGCCGCTCCTCGATGCCCATCATATCGGGCACGCTGAAGCCGTAAATATCCGCGTCGATGATGCCGACGCGTTTGCCCTTGCGGGCCAGGGCGACCGCGAGATTCACGGTCACCGTCGATTTGCCGACGCCGCCTTTACCGCTGGCGACGGCGATGAACTCAACGCCGCTGCCCTCGCGCAGCAGCGGCGAAGGCGGGGGCGCGGCCCCGGGGCCCCGATGGGGCCGCGCGCCTGCGGCCGGCTGGCCGCCGGCGGCTCTGCCCGCGGCGGCCCCGCCGCTCCCGCCTGCGGCGGCGCCGTGCGCGCCGCCGGCCGGCGCATCACCGGCCCGAAACCGAAGATGAACGGTTTCGGCGCCGGCCCTCTCCAGCGCTTCGCGCAGCGCGCCTTCCAGCGCGGACCGCTGGGCTTCATCGGCGATTTGAACCGTCATCGAGACGCCGGCATCTTTCACAACAACATCGCGGATCGCGATCGCCTGCTCCGCGCTAAAAGCGGCCGCCGCGCGTTCCGCGGCCGCAATGGCTTCTTCACGGGTCAACATTGGGCTGTTCGTCTCCTGTCCGTTAATTCGTTTATGGCAGCGTATGCCTGCCAATGCTGCATCTGGTATTTAAAATGATTATAACATAAATCGGTGTTTGACCAAGCCGTGCCGTTTAGCTGCCCGATTTCCCGCCGCCGGATACGCCGCTCCATTTTTCCCCTGCCGTATATCGAAGGATGCCTTGATAAATCGAGGCCGCCACTTTCTTCTGGTAGTTGGCATCGGCCAGCAGCGTCGATTCGCCGGGATGAGACAAAAAGCCGACCTCCACCAGCGCGCTCGGAATCTCTCCGACCGCCTTCAGCAAATAAACGGTATTGACCGTAGCCGCGACCCGCTGCGTGTTCTGCAGGTTCCGCTTGATCTCATCCTGGATCAGCGAAGCAAGGACAGCGTTATCCGGATGGTTCGGATAGAAAAACGTCTGCGCACCCGACCATCTTGGGGACGGAATACTGTTCATATGAATGCTGATGAGCAGGGACGCCTGCTTATCCTTCACGAACTGCGCCCGTTTCGTCAAATCCTCCGTTTTGCGCCGACTTAATTTCTGAGTGCCGTCTTCCGCCAAATCGTAGTCGCCCTCCCGCGTCATGACGACAACGGCGCCCGCCTGCTGCAGGAAATCCCGGAGCTGCAGAGCGATCGCCAAATTCAGGTCCTTTTCCACCACGCCCTGCTTGCTGACCGCTCCTCCGTCGGCTCCGCCGTGCCCCGCATCGATGGCAATCGTTTTGCCCGACAACGGCAGCGTCCAGTAGGTCCATGTCCGTGTCACCGGCACTTCCTCGGTCAGTACCAGCACGGTGAGCAGCACCGCGATCATGCCGATCCCGATCCGCAGCGCTCCCCGGTATGTAATCCAGACAACCAGCCGGTTACGAATGTTGCGACGCATGCAAAAAACCACCCCATCCCCAGCGATGATTTCCGGCAGGCCTGTCTGACCTGCGCTTCAGTACATCTTATGGGACGAGGCGGCTTCATATGCGGACAATGCGCAATTTAATTCGGTCTGATTGTCAGGAGACCGGCTGTTCGGCCATCCCTTCGATCAAAATTTTGGCCACTTCCGGGCGCGAAAATTCCGGAGGCGGGCATACGCCTTCTCTCAGCATCGCGCGAACCTTTGTTCCGGAAAGCGTCAAATGATCTTCTTTGCCATGCGGACATGTCTTGTTCGATGCCATATTGCCGCATTTCTTGCAGAAGAAGCTGTGCTCGAAGAACAGCGGCGTAATGCCGAGATCCTCCGGTGGGAACGAAGCGAGGCGCTCCTGCGCTTCATACGTGCCATAATAATCGCCCACGCCCGCATGGTCGCGGCCGACAATAAAATGCGTGCATCCGTAATTTTTCCGAACGAGCGCATGGAATACCGCTTCACGCGGACCGGCATAGCGCATGGCCGCCGGGAATACACCGAGGAATACGCGGTCCTTCGGATAGTAATTTTCCAGCAGCGCAATGTAACTTTTCATTCGTACTACGGCCGGTACGTCGTCCGATTTCGTTTCACCCACGAGCGGGTTGAGAAAAAGCCCGTCGACGATTTCCATCGCCGATTTCTGAATGTATTCGTGTGCACGGTGAACCGGATTCCGGGTCTGGAAGCCGACAACTTTCTTCCAGCCTTTCTCGGCGAAGATTTTTCGCGTTTGTTCCGGGGTAAAATAAAATTCATTGAACTTCTCCGGAACCGGACGGTTCAGCAGCGTAATCGGCCCGCCGATATACGTGGATGGCCGGCTGTACAGCTTGGCAACGCCCGGATGCGCTTCTTCATCCGTTTTGAATACGTTTCGCGCCTCATGCTTTTGATCCACGTTATAAATGCTTTCCACAGTAATCACGGCATACAGAACGCCGTCCTCGCCTGCCAGCGTTACACGCTGCCCGACCGACAGCTCCGACGCTGTAGATGCCTCAACGGCAAGAGTGATCGGGATACTCCATACCAATCCGCTGGCCAGACGCATATTTTCGACGACGGACCGGTAATCCGCTTCGTTCATAAAGCCGGTCAGCGGCGAAAATGCGCCGACTGCGATCAAATCGAGATCGGAAATGGTCCATTTGCTTACTTCGATCGTTTTCAGGGAGCTGGCTTCCGTAAGAAGCGCCTCGCGCTCCGCTCCGGCTGCGATCCGGTTGACCAGTACGCCGCCATGCGGTTGAATGCTGCTCATTATGAATAAAAACCTCCTTATTTATGCAATCCGCATTCCGTCTTGTCGGTACCCGCCCAGCGTCCTGCACGCGGATCCTCGCCCGGCATCACCTGACGCGTGCAGTATTCGCAGCCAATCGACGGGTAGTTACGGTCATGCAGCGGATTATAAATCACGTCGTTCTCGCGGATATAATTCCATACGTCTTCCGATGTCCAGCTTGCGAGCGGATTGAATTTAATCAGACCGAATTTTGTATCATATTCAACCTTTTTCGCATTTGCCCGCGTTGGTGCCTGGTCCCTGCGAATGCCGGTAATCCAGGCGTCGTATTTGGACAATATTTTCGTTAATGGCTGCACTTTGCGGATGCTGCAGCATTGATTCGGATCGCTTTTCCACAGCTCGGCCCCGTGGCGTTCCGCTTGCTGCTCCGGCGTCAGTTCCGGCTTCACCTGCACAAAAGTCATGCCGTAACGCTCGATCATACGGTCGCGCGTCTCATACGTTTCTTTAAAGTGAAAATCGGTATCCAAATAGAAAATGTCCGTCTTCGGGCTGATCTTCTGCAGCATATCAACCAGCACAACGTCCTCTGCACCAAAACTGCACGCGAACGTAATCTTCGGAAATGTTTCGACCGCATATTGCAAAATCGCTTCCGGCGCGGCGTTTTCAAGCTCTTCCGCTTTCTGCGTAACCAGTGCTTCTTTTTCGAACAAATTCATGGCCGTTGCCCTCCAATGTGAATTCCTAGTAAATCCATCTACATTAGATTATAAAGGCTCCCTGCCTATTGTTCAATGACTGAAATGCGCCAAAAATATGAAAAATACCTCTCCCGGCACGCAGGAAAGGTATTTTGCTTCGTCACATTAACGTTTAGAGAACTGAGGTGCGCGGCGTGCCGCTTTAAGTCCGTATTTCTTCCGTTCTTTCATGCGCGGATCGCGGGTCAAGAATCCTGCACGCTTGAGCACCGGCCGAAATTCAGGATCGGCCTTCAGCAGTGCGCGGGAAATCCCGTGGCGGATTGCACCGGCTTGACCGGAAATGCCGCCGCCTGAAGCAATGACGATCACATCGTATTTACTGCCCGTTTCCGTCAGGGCAAGCGGTTGTTTTACGATCAACTTCAGCGTTTCGAGACCGAAGTATTCGTTGAGATCGCGTTTATTGATGACAATTCGTCCTTCACCCGGTACAAGGCGTACGCGTGCAACGGAGTGTTTCCGACGACCGGTTCCGTAGTATTGAACTTGAGCCATGAAACTGTCCTCCCTCTCAATTAACCGCGAAGTTCGTAAACTTCCGGATTTTGTGCTTGATGCGGATGTTCCGAACCGGCATATACTTTCAATTTCAGCTTCATTTTCTCGCCCAGGCGGTTCTTCGGCAGCATGCCGTGAATCGCTTGCTCCAGTACGCGGATCGGTTTGTTCTTGATCATGTCCTGCGCGGACGTCACTTTCAAGCCGCCCGGATACAGGGAGTGACGATAGTACATTTTGTTTTGCAGCTTTTTGCCCGTCAGGACAATTTTCTCCGCGTTGATCACAACGACAAAATCGCCCGTATCAACATGCGGCGTAAACTGCGGTTTATGCTTGCCGCGGATAAGCGCCGCCGCTTCGCTGGCCAGACGGCCGAGCGTCTTGCCTTCCGCATCGATGACGTACCATTTGCGTTCGACTTCGTTCGGCTTAGCCATGTAGGTGGTGCGCATGGAAGATCCTCCTTCTTCATGTAAACGACCGTTCATTCTCATGTATGAAGAAACGTTCACGTTTCATCGGTTCATTCGATTTTAGTCAAAGTCATTTTCGTTCATTTATGAGGCCGTCTAAGTCGGGGCTGTGGGAGAGCCACTTAGAAAGCACAAGTAATATTCTACTATACTGGGCGTTTATACGCAAGCAAATTGTTGGTTTACACCGCCAGCTTACTGCCGTTATTCGTACTCGACACTCCACAAAGCAAGACCATGCGCCATCGCCGTCGGACCGGCCGCCGTCCTGTCCTTCGCCGCCAAAATATCCGGCATATCCTCTGCCCTTCGCTTGCCCTCGCCGACGTCGATCAACGTTCCCGCGATAATGCGCACCATATTGTAGAGAAACCCGCTGCCGGTGACAAAAATGTCGAGCCGGCCTTCGCTTTCCTCGAGCCAGCCGTCATACAGCGTTCGAACGTGGCTGAGCTGCGTCGATTGGGTTGAGGTAAACGAAGTGAAATCGTGCTCGCCGATCAGCGCATTGAGCGCCAACCGCATAGCACGGATATCGAGAGGCGCATGATGATGAAAGCTGTACCTGCGGATGAACACGTTCGGAAAATGGCCCGTATCGATCGTATACCGGTACGTCTTGCGCTTGGCGGAAAACCGGGCGTGAAACTCGTCCGGCGCCTCATCCGCGGAAAGGACGACGATATCGTCCGGGAGCCGCGAGTTCAGCGCCAGCGCCCATCGTTCGATCGGTATTTTCGCCTCGGTATGGAAGTTGATGACCTGTCCCCGCGCATGAACGCCCGCATCGGTGCGTCCGGATCCGATTATGCGGATGCCTTCGCGGGTCAGGCTGCAGATCCCCGTTTCAAGGACGTCCTGAATCGTATTGCCGCCCGGCTGCGTCTGAAATCCGTTATAGCGGTTCCCGTCGTAGCTGACGACCATTCGCACATTCATCATCCTGCACCTCCTTTCCGCGAGCGGCGTGCCGGGCAATAAAAAAAGGTGGCCGCAAGGTCCACCCTTTCCTTATTTACGCACGGTCAACCAGTTCCAAGTACACCATAGGTGCCGAGTCACCGCGGCGAGGTCCCAGCTTCAAGATCCGCGTGTAACCGCCCGCACGTTCCGAGTAACGGGTAGCCAGTTCCGAGAACAGCTTTTGAATTGCATCCTGCTCGCCGTCGATCGTTTCGCGACGGACGAACGCCGCCGCTTGACGACGGGCGTGAAGATCGCCGCGTTTCGCCAGCGTAATCAGCTTCTCTGCGATGGGGCGAAGCTCCTTCGCCTTCGCTTCCGTCGTTTGGATGCGCTCGTACAGGAACAAATCGGTGACCAAGTCGCGGAACAACGCTTTGCGCGAGCTTGCGTCACGGCTCAGTTTAGAGTATGCCATAGATTTTCCCCTCCTTCTCCAAGATGTGCGTTCGTTCTTCTATTCTTCCATTCGGAGACCAAGACCGAGCTCTTCCAGCTTCTCCTGAACTTCCTCCAAAGACTTGCGGCCCAGGTTGCGGACCTTCATCATGTCTTCTTCGGTTTTCGTGATCAGCTCCTGCACGGTATTGATGCCCGCTCGCTTCAGACAGTTGTACGAACGTACCGAAAGATCCAGCTCCTCGATTGTCATTTCGAGTACTTTCTCTTTCTTGTCTTCTTCTTTTTCGACCATGATCTCCGCATCTTTCGCTTCGTCCGTCAACCCGACGAAAAGATCCAGATGCTCGGTCAAAATTTTGGCACCGAGGCTGACCGCCTCTTCCGGCCGAATGCTCCCGTCGGTCCATACTTCCAAAGTCAGCTTGTCATAGTTCGTTACTTGACCGACACGGGTATTTTCAACGCTGTAGTTGACGCGTGTAATTGGCGTGTAAATCGAATCGATCGGGATGACGCCGATCGGCTGGTCTTCACGTTTATTACGGTCCGCTTGCACGTAGCCGCGTCCACGGTTTGCGAAAACCCGCATATGGAGCCGCGCGCCGGAGGCCAAGGTAGCGATATGAAGATCAGGGTTTAAAATCTCGACATCGCTGTCTGCGCGAATATCGCCCGCCGTAACATTACCTTCGCCTTCCGCGTCGATTTCCAAAACCTTTTCTTCATCGGAATGGATCTTGAGCGAGAGGCTCTTCAGGTTCAGAATGATCTCGGTTACGTCCTCGATCACTCCCGGAACCGTGGAGAACTCGTGGAGCACACCGTCGATTTGAACCGAGGTCACTGCTGCACCGGGCAGCGACGACAACAGGATTCGGCGCAGCGAGTTCCCGAGCGTCGTGCCGTATCCGCGTTCTAACGGTTCGACTACGAAACGTCCGTATGTGCCTTCCTCGTTCAACTCTACGGTTTCGATTTTCGGCTTTTCGATCTCAATCACTAATAGTAACCTCCTTCAAAACGTCGCTCCGTTACCATGATCGCTAATGTAGTCAAATCATGTAGTATGCCAAACCTTCACAACCATTATTCACAAGTTGCAGATATTTGATACCACACGCTTCAAAGACTATACGCGACGACGTTTCGGCGGACGGCATCCGTTATGCGGAACCGGCGTGACGTCTTTAATGAGGTTAACTTCAAGACCTGCCGCCTGCAGCGAGCGGATTGCCGCTTCCCGGCCGGCGCCAGGGCCTTTTACCATCACTTCTACGGCTTTCATACCGTGCTCCATAGCCGCTTTCGCTGCCGATTCGGCCGCCATTTGCGCGGCGAACGGCGTGCTTTTGCGGGATCCTTTGAAGCCCAGGTTGCCCGAGCTGGCCCACGAAATTGCATTGCCGTGCGGATCGGTAATCGTAACGATCGTGTTATTGAACGTCGAGCGGATATGCGCAACGCCCGATTCGATATTTTTGCGGTCGCGGCGTTTGGTGCGGACCACTTTTTTCGGTTTAGCCATTGTACGTTATCCCCCCTTATTATTTCTTCTTGTTCGCTACAGTCCGGCGAGGACCTTTGCGCGTACGAGCATTCGTTTTCGTCCGTTGACCGCGGACCGGAAGACCGCGGCGGTGGCGGATACCGCGATAGCAGCCGATTTCGATCAGCCGTTTGATGTTCAGGGAAATTTCGCGGCGAAGATCGCCTTCCACTTTAACCGAACGGTCGATCGCATCGCGCAGACGGCTGACTTCATCCTCCGTCAGATCGCGAACGCGGGTATCTTCGCTAATCTCGGTCGTTTGCAGAATCTTTTGCGACGTCGTTTTGCCGATTCCGAAAATGTACGTCAATGCGATGACGACGCGCTTGTCGCGCGGCAAGTCAACACCAGCAATACGTGCCATATACCGTTATCCCTCCTTATCCTTGTTTTTGTTTGTGTTTCGGATTTTCACAAATCACCATCACGTTGCCTTTGCGTCGAATGACTTTGCATTTTTCGCAAATCGGCTTGACCGAAGGTCTGACCTTCATTGTGATTACCTCCCGAATTCTTTCTTCCATAAGGCCGGCGGCCTTACTTCCGATAGGTAATGCGTCCTCTGGACAAATCGTAAGGCGACAACTGGACGACCACTTTATCTCCCGTCAGGATGCGGATAAAATGCATTCTGAGTTTACCCGATACATGGGCGAGAATCTGATGTCCGTTCTCCAGTTCCACCTTGAACATGGCGTTGGGCAGCGGCTCCACGACCGTACCTTCGACTTCAATCACGTCTTCTTTGGCCACAGTCATTCTCCTTTCCCTTGCAAAACCTTCTGAATCGCATAACGCAGTTTGGCGTTCGTTACCCGGCCGGTTTCCCGCATGCTGGTCTGCACTTCATGACTGACGGCCGGTTGCATCAGAAGATGCAGCACGTTTTTCTTCTTCGGTTGATCGAAGCGCCGCTTGTCGCCGTCCGCGATCAGAACGAAGCGTTCGTCGACGATGCCGATGACGACGGCGTACGTCCCTTCGTCCTTGCCGCGGAGCACCTTGACAATGCGGCCGATTTCGGGCACATGCTCCAATGCGCTCAACCTGCCTGCTCCCCGGATAGGGTTAATATTTCAAAGCCGTCCGCCGTTACGGCCACCGTATGCTCGAAATGAGCGCATAGGGAACCGTCCTCGGTGACGACCGTCCAATTATCCTCCAGTGTACGGACATAACGCTCGCCGATATTGACCATCGGCTCGATGGCGAGCACCATGCCGGGTTTCAGGCGCGGGCCGCGATCGGGTATGCCGTAGTTCGGAATTTGCGGTTCTTCATGGAGACTCGCTCCGATGCCGTGACCGACATATTCGCGAACGACGGAGAAGCCTGCAGCTTCAATCACTTTCTGAATCGCATGCGATACGGTGAATAACCGCACATCCGGTTTGACAAGCGCGAGCCCCGCGTAAAGCGATTCCTCCGTCACCTCGAGCAGACGTTTGGCATCATCGCCGATCTCGCCGACGCCGTAGGTCCAGGCCGAGTCGCCATGGTACCCTTCGTACTGCGCTCCGATGTCGATGCTGATGATATCGCCTTCGCTCAGCTTGCGCGGCCCCGGTATGCCGTGCACCAATTCTTCGTTCACAGAAGCGCATATGCTGCCAGGGAATGAGTTGTAGCCTTTGAATGAAGGTGTGGCGCCCTGACTTCGAATATAGGTTTCGGCTATTCCGTCCAGCTCCCGGGTCGTGATGCCGGGACGAATCGCTGCCTTAAGCAAACGGTGCGTCTCCGCCACAATCCGGCCAGCCTCTCTCATCAATCGCAATTCCGCTTCGGACTTGCAAATGATCATTCTGCCGAACCTCGCAAGCAGGATACGATATCCGCCGTGACCTCATCGATCTCCTTCTCGCCGTCCACTTCTCGCAAGACACCTTTTGCACTGTAATAATCGAGCAGCGGAGCCGTCTTGGAAATGTATTCGTCGAGACGCGTACCGACCTTCGCTTCCGTATCGTCTGACCGCTGGTACAGCTCGCCGCCGCATTTGTCGCATACGCCTTCCTGCTTCGGCGGGTTGAACATCACATGGTAGGTCGCTCCGCAGGATTTACAAATGCGGCGACCGGTCAGACGCGCAAGCAGGAGCCCGCGGTCAACCTTCAAGTTCACGACATGATCGATTGTGCGTCCCATCTCCGCCAGCATATCGTCAAGCGCTTCGGCCTGCTGAAGCGTGCGGGGAAAACCGTCGAGCAGGAAGCCTTTCATGCAATCGTCCTGCTGCAGCCGCTCGCGAACGATTCCGTTCGTGATCTCATCCGGAACGAGCAGGCCTTGATCGACGTATTCTTTCGCTTTCTGTCCGAGCGGCGTGCCCTGCTTCATCGCAAGACGAAACGCATCGCCGGTCGAGATGTGCGGAATGCCGAAGGCATCGACGATCCGCTCGGCCTGCGTGCCTTTGCCGGCGCCTGGAGGACCCATGAATAAAATGTTCATATGCGTGTTCCTCGCTTTAAATACAATAGGCTAGGGCCGGGTTCCGCCATCCGCCGAGCGAATGCCCGGAATCCCGAACGTGAACCTGATCGTTATTTATTGATAAACCCTTTGTAATGGCGCTTGATCAGCTGGGTCTCGATCTGCTTCATCGTATCGAGCGCAACGCCGATAACGATCAGAAGCGATGTGCCGCCGAGCCGAACGTCCCGCGGCAAGTCGGCCAGACTACCGAAAATAACCGGCAGGATCGAGATGAGCGCCAGGAAGATCGCTCCGCTCAAGGTCAGCCGCGACATGACCCGGGTGATGTAGGAGGACGTCGGCTTGCCCGGACGAATGCCCGGAATATATCCGCCGTTCTTCTTCATCTGATCGGCCATTTGCACCGGATTGATTTGCACGAACGTGTAGAAAAAGGTGAACCCGATGATCAGAATCACGTACAACACCATGCCGAGCGGCTGGTCGTAGTACAGGTTACTCTGTACCCATTGTGCCCAAGCATGCGTCGACCAAAACTGGGCGATGGTAATCGGGAACATCAGCAGCGAAACCGCAAAGATGACCGGAATGACGCCTGCACCGTTCACTTTGAGCGGAATATGCGTCGATTGGCCGCCGTACATTTTGCGTCCGACAACCCGTTTGGCATATTGAACCGGAATTTTCCGGATCCCCTGCTGAACGAAAATGACCCCCACGATAACCGCAACAATGACAATCAACACCAAGAGGATCTTGACAATGTTGAGAAACAAGTTGCCGGCATTGTCGACAAAGGTCGTCGTATAGATCGAGCGCACGTGCGTAGGGATACGAGCGACGATCCCGGCAAAAATCAGGATCGAAATCCCGTTGCCGATCCCTTTCTCCGTAATCTGTTCGCCGAGCCACATGAGAAAGGAGACGCCGGCCGTCAGAATGATCGCAATCATGATGTAATCCGTGATAGTTGCCCCCGGAATCATCTGATATTGATATTGACGGTTAAAACCGATCGCCGTGCCGAAGCCCTGGATCAAACCGAGGATGACCGTACCGTAACGCGTAATTTGCGTCAGCTTCTTCTTGCCGCTTTCGCCCTCTTTGGCCCATTCGGCAAAACGCGGAATCACATCCATCGAGAGCAGCTGGACGATGATCGAAGCCGTAATGTACGGCATGATCCCAAGCGCCAAAATCGAGAATTGATACAGCGCCCCGCCGGAGAACGTGTTCAGCAAGCCGAACAAACCTTCACCGGATTGGCCTGCTTGCTGAAGAACGCTTTTATCGACGCCGGGAACCGGGATAAACGTACCGATCCGGTAAACGAGCAAGATGAACAGTGTGAACAAAATCCGTTTGCGCAGGTCTTCTACCTTCCAAATGTTGGAGACGGTCTTGAACATTAGATCACCTCGGTTTTACCGCCGGCAGCCTGGATTTTCTCTACCGCAGATTGAGAGAACTTGTTTGCTTTCACCGTCAGCTGGACGCTGATTTCGCCATTGCCGAGAACCTTGATGCCCGCGAGCGGGTTCTTTACGATCCCCTGCTCCATCAAGAGCTCAGGCGTCACTTCCGTGCCGGCTGCAAAGCTGTTCAGCTCATCGATGTTCACAATCGCGTACTCCTTACGGAACGGGTTATTGAAACCGCGTTTCGGCAAACGGCGGTACAATGGGTTTTGACCGCCCTCGAAGCCCGGACGGACGCCGCCGCCGGAACGGGCGTTTTGACCTTTGTGACCTTTGCCGGCCGTCTTGCCGTTGCCGCTGCCGATACCGCGTCCTACGCGAAAGCTTGCTTTGCGGGACCCTTCTGCAGGCTTCAGATCATGCAATTTCATCGTGTGCTGCACCTCCTTCTATTTTTTGAACTGCCTGTATTGCAATCTTATCCTTGTACTTCTTCGACTTTCACCAAATGGCTGACATGGTTCACCATGCCGCGAATGGCCGGGTTGTCGTTGTGAACAACCGTTTGATGAAGCTTGCGCAAACCGAGCGTTTTCACAGTCATGCGCTGCTTCTCGTTACGGCCGATCAGGCTGCGAACGAGGGTGATTTGCAATTTTGCCATCGTGTTCCCCTCCTTAACCCAAGAGCTCTTGTACGGTTTTTCCGCGCAGTTTGGCAACGTCCTCGGCGCGTTTCAGGCGGGTGAGGCCTTCCAGCGTCGCGTTGACCATGTTCATGGAATTGGAAGAACCGAGCGACTTTGTCAAAATGTCGCCCACGCCTGCAAGCTCGAGAACGGCACGAACAGGACCGCCCGCAATAACGCCGGTACCTTCCGATGCCGGCTTGAGCAGCACGCGTCCTGCGCCGAAATGTCCGAGCACCTGGTGCGGAATCGTTGTATTGACAAGCGGGACATGGATCAGGTTTTTCTTCGCATCCTCGATGCCTTTGCGGATGGCGTCCGGAACCTCGGATGCCTTACCGATGCCTGCGCCGACGTAACCTTTGCCGTCACCGACAACGACCAGTGCGCTAAAGCTGAAACGGCGTCCGCCTTTTACAACTTTCGCTACACGGTTGATTTGGACTACCTTTTCCGTTAATTCTAACGCATTCGGATCTATACGCAAGTCGTCTTACCTCCTTGTTAAGTGGTATCGTTTAAAATTCAAGCCCTGCTTCGCGGGCTGCATCGGCAAGCGCTTGAACACGTCCATGGTACAAGTAACCGCCGCGGTCGAAAACGACTTCCGTTACGCCTTTCTCTTTGGCGCGGTTTGCGATCAGCTCGCCGATTTTACGCGCTGCTTCCACGTTGCCGCCGTTGCCGATTTGGCCGGCCAGCTCTTTATCCTTCGTAGAAGCGGCAGCGATCGTTACGCCTTGAACGTCGTCGATCAGCTGGGCGTAAATGTGCTTGGAAGAACGAAAAACAGACAAACGCGGACGTGCCGTCGTTCCGCTGATTTTCTTGCGCACGCGCAGGTGGCGTTTCAAACGGGCCTTGTTTTTATCGCCTTTTGTAATCATTCGTTGTACGCTCCTTTCCTAGTATGCTTTCAGGATGCTATCCGATCAAGCGATCCGCCGGAACGCTTATTTCTTCTTGCCGGCCTTGCCTTCCTTGCGAAGGATGCGTTCGCCTTCGTACTTGATCCCTTTGCCTTTATACGGCTCGGGCTCGCGCACGGAGCGGATTTTCGCCGCGGTAGCGCCGACGAGCTCCTTGTCGATGCCTTTCACGACGATCCTCGTGTTCGAAGGTACTTCGAACTCGATGCCCTTCTCCGGTGCGATTTCAACCGGGTGGGAGTATCCCACGTTCAGGACCACTTTCTCGCCGGATTTGTTCGCACGGTATCCAACGCCTACGAGCTCGAGGCTTTTGGCGAAGCCCTCGGTTACTCCGTTCACCATGTTGGCGATGACGCTGCGGGTCGTACCGTGCAGAGAGCGATGCAGTTTATTGTCGGAAGGACGTTCGATCGTGATGATGCTGTCCGCGAGGACCACCTTCATATCTTTGTGGATTTCGCGGCTGAGCGTACCCTTCGGTCCTTTAACGGTAATGACGCTGTTGGCCAGGTCGATGTTGACGCCGCCTGGAATTTGAATCGGTTTACGGCCAATACGAGACATGGTTACACCTCCAATCGTTGTGACGCTTGATTACCAAACGTAGCAAATCACTTCGCCGCCGGATTTCACCTGACGGGCTTCTTTATCGGTCATAATCCCTTTGGACGTGGAGATGATTGCCACTCCGAGACCGCCCAAAACGCGAGGGACTTCGGTTGATTTCGTATATACGCGCAGGCCGGGCTTGCTGATACGCTTCAGTCCGGTAATGACGCGCTCTTGGTTCGGGCCGTATTTCAGAAAAATACGGATGATCCCTTGTTTGTTGTCTTCGATATACTCAGCATCGCGGATAAAGCCCTCGCGTTTCAAAATCTCGGCGATCTGCTTCTTCACTTTCGAAGCGGGCATTTCCACGGTTTCATGGCGCACAACGTTGGCGTTGCGGATGCGCGTCAGCATATCTGCGATCGGATCAGACATAACCATTTGTGTGAACCTCCTTCCCGATACTCAAGCCGTTTACCAGCTTGCTTTTTTAACGCCAGGAATCTGGCCTTTGTATGCTAATTCACGGAAACAAATCCGGCAAATTTTAAACTTTTGCAATACGGAATGCGGACGGCCGCAGCGTTCGCAGCGCGTGTAGGCGCGCACTTTGAATTTCGGCGGGCGCTGCTGCTTGATTTTCATCGAAGTTTTTGCCACTTGGTTCTACACCTCCTGTGGATTACTTCGCAAACGGCATGCCCAGTTGGGTCAGCAGCTCACGAGCTTCTTCGTCCGTTTTTGCCGTCGTGACGATGACGACGTCCATACCGCGCACTTTATCGACCTTATCGTACTCGATCTCCGGGAAGATGAGCTGTTCTTTCAATCCGAGCGTATAGTTGCCGCGTCCGTCGAACGCTCTCGTCGATACGCCGCGGAAGTCGCGGACGCGCGGAAGCGAAACGTTGAACAGCTTGTCGAGGAAATAGTACATGCGCTCGCCGCGCAGCGTAACTTTAACCCCGATCGGCATGTTCTCGCGAAGCTTGAAGCCCGCGATTGATTTCTTCGCACGGGTGACGACCGGTTTCTGACCGGCGATCAGACGAAGATCTTCGACAGCCGAATCCAGCACTTTGGAGTTGGCGACCGCTTCGCCTACCCCCATGTTGATCACGACTTTCTCGACCTTCGGCACTTGCATGACGGTCGTATAGTTAAACTTCTGCATCAGAGCAGGCGTAATTTCGTTCAGAAAACGATCTTTCATTCTTACTGCCATTGCTTAGGGTCCTCCTTTCTCAGGGCGGTCAATTAGTCGATCACTTCACCGGATTTCTTTGCGATCCGGACTTTTTTGCCATTGTCGAGCACTTTGTAACCGATCCGGGTCGCTTTGCCGCTCTTCGGATCCAGGTGCATCACGTTCGATACATGAATCGGCGCTTCCTGCTCGATGATGCCGCCTTGCGGATTCGCCTGCGACGGGCGCGTATGCTTCTTCACCATATTGACGCCTTCGACCAGTACGCGGTTTTCACGCGGATAAGCGGCGATGATGCGGCCTTTCTTGCCTTTGTCTTTGCCGGTGATGACGATGACGTTATCGTCTTTTTTCACGTGCAATTTATTGTTATGGGATTCCAACACTTTTTTCAGCCGTGGCATGAGTTACACCTCCTGCTTGCTTGTTATTCAAGCTTCTTCGGGCCCCGGAAAGTATCGGATCAGACTTCAAAGCTTCTCTTCACTTTCTGGGGAATGTCTTAGATAACTTCCGGTGCGAGCGAAACGATTTTCATGAAATCGCGATCGCGGAGCTCGCGGGCGACCGGTCCGAAAATACGCGTGCCGCGGGGGCTCTTGTCTTCCCTTACGATAACCGCCGCATTTTCGTCAAATGCGATGTAGGAACCATCTTTACGGCGAACCGAACGCTTCGTACGCACGATAACCGCTCTAACGACGTCACCCTTTTTGACAACGCCACCGGGTGTTGCTTGTTTGACGGAGCAGACGATCAGATCGCCGATATGGCCAACACGACGTCCCGTACCGCCGAGCACGCGGATACACATCAGTTCCTTCGCGCCGGAGTTGTCAGCGACGGCCAAACGAGTAAATGGTTGAATCATGTTAACGTCCTCCTTTCGGAAAAATGCTTACCGCTTCGCGTCTTTTGGAGCGCGGCGAGCTTAAAGAATTATAGCTTCTTCAACGATTTCGACCAGGCGGAACCGTTTGTCTTTCGAAAGCGGACGAGTTTCCATGATTTTTACCGTATCGCCGATTTTGGCCTGGTTGTTCTCGTCATGCGCCTTGAATTTCTTCGTGTATTTGATGCGCTTATGGTACAGATCGTGTTTTTTGTAAGTCTCAACGGCAACAACGATCGTTTTGTCCATCTTATCGCTCACGACTTTTCCGATTTGAACTTTGCGGGCATTGCGTTCGCTCATGTTCTTCCTCCTTCCCTGCTATCGCGTTTCATATGTTCGGGAATCAGCAGCTCAGCTGGTAATTCCGAGTTCTCTTTCACGCAAAACGGTTTTGGCACGAGCTATTTCCTTCCGCACGTCGCGGATCCTCATCGGGTTGTCCAGCTGACCGGTGGCCAATTGAAAACGAAGGTTGAACAGCTCTTCTTTAAACCCGGAGATTTTTTGTTCGAGCTCAGCAGAGGTCAGGTTGCGAAATTCACTAGCTTTCATTTGCTTCACCACCCACTTCTTCGCGTTTCACGAACTTCGTTTTAACCGGGAGTTTATGTGCGGCGAGACGCATGGCTTCGCGCGCGATCTCTTCGGATACGCCGGCAAGCTCGAACATGATTCTGCCCGGCTTCACGACAGCCACCCATTTCTCCACGTTACCTTTACCGCTACCCATCCGAACCTCAAGCGGCTTCTGGGTGATCGGCTTGGCAGGGAAAATTTTGATCCAAACTTTACCTCCCCGGCGAATGTAACGGGTCATGGCGATCCGTGCCGCTTCGATTTGACGGTTGGTGATCCATGCCGGCTCAAGAGCCTGCAGGCCGTATTCGCCGAAGGCGACTTCCGTACCGCCTTTCGCGCGGCCTCTCATGTTACCGCGCTGCTGCTTGCGGTGTTTGACGCGTTTTGGTACCAACATGATTAGTTGCCTCCTTCCTGGGGAGCTGCAGCTTTCTTCTTCTGCGGAAGGATTTCACCGCGATAGATCCATACTTTTACGCCGATGCGGCCGTAAGTCGTATGCGCTTCTGCCGTGCCGTAATCGATATCGGCGCGCAGCGTATGAAGCGGTACCGTACCTTCGCTGTAACCTTCCGTACGAGCAATCTCCGCACCGCCCAGACGACCGCTGACCGATGTTTTAATGCCTTTCGCGCCTGCCCGGATTGTCCGCTGAATCGATTGTTTCATCGCACGGCGGAACGAAATGCGGCGTTCAAGCTGCTGGGCAATGCTTTCGGCAACGAGAATTGCGTCGAGCTCCGGATTTTTGATTTCGGAAATATTGATATGGACCTTCTTGCCCTTCGTGATCTTCGCCAATTCGGAACGAAGATTCTCGACCTCGGAACCGCCTTTGCCGATGACCATGCCCGGCTTCGCCGTATAAATCGTGACGTTCACGCGGTTGGCCGCACGTTCGATTTCGAAACGGGAAACAGCAGCGTCCTTCAGTTTGTTCTTCAGGTACTCACGGATTTTCACGTCCTCCATGAGCAGATCCCCGAAGTCTTTGCCTGCATACCATTTGGATTCCCAGTCGCGAATAATGCCGATACGAAGACCGACGGGATTTACCTTTTGACCCACACGTTTTCCCTCCTTATTTTTCGGATACCACCAAAGTGATGTGGCTCGTTCTTTTATTGATCCGGCTGGCACGTCCCATCGCGCGAGGGCGGAAACGTTTCATCGTCGGTCCTTGGTTGACGAAAACTTGCGAAATAACCAAATTGTTAACGTCCATTTGGTAGTTATGCTCCGCGTTTGCAACCGCGGAATTCAACAGCTTCTCCACGATCGGGGAAGCGGCTTTCGGCGTATGGCGCAAAATCGCAATTGCTTCGCCGACTTGCTTGCCGCGGATCAAGTCCACAACGAGCTGCGCTTTGCGAGGGGCAATACGAATGAAATTCGCGCTCGCTTTTGCTTCTGGCATGGATGTAACCTCCTCTCGTTCCTTTCAGCTTTACGCCCGCCGATTAACGGCGGCCGGTTTTTTTGTCGTCGTCTCCGTGGCCTTTGTACGAGCGCGTCGGAGCGAATTCGCCGAGTTTATGACCGACCATATCCTCCGTCACGTAGACCGGCACGTGCTTGCGGCCGTCGTAAACGGCAAACGTATGTCCGATAAACTGCGGAAAAATCGTGGAACGGCGCGACCAGGTTTTTACAACGACCTTCTTGTTCGTTTCGTTCAGATCTTCGACTTTCTTGAGCAGGTAGCCGTCGATAAACGGACCCTTCTTCAAACTGCGACCCATGGATGATCCTCCCTTCACGGTAGCTTGCGCGACTTAAGGCAGCCGCGCATCGATGATCAAGCGCCGTTATTTCGTGCGGCGACGAATGATGTATTGGCTCGAAGCTTTTTTCTTCTTACGCGTTTTGTAGCCAAGCGTCGGTTTACCCCAAGGCGACATCGGCGATTTGCGGCCGATCGGTGCGCGGCCTTCGCCGCCGCCGTGCGGGTGATCGTTCGGGTTCATGACGACACCGCGAACTTCCGGACGTTTGCCAAGCCAGCGGGAACGGCCCGCTTTACCGATTTTCACGAGCTCGTGATCCTCGTTGCCGACAGCGCCAATGGTAGCGCGGCATTTCTTCAGAATGCGGCGAACCTCGCCGGACGACAGCCGGATGACGACGTAGTCGTCTTCTTTACCGAGAAGCTGAGCTTCCGTGCCTGCGGCGCGAACGAGTTGACCGCCTTTGCCCGGCTTCATCTCGATATTGTGGATGACCGTACCGACCGGGATGTTCTCGAGCGGCAGGGCATTGCCGATTTTGATATCGGCTTCTGCGCCGGATACCACTTGATCCCCAACCTTTAGGCCTTTCGGAGCGATGATGTACCGCTTATCGCCGTCGGCGTAATGGATCAGCGCGATGTTCGAGGTCCGATTCGGATCGTATTCGATCGTCGCAACGTTGCCTACGACGCCGTCCTTGTTCCGTTTAAAGTCGATAATGCGGTATTTGCGCTTATGGCCGCCACCGTGATGGCGAACCGTAATTTTGCCTTGATTGTTGCGACCGGCTTTCTTGTAAAGCGGCGCAAGAAGCGATTTCTCCGGGGTGCTTGTCGTAATCTCTTCGAATGTCGAGACGGACATGGCACGGCGGGCCGGGGAAGTCGGTTTATACTTCTTAATAGGCACTTCGATTCCCTCCTTAACCGTTATGTCCCGGTTTATTTACAGAGCGGAGCGCGGGCGCCCCGTCCGTTTCATTAAACCGATTCAAAAAATTCAAGTTCGTTGCTGTCGGCGGACAATTGCACAATTGCTTTTTTCCACTCCGACGTATAACCGTTATAACGGCCGTAGCGTTTCGGCTTGGCCGGCATGCGGAGCGTATTGACGCCCGTTACTTTCACTTTAAAAATCTGCTCGATGGCCTGTTTGATTTCCGTTTTGTTTGCACGGATATCAACCTCGAATACATAGCGTTTATTCGCCATGAAATCGCTCGTTTGTTCGGTAATGATCGGGCGCTTGATAATATCGCGTGGATTTTTCATTACGCAAGCACCTCCTGTACTTTCTCGACCGCTTCCTTCGTGATGATCAGCTTGTCATGTGCCATGACGTCCAGAACATTGATGCCGTCGGCTGCGACAAATTTCACACCCGGGATGTTGCGAGCGGACAATGCGACGTTGTCTTCGAAGCCCGCCGTAACAACCAGCGCCTTGCGGGCAACGTTCAGGTTGTTCAGAATGGCTGCGAATTCTTTCGTCTTCGGCGCAGCGAGCGCCAGCTGATCCAGAACGATAATATCGTTGTCAATCACTTTGGAAGACAGAGCGGATTTGATCGCCAGACGGCGAACTTTCTTAGGAAGCTTGAAGCTGTAGCTGCGCGGAGTCGGTCCGAATACGGTGCCGCCGCCGACCCATTGCGGAGAGCGAATGGAGCCTTGACGAGCGCGGCCCGTCCCTTTTTGCTTCCAAGGCTTGCGGCCGCCGCCGCGAACTTCCGAGCGGCCTTTCGTTTTGTGCGTGCCTTGACGCTGGGCTGCTTGCTGCAGCAGCACGGCGCTGTGCAGAACGTGAACGTGCGGTTCGACGCCGAATACGGCATCGGACAACTCCACTTCACCGACCTGCGAGCCGCTCACGCTGTAAAGTGCTACTTTTGGCATTTCTTGTTCCTCCTTTCGTCAGCGTTATTTCTTCACCGTAAGTTTAACTTTGACGAAGCTGTTTTTCGGGCCCGGAATGGAGCCTTTCACGAGCAGAACGTTGCGTTCCGCGTCGACACGTACAACTTCGAGATTTTGAATCGTAACCGTTTCGTGGCCCATGTGGCCCGGCAAATGCTTGCCTTTCGGAACGCGGTTCGCTTGAATCGAACCCATGGAACCCGGACCGCGGTGGTAACGCGAACCGTGAGCCATCGGACCGCGGCTTTGTCCCCAGCGCTTAATAACGCCCTGGAAGCCTTTGCCCTTGGAAATCCCCGTAACGTCAACAAATTCGCCCTCTGCGAACAGATCGGCTTTCAGCTGCTGGCCAACCTCGAACTCGCCGATGTTCACACCGCGAATCTCACGAACGTAGCGCTTAGGAGCCGTATCGGCTTTTTTCGCGTGGCCGATTTCCGGCTTGGTCGCTCTCTTCTCTTTCTTGTCGGCAAAGCCGAGCTGAACCGCTTCGTAGCCGTCGTTCTCCCGGTCTTTCTTCTGCAAGACCACGCAAGGACCCGCTTCGATAACCGTTACCGGTACGACGTTGCCCTCTGCGGTAAATACTTGCGTCATGCCAAGTTTTTTGCCTAAGATACCTTTCATGTTGACACCTCTTTTCCTTTCGCGTATCGGTATTCGGTATTACAGTTTGATTTCGATATCTACACCGGATGGCAGATCGAGACGCATGAGTGCATCGACCGTTTGCGGCGTAGGATTGACAATATCGATCAGACGCTTGTGCGTGCGCATCTCGAATTGTTCCCGAGAATCCTTGTACTTGTGAACCGCGCGCAAAATGGTGATGACTTGCTTTTCCGTCGGAAGCGGAATCGGTCCCGACACGCCTGCACCGGATCGTTTCGCCGTTTCCACGATTTTCTCCGCGGACTGGTCAAGAATTCTGTGATCGTACGCTTTCAAGCGGATACGAATCTTTTGCTTTGCCATATAAGTCCCTCCTTCTATCGCCCAATTTAGTATCGGACATACTCCGCGAGAAAAACCCGACTGGCCCCTCATGGCAAAGGAGCCGGGTGTGTCGGCAACCTCTCGCATCATCGCAACGTCACAGACCAACGTTCACTATTATAGCGGAATGGAAAGGCGAATGCAACAGAAATCTTGGGCTTCCGTTGATAGGGTGCCGCAGCAAACAAAAAGGACAACCTCCGGCTCGTATCAAGCGTTCGAGCGGTCATTGTCCCATTGATCTCGTTTGGTTCGGCGCAGCGTGGAGCTTCTGCCAGATGCCGTGATGCATGCTGAATTTTCCGCATAGCCCTCTCGGCAGCCGGCGGTGCCGTTTACCGAGCTCATATCCGATCAGCTTCGCCGCCGATTCGGCGATGAGCAGCGGTATCTGGTGCCACTGCCGGTTTCGGTGCAAATCGCGGATCAGCCCCCGCACCATATTCGATCCTTCGCCGCCAACGGCGGAATATTCGTAGATCCATTCGTTGGTGCTCATCGATACGCCGTTATCGAAGAAACGCTTGAACTGCTGAACGAGCGTGTAGCTGTGCGAATGGATCACCTTCGCTTCCGCCGCGTAGGCGATCTTGTAGCCACTCAAAATGCATTTGGCCGCTAAAATCATATCTTCATTAAAGATAACCGGCTCGGGAAAACGTCCCACTTCATTATATATGTCTCTGCGAACCGCCGCGCAGACGTTGGAGCAGAAAAACGTTTTGACGCCCAGCTTCGCGAGATCGCTTTTATCTTTGACCGAAGACTCCGGCGGATAGTTGTAGCTCCGGGCAAGCCTTTCCAGCGTCTTCGCATCCGGCCTGGCGAGCTGCCTGGCATAAACGGAAGAGATTCGTTCGTCCCGAAGCAGCGGCTCGGTCAATCGCTCAAGCAGATGCTCGTCCGCCGGCATTGCGTCCTGCGTCATAAACACGAGAATATCGCCGCGTGCCAGACCCGCCGCATAATTGCGCGTTCCGCCGTGATCGAATTCGCTCTTCTGAACGGAAAACACGGACGCGCCTTCCGCCGCAGCCAGCCCGGGCGTTCCGTCGTCGGACGACGAATCGACGACAATAATTTCGTCGGGTGGGAAGGTTTGCTTGCGCAGACGATGCAAGAGTTCCTTAAGCGGCGGGCCGGCCTGGTAGGTCGGTATGATAACGGAGATTCGAAACGGGCGGCTGACCGCTTCAGTATGCATTTCGATCCACAAGACCTTTCGCGACCGTCTTCACGATGATTTTCAAATCAAACATGAACGTCCAATTCTCGATGTAAAACAAGTCGTGCACGATCCGGTCATTGATCGACGTATCGCCGCGCAAACCGTTCGTCTGCGCCCAGCCCGTAATCCCGGGACGAATGTGATGCTTGACCATGTATTTCGGTATCTCTTCTTTAAACTGCTCGACGAAAAACGGCCGTTCGGGGCGAGGGCCGACCACGCTCATATGACCGGCCAGCACATTAAAAAACTGCGGAAGCTCGTCGATGCTCGCCTTGCGCAGAAACGCCCCGAATTTCGTGCGGCGCGGGTCGTTTTCGACCGTCCACTGCGTATTGGCCACATTCGGATCGCTTACATGCATCGAACGGAATTTGTACATATTAAAGGTACGACGGTCCAGTCCCATCCGCTCCTGCTTGAAAATGGCAGGGCCCGGCGAGGTCAGCTTGATTCCGATGTAAGCGAACAGCATGATCGGCGAGGAAAAGATAATCGCGATGACCGAAAATGCGATATCGAACGCCCGCTTCAAAATCCGGTTGCTCAGTTCGTCCAGCGGAACGTCCCGCACGTTAATAAGCGGAATACCGGCGAAATTATCGAAAAACGGCCGTGCCGGCAGCAGATCGTAGAAATCGGGGATAATGAGCGTCTTGACGCCCGCCTTCTCGCATTGCTCGATGATTAAGCTGTATTTCGCGTAAGCCTTAAGCGGAAGCGCAATGATAACCTCGTCGACGATCAGCCCGCTCAATTTGACAGCCAGGTCGTCGATCGTGCCGATGATCGGCTTCAAGTGACGGTATTCGGGGGCGTGATGTTGTTGATAATCGTCCAGAAAGCCGAGCACCTCATAGCCAAGCTCCGGATGCTGCTGCAAGCTTTCGTAAAAGCTGCGTCCGACCGACCCGGCGCCCAGCACAAGCACATACCGTTTGTTGTATCCTTTGCGGCGAAGCCGGATCAGCGCCTGCTTCACCATATACCTGTAGGTTATAAGCGCAACCACGTTAATGACCATGAAAATCGCCAAAAATTCGCGGGAAATATGTACTTCTTTCGCGATGAAGAGCATGCTCATCAGACCGAGGAACGAGATGCCGTGCACTTGTATGATTTTCAAAATATCGAAGGAGAAGCTCTTTCGCCGCCGCGGCGCATAGAAGCGGACGTAGAACCCGACCAAAACGGCCGCGAACGAATAAACCGTTCCCCACAGAAGATACTCGCCGAAAGGAAGCGTATTATAATGCGGAATCCAACCGCTTCTGAATTTCAGCCAGTAGGCGAAAAGAAACGTAATCAAGGTGCACAGCAGATCAGCCAGTACATAAATTTGCGTCAAAAAACGCTGGTTTTGACGAATCATGTTCTCTTCCCCATTTAAACTCTATTTGTTCTGCTGTCGAATCTACTTCTATTGTAGCAGATTAAGTAGAGCGAACCAACCTAATATCGACTAGGAACTTCCATTTCTATCATGAATACGGCGATACAAAATCCGCCGCTTCCGCAGCATTTGCGGCAGCGTTCGGGCAATGGCCGCCCAGCATCCAAGCAGTCCGGGCTCGAACACCGCCGCATACCCCGTCATCGCCAGTTCCATCCCGATCAATGCGGGCAAACGGAGCAGCAGTCTCCACCCGGCAGGCTCGTTTTTCACCATCGTATAAATACGGTTCTGATAGGAATGGCGTCTTAGAAAAAGCGGCTTCGACTTGCGGCTGGCACGCCCCTCGTATTTCCAGCCTCGATGATGGAGCGCCCGCGCATCCGCCGCGTAATACGCTTTCCAGCCCAGCAGCCTCGCCCTCCAGGCGACATCGACATCTTCTTTGTAGGCAAAATAGGCCTCGTCAAAAAATTGTCCGTCGATGCGGATATCATCGATCATCCTGCGAGCATAAACCGCCGCGGCGCCGGAAACCCCGAATACTTCCCCGGACTGCAGCCAGTTGGCGGCCGGCTCTCCCGTCCCCCGGTCTCTCGCCCTGCGAAAAGCGTCCATCACGAGTCCCGTCGTATCAATCACGTCCGGATCCGCGGCAAACACCAGGCGGCCGGCTGCACTGCCTATCTCCCGATGCGCCTCCATATAATGAAGGATGACGGACAGATAGTCGGGTTCGAGGATAACATCCGGGTTCAGAACAAGCACATAATCGGACTTCGTGTGTGCGATCGCCTGATTGTGTCCGGGGGCGAAGCCGATGTTCATTTCGTTGACAAGGAGGGTAACCGGTCCGTCAAACCGGCGGACGATACCGCATGTTCCGTCGGACGAAGCGTTATCGACAACGACGATTCGTTCCACGGGATGCGTTTGCGTCAAAACCGCTTCCAGGCAAGGCCCGATATCGGATTCGCTGTTGTAGGTGACAATCGTAACGCTTGCGGTTGCCGGCGGCTTGTTCAATCCGAAACGCGTCCTTGCAAGAAATGCTCGAGCCCTTCCCGCCAAGGCCGAAGGTCGGTCAATCCATGAATCCGGATCGCACTGTGATCCATTACCGAGTAAGCGGGCCGCGGAGCCGGCCGCGGAAAATCCGCTGTCGTGCAAGGCTCCAGCCGGACCGTCTTGCCGCTGAGCTCGAATATCGCTTTCGCGAATTCGTACCACGAGCAGATGCCGGTATTGGAGGCATGATAAATCCCGTAATAGTCGGTCTGAACCAGTTCAAGCAGAAACCGCGCAAGATCGAGCGTATAGGTCGGCGAGCCAATTTGATCGTGAACGACCTTTAATTGGTCGCGCTCGTCCGCCATTTTCAGCATCGTCTTGACAAAATTGCTGCCGTACCTGCCGTATACCCAGGACGTCCGTACGATAAAAAAACGGTCATGAAACGCCGCGGCCGCCTGCTCGCCCGCCAGTTTCGACTTTCCGTAAACGGTACGCGGGCCGGTCGTATCCGTTTCATGATAGGGGACGCTGCCCGTCCCGTCGAACACATAATCCGTGCTGATATAGCAAAGCTTTGCGCCGGACTCCCTTGCTGCAAGAGCGATATTGCGCGTGCCGGCAGCATTAACGCGAAAAGCCTCGTCCGGTTCGGACTCGGCCAGATCGACCGCCGTATACGCGGCGCAGTGGATGACCACATTGGGCGAATAATCGGCGATGACGCTTCGCGCCTGCTCCAGGTTCGTCACATCCAGCTCCTCCCGGCGGAAACCGCGAATTTCGAGCCCCTCCGCCTTCAGCCGGACAATCTCGGCACCCAGCTGCCCATTCGCGCCGGTCACCAAAATTTTTCGGGTGCGCGCCGTCATGAGGTTTCCCCCAACCGCTCGCCATACTGCGTTTGATAGTACTGCTGATAAGCACCGGACAAAACCTGGTTCATCCATTCCCGGTTAGCCAAATACCACCGGATGGTCTCCCGGATGCCGGTTTCGTAATTATGCTTTGGCTTCCAGCCCAGCTCGCGGCGAATCTTATCGGCGTCGATGGCATAGCGGCGGTCGTGGCCGAGACGGTCTTTCACAAATGCGATGAGCGACTCCGGCTTGCCAAGCTCCGCCAAAATCGTTTTGACCACCTGGATGTTGTTGCGCTCATTGTTACCGCCGACATTGTAGACTTCTCCGGCTACGCCTTTATGAACCACGAGATCAATAGCACTGCAGTGATCTTCGACATACAGCCAGTCGCGAATATTCATACCATCGCCATAAACCGGCAGCGGCTTATCCTCAAGCGCATTCTGAATCATGAGCGGAATTAGTTTCTCCGGAAATTGATAAGGACCATAGTTGTTGGAGCACCGCGTAATATTCACGTTCATCCCGAACGTTTCGTGATATGCGCGTACCATCAGATCGGCTCCGGCCTTACTTGCCGAATACGGGCTGTTCGGAGCAAGCGGCGTTTCTTCCGTAAACAGTCCCGTTGCGCCCAGCGTTCCGTACACTTCATCCGTCGACACCTGGACGAATTTCGGCACTTGATACATTTTGGCCAGGTCCAGCAGTGTCTGCGTCCCCAATATATTCGTTCGAACAAACAGATCCGGCTGCAAAATGCTCCGGTCGACATGCGATTCCGCGGCAAAATTCACCACAACGTCGAGTCCTTCCGCAAACAGCGGCTCCAGCGCCGCGCGGTCGGCGATATCCGCTTTGACAAACCGGTAATGCGCATGATGCTCGATCGAACGCAAATTTTCCAGATTACCGGCATAGGTGAGCGCATCGACGTTAATCATCTCGTACTGCGGGTAATTCCTTGCGATATAAAGGACAAAATTACTCCCGATAAAGCCGGCGCCGCCGGTAATTAACATCTTCATGAACGAACCGCTCACCCTTCGTATTGAAAATTGTTTTCCGCGTCCGCGAGCGCGAGATGCTTCGCATCTTTATCCGACAGTACCGGCTTCGATACCGGCCAGTCGATACCAAGCGCCGGGTCGTCCCAGGCAATGCCCCGGTCATGCTCGGGCGAATACAGCGCATCCACCTTATATTGAACCTCCGTGTTCGCAACAAGCGTGCAAAAGCCGTGGGCGAAGCCCTGCGGGACCAGCAGCTGCCGTTTATTCGAAGCGCTCAAAATAAAGCCCTGCCACTGGCCATATGTAGGCGATCCTTTGCGGATATCCACGATGACGTCGTAAATTGCGCCGGCAGTCACGCGTACCAGCTTGGTCTGTGCCTTCGGATTCAGCTGATAATGAAGCCCCCGCAATACGCCCGCTTCGACGGAGAGCGAATGATTATCCTGGACAAAAAGATGATCGATACCGCCGGCCTTGAACGCGGCATCATTGTAGCTTTCCATAAAAAAACCCCGGTGATCGCCAAAAACAGCGGGCTCGATCAGTTTTGCACCGGGGAGCCGGGTTTGAACAATATGCATGATTGCGGCACCTTCAATCTATAATTTAAGTTGACCGAACTCTTCGCCGAAGACAATATCCTTCGCCAGCTCATTGGCGCGCATAAGCGAAGCATGCGTTCCCGCATCCGTCCACCAGCCCTGCAAAATATCATATGTCAGTTCATTGGCGGCGATGTAGGCGTTATTAACATCCGTGATTTCCAATTCCCCGCGCCCGGACGGCTTCAAGGTGCGAATGATTTCGAACACGCGGGAATCATACATATAAATTCCGGTTACGGCATAACTGCTTTTCGGCTGCGCAGGCTTCTCCTCGATCGAAACGATCCGATCGCCTTGCAATTCCGGAACGCCGTAACGCTGCGGATCATGGACCTGTTGAATGAGAATCTTCGCCCCTTTTTGTTGTTGACGGAAATGATCCGCAAAAGTTGCGATCCCGTCGGCAAAAACATTGTCTCCCAAAATGACCGTCATCTGATCACCGTTCACAAACTGCTCGGCCAACCCCAGAGCTTGGGCAATCCCTCCCGCTTCGTCCTGCACCTTATACGTAAACGTAAGGCCAAATTCTTTGCCGCTGCCCAAAAGGTTCACGACGTCGCCCATGTACTCCTTGCCGGTCACGATGAGAATGTCATGAATTGCGGCTTCTTTCAACTTCGCAATCGCATGAAATATCATCGGATATTTACCTACGGGGAGCAGGTGCTTGTTGGTGATTTTCGTGAGCGGGTACAGACGTGAGCCGGTTCCTCCGGCTAGGATGATGCCTTTCATATTTCTTACCTCCTACTTTTAGCATAGTTGAAACTGGTATCCGCATAGATGAACCTTTTTTTAGTCATCTCCTCCCCATTTAAACAATTACGAGTATCTAAAATTACCGGGAGATTCATGTTTTGTAGGATTCGGTCCCAATCAAGCCCAATAAATTGCTTCCAGTCCGTAACCAATACGATCGCATCACAATTCTCACTCATTCCATACTCATCTGATGCAAAATCGATTTTCTCGGAAACTTGATGAAACATCGTTTTAAAATTTGACATTCCGATCGGATCAAAAACTCTGACCTTTGCTCCCTCTTTTAGTAAAGCATCAATGAATGGGAATGCTGGAGTTTCCCTTACGTCATCAGTTTCTGGCTTAAAGGTTAATCCCAATATTCCTATCGTTTTTCCTGTTAGGACCCACAAAAGATCCTTTAATTTATTTACCATTTTAGCAGGTCTTTCATTGTTTATGCGTATGACTTCATCCAATAAATTGAAATTTAAGTTGTTTTTATCCCCGGCATGAGCAAAAGCTCTTAAATCCTTTGGGAAACAAGAACCCCCAAAACCGATACCAGCTTTCAAAAATTTGCTGCCTATACGATCGTCGTAACCCATTCCTAGTGCAACTTGTCTCACATCGGCTCCTACTGCATCGCATAAATCCGAAACCATATTAATAAAAGAGATTTTTGTAGCGAGGAATGAATTGGCAGCATATTTGATGATTTCGGCCGTATTGGAATTCGTAACAATTTTGGGACAACTGAACGATTGATAAATGTTTTGTAATATTTCAGCAGCCTTTTGACTGGATACACCCATCACAATTCTTTCCGGATTCATAAAATCGTCAACAGCGACGCCTTCTTTTAAAAACTCGGGATTTGAGGCGATTTCAATTTCGATTTGTTTATCGTCTTTATAAAACTGGATCAGTTCCTTTAAACGTGCCGCTGTACCTACGGGTACTGTACTTTTAAGAACAATTAGCTTATAGGCGGACGGACTAACGCACCTTATAATTTCGATTATTGCCGACTCGATTTGAGACATATCCGCACTGCCATCTTCTTTTGGAGGAGTTCCGACACATAAAAACAATACATCACAGTTTTCGACCACTGTTTCGGTTTGTAGAAAAAAAGTTAACCGGCCGTTTTTTGTATTATTTTGTAACAGTTCGTCTAGATCAGGTTCATAAATTGTGTTCTGTCCGCTTTTTAGTTTTTCGAGCTTTTCTTTGTTCTTTTCGACAACCATCAATTGATGACCGAGTTCCGCAAAGCATGCTGCCGTAACAAGTCCAACGTAGCCTGCTCCAAATACTCCAATTTTCATAACAAATTCCGTCCCCTGTCATGTAAGTCGAATTAATTCTTTTCAACCTCAAAATAAAGAAAACGCTCCTCCAGCAGTTTTTTAAAAGTTGCTGCACGATGATAAAAAGTATGGTGATCGAACACGATCTGCCTTGCCTGTTCAGCTTTAAAAGCCCTCTCATCCTCATGATTTAAATAGTAGGAGATGAGCTCAGTTAAGTGTTCTTTATCGCGGTAAATTAAAACACTTTCTCCAAATAACTCAGTCAAACCTTCCGTAAAATTAGATATAACTAAAGCACCACCTGCAGCTGCCTCAAAAACCCTGAGATTAATCGTTCCTGCGTTAAATGGGGCCGTATCTTCGATAACGATTTTGCTCCTGCCATAGATTTGCGGTACTTTACCATGTTCAATCGAACCTTTATGATAAGGCCGCCACGGGTGATTTTTTTCAGCTTCAAGCCTTCCATAAAAATGAAAATCAAAAGATTGGCTAAGATCCAGACATTTAACGATGTCTCTGGGAACTTCAAAAATATTACCTACAAAACTTACATCAATATCTCGTTGAAATTCTCTCACTGAACTAAACTCTGAGGTAATTGCGAGAGGAAGAGCCCCCCAAATTTTCCGATTATCAACACTCGTTTTCCCTATTTGTAAAGCAAAGTCGGTTGAAAATACCAGTCCGTTGAATTGATCAACCCAAGGTTGCGCCAGCCATTCCTTCACATACCCACGGACCCAGGCGACTTTTAATGTTTTCGGGGATATATTTAGCTTGCGTATATCGCAATCATGACGCATAATGATGACGATATCCGTACTTTCGGGTACTTCGTTCCATTCGAAAATAGGTCTTCTTGGTAAATAGCTGACTTCGTACCCGTACCTTTCTTTTAATGAGCTGCCAAGTCCATATGCAGAGAAGAAATCCCCCGCTGTTGTATCCGGACGATTTTCAGTTACCAGAAAACAGATATTCAAAGGAGTCTCCGACCAAAACTGTTTTCGATTATAAATCTTTTCCTTCCAAATTTCAGAAGAAATTTCTTTGAACCAAAGTTTGTTAAAAATTTCATTGTTTCGAATGCGCATCATTTTTCGAGATCGTTTACTTCTTTTCGTTTGTGAAGCAAATTCACGATGAAATAGTAGAGATCTCCGATGAATCAGAATTTTTTTGCCATACTTCCTAACTTTAAGCGAGTAATCTACATCTTCTTTTCCAAATTGATAGTCTTCGTTAAAACCATTTACGGCCTCAAATGTTTGCCGATCAGTTAGCATACAAGCAGCAGTAACGGCCGGCACCTCTTCAGTCCAGCTTTCATGATTCGTGTCAAGCGGGTTACGATATTTCCCAGTGTTATAAGGCATCAATCCATTATGACTCCAATTTATTTTAATACCATCGTGTTGGATCGAACATCCCGGGTATAGTACTTCACCATGTTTATTCAACTTGTTCTGGTGGTTATAAATTAAGCGCGATCCAACAATACCAACATTGTCTTCCGATCGAAAGGCTCTAAGCAGTTCATCCAGCCAGCCGAATAGCGGCACAACATCATTGTTAAGAAAAACAAATATATCTCCTCGTGCATGTTTCACTCCAAAATTGATTGTCTCGGAAAAATTCAAATCACGAGCAGTATTGATAAATTTGAAATGGGGATCGTTTATTCCTTCGGTAAATCTCTTGGTTGAATCGTTACTGTTATTATCAATTATTAAAACCTCATAGTTTTCGATTAAGGTGTTGATCATAAGATGCGGAACGAGATGCCGAAGATGATGAACTCCATTTTTCGTAGGAATTATTATACTTACCAACTGAGGCGACTGATAAGGAACCGCTAAACGAGTAGCCAAAGCTTTAATTTCAGCTTCACTGGCCATGTTTAATAAAGTATGAAGTCCCTCTTCGTTAAAAAGCTTGATCTTTGCCTTTTGAAGTATGATACTTATTTGTTTGATTTGCGATTTAATCGTGTTAACTTTGTGGTAAGACTTATGTAATAAGCGATAAGTTTTCCCATAGCCTAGCCGGGTCAATAAAAATTCGTTCGCGACTTTTTTGACTGATTTTTGCTGTTTAGCTTTAGGATATTGCTTTTGAAGGTTGAAATTTGAAAGAATCTCTAAAAATTGATCTACGCGCCGGTTAACAGTGTGATCCTCAACTGTTTGGCAGTATAAAGTCTCTGTCAATTCAGAATAATAATTTTTCCGTTCGAAAATATCCTGAATTAATTCCAATAAACCTTTTCGCGAGTTATAGGTTAATGCATGAGGGAACAACTTTTCAAGCTCGCTATGAGAGTCACTGATTACGATAGACTTACAAGCATACGCATCAAATATACGGTTATTGATAAAACCATACGATTTCATATCTTCCCAGTGATCATTTAATAATATATTACAAGAAGAATATAAAATTCTCAGTTTTTCGTTGGGAAAATATTCATTTTTAATATACTGATCGGGAATCAGCCCCTTCCAGCCTCCTCCATAAACTGTGAGCGATTTCGGCGGCGGAAGGATGTCCCGTATGATCTCGCGCATAACTCCCCTGGAGTTACCAACAAACAATAATTCGGATTGATACGCTTTATTTCGATCAGGATAGAATAATTTAGTATCCACGAATTGGTGCAAAGCTTGAACAGGCACGCTTAGTTTGTCCTTTAATTGCTCAGAATAAGTCTCCGAAGCAACCAGCACCAAATCGTACTGATTGTACTCATCAAAATCAATTTTAGAGGGATGTGAAATATTCCACATGATATTAAAATGATGAGGCTTGACTTGATATTTTGACAAGCCCCTGACATGTACAATGATATCAGCATCAAAATCCCGGTCAGTATGCCATTCAGGAAGAATTTGAATTTCGTAATGATGCCCCTTATTTTTCAGGGCTTCGCCGAAACTGCGAATTAAGTGATAATCTCCCCATTGATGAAGCTCCCGCTTGGACGGGACACCTATTTTGAAACAGAAATTAATTGTTTTCATGTAATTAAACATCCTAATTTAAAGTGTAGGTTTAGAAACTGATTTAACATGATTTGTCTCATTGAGCAATTCTTTGTAAATAACATTATACTCATTTGACATTGTATTTGTATCTTTAAATCGAATATTTTTCATTTCATCTTTAACTCTATAATATTCATTTTCTGAATCACTTACTTGCAAAATCATCTTATAAACCTTTTCAACATCCGTATAGTCGACAAGCCACCCTGCTTTATGACGAAGAACGCGTTCACGCAACGTACCAATATCACTTACAAATGGTGGTAAACCGAATGCCCAGGATTCCGTTAACGTATGGCAATACGTTTCAGGCCATATTGAAAAGATCACTGAAAAATTGGGCTTAATTTCTTTTAGACGCTCCCCTAATTTGTCCCTTTCATAGGGCCCATGATAAATAGTGAAATCTTTTATCTTTGCTACTGTATTACCTAATACGTGAAGTTCCAATCTGTTGCTTCGAGCCCGGTCAAGTTTTACTAAATCAATGATTAACTGCATTCCTTTGCTTTCATTAATACCACCAAATGTAACAATTTTTATTTTACTATTTGGTTTTGGTAACTCAGAAACATCTAATAAATTATTTAGATCTCTACCATGTTCAATTACTCTGAAATCCTGATTTTCCAGTTCTTGATATACTTCAGTATATCTTTTTTTAGAATACTCAGAAGTAGTAACGAAGTAACTAATATTATTAAGCATATCTCGAACATTATTTTTCCAAGTGTAAACCCATTTATGCTTAAGCTCGGGCATCTCCGGAAAGCGCTTTTGTTGGTAATTGCACGTTCCATTTCCTGGCGTACAATTGCCTCCACAATACCTCATATTGTTGTCGAGTAGTTGGATGGTCGGACAAATGAAGTAAAAATCGTGAAAAGACATGACAAGCGGAATATTGAGTTGGTTCGCAATATAAGGTAAATCAAATGTATGTCCCAATAAATGGCGAACATGAATGAGATTTATATTATGTTTGTTTATAATATTAATTAAAATCTGTTCATAATCATCTCTGCGGAAATCTGTTATTTGTATCGGTCGTTGAAAATAATAACTTTTCAATTTCCGTTCGTTTCCGGTCTCAGAATCTACTATAGATAATTCAAGATGCATTGAATCACTAATTAATATAAAACAGTTATATTCTCGACTTAATTGTCGTGTGAGATCCAAATTCGTTAAAGGTGTCCCTCCCCCTCCTTTATGTAATACAAATAATAAATTTCTATGATTTCCTTCTTTTTTGTTTGAATTAATCATGTCAAGTCTCATATCTACCTGCAAATGCTCAAGAGGATTTGCTTTTAAAAATGCATCCACTTCGGACTTATAATTCGGGTATCTGTCGTCCAAAATAAGTCGGTTTTTTTTAAGCAATTCATTTTTATCATCACCAAATGAAACACTTCGCTTATGGTAAATAAATGTTGAATCATCAATAACATTCATCATTCCATATTTTTTTACACGCATACAAAAATCGTTTTCTTCGCAATACCCTCTACCATAAATTTGATCGAAAACTCCAATTTGATCAAGCACAAACCTTTTTATAAACATACAAAAACCATTACCGGTTGGAACAGAAGGATAATCATTACGCGAATGCTTAGCTAATAATTCAGCCATATCGTGTTCCGAATAACCGTTAGGTAAATCTTGATTCTGATTAAAATAAGGAACTGAGAAAGGACCTGCTGCATTACTCAGAGGAGTTACAGTAGCTATTTCCTTTTTCGAATAGGCACATATAACCATACTTCTCAACCAATCTCGAGTTACTCTGGTATCGCTATTTAATAAAATTACATCTCTATCCGAATAAAGCATTCCTTTATTTACAGTCTCTATAAAACCTAGGTTTTTCTCATTTTGCATAACCACTATATGTTCGTATCTTGATTCAAGTTCTTGCAAATAAGCAGAAATTCGATTATCAGGAGAACAATCATTTACAAGAAGAATACGATATTCAGGATAATCGGTAAATTTTAAAATACTATTAATACAATCTACAAGTTCTTCAAAAGCATTGTAAATTGGAATAATTATGTCGACTGCCTTAGGAAAAGATTGGCTCTTTATATGCATTTTATCATCTATATTTCTATCTTGTTTTGTATTTTCAGGCTTTATTTCACTGCTTTTGTATTTTTCAGCTTTGATATTTTCGTCTTGTCCTCTTTCAATCCTGTTTTTCTTGCCTTCAGTTAACAAATTAAACATTCTAGCTGGTAATAGCAATGTATGCTTAGACGGTTTGCTTGCAAGGATAAGAGCATCGCCCAGCTTATATCTCACAGAATTAAGGTGTGTATTTGCCGCTTTTTCCATTCTGATATATTCAGTATTTTTCTTTGCAAGCATCTTTGTCAAATTATCAATTTCTTTACTCTTAAAAGTAATTGAAACATTTAATTCATTTATTTGTTCTTTCTGAACACTAAACTGTTTATGAGTTTCTTGATTCTCTCTTTCTAGCCTCTTTAAATATTCATCTTTTTGCTCGAGTAACTTTTCAAGTTTTTTTACTTTTTGATCTAATTTACTGACTTGTTCTTTTAAAACGATTGTCTTCTCAACAGTTTGTTTTTTTTCTTTATTTAATTCTATCACCTTAATATGACTCATTACTCTCTGTAATTCAACGTCTCTAACAAGTGAGTTGGAAAACTCATACAATTCATAAGGTTTAATCAAATATTGTTGGGCACGATTAATAATTATTCCCAATCCATGGAATCCAGGAACTTGGTAAAACAGTAAATCAAAAGAAGTTTGTTTAACGAAATCCTCAATTGCTGTGAGAACTCCATTTTTAGGAGTGTGTTCATAAATAGAATTATTTAAGTGAGGATTAAGTCCTCCTTGTTCGACTAGACTCGAATAACTAGGGGATATACCCATTTTTTTGTATGGCTGCTGATAACCTAAAGGTATATTATCTGGATTATAATAAAGATCTCTTCTTCCATACGGCCAATGAATATCGTGAATAAAAACAACCGGGAATTCTCTTCCTTCGAAAGTCTGCTCAATAATTTTCAACTCGTTATAAACCGTATACCAATTATGGTCTCCATCAATTAATATTGCGTCGTAGCTATTAATCTTTGGCAATGCATTTAAACTCAGTTCTAAATAAAACTGAATCGTATTACCATATTTTTGTTCATAGGTTTTCAAATCAAACAAAGGTTCAGGATCTATCGTAAATAGTGTGCCACTTTTTCCTGCGCAATACTTTATCAGCTTATCAGTATTTTTGCCACTTTGGCTTCCAATTTCAACAACATTCTTCGCATCAATTACCGATAGAATCGGGTGAATTACTAAATCCCAAAATCTTTGCATTTAACCGTCTCCTAATTTAAGAGTTAGATCGGATCGAAATTAAGAAATGTAGAAATTAAGCTTCTTCCCGAAACTTATTGCAAACTATAGCTGACTCTCCTATTTCACGTACTTTGCCCTTTTCCAACCACAAAACAGTTTGACACAATTCCTGTACCTGGGACAACGAGTGAGAAACGAATAAAACTGAGGTTCCCGACTGAATCATATTCTTTATTTTCTGTTCGCATTTTTCCTTGAATTTGAAATCTCCAACCGATAGTACTTCATCGACAATAAGCAAATTAGGTTGTATGCTGGTTGCAATTGAAAATCCGAGACGCGCTTTCATTCCTGAAGAATAATTTTTTATAGGCGAATGAATAAACTTTTCAAGTTCTGAAAATGCAATAATTTCATCGATTTTATTTGATAGAAATTTTTTAGAAAACCCTAAAAGCATTCCGTTAAGATAAATATTCTCTATACCTGACAAATCATTGTTAAATCCGGCCCCCAATTCGATTAACGGAGCGATAGATCCCCTTCTTGTGACCTCTCCAAATGTAGGCTTCAGTATTCCAGCGATAATTTTCAATAAGGTGCTCTTACCAGCTCCATTGAGTCCGACAATCCCAAATATCTCTCCTTTTTTTACTTCGAAACTGACATTGTCCAAGGCAAGAAAGTGTTCATAATTTATTTTTTTCATCAATTTTTTAATAAAAAACTCTTTGAACGATTCCACTTTTTCTGTCGTCAAACGATACTGCATCGTTAAATTATTGACTTGAAGCACCGTATTTTGATCTTGCATAAAGTTTCTCCTCAATTCTTATAGGCCCAGTCTAAATTCGAAAAATAAATCGGTCTTGATTCTTATAAAACACCGATAAGCCTACGATTATAAGAAAACATGCGTATGAAAATGAGACAACGATATCATGTCCTGAAGGGAGATTATCTTGTATCAATATTTCTCTAAACATTCGTAATATTGAAAACAACGGATTAAATTCAATTAATATTAAGTATTTATCAGGGATAATCCCGATTGGGTAAAAGATCGGTGTTGTATACATGACTAACATGAGTAAAACTGAATAAAGATGTTTTATATCCCTGAAAAACACTGATAATGTAGATAACACTAATCCCGCCCCTATAGTGATAAAAAACAGTAAGATTAATGGAATGAAGATTAATAAATCGTCAAAAGATAGATGCATCCCTGTAATAAACATAACTAAAATTAATGGAACAACCGCTAAAAAATTCGTAATGAATGATGAACAGATTTTTGAAATCGGAAAAAAATATTTAGGTACATAAACCTTTCGAATTAACTGGCTATTCGATGGGATAGAATCAAGTGCAAAATGTGTTCCTTCTGAAAAGAATGAATAGATGATTCTGCCTGTTAAAGCATAAACGGGAAAGTTTTGAATGTTGTTTTTAAAAAGAGATGAAAATACAATGGTCAAAACTCCCATAACTAAGAGCGGCTGCAACATGCTCCAAAGCATCCCAATCGATGAATTTCTATACTTAAGTTTGACATCTTTTCTTACGAGTTCAATAAATAAGTCTTTATATTTCAATAGGTTATATACATGTTGTTTCATAGTCTCTCCTAAATATAATTAATGGTGTATACCAAATTAAAGTGGTGTAAAACTTGATTACTCGCAAATTATCCACCACCTCCTTCCAAAATACTAGGAAAGCATTTACCCAATTTTAACGTTATTATACAAACCGATTGCTAAACAGTACCAGATATAAAATCAATTCAATTGTTCCTCTATGGAATTTTAATGCCTACTTTGCTAGAATGAATACGTCTCAAGGAAGAATAAGTTAACCACAAGGAGTCTTAAAATGAGAAACGATAAGCTTCCCAAGAAAAAAAATACTGCCCTGGATTTTTCGCTGATTCAATGGCTTGGCATTATTCTTGTCTCCCTTTTTTTTATCGTATCCCCGTTTTACCAAGGTTTGTTTAATGGATATCAAGTAGGGTACGAAGATAAATTATACGGCGCCATGCTAGCTGTTTTCGCTACATTAGTTGTTATGGCCATCTTTCTTTTTATGAAATGGCAGCTGAACAACTACAAATCCCTTTTATCAATTGGTATCTTGCTTCTACCTGTCGTATATTTCTTTGCATCCTTTCATGCAGCTTCGGAGCATTTCGCTCGAATTATGATTTTGAACTATTTCGTTCTAGCCGCGTTTTATATTTTTGGACTATATTTAATAAATTCAAACGAAACAAAGACGTGGTTTGTTTCGTTTATACAATTAAGCGGCTATGTAATAGTGGTTTTCGGTCTATTAAATCTCTTTGGACAAGTTCATTATACCGATGCATTGTGGTTAGCAGATGGCCGAACGTATAGACTCACATCCGTTTTTCAATATTCAAATACATACGCCGGGTTCCTTGTTGCATTGTTCCTGGCCTGTCTCTATTTCATTGTCTTCACTAAACGATGGTATATAAGAATGATGCACGCTGTTATGCTTGTGCCCTTGTTCACATCATTCATGCTTACATACTCTCGTGGCGCAATCGTAATCCTTCCGTTTCTTGTGTTGATTATTTTGCCGTTTTTTAGGATGGTTCGTCAAATCTCATATCTACTGTACATGGTATTGTCGATTCTTTCAACTTTCATCATTTTAAGTAAGATTACAACAAATTACGATAAAATCGCACGAATCGTACAACCGAAAGCCGCTGGTTCACCTGCTCATACGATACCTTTCTGGCAACAAATGGCTTTACAAAGCTGGCTTCTCGTAATCGTTACTTCAATTGTTACGGCTTTAGCTGTATTTGCCTGCAATCAATGGGTGGTTCCATGGTTCGAGAAGAAACTCTCTTCCTTGAGTTTACGAAAAGGGTCCGTTTTTGTTATCCCTATTATTGTTGTTGGCATTGGAGTTATACTTTCAATTTTAGTCATCAGCAGTGGAGAAATTCAAAAATTGCTGCCTGAACAGATCGCTCAGCGCCTGGAGAATATCAACTTTGATCAGCACAGTGTTTTGGAAAGGGAGACCTTTTATCGGGACGCATTTAAGGTTATTCGGGATTATCCAATACTAGGTACGGGTGGTGGCGGATGGGCGACTATTTATCAGAAATACCAGAGCAATCCCTATTCAAGCAATCAAGCTCACAGTTATTTTATTCAAACGCTGGTTGAAGTTGGAGTTATAGGTTTTGTCATTGTACTCGCCATGATTGCAATTTCCTATATCCTTTTTATTCGGTTGTATATTAAGCATAAAAATCTTCAAGGCAGTCAATTTTTCTTTTTCATCGTTTCGCTGTCGCTCTTGGCGCATAGCATGATCGATTTCGATATGAGTTATCTTTATTACAGCAGTCTAGTATTCTTCTGTCTGGGTGCTATGTTGGCCCCATATGGAAGTGAATTGATTATCGTTAAATGGAATGAATATAGCAACAGCAAGTACAAATATATTTTCCCGGCATCAGTAGCTCTTCTGTCTATCATCTTATTCTCTTGGACCATGCGCCTACACAATGCCAATCAATACTACGATCAGGCTTTGGCAAATGCGAGTAAAGGAAACGCAACATTGGATAATCTTTTGCCGGATATCGACAAGGCCATTAAAATCACGCCTGATCATCCCACTTATACATTAACTAAAGTTAGTTTGCTAAGTCAGGCCTATCAACAAACACATAATCAAACCTATTTGCAGCAAGCGAAAACCGCTCTTGACCGGCTTGTACCTTATGAGCCTTATAATCATGATTTGATTTTGGCTCAATATCGCAACTTTAAAGATTTAGGAGCGTATAATAATGCAATCAATTCCTTAAAAGAAGGGATTAGTAAATTTCCCTGGGATATTAATTTTTATGAAGCAGCCATGCTAGAATACTTTGTTGACGGTCAAGCGGATTTAAGTACTGAGCCGGATGAATCTAAAAGTGTTTGGAATCAGGCACTTAATTTGTATAAAGAAGTTTTGAGCCGAATTGATAAACTTAAAGATTTGCCAAAGGAACAACTGCCTGGCCGACCATTTGAACTTACACCTACCATTCGGCTGGCTATTGGCGGAATCTACTATTTTACGAAAGACTATCAACAAGCCATAAAGGTTCTAGAACCAATGAGAACTGAACCATTAACAGGCAACGATCCGTCGGTGAACTATACTACTAATCGTGCTGGTGTAAGGTATTATTTAGCTTCTCTTCACAAAACGGGAAAAGACGACTTGGATCTACAAAAGAAGTTGATTAGCTCGGATCCCAATGAAAAAATAACGTTGGATCAAGTAGAGGAATCGGTTGGTGCACGTTGATTATTCGTAAATAATATACTTTAGACGCTTTATGCATAAACAATTACAAATTCTTTACCGATAAATATTTGTGAAAGTATTTGGGACATTGCGAAACTCCTAGTTATGAACCAATGTTTTGAAATTTGCTCGACAAATTTATATATTTTCTTTCTATTTACAAATATTGATCTTTTTTTCTTCCATGATCTAGTATATAATTCGTTTTCGTAGATGATGAGATATTCTTCATTTTAATGAAAGGAGGTGAAAACATGAAAAAACTGGTCTTGAAAAAGACCGCTGGATTGATTGTCCTTTTAATGACGATCACGATGCTTGTACCGATCATTGCTTTTGCCAGCGCTGGTTTCCAAAATATCACCAGCAGCAACGGATCTGTGTCCGGACAAGTTTACGTATCTCAGGATGTATACGATCAGCTTAAATCTCAGAACAATAGCGTACAGGTTGAGGTGTATGCTGAAAATGGCTTCCATTGGACCATTGACACTACATACTCAAACTCTGCTGCAGGTAGCGTTTACTTCGATTTTGATGTGCCGAGTAATGTTTACCCGGAATATAGCAAATTGAGGTTCAATTATTTCTACCCAGGCAGTGATGTCATTTCTGATGTTTACTACGATCGTAACTACTATGGTAGCGGTGGTTACTATGGTGGCGGAGGATCATCCAGCGGTCCGATCGTTGTTTTTGAAAATGGTAACGTCGATGCAGCCAGCCTTATTGCTGCACTGCAAGCTGACGGAACGGCGACAATTACGACCGATATTGAAACTCTCTACCTGCCAGCTAATGCTCTGGTCGGCGGTAAATCACTGACGATTAAAAACAGCGAAGGCGTTACGTACACCCTTCCCATTGGCGCGCTTGACCTCCGAAAACTGGCTGACTCCGTTGGAGTTGATCTTTCTACTTTGGTCATTCGTGTCGATATGAAAAAGGTAACGGGCGATGACGCAACGGAAGTTGCAAATGCTGTTTATAAAGTTGGTGAATCTGTCGCTCCAGTTTACGATTTCAATGTCGTGGCACAAGGCAGCGGTAAGGAGCAAGAAGTCAACTTTGGTCAATACGTTTCTCGTCAGCTTCCGTTGTCTGAAACTGTAACCGATACGACTTATAACCTGACAGGCGTTATGTTTAATCCGGATACAAACGAGTTGAACTTTGTTCCGACTACGTTTGCAACGGAGGATGGCAAAACGACTGCAACGTTGATGCGTAACGGTAACAGCATCTACACGGTTGTGAATGTGAAGCCTGTATCCTTCACGGATATGGTCGGTAACTGGGCGCAGAAAGACGTGACCACTCTGGCATCGAAGCTGATCGTTGAAGGAACGGGCGCTAACAAGTTCGAACCGAAACGGAATATCACTCGTGCCGAGTTTGCAGCAATGGTCGTTCGTTCGTTGGGTCTTGACGCTTCCGGAACTGCATCCTTCAAAGATGTAGCTTCGAACCAATGGTATGCCGGTTCTGTAGCAGCTGCTGCTGACGCTGGTATCATCAAAGGCTACGAAGATGGCAGCTTCAAACCGAACGCGAACATTACCCGCAAAGAAGTGGCAGCTATGGTCGTTCGTGCTATGGCTTATGCCGGTAAAGACGTGAAGCTGTCCGACGCTGATGTGTCTGCAGCTCTTGCTAAATATACCGACGCTGCTTCTCTTGGCTGGGCGAAAGCCGAAGTCGCTGCAGCGATCAAGTCCGGTATTGTACTTGGCCAAACCTCCACGCAAGTGGTCGGCGACGCTAACGCAAACCGCGCTGAAGCCGCTACAATGATTATCCGTTTTCTCAGCAACGTTGGATTCATTAACTAATAATCCATCGGATAGCGCTCCCGAAAGGGGGCGCTATTTTTTTTGCATAGGAGATACCGTTGGTATGGTAAATCGATTTAAATTTATGTATAGATTTCCCTTGCTTCAATCGTATAACGAAATGTAAGTTGTATTCAGAAATCATGTGGTTCAGCTACACTCCCACTTCATGGAATATTGGTCCTAAGTAAATAATGGAAGTTCCTTTACTAATACAGGGGGTAAATATGTTGTAGGTTGGCACTAATAAAAAGTAGGATCTTGGTCATGATCGATAGATATCGTGTTTCTCAGGTGGCAAGTCTTTGGATCAGGGTCATGGGTTTTTGCGGTTGTTACAGAATCCGGAGGACGGGCACGATACCGCCTTCCGTCGCAATCGCCGCCGCTTCATTCGTCAATCTGGCCTCGATTTGTAGTTTTACGAGAGACGATGCGAAAGTTGTATCAGGACCAGGCACAAGGAATCTTTATGTTGATGTACGAGCTACTACAAGGGTAGATGGAGGCCTATAACACGCGAACGAAATATTTCAAAACAGCTTTTGTTTACTCCGTAGCCGACTGACCGCCATCATGCAGCGAAAACACCGTGAAATGACAGCTGTGAATGGTACGCAAAGAATGGCTCCCACACATGCATCCAGCCGTTTCCTATTAACGCACAATCGCACCTGTGGGGAATTTACCTATATGTACAGGTACCAGCTCACTCACATGGCGCCAATAAAGAAAAGAGCATCCCCGAAGGAATGCTCTTTAGATGTGCGGCTGTAGCCGCGGGTAATTATTTTTGAATCGTTGCAACAGCGCCGGCGCCTACGGTGCGGCCGCCTTCGCGAATTGCGAAGCGAGTGCCTTCTTCGATGGCGATTGGAGCGATCAGCTCAACCGTTACCGTGATGTTGTCGCCAGGCATAACCATTTCCGTGCCTTCCGGCAGGTTGATGATGCCCGTTACGTCCGTTGTACGGAAGTAGAATTGGGGACGGTAGCCAGTGAAGAACGGCTTGTGACGGCCACCTTCTTCTTTCGTCAGGACGTAGATTTGAGCGGTGAAGTTCGTGTGCGGTTTAACCGAACCCGGCTTCGCCAATACTTGGCCGCGCTCGATTTCTTTACGGTCAACACCACGGAGCAGTGCGCCGATGTTGTCGCCGGCTTGAGCGGAGTCAAGCAGTTTACGGAACATTTCAACGCCCGTAACGACGGATTTTTTCGTTTCTTCGTTGAGACCTACGATTTCGATCTCATCGCCTACTTTAACCGTACCGCGCTCTACGCGACCCGTAGCAACGGTACCGCGGCCCGTAATCGTGAACACGTCCTCGACCGGCATAAGGAACGGCTTTTCCGTGTCGCGCTCAGGCGTCGGAATGTAGGTATCGATTTGCTCGAACAGCTCAACGATTTTGTCAGCCCAAGGGCCGTCCGGATTGGACAGAGCTTCACGAGCTGCGCCGCGAACGATCGGCGTATCGTCGCCCGGGAATTCATACTCGTTCAGCAGGTCGCGAACTTCCATTTCAACGAGCTCAAGCAGCTCTTCGTCTTCAACCATGTCGCACTTGTTCAGGAATACGACAATGTACGGTACGCCTACCTGACGGGAGAGCAGAATGTGCTCGCGCGTTTGCGGCATCGGGCCGTCAGCTGCGGATACAACGAGAATTGCGCCGTCCATTTGAGCAGCACCGGTGATCATGTTTTTAACATAGTCGGCGTGACCCGGGCAGTCAACGTGAGCATAGTGGCGGTTAGGCGTTTCATACTCAACGTGAGCCGTCGAGATCGTGATACCGCGCTCGCGCTCTTCCGGAGCTTTGTCGATTTGGTCGAATGCTACAGCAGCACCGCCGTATTTTTTGGAAAGTACCGTCGTGATGGCCGCTGTCAGCGTCGTTTTACCATGGTCAACGTGACCGATCGTACCAATGTTAACGTGCGGTTTGTTACGTTCAAATTTAGCCTTAGCCATTGAACTTTTTCCTCCTTAATATTAGGAAATGTGTATGTGATCGGCGGGTTTAAGCGGCTAATCGCCGCCTTCCCCTGCCAAAGTACAACTTATCCGCTGCGAAAATCCGAATTACGCGTTTCCTTTGGATTTCGAAATGATCTCTTCCGAGATCGAACGCGGAACTTCTTCATAGTGCGACAGTTCCATCGAGAACACGCCGCGGCCTTGCGTACCGGAACGAAGCGTCGTCGAGTATCCGAACATTTCGGCAAGAGGTACCTTCGCACGAATGATGACTGCGCCGTGACGCGTATCCGAACCTTCGATACGACCGCGACGGGAGCTCAGCATCCCCATAACGTCGCCCATGTACTCCTCCGGAACGCTGACTTCGACCTTCATAATCGGCTCAAGCAGTACGGGAGCACACTTGTCCTTCGCCGCTTTAAGCGCCATGGATCCGGCAATTTTGAACGCCATCTCCGAGGAGTCGACATCATGGTACGAACCGTCGAATACGGTAGCTTTGATATCGACGAGCGGGAATCCGGCAAGAACGCCGTTCTTCATGGATTCTTCAATACCGGCCTGAATCGGACCGATATATTCACGAGGAATCGAGCCGCCGACGACTTTGTTCTCAAAGGTGAATCCCGCGCCAGCTTCTTGAGGCTCGAATTCAACCCAGCAATGACCGTATTGACCGCGGCCGCCAGATTGGCGCACGAACTTGCCTTCAACCTTCGCGGCTTGTTTAAACGTCTCGCGGTATGCAACCTGCGGCTTACCGACGTTCGTTTCGACCTTAAACTCGCGAAGCATCCGGTCAACCAGAATTTCGAGGTGAAGCTCGCCCATGCCGGCGATGATCGTTTGTCCGGTCTCTTCGTCTGTATGAGCGCGGAACGTCGGATCTTCTTCGGCCAGCTTTTGCAGCGCGATACCCATCTTATCCTGGTCCGCTTTCGTCTTCGGCTCAACCGCAAGCTGGATAACCGGCTCAGGGAAGTTCATCGACTCCAGAATAACCGGATTCTTCTCATCGCACAACGTATCGCCGGTCGTCGTATCTTTGAGGCCTACGGCTGCCGCAATATCGCCAGCGTAAACTTCACTGATTTCCTGACGGCTGTTCGCGTGCATTTGAAGAATACGACCGATCCGTTCGCGTTTGCCTTTCGTCGCATTCACAACGTACGATCCGGAATTCAGGATGCCGGAATATACGCGGAAGAACGTCAATTTGCCAACGTACGGGTCCGTCATAATTTTAAACGCCAGTGCTGAGAACGGTTGATCGTCAGCCGATTTGCGCGTCGTCTCCGTGCCGTCTTCAAGAGTACCCTTGATGTCCGGAACGTCGAGCGGCGACGGCAGATAGTCGACGACCGCGTCGAGCATAAGCTGAACGCCTTTATTGCGGTACGAGGAGCCGCAAATGACCGGGAAGATTTTCACTTCGCAAACGCCTTTGCGCAGAGCCGCTTTGAGCTCCGGAATCGTGATTTCTTCACCTTCCAGATACTTCATCGTGAGCTCTTCGTCCAGTTCTGCAACTTTCTCAACCAATTCCAGACGGAGTTCGTCGACCTTATCGGTGTATTCCGCCGGAATTTCGATTTTCTCCGGTTCTTTACCCAGATCGTCCTTATATTTGTAAGCGACACGTTCAACAATGTCGATTACACCGATAAAGTCGTTCTCGGCGCCGATCGGAAGTTGAATGGCAACGGCATTGGCCTGCAGACGCTCACGCATGTCTTTGACGACATTAAGGAAGTCTGCGCCAATGATGTCCATTTTGTTAACATACGCGATACGAGGCACGCCGTAACGGTCAGCTTGACGCCATACTGTCTCGGATTGCGGCTCGACGCCTTCTTTGGCACTAAATACACCAACGGCCCCGTCCAATACGCGCAGGGAACGTTCGACTTCAACCGTGAAGTCGACGTGTCCCGGGGTGTCGATAATATTGATGCGGTGACCATTCCATTGAGCGGTTGTAGCGGCCGACGTAATCGTAATGCCGCGCTCCTGTTCCTGCTCCATCCAGTCCATCGTCGCTGCGCCTTCATGCACTTCGCCGATTTTGTGGGTACGGCCCGTGTAGAAAAGGATCCGTTCGGTCGTGGTCGTTTTTCCTGCGTCAATATGCGCCATAATCCCGATATTGCGCGTATTTTTCAAGGAGAACTCTCTTGCCATGATTTCGTCTCCTTTCGATTATGCGAATCCTACCAACGGTAGTGTGCGAATGCTTTATTCGCTTCTGCCATTTTGTGCGTGTCTTCGCGTCTTTTCACCGATGCGCCCGTATTGTTGGATGCGTCGATAATTTCTGCCGCCAGACGCTCCTCCATCGTTTTCTCGCCGCGGTTGCGGGAGTAGTTGACGAGCCAGCGGAGACCAAGCGACGTGCGTCGCTCTGGCTTTACTTCTACCGGGACCTGATAGTTGGAGCCGCCTACCCGGCGCGCTTTAACTTCAAGTACAGGCATAATATTTTTGATAGCCGCTTCGAATACTTCCATCGGGTCTTTACCCGTGCGCTCGTTGATCAGCGTGAACGCATCATACAAAATCGTCTGCGCTACGCCGCGTTTGCCGTCGATCATGATGCGGTTAATCAAACGCGTTACCAGCTTGCTGTTATAAAGCGGATCCGGAAGTACATCACGTTTCGGTACTGGACCTTTGCGTGGCATGAGGTAATCCCCCTTTCACCAAGTATTAGCATTGATTTGCATGAAATAACCTCATGCGATTTATTTTTTCGCTTTCGCGCGTTTCGTTCCGTATTTCGAACGAGCTTGTTTCCGGTTGTTTACGCCTGCCGTATCGAGCGCGCCGCGAACGATATGGTAACGTACACCCGGAAGGTCTTTTACCCGTCCGCCGCGAATCAATACGACACTGTGCTCTTGCAGGTTATGTCCGATACCCGGAATGTAAGCCGTAACCTCAACGCGGTTCGACAAGCGAACCCTTGCGTATTTACGCAGCGCGGAGTTCGGTTTTTTCGGCGTCATCGTACCGACGCGAGTGCAGACACCGCGTTTTTGCGGAGCGCTGATATCCGTTGCCTCGCGTTTCAGAGCGTTGAATCCTCTTTGCAGGGCCGGCGATTTCGATTTGACGATTTTCGCTTCACGGCCTTTGCGTACCAGCTGGTTGATTGTTGGCATGCTGCCACCCCCTTCCCATATTGTAAAACAAACAATCTTAACGGCTCATTTTAAGCCCACAGATCCAGGCGGTTCATAAAGAGACAAACGAAAATTTTTGCGCGCTTCGATAAGCGGCAAAAACGATAACGTTTATTCGATGTCCGGTATTTCAGCCGCCATAGCAGCGCCGACGTCAATACCGCAGGTTTCCCCGAGATTCTTCATTGTGTCGATCCATTGGACCGGCACTCCCGCCGTTTTGCAGAGTCGGACAATCGTTTCCTTCATCTGCGAATCCGCATCTTGCGCAACATAGACGCGAACGGCTTTGCGCTGCTCCACCATTCTCGCCGTTTGCTTACTGCCAACCGCATACTGCATGCTTATCCCGTCCTCCGGGCAATGCATTTAGGCACACTACGATATAGTAGCATTCCGCCTAGCGATATGTCAAGCAAGTTTCCTGGTGCCAAATGAATAGATTTCGTAAAACGAAATGTTCGCTGAAAATGTGCGCAGCGAACGGCTGTCCGGCATAATATCGACCGCATGACAGCCGCTCATTGCACACGTTAAAGGTAAACCTCGTTAACGTTCGTTACTCGATCGTCACCGCATCTTCTTCCAATTGATCGTCCATTTGCTCCAGCTCGTCATCCATGCCGGCAAAACGAATGTTGCGATATCGGGTCATGCCGGTCCCTGCAGGAATCAGCTTGCCGATAATGACATTCTCTTTCAAGCCGAGCAGTTGGTCGACTTTCCCTTTGATGGCCGCATCCGTCAGCACGCGGGTCGTCTCCTGGAAGGAAGCGGCGGACAAGAACGAGTCCGTTTCAAGCGACGCTTTCGTAATCCCGAGCAGTACCGGCTTGGCGACCGCAGGCTCGCGCCCGGACAGAATGACTTCCCGGTTCGCGGCTTCGTACTCGTGAATATCAACGAAGGAGCCCGGCAGCAAGGTCGTCTCTCCGGCGTCGACGATGCGAATCTTGCGCAGCATCTGCTTGATCATGACTTCAACGTGTTTATCGTTGATTTCAACGCCCTGGTTCCGGTAAACGCGCTGAACTTCCTGCAAAATATAGTTCTGAACGCCGCGAATCCCTTTGATTCGAAGCATATCCTTCGGGTCGATCGAACCGTCCGTCAATTCGTCGCCCGCCTCGACATGCTGACCCTTAACCACGCGAATGCGCGAACCGTAGCTGACGGAATACACTTTCGATTCCGCTTCGCCCTGCACTTCGATCTCACGGCGGTCTTTCGTCTCCCGGATATCCTTGATCACGCCGTCAAGCTCGGTAATGATCGCCTGGCCTTTCGGATTGCGCGCTTCAAACAGCTCCTGAATCCGCGGCAAACCTTGCGTGATATCGTCGCCGGCAACGCCGCCGGTGTGGAAGGTACGCATCGTCAGCTGGGTTCCCGGCTCACCGATCGATTGAGCGGCAATAATGCCGACCGCTTCACCGATCTCGACGAATTTGCCTGTAGCCAAGTTGCGCCCATAGCAGATTTTACATACGCCATGACGCGCGCGGCAGCTGAGAACGGAGCGAATCTGCAGCTTCTCGATGTCTGCGGCAACGATGGCTTCCGCTTTATTCGAATCGATCAGCTCGTTGCGGTGGACGATAATCTCGCCCGTCTGCGGATGGCGGATCGTTTCGAACGAATAGCGGCCCTCGATGCGGTCGTACAAATCCTCGATGACCTCTTTGCCGTCCTGGATCTTGCTGACGGTAAATCCTTTATCCGTACCGCAGTCTTCCTCGCGGACGATCACATCCTGCGCAACGTCGACAAGACGGCGGGTAAGATAACCCGAGTCCGCGGTCCGCAGCGCCGTATCGGCGAGACCTTTTCGCGCGCCGTGCGTCGAGATGAAGTACTCGAGGACGGTCAGGCCTTCGCGGAAGTTCGACTTGATCGGCAGCTCGATAATCCGTCCGGACGGGTTGGCCATCAGGCCCCGCATGCCGCCGAGCTGGGTAATCTGCGATTTGTTGCCCCGCGCTTTCGAATCCACCATGAGCATGATGGAGTTGTAGCGGTCCATCGATTTCATGAGGACATCGGTAATTTGATCTTTTGCTTTGCTCCAAATTTCAATAACCCGGTCGTAACGCTCTTCATTCGTAATCAAGCCGCGGCGGTACTGGTTCGTGACCACTTTGACCTTATCTTCCGATTCCTGCAGCAGCTGCTGCTTCTCCTGCGGCACGATAACGTCGGAGACGGCAATCGTAATGCCGGCGCGGGTCGAATACGTAAAGCCGAGCTGCTTGATCCGGTCGAGAATGACCGACGTAAGCGTCGTATGGTAACGGCGGAAGCATTCGGCAATAATTTGGCCGAGGTATTCCTTGCCCACCGCGCCCATTTGCGGAACGTTGTTCATAAACGCGCTCAAATCGGCGCCTTTTTCGTAAACAAAATATTTGTCCGGCGTCCCCTGCAGCAGGTTCACTTTGGTCGGCTCGTTGATGTACGGGAACGTATCCGGGAAAATCTCGTTAAAGATCACTTTACCGACGGTTGTCGAAATAAGCGACTTCTGCTGGTCTTCGGTAAAGTTTGCTTTGTTCAGCACGCGAACGGGCATGAAAATACGGGCATGAAGTGAGACGATCCCGCGCTGATAAGACGAAATCGCTTCGTTCACGGACGAGAATACCGAGCCGCTGCCTTTCGCTTCCTTGTTGTCCATCGTCAGATAATAGCTGCCGAGGACCATGTCCTGCGAAGGCGTAACGACCGGCTTGCCGTCTTTCGGGTTCAAAATGTTGCCGGACGCCAGCATCAGAAGACGCGCTTCGGCCTGCGCTTCTGCGGACAAAGGAACGTGAACGGCCATCTGGTCACCGTCGAAGTCCGCGTTATAAGCGGTACAAACGAGCGGATGCAGCTTAATCGCGCGTCCTTCGACCAAAATCGGCTCGAAGGCCTGGATGCCAAGACGGTGAAGCGTAGGGGCACGGTTCAGCAGCACCGGATGCTCCTTGATTACTTCCTCGAGGACATCCCATACTTCTGGACTGACGCGTTCAACTTTCCGTTTTGCGCTCTTAATGTTGTGTGCGAGCCCTTTGTTCACGAGCTCCTTCATGACGAATGGCTTGAACAGCTCAAGCGCCATTTCCTTCGGCAGGCCGCACTGATACATTTTCAGGCTCGGCCCGACGACGATAACGGAACGTCCGGAATAGTCGACGCGTTTGCCGAGCAGATTTTGACGGAAACGGCCCTGCTTGCCTTTCAGCATATGGCTGAGCGATTTGAGCGGACGGTTGCCGGGACCGGTAACCGGACGGCCGCGACGACCGTTGTCGATCAGCGCGTCTACGGCTTCCTGCAGCATCCGCTTCTCGTTCTGCACAATGATGTCGGGAGCGCCCAAATCGAGCAGACGCTTCAGACGGTTGTTCCGGTTAATGACACGGCGGTACAGGTCGTTCAAGTCGGACGTTGCAAAACGGCCGCCATCCAGCTGCACCATCGGGCGAAGCTCCGGCGGAATAACCGGAAGCACGTCGAGGATCATCCATTCCGGCTTGTTGCCGGAATTGCGGAACGCCTCGATCACTTCCAAACGCTTGATGGCGCGGTTACGGCGCTGGCCTTGAGCCGTGCGCAGGTCTTCCTTGAGCGTTTCAAGCTCGCGCTCGACATCAATGTCCTGCAGCAGCTTCTTGACCGCTTCGGCGCCCATGCCGGCCTGAAAGCCATAGCCGTATTTCTCGCGGTAGCTGCGGTATTCTTTCTCGGACAGGAGTTGTTTCTTCTCCAGCGGCGTATCGCCCGGGTCCGTTACGACATACGATGCAAAATAAATAATCTCCTCGAGCGAGCGGGGCGACATGTCGAGCGCCAGTCCCATCCGGCTCGGGATGCCTTTGAAATACCAAATATGCGATACGGGCGCAGCCAGCTCGATATGCCCCATCCGTTCGCGGCGGACCTTCGCGCGCGTCACTTCGACGCCGCAGCGGTCGCACACGACGCCTTTGTAACGGACGCGCTTATATTTGCCGCAATGGCACTCCCAGTCCTTCGTCGGTCCGAAGATCTTCTCGCAGAACAGACCTTCCTTCTCCGGTTTCAGCGTCCTGTAGTTGATCGTCTCCGGTTTCTTCACTTCTCCGCGGGACCAGGAACGGATCTTATCCGGGGAGGCCAATCCGATCTTCATGTACTCGAAGTTGTTCACGTCCAACAAGGAGCAACCCTCCTTCGTCATGGTTCACTTGTGTTTGCCGGATTTACGCCGCTTCGCGCGCCGGCCCGCTCCAGGCAGTACCGGCGTGCATCGGCGCATCGTCCATCCGTTAGTCCGTTACTCGACTCCGACTTCGGCGCCTTCAAGGTTCAGATTGAGCTTGTCGCTCGTTCCGTCATCCTCGTCGTCGATTTCTTTCATCTCGATCTCTTCTTCGTTCTCGGTCAGGATTTTGACATCCATGCCGAGGCTCTGAAGCTCCTTGATTAAAACCTTAAACGATTCCGGAACGCCAGGCTCCGGCACATTCTCGCCCTTGACGATCGATTCGTACGTTTTGACGCGGCCGACGACATCGTCGGATTTGACCGTCAAAATTTCCTGCAGCGTGTACGCCGCGCCGTACGCCTCGAGCGCCCAGACTTCCATCTCGCCGAAGCGCTGGCCGCCGAACTGCGCCTTGCCGCCCAGCGGCTGCTGGGTGACGAGCGAGTACGGACCGGTTGAACGGGCATGGATTTTATCGTCGACCATGTGCGCCAGCTTGATCATATACATGACGCCCACGGTTACTTCGCGTTCGAATTCTTCGCCTGTCCGGCCGTCGAACAAACGCGTTTTGCCGTTGCGCTGCATGCCCGCTTCTTCCATCGTATCGAAGACGTCGTATTCACGAGCGCCGTCGAAAACCGGCGTAGCGGCATGAATGCCGAGACGCTTGCAGGCCATGCCGAGGTGAACCTCAAGTACCTGGCCGATGTTCATCCGAGACGGAACGCCGAGCGGATTCAGGACAACCTCAACCGGCGTGCCGTCCGGCAGGAACGGCATATCCTCTTCCGGCAAAATGCGGGCGATAACCCCTTTGTTGCCGTGGCGTCCGGCCATTTTGTCGCCTTCGGAAATCTTACGCTTCTGGGCGATGTAGGCGCGGACGAGCTGGTTTACGCCAGGCGGCAGCTCATCGCCGTTCTCCCGGGTAAACACCTTCACGTCGACGACGATCCCGTCCGTACCGTGCGGCACGCGCAAGGAGGTGTCGCGCACTTCGCGCGCTTTCTCGCCGAAAATCGCGTGCAGCAGCCGCTCTTCCGCGGTCAGCTCGGTCACGCCCTTCGGCGTTACTTTCCCGACCAGGATGTCGCCGGCGCTGATTTCAGCGCCCACGCGGATAATGCCGCGCTCGTCGAGGTTGCGCAGCGCTTCCTCGCCGACGTTCGGAATATCGCGCGTAATTTCTTCCGGTCCGAGCTTCGTATCGCGCGCTTCGGACTCGTATTCCTCAATGTGAATGGACGTATATACGTCTTCCTTCACAAGCTTCTCGCTGAGCAGAATGGCGTCCTCGTAGTTGTAGCCTTCCCACGTCATAAAAGCGACAACGACGTTGCGGCCGAGAGCCAGCTCGCCGCGCTCCGTGGAAGGACCGTCCGCAAGAATATCACCTTTTTTGATGATGTCGCCTTTGTTGCAAATCGGCCGCTGGTTGATGCACGTCCCCTGGTTCGAGCGCATAAACTTGTGCAGCTTATATTTCACCAAATCGCCGGTTACCGATTTGCCGTCGATGACTTCAATCCGGCGCAGCCAAATTTCATTGGCCGAGACGCGTTCGATAACTCCGTCATACTTGGAGACGATACATACGCCCGAGTCTTTGGCCGACTTATGCTCCATCCCCGTGCCGACAAGCGGCGATTTCGGGATCAAGAGCGGCACCGCCTGACGCTGCATGTTGGAGCCCATCAGCGCGCGGTTCGAGTCGTCGTTCTCCAAGAACGGAATAAGCGCCGTTGCCACCGAAACAACCTGCTTCGGAGATACGTCCATATAGTCGACCCGGTCGCTTGGCATCGTCAAAATGTTGTCGGCCTGCTTATTGTAGCGGACGATAACCGATTCTTCGGCGAATTTGCCTTCCTCGGTCAGCTTCGCGTTTGCCTGGGCGATGACGTAGTTGTCTTCTTCGTCCGCCGTCAAGTAGGCAATCTGCTCGGTAACAATGCTCGTCTTCGGATCGACCCAGCGATACGGAGCCTCGATAAAACCATATTCGTTGATGCGGGCAAACGTCGAAAGCGAGTTGATCAAACCGATGTTCGGACCTTCAGGCGTCTCGATCGGGCACATCCGGCCGTAGTGGGAGTTGTGAACGTCCCGCACTTCGAAACCGGCGCGCTCTCTCGTCAGACCGCCTGGACCGAGTGCGGACAGACGCCGTTTATGCGTCAGCTCGGCAAGCGGGTTTGTCTGGTCCATAAACTGCGAAAGCTGCGAGGACCCGAAAAACTCCTTGATCGACGCGATAACCGGACGAATATTAATCAGCGCCTGCGGCGTAATCGCGTTCGCGTCCTGAATGGACATACGCTCGCGAACGACGCGCTCCATCCGGGACAGACCGATGCGGAACTGGTTCTGCAGCAGCTCGCCGACCGAACGAAGACGACGGTTGCCCAGATGGTCGATATCGTCGGTGCTTCCAACGCCGTGTAAGAGGTTAATAAAATAATTGATCGATGCGATAATATCCGCCGGGGTAATATGCTTGACGGACTTGTCGATCAAACCGTTGGCAATGACTTTAATGATTTTCCCGTCTTCTACGGGCGAGAATACATTGACGGCCTGAAGTGGAATACTATCCGCATCGAGAACGCCGCCAGCCGTATGGTAGATTTTGAAGCCTACGTTATTCTCCAAGTACGGAATCAGCTCGTCAAGCAGACGGCGGTCGATCATTTGGCCGGCTTCGGCCAAAATTTCGCCTGTCGTCGGATCAACCAGCGTTTCGGCAAGCCGTTGATTGAAAAGGCGGTTTTTGATATGGAGCTTTTTATTGATTTTGTAACGTCCGACATTGGCCAGATCGTAACGCTTCGGATCGAAAAAGCGCGCCACGAGCAAGCTCTTGGCATTGTCCAGCGTCGGGGGTTCGCCCGGACGCAGGCGCTCGTAAATTTCGATCAGCGCTTTCTCCGTCGAGTCGGTGTTGTCTTTGTCGAGCGTGTTGCGAATATATTCGTCATGGCCGAGCAAATCCAGAATCTCGGCGTCCGTGCCGAAGCCGAGTGAGCGCAGGAGAACGGTCACCGGGATTTTCCGCGTACGGTCGATCCGCACGTAAATGATGTCCTTTGCGTCGGTTTCAAGCTCCAGCCAGGCGCCGCGGTTCGGAATAACCGTCGCCGTATACGTTTTTTTGCCATTTTTGTCCACTTTCGTGCTGAAATAGACACTAGGAGAGCGCACCAATTGGCTGACGATAACCCGTTCCGCGCCGTTAATGATGAACGTGCCCGTCTCGGTCATCAGCGGGAAATCGCCCATGAACACTTCCTGCTCTTTCACTTCGCCGGTTTCCTTGTTGATCAGCCGAACCTTTACGCGCAGCGGCGCTGCGTATGTCACGTCGCGCTCTTTCGACTCATCGACGGAATATTTCGGCTCGCCGAGCGAGTAGTCGATGAATTCGAGCATCAAGTTCCCCGTAAAATCCTGAATCGGCGAGATGTCCTGGAACAGCTCAAGCAAATCCTTCTCCAGAAACTTCTCGTACGATTTTTGTTGGATTTCAATCAGGTTCGGGATTTCGAGCACTTCGTCGATGCGGGCATAGCTTCTGCGCGTGCGCCGACCATACTGAACAAGTTGTCCTGCCAACTTAACCTCACCCCTCATGTCTGCTTAACAGAAAGTGATTCGTATTCACCGTTAACCGGCCGCGAAGCCAACAAACGGTTCTGTAAGCGTAAAGTAACGTCCGCCAACGGCATCGGCCGATTGCCGAACGCATCATCATGCAGCAAGCAGAAAAACGGCTCACGCTTCGCACGAACCGCTGGCACAGAAAGCGCGAAATCCCGCGCCTTCTTAGGCGGTAAAGCAGTATCTTTACTCCGAATATAAGAAAGCATAACATTCAAATTTATATTTTCTTATATTTTAAATAAAGAAAAGCCCTTATCGAACTAATTCGAAAAAAGAGCATGTCTCTGCCAAACCGCTTCTGCAACTTCCAGCACGCAAAAAGGCCCATATCAAGTAATTTTGCCCAAAATGTAAACATTATACGTCAAACCGGGATATTTTATTCATCCCATCGCACGTCCGGGAGCCATTCCCTCCCTTACATACAGGCTGTGAAATCAGGCTGGCCAAAATAACGCTTGACATTTTAGTAAACTAAAGAGATTGAGCCCATCTTAATGCTGACATTTTATAATGATACCACATCAAAAATACCAAGTCAACAAATAGTTGCGTTTCGTATTAGAGCCGCTTGACCGCTTTAAAGATGCGATAGCCTTTGTCCTTCGTCACTTCTTCGACCGCGCCGAACACTTCCTCCAGCCTGCTTGCCGCCGACGGCGCGCCCTGCTTCTTCTGAATAACCACCCACATTGCTCCGCCCGGCGCGAGCAGCTGGAAGCCTTCCTCAAAAATACGGTGCACGACCGCTTTACCCGCCCGGATCGGCGGATTCGTCACGATCGCATCAAACTTCATCTCCCGCACCCGCTCGTACAAATCGCTTTGCAGCACGGTCACGTTCAAAACTCCGTTCAGCTTTGCGTTTTCCTCCGCTAGCTCGATAGCACGCTCGTTCACATCGATCATCGTCACATGCCCATTCGGCACCAGCTTGGCCGCCGTTATGCCGATCGGCCCGTAGCCGCATCCGACATCCAGTACGCGGGCGTTATCCGGCAGGTCCAACGCTTCGACAAGCACGCGGCTCCCGTAATCGACACCCGATTTCGAAAAAACGCCTGCATCCGTCAAAAACTGCAGCCGAATGCCGCGCAGTTGGGACTCATGGAGCTGCCGGTTATGCTCGGCGCCGGGGGTACGCGTAAAGTAATGATCGGCCATGTTTTTCCTCCTGGCTTCCTCAGCCCAAAATTCAACAAACCCCTCGAAGCCTGCGGCCTCAAGGGGTTTGCTGCTATTGAAGCTTCAATTACTTCACTTCGACGGAAGCGCCCGCTTCTTCGAGCTTCGCTTTTACAGCTTCCGCTTCTTCTTTGCCGACTTTCTCTTTCAGCGGCTTCGGTGCGTTGTCGACCAGATCTTTCGCTTCTTTCAGGCCGAGACCCGTGATTTCGCGAACGACTTTGATGACGTTGATTTTGGACGCGCCTGCGCTGTTGAGAATGACGTCGAATTCGGTTTGCTCAGCCACTTCGGCTGCGCCGCCGCCGGCTACAACCGCTACCGGTGCTGCGGCCGTTACGCCGAATTCTTCTTCGATTGCTTTAACGAGATCGTTCAGTTCCAGAACGTTCATGCCTTTAATGGCTTCCAAGATTTGCTCTTTGCTCATGGTTAAACCTCCAATAATCGTGTTTGAATTTTATGAACCGGTCTTACGCTTCTTGCTTTTCCGCAACGGCTTTAACCGCAAGCGCGAAGTTGCGCATCGGCGCCTGCAGCACGCTGAGGAGCATGGACAGCAAGCCTTCGCGGGAAGGCAGGTCCGCCAGCGCCTTAATTTGGCCGGCGTCGAACACTTGACCGTCGACAACGCCGCCTTTTACTTGCAGCGCTTCATTCTTCTTGGCGAAATCGCTCAAGATTTTCGCAGGCGCTACGGCATCCGCTTTGCTGAATGCGATCGCTGTCGGTCCCGTAAGCACGTTGTCCAGCTCGCTCAGCTCGGCGCTTGCAGTCGCACGGCGCACCAGCGAGTTTTTAAGCACTTGGAATTCGATGCCCGCGTCGCGAAGCTGCTTCCGAAGCTCCGTCACTTGCGCAACGTTCAGTCCGCGATAGTCCGCAACGACCGTTGACGCGCTCTCACGCAGCTTCGCCGAAATTTCGTTCACCGCTTGTTGTTTGCTTTCGATGATTTTTGCGTTTGCCAATTTGTACACCTCCCGTAATCTACTGGGCATTCCGTTTCCAATTCCATTGTCCGCGATGCATGAGAAAAGGCCCTCGCAGACGATGCGAAGGCCATGACGGTCCGGTATTCGCTCGGCCCAGCGGCCGAAGCGTCACAAACGCTTTATCATAACACCTCGGTAGGAAATTAAGCCCGAAGGCACCTACTGTCTACGGTATGCGTATTCGAATGTCAGTCGTCGTTTCTCTTAACGGAATACGGCGGCGTTCACGCGCGCGCTCGGTCCCATCGTCGAGGAAACGGCAATGTTTTTCAGGTAAATGCCTTTCGCAGCCGCCGGCTTCGCGCGATTGAGCGCATCGACCAGCGTCCGAAGATTCTCGTTCAGCTTCTCTGCGTCAAAGGATACTTTACCGATCGGAGCGTGGATCTGACCTGCACGATCGAGACGGTACTCGATTTTACCGGCTTTGATCTCCTGAACCGCTTTGGCCACGTCAAACGTAACGGTGCCCGCTTTCGGGTTCGGCATGAGACCTTTACCGCCGAGAATACGTCCGAGCTTACCGACTTCAGCCATCATGTCCGGAGTCGCGACGCAAACGTCGAAATCGAACCAGCCTTGCTGAATGCGGTTGATCACATCGGCATCGCCGACATAATCCGCGCCTGCCGCTTCCGCTTCTTTGGCTTTGTCGCCTTTCGCGAAAACGAGAACGCGTTTCGTTTTACCCGTGCCGTGCGGAAGTACGACAACTCCGCGCACCGCCTGGTCCTGCTTCTTCGAATCGACGCCAAGCCGCACGGCGACTTCGATCGTCTCGTCGAATTTGGCGGAAGATGCCTTCTTCACAAGCTCAATGGCTTCCAAAGATTCGTACGTTGCCTCGCTGTCGATCAGCTTGGCGGCTTCTTGATATTTCTTGCCGTTTTTAGCCATTTCTATTCTCCTCCTCGTGTGGTCGTAACGGAACATCTCCTTTGCGGAGTCCTCCCACGGAGCGGAACCTTGCTTCCGCTCAAAAGACAACGCAAACCGGCGTGTCTTACGATTTCGTCATCAGTGAATTAGTCCTCGATGACGACGCCCATGCTGCGGGCCGTGCCTTCGATCATACGCATTGCCGCTTCAACCGAAGCCGCGTTCAAATCAGGCATCTTCTGCTCTGCGATTTCGCGAACCTTATCCCGCTTTACCGTAGCGACTTTCTTCTTGTTCGGCTCGCCTGATCCTTTATCGATCTTGGCTGCGACGCGAAGAAGCACTGCTGCCGGAGGCGTTTTCGTCTCGAATGTAAACGAACGATCCTCGAATACGGAAATAACGACCGGAATAATCAACCCGGCCTGATCCGCCGTACGCGCGTTGAACTCTTTACAGAACGCCATAATGTTCACGCCTGCTTGACCGAGCGCCGGGCCAATCGGCGGAGCCGGATTCGCCTTGCCTGCCGGAACCTGCAATTTAACCAACTTGATCACTTTTTTTGCCATGCTGCACACCTCCTTGCCCGAGTAATCGTGCCGGAAACGGAACCGGTGCTGCCGGGGCCGCTCCTCCGCCATACGGCGGTTTATGCGGAAACCGGTTTATATCTTCTCCACCTGAGTGTAATCCAGCTCAAGCGGGGTTTCCCTGCCGAACATGTTGACATGCACCTTCAGCTTGCTCTTATCCAGCAAAATTTCTTCGACCGTACCGACGAAGTTGGCGAACGGACCCACTTTGACGCGAACCGTCTCTTTCAGATCGAATTCGATCTTCGGCTTCGGCTCTTCCATGCCCATATGCTTCAGAATCTGCTCCACTTCATCGGGCAGCAGAGGCGTCGGCTTCGAACCGGAACCGGTCGATCCTACGAATCCCGTCACGCCGGGCGTATTGCGAACGACATACCAGGAGTCGTCGGTCTGAATCATCTCCACAAGGACGTAGCCGGGGTAAACCTTGCGCATGACGGTCTTCTTCTTGCCGTCTTTGTTCACCACTTCTTCTTCCATCGGAACGAGGACTCGGAAAATCTTGTCTTCCATCCCCATCGATTCGACCCGCTTCTCCAGGTTCGCCTTCACTTTATTCTCATACCCGGAGTAAGTATGAACAACGTACCATCTTTTTTCCATAACAAGCCACCTTTTGGACCCTTCTTAAACAATCAGTTCGACCAATTGGGAGATCCCGATGTCAAGAACCCAAAAGTAAATCGCGACAACGATGACCGTCACCAGGACGACGATCGAGTAGCTTGTCAGCTCTTTACGGCTTGGCCAGCGGACCTTCTTCAGTTCCGCATAGCTGTCGGAGAAGAAGGAAAACGTCGTGCCGAAGCTTTGCTTCAGCTTTGCTAAAAACGTCACGTCCACACCTCCAAGTTATCTCGTCTCGCGATGAGGAGTATGCTCGTTGCAGAACTTGCAAAACTTCTTCATCTCGATGCGGTCGGGGTGATTCCGTTTGTTTTTGCTGGTTGCATAGTTTCTTTGTTTGCAGTTGTTGCACGCCAGCGTGATAATAACCCGCATTCCCGTACACCTCCCGAACTACCGTAAAATAAAAAAAGCTTGAATCGTCGTATGTGAACCAAACTTGATTCAGAACCCACCAAAAAAAAACCTATTTAGGGCCACTCAAACAATTTATCACAAGCGGTAAACCGTGTCAATGAATATTGCAGCGCCTTATCGCTTGTCAAGCCTGACCGCATACGAACGCTTCCGTTTTCCCGACCGCCATCTCATCGCGAAGCCTTCCGGACTCTCTCGAACTGCACTGCCTAGTATCGGCAAAAAACAGCCGTTCCAAACGTTGGAGGGAAGTAAAAATAAAAGAGCCTAAAAGGCTCCAATCGTGCTGCTCCGCCCGGATGTCCGCCGGGTCAGCCGGTAATATTGCGGATTTCCAAATACCGCTCGAGCTTCCGTTTCACGCGCTGAAGCGCATTATCGATCGATTTCACGTGACGGTCCAAATCGACGGCGATTTCCTGATAGGAACGCCCGTCGAGATAAAGCATCAGCACCTTGCGCTCGAGGTCGCTTAAAATCTCGGACATTTTATCTTCCAAACCGACGAACTCTTCCTGATTGATGATCAGCTCTTCCGGGTCGGAAACCCGGGTTCCGCATATGACGTCAAGCAGCGTGCGATCGGAATCCTCATCGTAGATCGGCTTGTCCAAAGATACGTAGGAGTTCAGCGGAATATGCTTCTGACGGGTGGCCGTCTTGATCGCCGTAATGATTTGCCTCGTGATGCACAGCTCGGCGAACGCCTTGAAAGACGCCAGCTTGTCCCCTTTAAAATCGCGTATCGATTTATATAATCCGATCATGCCTTCCTGCACGATATCCTCGCGATCGGCCCCGATCAGGAAGTAGGAACGCGCTTTGGCGCGGACGAAGTTCTTGTATTTGTTGATCAAATACTCCAGCGCCTCGCCGTCGCCGTCACGAACCGCTTCCACCACATCTTCGTCCGCTTTGCAGTCATATTCCAGCGTTTTCCACTCTTTGAGGTCGATGCTCACGAACAATCCCTCCGGCTCGAAAGGCGTGCATTGCTTCCATGGGCTACTTCAACGGACTGCATTCTACCAATTCGTGCATAAACCAAAAGATAAAAACAGTATACATTATGTAACCTGATACCGTCAATGAACATGATGTCGAACATTCGATTATTAACTAGTAGAATTGGAAGCAATCTCCGATTGGCGTCAAGTGCGCGTGAAGAAATTTGACATCAGTGCGCGGGTTGATGAAAAATAAGGCCTTTGCCGTCCCCTCACTGCTTGCCGCGGCGCAGCCGCTCCAGCTTCATCCGCACGTCGAGGCTGAGGTTATTGTCGAGCTCGTTGCGTTTGGCGCCTCCGCTCCCTTGAATCGTCCGCTCGATCGCCTTGCGGTTCTGCTCGATATCGATGAGAAGCTCGCGCGCCGAAATCCGCAGCGCTCCTTTGCCGAATGCGACGTATTGCTCCACCGAATCGGAGGTCGCCACATAGATATCCCGGCTGCGCAGAGCCAGCTCGGAGGCCAGCCTCTCGATGCAGGCGTCCGCCGTTTCCTTCTCTTTCGTATACACGACCTTCAGGCGGTATTGGCTGAAGGAAGCGCCCGAGCCGGGCACTTGATGCGCGTCGAACACGACGACGACCGACAGGCCGGTAAACCCTTGATAGTCGGCCAGCATTTCAAGCAGCCGGTCCCGGGCTTCCTCCAGGTTGCGTTCCTTCAGTGCCGCAAGCTGCGGCCAGCCGCCGATCATATTGTAGCCGTCGACGAGCAGAACGTCTTTTTGACGCCGCATCGGCTATCGGCTCCGCCTTTGCCGGATCACTTCGTACATCAGCACGCCCGCGGCAACCGAAGCGTTCAGCGAATTCAGGCGGCCGGTCATCGGCAGCTTCAACAGAAAATCGCACTTCTCGCGGATCAGACGGCCGATGCCTTTGCTCTCGTTGCCGATGACGACGGCCAGCGGCATATCGAGGGCCGTTTCGTATACGTCCCGCTCGGCTCCGACATCCGCTCCCGCAATCCAGATCCCCGCTTCCTTGAGCCGGTCGATCGTCTGGGCAAGATTCGTGACCCTTGCGACAGGCACGTATTCGGCCGCCCCGGCGGACGTTTTGGACACGGTCGCGTTCAACGAGGCGGAACGCCGCTTCGGGATGATCACCCCGTGAACGCCCGTGCATTCCGCGGTTCGCAGGATCGATCCGAGGTTGTGCGGGTCCTCGATTTCGTCGAGCAGCAGAAAAAACGGCGTCTCTCCGCTTGCCGCCGCCCGCTCCAGCAGCTCGTCGATCTCGTAGTACCGGTACGCCGCCGCCTGGGCCACGATTCCTTGATGCGGAACGTCCGGGGCGAGCTGGTCCAGCTTGCGCTTGTCCGCCACCTGCACGACGATGCCGGCTCTCCGGGCTTCCGCGATGATTTGCGCCGGCAGGTTTTTCTGGGACTGCTCGGCAACCCATATTTTATTGATTTCACGGCCGGAACGCAGCGCCTCCATAACCGGATGCTTGCCTGCGATCCATTCTCCCGAATCCCGCTCTGTCATTGCTTGTCCTCCTCGGCGCAGCGGGAAGCGGCATGTTGCTCGCCAAAGGCGACCGCCATCAGTTCTTGCAGCCGTCCGCTCTGCTTGCCGTAATATAAATACCCCACCAAACATTCCAGCGCCGTCGCATGCCGGTAATCGGCCGGATCGGCGTTTTTAGGCGGGCTGCCGGATTTGGCGTTCCGCCCGCGCCGGACGATCTCCGCCTCGGCCTCGGTCAGCAGCGGCTGCCACTTCTCCAGGAGCGCGCGCTGCGCTTTGGCCGAGACAAGCCTCGTCGCCTGGCGATGCAGGTGATCCGACTTGTGATTGGTCAGGCTCACCAGGTACTGCCGGACGAGCAGCTCGAACACCGCGTCGCCGACGTAGGCGAGCACGACGGGGTTTAACAGGTTCGGCCGCTTGGCCGGAGCATGGAACCAAAGGCCTTCGCCTTCAGGCCCGGACAAAGCGGCGTCCGATTCCGTCCCTGCCGGGCCCGCCGGGCCCGTAATACCGGCCTCCGGCTTACCGGATGCCGGCGGCAAATCGCTTCGCCCCGTCATTTGCGGCGCCACCGGATGCCCTGCGGCGTATCTTCGAGCAGAATGCCCTCGCCGGCCAATTGGTCCCGGATCTCGTCGGCCCGCTTCCAGTTTTTCGTCCGGCGCGCCTCGGTCCGCTCGGCGATGAGCGCATCGATTTCCGCATCGGGCAGCCCGGCTTGCTGCCGAATCGGCAGCAAGCCGAGGACGCGGTCGAACGACTCGAGCGATTCCTTCAGCAGCTGCAGGCTTTCCACCGAAACAACCGGACGCTTCAAATATTGGTTCGCCTCGCTGACCAGATCGAAAACGGCTGTGATCGCATCCGGCGTATTGAAGTCGTCGTCCAGCTTCGCCTTAAACCTGCCCTCAATTTCCCGGATGCGGCTCTTCAGGCTCTCCGCGTCCTCGTCCGCCGTCTTGACCGCGACGGTCAGTCGGTGCTCCAGATTGCAGTAGCAGTTTGCGATCCGTTCGACGCTGTTGACCGCCTGCTCGATCGTATCGTCGCTGAAATTGAGCGGACTGCGGTAATGCCCGGACAGCATGAAATAGCGGATCGCCTCGGCATTGACCCGTTTGAACAGCTCGTTCACCGTAATGCCGTTGCCGAGCGATTTCGACATTTTCTCGTTGTTGATGTTGATATACCCGTTGTGCATCCAGTAGTGCGCCAGCGGCTTGCCGGACAACGATTCCGATTGCGCCACCTCGCATTCGTGATGCGGGAACTGCAGATCGTGTCCGCCGCCGTGAATATCGAGCGTATCGCCAAGATATTTCTTCGCCATCGCCGAGCATTCGATATGCCAGCCGGGACGGCCGGGACCCCAGGGACTCTCCCAAAAAATTTCGCCCGGCTTCGCCGCTTTCCACAGGACAAAATCGAGCGCGCTGTCTTTCCGTTCATCCACGCCGATGCGGATGCCGAACTGAAGCTCGCCGATATTTTGATGCGAAAGCTTGCCGTACTCGTCGAATTTTCCCGTGCGGAAGTAAACGTCCCCGCCGCTTTCGTAGGCGTAGCCTTTGTCGACCAGACCTCCGATGAACGCGATGATTTCGGGGATATTGTCGGTTACCCGCGGATTGATCGTCGCCCTGCGCACGCCGAGCGCTTCGATGTTCTCGTTGAACGCGGCGATGAACCGTTCCGCGACCTCGGGGACGGTCGTCCCGAGCTGCTCGGCTTTGCGGATCAGCTTGTCGTCGACGTCGGTAAAGTTCATCACGTAGTTGACCTCGTAGCCGGACGCCTCCAGGTGCCGCCGCAAAACATCGAACAGGATAACCGGCCGGGCGTTGCCGATATGAATGTAATCGTACACGGTCGGACCGCATACGTACATCTTCACTTTGCCCGGCTTCTGCGGTTTGAATTCCTCTTTTTCGCGTGACATCGTATTGTAAATATGCAAGCTCATCTTCTCGCTTCTCCTCCAGCTATAGGCTCTTTCTCAAGTTCCTTCCGCTCCATCCGGTCGCGCCTCAGTTCCGCTTTCAAGTCGTCGATTTGCCGCTGCATGTCGCGCAGCATCTCCACGACGGGGTCGGGCAGCTTCGTATGGTCGAGCCGGTCGCCGACCCGTTCGCCGTTTCGTTTGACGACGCGTCCCGGGTTGCCGACCACGGTGCTGTTCGGGGGCACTTCCCGCAAAACGACGGCATTCGAGCCGATATTGACATTATCGCCAACCGTGAACGAACCCAGCACCTTCGCCCCGGAACCGATAACGACGTTATTGCCGATGGTCGGGTGTCGTTTGCCCTTCTCCTTGCCGGTGCCGCCGAGCGTCACGCCCTGGTAAATCACGACATTATCCCCGATCTCGCACGTTTCGCCGATGACGACGCCCATCCCGTGATCGATGAACAGGCGCTCGCCGATTCTGGCGCCGGGATGAATTTCAATTCCGGTAAAAAACCGGCTGATCTGCGATATAATGCGCGCAATCGTAAACCAGCCCCGCCGGTATAACCGGTGCGCCAGCCGATGCGCCCAGATGGCGTGGAGGCCCGAATACGTAAAAACGACCTCGAACTTGCTTCTGGCGGCGGGATCGTTGTCAAACACGGTTGCGATATCGGACCTGATATGGCGAAACATAGTCAAGACTCCTCTCCGGCTTCGGCGCGCAAGTACGGCACGGTGTCCGCGAATGCAAAAAGCCTCTGCAGCGAGTATCGCTGCAGAGGCGTCAGCGGACGCGGTTCCACTCTGCTCAGGTGGATGCCCCATAAAAGGACGGCACCCGTCTCGAAGTCCTTAACGCGGACGATACGTCGCGACCTACCCCGCGGCCCGAATAAGGGGCGGATCGGAAACGCGGCTCACAGGCGCAGCGTCCATTCCAAGGAACTCAGGCGACTTCCACCCGTTCGACTGGCGGTCCGATTCCGGCAGAGTCCTAATGCTCCGCAAGCGCCGGCTCCGTCCTAACGGTCGCCCTCTCTGTCAATCCCCGCAAAATCATGAACGTTCCTGATCCTAGCCTTTAACCGTACATACCGATAACAAAATTGTACCTCTAAGTATAGCCGACTGCCGAAAAACCCGCAAGAGGCGTTCACCTGCCGTCAGGGCGAAAGCCCTAAGCCAATCGGGCGGCCAGCCGCGTCTCCACCTTCGATTTGCCCAGCAGCGCAATCGTTTGGTTCAGGTCGGGTCCGTGCGTTTGCCCGGTCAGTGCGGCGCGGATCGGCATAAACAACTGCTTGCCTTTGAAGCCGGTCGCCTGCTGCACCGCTTTGATCGCAGCTTTGACATTGTCCACGTCCAGCGCTTCGAGCGCTTTGACCCGATCCAGGAAGTCCGCCAGCACCGCAGGCACCTGCTGCTCGGCCAGCACCGTCTTCGCTTCTTCCTCGTCCTGAACATCCGCCTGAAAGAACAGCTCCGTCAGTTCCACAATTTCCGACGCGTAACGCAGCTTATCCTGATAAAGCGCGACGAGCGCCGCCGCCCATGCCCGGCCGCTGTCGTCAAGCGTCTCCGGCAGCCGTCCCGCACGCTGCAGGTGCGGCAGACAAAGCTCGACAAGACGCGGCAGCTCCGTCTTCTTGATATATTCGTTGTTCATCCACGCCAGCTTGTTCGTGTCGAATACGGCCGGGCTTTTGCTGAGGCGGGCGGCGTCGAACGCCTGAATCAGCTCCTCGCGGGAAAACATTTCCTGCTCTCCCTCGGGCGACCAGCCGAGCAGCACGATGAAATTGAACAGCGTCTCCGGCAAATAGCCGAGCGCGTCATACTGCTCGATAAACTGAACGATCGACTCGTCGCGTTTGCTCAGCTTTTTGCGCTGCTCGTTGACAATCAGCGTCATGTGGCCGAACTGCGGCGGCTCCCAGCCCAGCGCCTCGTAAATCATCAGCTGGCGCGGCGTGTTGGAAATATGGTCCTCTCCCCGCAGCACGTGGCTGATCGCCATCAAATGGTCGTCGACCGCAACGGCGAAATTATACGTCGGAATGCCGTCTTTTTTGACGATGACAAAATCGCCGATCCCGTCCGATTCGAAGCTGATCGAGCCTTTGACCATATCCGTAAACGTGTACGTCCGGCCTTCGGGCACGCGGAAACGAATGCTGGGCACGCGGCCTTCCGCTTCGAAGGCCAGCCTCTCCGTTTCGGACAGATCGCGGTGCTTGCCCGAGTAGCGCGGTGTCTCGCCGCGCGCGATCTGCTCCTCCCGCTCCCGCTCCAGCTCCTCCTCGGTGCAGTAGCACCGATAGGCCAGCCCCCGGGCAAGCAGGTCCTCGTAACATGTCCGGTACATGTCCAGCCGCTCGGTCTGCCGGTAGGGGCCGTACTCGCCTCCGACGTCGACGCTTTCATCCCAGTCGATGCCGAGCCATTTCAAATAGGTGAGCTGGTTTTCCTCGCCGCCCGCCACATTGCGTTTCACGTCGGTGTCTTCGATCCGGATGATGAAGGCGCCGCCGAGGCTCCGGGCAAACAAATAATTGAATAAGGCCGTGCGGGCGTTGCCGATATGAAGATGCCCGGTGGGGGACGGCGCGTAGCGAACGCGAACCTGATCCGTCATAACTTTACGCTGCTCCTTTTCGTTGTTCCGTTTTCAACCGATCATAGCATAACCTTCACGAGGCTTACAACCGACTGCGCCGCGATTCCTTCGCCCCGCCCGGCAAAGCCGAGCCGCTCCGTCGTCGTCGCTTTGACGTTCACCTGCAGCGGCTCTTCCGCTTCGAGCGCTTCCGCGATAATAGCCGTCATTTGCGGGATGTAAGGCGCCATCTTCGGCCGCTGCGCGATAATCGTCGAATCGACGTTGCCCAGCTTGTAGCCGCGTTCCTTGGCCAGCGACCAGACATGACGCAGCAGCTTCAGGCTGTCCGCGTCCTTGAACGCCGGATCGGTATCCGGAAAATGCTTGCCGATATCGCCCATTCCGAGCGCGCCGAGAATCGCATCGCTGATCGCGTGCAGCAGCACGTCGGCGTCGGAATGGCCTAGCAGCCCCTTCTCATACGGAATCGTGACGCCGCCGATAATGCACGGCCGTCCTTCCGTCAGCTGATGGACGTCGAAGCCTTGTCCAATCCGTATCATAGCTCCCGTTCCCCTCTCCCGAATCGTGTGGAAAGCCGTTCCCGTTCCCCAAGTAAAAACTCCGCATAAGGCAGGTCATCGGGCGTTGTGATCTTGATATTTGTATATTCCCCTTCCGCCACCGTTACCTGTACGCCCAGCCGCTCGACCGCCATCGCGTCGTCAGTGCCGACAAAGCCGTCCGCCGCCGCTTTCTCGTGCGCGTCAAGCAGCAGGGAACGACGAAAAGCTTGCGGCGTTTGGATCGCCCACAAGCTGCGCCGGTCGGGCGTCGAAACAATGACACCCGCTTCATTGACCTGCTTGATCGTGTCTTTGACCGGAACCGCAAGCACGCTTGCTCCGGACCGCCCGGCTTCGGCCATGCAGCGCCGGATAGCGGCGGCGCTGACCAGCGGACGTACCCCGTCGTGCACCATGACCCACTCGGAGGTGAGCTCCGTTAAACCGAGCCGCACCGAATGCTGACGCTCGCCGCCACCGGCAATCACCGCCGATGTTTTATCGATTCCGAACGCTCGTACGAGCTCGGAGCACCGCCGCACGTCGGACGCGGGCACGACCAGCGCAATTTCGCCGACCTCGTCCATCGCATTAAAAACGTCCAGCGTATGGACCAGAATAGGCTTGTCCCGCAGCGGCAGATACTGCTTGCTCTCCGCCGTCCCCATCCGCGTTCCGCGTCCCGCCGCCACGACGACGACGCCCCATGTTTCCCGTTTGCGCGACATGCTCTTCAACCGCCTCGCTGTAAGCTCATTTCGACGTTTCGATCGCCCGAAACGCCGCATGAGTACTATCATACCGCGTTACAGCGCTTTTTCCAACAGCTTCGGCTTGGCGAATATCATCCGTCCCGCGGACGTCTGCAGGACGCTGGTCACGAGCACTTCCATCGTCGTTCCGATATAATCGCGGCCGCCTTCCACGACGATCATCGTGCCGTCGTCGAGATAGGCGACACCCTGCCCGTGCTCCTTGCCGTCCTTGATTACCTGGACGACGATTTCTTCTCCAGGCAGCACGACCGGCTTCACGGCGTTGGCCAAATCGTTAATGTTCAGCACCGAGACGCCCTGCAGCTCGCACACTTTGTTGAGGTTGAAGTCGTTCGTGACGACCTTGCCCTTCAAAATTTTGGCCAGCTTCACCAGACGGCTGTCGACCTCGCCCTCCTCAACCTCCCCTTCGTAAATGAGCACCTTCACGTCGAGCTCTTTCTGGATTTTGTTCAAAATGTCCAGTCCGCGCCGGCCGCGGTTGCGTTTCAGCAAGTCCGAGGAATCGGCAATATGCTGCAGTTCCTCCAGCACGAACTCCGGAATGACCAGCGTGCCTTCGATAAACCCGGTCTTGCAAATATCGGCGATCCGACCGTCGATGATGACGCTTGTATCTAAAATTTTATGCTCTTCATAGCTGCTTTCCTCATCGGCGGCAGCCGGTTTGCGCTTCGCTTGAAACAAGCCGGCAAGCTTCTCGGAGATTTCCTCCTGCTTGCTGAGGCCAAGGCGCAGGCCGATAAAGCCAAGCGCCACCGTGAAGCAAATCGGGATAAAGACCGCCGCGCCATGAAGGCCCGAAAAAGCCGGGTACACGAGAGCCGACAGCGCTAGACCAAGCGTCAGCCCTCCCGCTCCGGACAGCAAATCTCCCGCCGGGACGGCCGCAGCGCGTTCGACGCCCCGCTGCATCCATTTGACGATCGCTCCGGACAGCATCGACGCCGCCACGAAGCCGCACACCGCGCCGATTCCAACATTCATGTAGTAGCCGCCCGATGTTTGCAGCATACCGTATGACGTATCGCTCCAAAACGCGCCCAAATTCATCCCGTTATACACTTGGGCGCCTGCCGCTCCGCCAAACAGCACGCCGATCGTTTGAATAATTCGTTTCATCACATGAATCCACCTCCATTACAATTATGTGCCAATCTTTCACACGTTAATCGTGGTGGAACGGGAAACGATTAGAAATTGTTAACCTTTTCGGCAGAGGAAATAAAATAGGCATTTCGGTTTTGAAATGCGGGGCGCTGAGGCTTATAATAAGAGCATGCAATGCATACCCGAAGTGAGGTGGAATCGATGAGTGCCCAAACGCTGACGCAATTTCAACAGCAAGTGTCCGACGTGCTGCTTCGGCACCGAAGTTTGCTGGACGTCATGTCGAAGTACGGCCAGTCCGGCGCCGCTGTCAATCGTGCCGTAGCGAAATCCGTAACGGAATGCGGCTGCATCGAATTGAATGCCCGCAAGCAGGGATTTTCCGACGACATCAACCTGGAACAAGCGAAGGTGAAGCTGCATCATCACATGAACGGCGAGCTGTGCGAGCTGTGCAAGGACGCCATTCAGAACGAATTGGGACGCAATTTGTTTTACATGTCTGCGATGTGCAACTTGCTGGGCATTCAGCTCGATGATGTGGTCGCCCAGGAATCAGGAAAATGCTCCACCCTCGGATTGTTTAATTTGACCTGATCTGACACAAGAACGCTTCCGTCGCCCGACTGCGGGGGCAAGACCGTTTCTCTTATATTGACGACAAAAAACCGCCCTGCGGCGATCCTTCCGAAGAGGATTGCCACAGGGCGGTTCGATGTATATCCACGGTTTATGCGCTGTGCTCCGTATGAACGCCGTCTTCCTGCAGAGCCGGTTTGCGGCGTTTGCGAAATTTCACGGGGAGACGGCGATCAACGTTTTTTTTTAGGCCGTAAAGCGCGTAGAGCACAAGCGGAATAAAGACGATTTTGGACAGGTGATTGTGAAACACAATGCCGAGCACAACCGTTATGATTGCGATAATCGGCACGACCCATACGGCGTTTCGCGGAATACCGACTTTCTTGAAATTCGGATATTTAATGGTGCTGACCATCAGGAACGAAAGCACGAGCGTGCTTGCCATCAGGACTGACACCGGGATGTCCTTGTGGAACAGGGCCAGCGTAGCGAGTACTCCGCCCGCCGCCGGAATCGGAAGACCGATGAAATAACCCGACGAACTCGTAATGACATTGAAACGGGCAAGTCTCAGCGCCCCGCATATTGGGAACAGCGCCGTAATGATCCAAGCGGGAGCCGCGTTCAGCTCCTGAAAAGCGACGCTGTACATAATAAAGGCCGGCGCAACGCCGAACGAAATGACATCCGAAAGCGAGTCAAGCTCCTTGCCGAATTCGCTCTGCGCATTGAGCGCTCTTGCCACACGTCCGTCCACTCCGTCCATCAGCATGGCGATAATAACCATCATCGCGGCGATCTCCGGCTTCGCGTTATCGGGAAAAATAAGAATAATGGCGATAATCCCCAGAAACAAATTCGCCACCGTAAAAAGACTCGGTATCGATTTCGTAATCATCTTTTGCTCCACCTCATCTTTACTATGCCCCAAAAGTCCGGACACGGCATGAACGTCTGAACGTGAAAATACTGCCTGTACCGGTTTTCCAGGGGATGAGCGACCGCGGCGCAGAAGCGGCAAAAGAGTCACTGTCCGCATTCTCACATTGTATGGGATTTAGATTTGTCTGTCAATGAACATCTGTTCCTGGATCCGCTTCAGCCCTTCCTTAATTGCGCGGGCTCTGACCTCACCGATGCCGTCGACGGCATCCAGCTCCTCAATGGTCGCCATCAAAATATGCGGCAGCTTTTGGAAGTGTTCGATCAAATTGTGCATAATCACCGTTGGCAGCCGCGGAATCCGGCTCAGCAGCCGGTAGCCGCGCGGAGCGATCAGCTCCTCGACGGCGGTGTTTGTTGCGGAGTAACCAAGCAGCTTGACGATCGGTCCCGAATCAAGCAGCTCCTCCGAATTCAGCTTATGAATCGCGGCCCGGATTTCGCGAACCCGCTCGTCCTGCGAGTCTCGGGCGTAATCCTTCAGCAGGAACCAGGCTTCCTCCTCGACGCCTCCGACCAGCTCTTCCATCTGCATACTGATCAGCCGGCCCTCGGTCCCCAGCTCGTTCACATAACGTTTAATTTCGTTTTTCACGCGCAGTACCATTTCAACCCGCTTGATCACATGGGCGACTTCCTGCAGCGTAACCAGTTCTTCGAATTCAAGCGCGGACAGATTCGTAAACGACTGGTTCAACACCGTTTTATATTTCTCAAGCGTTTGAATCGCCTGATTCGCCTTCGTTAAAATAACGCCCATTTCTTTCAGGGAATAACGAAGATTTCCTTGATACAGCGTAATCACGTTACGCCGCTGCGAAATGGAAACGACCAGCTTGCCCGTCTGCTTGGCCACCCTTTCCGCGGTCCTGTGGCGGATCCCCGTCTCGATCGACGAGATGGAGCTGTCCGGAATAAGCTGCGTATTGGCATATAAAATGCGTTTGCGGTCCTCGCTTAAAATAATGGCGCCGTCCATTTTGGCCAGCTCGTACAAATAGTTCGGAGAAAAATCGCAGTTAATGGAAAAGCCCCCGTCAACGAGTTCCATGACCTCCGGACTGTAACCGACGACAATGAGTCCCCCCGTTTTGGCACGCAGAACGTTGTCCAGACCATCCCGGAAAGCGGTCCCGGGCGCGACCATTTGCAGCAGTTGATTCATGATTTCTTGTGGACTTGGTTCCTTCATCATTTGCCCCCTCTATCCAAGCGCCGCCTGAAGCGCGTCCGACACCGTTTCTACGCCGATGATATCGATGCCGGACGGCGGGTTCCAGCCCTTCAGGCTTTTCTCCGGCATGATCACGCGCTTGAATCCGAGCTTTTGCGCCTCCTTTACGCGCTGCTCCGCCCTCGATACGGCGCGCACCTCTCCGGTCAGCCCGATCTCGCCGAACACGACGTCGAACGGTCTCGTTGGCGCGTCGCGGAAGCTGGAAGCGATGCTGACGGCCGCCGCCAGGTCGACGGCCGGCTCGTCAAGCTTCACCCCGCCGGCGACGTTCAGATAAGCGTCCTGGGTTTGCAGGAACATGCCCATTCGCTTCTCCAGCACGGCAATGATGAGTGCCATCCGGTTATGGTCGATGCCTGTCGACATCCGCCGCGGTGAAGGAAAATTCGTTGTCGCCACGAGCGCCTGCAGCTCGACAAGCACCGGACGCGTCCCTTCCATGCTCGCCACGACGATGGATCCCGAAACGCCGAGCGGCCGTTCCGACAGAAACAGCTCCGACGGATTGGTCACTTCGCGCAGGCCGCTTTCGCCCATCTCGAAGATGCCGATTTCGTTCGTCGAGCCGAAGCGGTTTTTGACCGCGCGCAGCAGCCGATACGAATGATGCCGTTCGCCTTCGAAATAGAGCACGCAATCCACCATATGCTCCAGCAGACGCGGGCCGGCAATTGCGCCTTCCTTCGTCACATGGCCGACGAGCACGGTGGCGATGCCTTTAATTTTTGCGACGCGCATAAAATGGGCCGTGCACTCACGCACCTGCGCGACGCTGCCGGGCGCTGAAGGCACGTTCGGGTCGTATACGGTCTGAATCGAATCGATAACGAGAAAATCCGGCCGGATTGACTCAATCGCTTCGTTAATCAGCTCCATGTTCGTCTCGCACAGCACGTAGAGGGACTCCGTCAACGCGCCGAGACGGTCGGCCCGCAGCCGCGTTTGGCGAACCGATTCCTCGCCGGAAATATACAGCACGGTGAGCGATTTCGACGCCAGCGCATGGGACGTCTGCAGCAGCAGCGTCGATTTCCCGATCCCGGGATCCCCGCCGACCAGAATGAGCGAACCGGGCACGACGCCCCCGCCGAGCACGCGGTTAAGCTCCTGCAGCTTGGTCTCGATTCGGGGCTCCTGGCCACTTTCTATGTGTATGATGGAACGCGGCTTTTCTTTCGTCTGAATGAGCGGTGAGCCCATACCCTGTGTTTTGACGATCGTTTCCTTTTCCTCAATCATCGTATTCCATGAACCGCAGCCCGGACATTTGCCCAGCCATTTCGGCGATTCGTTGCCGCATTCGGTACATGCGAATTTGATTTTAACTTTTGCCATTAGCGGCTCCTTATTCGATAGGCGTTCAACAAAAGTTTACCATTTCTCGCGCCGGGGATAAACACCTTTATTGCCTTCGGCACTGCGCCAAAAAAAGGGACAGCTCCTTTCTGCCCCCGGGGGGCTTGTCGGAACTGTCCCTTAATGTGGCTTTACAGCGGGATTACGATTTTGCAGCCGGTTCGGCGTTCGAACGCGTCACGACCAGCTCGCCGTCCTTCTCGTCGATCGTCAGCGTATCGCCTTTGGAGATATTGCCCATCAGCAGATCCTCGGACAAGCGATCCTCGATATGCTTCTGGATCGCCCGGCGCAGCGGACGCGCGCCGTACTGCGGATCGAAGCCTTCCTTGGCGAGAAAAGCTTTCGCAGTATCGGTCAGCGTGAAGTCCACTTCCTGCTCGCGCAGCCGTTTGCGCAGCTCGTCGGACATGAGCGTCACGATTTGTGCGATGTGCTCCTGGTCCAGCGAATGGAAGACGATCGTTTCGTCGATCCGGTTCAGGAACTCCGGACGGAAGCTTTTTTTCAGCTCTGCCATCACTTTGTCTTTCATGATGTTAAAGTCGCGTCCGGCATCCTGCGCGGCGGTAAAGCCCAGCGAAGAATTGCGCTTGATTTGTTCGGCGCCGACGTTCGACGTCATGATGATAAGCGTGTTGCGGAAATCGACGACGCGGCCTTTCGAATCCGTCAGCCGTCCGTCTTCCAGCACCTGCAGCAAAATATTGAACACTTCCGGATGCGCCTTCTCGATTTCGTCGAGCAGGACGACCGAATACGGCTTGCGGCGTACCTTCTCGGTCAGCTGGCCGCCCTCTTCATAGCCGACATATCCCGGAGGAGCTCCCACAAGACGGGAGGTGGAGTGCTTCTCCATATACTCCGACATATCGATGCGGATGACCGCATTCTCATCGCCGAACATCGCTTCCGCAAGCGCTCTGGCCAGCTCGGTTTTCCCGACGCCCGTCGGACCGAGGAAGATGAAAGAGCCCATCGGGCGTTTCGGATCCTTGAGCCCGGCGCGGGCGCGGCGGATGGCGCGGGAGACCGCCTTTACGGCTTCCTCCTGGCCGATGACGCGGTCGTGCAGGATGTCTTCCATCTTCAGCAGACGCTGCGTCTCTTCTTCAGCCAGCTTGCTGACCGGAATGCCGGTCCAGCTTGCCACAACCTGCGCGATGTCTTCCGGCGTTACCTCGGAATCGGTGCGGCCTTGTTTTTCCTTCCATTGGTTCTTCGTAGTATCAAGCTCTTCCCGGATCTTCTGCTCCGTATCGCGAAGAGCCGCCGCTTTCTCGAATTCCTGGCTTTGCACAGCCGAGTCCTTCTCCTTGCGGATATCTTCGAGCCGGTTTTCCAGCTGCTTCAGATTCGGCGGTACCGTGTACGATTTGAGACGTACTTTGGAGGAGGCCTCGTCGATCAGGTCGATCGCTTTATCCGGCAGGAACCGGTCCGTAATATAACGATCCGACAGCTTGACGGCCTGTTCGATCGCTTCGTCCGTAATTTTCACGCGGTGATGCGCTTCGTAGCGGTCGCGCAGTCCGTGCAAAATTTGAACCGCCTCTTCAGGTGACGGCTGATCGACCGTAATCGGCTGGAAGCGGCGCTCAAGCGCGGCATCCTTTTCGATATATTTGCGGTATTCGTCCAGCGTCGTCGCGCCGATGCACTGCAGCTCGCCGCGGGCAAGCGCCGGCTTCAAGATGTTGGAGGCGTCGATTGCGCCTTCCGCGCCGCCAGCGCCGATCAGCGTGTGCAGCTCGTCGATGAACAGGATGATATTCCCCGCTTGGCGGATTTCATCCATAATTTTTTTGAGCCGGTCTTCGAACTCACCCCGGTACTTCGTGCCCGCAACGACGGAGCCCATGTCCAGCGTCATAACGCGTTTGTCGCGAAGCGTCTCCGGAATTTCGCCGGCAATTATTTTTTGCGCGAGCCCTTCGGCGATCGCCGTTTTGCCGACGCCAGGTTCGCCGATCAGCACCGGATTGTTTTTCGTCCGGCGGCTGAGCACCTGGATGACGCGCTCGATTTCTTTGCTCCGGCCGATGACCGGATCCAGATTGCCGTCCTTGGCAAACGCCGTCAAATCGCGGGCCAGACCGTCGAGCGTCGGCGTGCTTACGTTCGAAGCGGTGCCGTGGCTGCTGGAAACCGCTTCGCTGCTGCCGAGCAGCTGAAGCACTTGCTGCCGTGCTTTATTGAGGCTGATGCCGAGATTATTCAGCACTCGCGCCGCAACCCCTTCGCCTTCACGGATAAGCCCAAGCAAAATATGCTCCGTCCCGACGTACGTATGACCAAGCTTGCGGGCTTCATCCATCGACAGCTCAATTACTTTTTTCGCCCGCGGCGTATATGCGATATTCGTCGGCTGTTCTTGTCCGCGGCCGATGAGCGCCTCGACTTCATCCTGGATTTTCTCCAGGCTGAGACCGAGACCGATAAGCGCCTTGGCTGCAATACCTTCCCCTTCGCGGTTCAAGCCGAGCAAAATGTGCTCCGTCCCGATATTGTTGTGACCGAGACGAACCGCTTCTTCCTGCGCCAATGCGAGCACTTTCTGCGCCCGCTCGGTAAATCGTCCAAACATCATCTTCAAGCACCCCCATGATCAGGTTTTCGATGAAGCTGCCTGCGGATCAGTTCCGCGCGCCGGACATCCCGCTGTTCGGGACTCATTTTCTCTTCAAATAGCTGCTGAAGAAAACCCGGCTGAGTCATCACCATCATTTCATTCATCACTTGCGGCGAGGCATCCTCGATCAAGCCGAGATCAATGCCGAGCCGCACGTCGGACAGACGCTGGGCGGATTCTTTCGAATCCACAATAAAGGCATTGGATAAAATCCCGTAGGACCGGAAGATCCGGTCCTCGAGGCGAAGCCGCGACTCTTCCAGCATACGCTGTCTTGCCGCTCGCTCGTGCTCAATAATTTGCTTCGCCACGCTGAACAGGTTCTCAATAATTTCGCCTTCCGACTGCCCCAGTGTTATTTGATTCGATACTTGGAACAGATTTCCCTGCACCTCGCTGCCTTCCCCGTAAATCCCTCTGACCGCAAGGCCGACCTGCGTAATGGCCGACAAAATGCGGTTGATTTGCTGCGTCAGCACCAAACCGGGCAGATGCATCATGACCGAAGCCCGGATGCCGGTACCGACGTTTGTCGGACAGGAAGTCAAATAACCGCGGTGCTCATCGAACGCGTAATCGGTCACTTCCTCAAAAATATCGTCAATGCGGCTTGCCAGCTCCCATGCTTCATTGATTTGAAAGCCCGGGTACAAGCACTGGATCCGCAGATGATCCTCTTCATTCACCATAATGCTTACCGATTCGTTGCTGCTCAGAATAAGCGCACCGCACCGGGATTCGTTCGCCAGATTCGGACTGATCAAATGCTTCTCGACCAGCACGCGCCGTTCCAGCTCGTTCAGTTCGGACAACGGAATCGTATCGAAATGTCCAAGGCCGCTCAGCCTTCCCGATTCTGCGACCGCCGTCAGGCGCTCCATCACTTCGCGGGCCTGCTGGTTCGTAGCGAGCATCGGAAACGGGAAACCGCTCAGGTTTCGGGCGATCCGGATCCGGCTGCTGATGACGATATCGGAATCGGGACCGGTGCCTTTCATCCAATCGCTCAGCGCATGCCTTGCAAACGAACGTTTCGACAAACCAACAACACCTCTTTCCCGTCAGCCTTCCGCCGCTTTTCGTTCCAGCTCGCGAATCTGGTCACGGAGTTTCGCCGCGCTTTCGAACTCTTCGCGTACGATTTGTTCGTTCAAATCGCGCCGGAGCTGTTCGATTTGGCGTTTCAATTTAATTTTGCCTCCGGATCGCTTCGGCACCTTTCCGGTATGCACCGTATTACCGTGTACGCGTTTTAGGATAGGATCGAGCTTGTCGCCGAATTTGGCATAACATTGACTGCAGCCGAACCGCCCCATTTTGGAAAATTGGGCGTACGTGAGACCGCATGCGTCGCAGCGCAGCGTCTGCTGCTTTGCGCTGCCTGCCCCCGCGGTTCCGCCCGGTTCAAAATCGAGCAGACCCGACAGCAGGCTGTGTATGGAAAAACCGTTTGCCGTGCCCGGCAAACCTTCGCCCTTCTCCCGCGCACACGATTCGCAAATATGGAACTCCGTTTTTTCGCCGTTCACAATCTTCGTAAAATGAAGCGTGGCTGGCCTTTTTTCGCATTCCTGACAAATCATTGGAGCGTAAATCCCTCCTTTGCAAAGCCCTTGGTTTCATAGGCTTTACTTCACGAGCAGCGTCAGCAGCATCGCTCTAAGCAGCCTGGCGCGAATCTGATCCCGCAGCGGCAGCTTTACCGCAATGGCGTCGCGGCATACCGCAGCCCTCAGCAGATTGGCTTCCCTGCGTGAAATGAGCTTCGCTTCCTCGAGCTGATAAATCAATCCTTCCGCCGTACTCTGGTCCACTTCGTCTCCGACCGTCTGCGCGATGTGACCTTGGATGGCCGTCAAAGCGGGAAGATCGATGCGCTGGATACGGATATACCCTCCGCCGCCTCGTTTACTCTCCACCATGTAGCCTTTCTCCAACGTAAACCTCGTGCTGATCACGTAGTTGATTTGGGACGGTACACAGGAAAATCGATCCGCCAACTCGTTGCGCTGAAGCTCCACGGCGCCGTCAGTGCTCTCCTGCAGCATATGCTTCAAATACTGCTCGATGAGATCGGAAATGTTGCGCAATTTGCCAACCTCCCTAACTTGCCAAAACAAACCTTCGACCGTTTGCCGATCAAGCCAAGAGTGTCAAAGTTTACGTGCGATTGACTTTGACTTTCTTTGACTTTAATTTTATTATACGCATTTTTATTAAAAGGTCAAGGGATCGGATGAGCAGGGTCTTATCACTATATTGGTCGGCATGAGCGGATTTATACATTACCACTCATTAACACCAGTGCCGGAGATTATAAACGGGAAGCCTGCTGGATTCGGAATTTCTTCTTCGGAGAGATTCCTTAAACGTCACAAATGGGATCCGGTTGTGAAAGTGTTCAGACCACAACAGGGGAATGTTGGGGAATTAATAGGATGCAGCTGATGCAGCTGACGCCGCTGAAGCGGCGGTGAATCGATACGGAACCTAAGGCGAAAGGTTAACTGTCCCAAAAGTTAATTGACCTGTATTAAACAACAAAAAAACCGACTCGCATTTAGCGAATCGGTTTCGTGCTGCTTGGCGACGTCCTACTCTCCCAGGACCCTGCGGTCCAAGTACCATCGGCGCTGGAGGGCTTAACGGTCGTGTTCGGGATGGGTACGCGTGGTTCCCCTCCGCCATCGCCACCAAACGGGGTGTTGAACTCGGTTCGAGCTTGCGCCCAATCCGTCCAACTGTTTCAGGGCGTTACACCCTGAAAACTGGATACGAACATCCGATCAATTCTTTAGCTGGTCTTCCGAAGCGGCGTTCACGTGTCCGTGAACACCGATAGGATAAGCCCTCGACCGATTAGTATTCGTCAGCTGCACACGTTGCCGCGCTTCCACCTCGAACCTATCAACCTGGTCGTCTTCCAGGGGTCTTACATACTGGGAAATCTCATCTTGAGGGGGGCTTCACGCTTAGATGCTTTCAGCGCTTATCCCGTCCGTACTTGGCTACCCAGCGGTGCTCCTGGCGGAACAACTGGTACACCAGCGGTACGTCCATCCCGGTCCTCTCGTACTAAGGACAGCTCCTCTCAAATTTCCTGCGCCCGCGACAGATAGGGACCGAACTGTCTCACGACGTTCTGAACCCAGCTCGCGTACCGCTTTAATGGGCGAACAGCCCAACCCTTGGGACCTACTTCAGCCCCAGGATGCGATGAGCCGACATCGAGGTGCCAAACCTCCCCGTCGATGTGGACTCTTGGGGGAGATAAGCCTGTTATCCCCAGGGTAGCTTTTATCCGTTGAGCGATGGCCCTTCCATGCGGTACCACCGGATCACTAAGCCCGACTTTCGTCCCTGCTCGACTTGTCGGTCTCGCAGTCAAGCTCCCTTCTGCCTTTACACGCTTCGAATGATTTCCAACCATTCTGAGGGAACCTTTGGGCGCCTCCGTTACGCTTTAGGAGGCGACCGCCCCAGTCAAACTGCCCGCCTGACACGGTCCCTCTACCCGTTTCAGGGTAGCAGGTTAGAACTCCGATACGATCAGGGTGGTATCCCAACGGCGCCTCCACCGAAGCTGGCGCTCCGGCTTCTTAGGCTCCCACCTATCCTGTACAGATCGTACCAAAGTCCAATATCAAGCTGCAGTAAAGCTCCATGGGGTCTTTCCGTCTTGTCGCGGGTAACCTGCATCTTCACAGGTATTAAAATTTCACCGGATCTCTCGTTGAGACAGCGCCCAAGTCGTTACGCCATTCGTGCGGGTCAGAATTTACCTGACAAGGAATTTCGCTACCTTAGGACCGTTATAGTTACGGCCGCCGTTTACTGGGGCTTCGGTTCACAGCTTCGCCTTGCGGCTTACCGCTCCCCTTAACCTTCCAGCACCGGGCAGGCGTCAGCCCGTATACTTCGCCTTACGGCTTCGCACAGACCTGTGTTTTTGCTAAACAGTCGCTTGGGCCTTTTCACTGCGGCCCCCTCGGGCTATTCACCCTACCGAGGCACCCCTTCTCCCGAAGTTACGGGGTCATGTTGCCGAGTTCCTTAACGAGAGTTCTTCCGCGCGCCTTAGCATACTCTGCTCGCCTACCTGTGTCGGTTTGCGGTACGGGCACCTTCACCTGGCTAGAGGCTTTTCTCGGCAGCCGGAGCCCATGACCTTCGGTACTGTAATTTTCCCTCCCCATCACAGCCCAGCCTTATCGGTTGACGGATTTGCCGATCAACCAGCCTCACTGCTTGGACGGGGCATTCCATCGCCCCGCGTCACTGCCCTTCTGCGTCACCCCAATCGCTCATAACGGTTTACGGTGGTACAGGAATCTCAACCTGTTGTCCTTCGACTACGCCTTTCGGCCTCGCCTTAGGTCCCGACTTACCCTGAGCGGACGAGCCTTCCTCAGGAACCCTTAGGCTTTCGGCGGACAAGATTCTCACTTGTCTTTTCGTTACTCATACCGGCATTCTCACTTGAATACAGTCCAGCACTCCTTACGGTATACCTTCAACCCGTATTCAACGCTCCCCTACCACTGCCTAAAAGGCAATTCATAGCTTCGGTGGTGTGTTTAGCCCCGTTACATTTTCGGCGCAGAGTCACTCGACCAGTGAGCTATTACGCACTCTTTCAATGGTGGCTGCTTCTAAGCCAACATCCTGGTTGTCTGGGCAACTCCACATCCTTTCCCACTTAACACACACTTGGGGACCTTAGCTGATGATCTGGGCTGTTTCCCTCTTGACGATGGATCTTAGCACTCACCGTCTGACTCCCGGCGATAAGTCCATGGCATTCGGAGTTTGACGGGACTTGGTAACCCTTGGCGGGCCCCGCACCCCATCCGTGCTCTACCTCCATGACTCTTACGCCGAGGCTAGCCCTAAAGCTATTTCGGGGAGAACCAGCTATCTCCGGGTTCGATTGGAATTTCTCCCCTACCCCCACCTCATCCCCGAACTTTTCAACGTTCGTGGGTTCGGGCCTCCAGTGCGTGTTACCGCACCTTCACCCTGGACAGGGGTAGATCACCCGGTTTCGGGTCTACGTCCACGTACTCAAGTCGCCCTATTCAGACTCGCTTTCGCTGCGGCTTCGGCTCTTCACCTTAACCTTGCACGGGAACGTAACTCGCCGGTTCATTCTACAAAAGGCACGCCATCACCCCTAAATTGGGCTCTGACTTCTTGTAAGCGCACGGTTTCAGGTTCTGTTTCACTCCGCTTCCGCGGTGCTTTTCACCTTTCCCTCACGGTACTGCTTCGCTATCGGTCACTAGGGAGTATTTAGCCTTGGCAGATGGTCCTGCCGGATTCCGACGGGGTTTCTCGTGTCCCGCCGTACTCAGGATCCGTCTCGGAGAGCGCTGATTTTGGGTTACAGGGCTTTTACCTTCTTTGGCCGGCCTTTCCAGACCGCTTCGCCTAACCAACGCTTTTGTAACTCCATGTGAGACGTCCTACAACCCCAAGGGGCAAGCCCCTTGGTTTGGGCTAATCCGCGTTCGCTCGCCGCTACTGACGGAATCACTATTGTTTTCTCTTCCTCAGGGTACTGAGATGTTTCAGTTCCCCTGGTATGCCTCCACGCTGCCTATGGATTCAGCAACGGGTGACTGGGCATTGCCCCAGCCGGGTTTCCCCATTCGGACATCCCCGGATCGACGCCTGCTTACGGCTCCCCGAGGCATTTCGTTGTTCGCCACGTCCTTCGTCGGCTCCTAGTGCCTAGGCATCCTCCGTGCGCTCTTAGTAGCTTAACCTAGTCGTTTTCCAAAGAAAACGGGCTTCGTAAGCAATAAACTCAGCTAAAGGATGTTTCATTTGTTCGTATCCAGTTTTCAAGGTGCAATTCGCACATGATATTGTATCATCTGCGGCTTGTTGATGGCAATGCTTTTGGTGGAGCCAAGGAGGATCGAACTCCTGACCTCCTGCTTGCAAGGCAGGCGCTCTCCCAGCTGAGCTATGGCCCCAAGCAAATTCCATCAAAGCTGAACACATGGATTCGCGTTATTCGACATTTTGTCCGGTCCTGGTCGGGACCGGTATATTCCTTAGAAAGGAGGTGATCCAGCCGCACCTTCCGATACGGCTACCTTGTTACGACTTCACCCCAATCATCTACCCCACCTTCGGCGGCTGGCTCCTTGCGGTTACCCCACCGACTTCGGGTGTTGTAAACTCTCGTGGTGTGACGGGCGGTGTGTACAAGACCCGGGAACGTATTCACCGCGGCATGCTGATCCGCGATTACTAGCAATTCCGACTTCATACAGGCGAGTTGCAGCCTGCAATCCGAACTGAGACCGGCTTTTCTAGGATTCGCTCCGGATCGCTCCTTCGCTTCCCGTTGTACCGGCCATTGTAGTACGTGTGTAGCCCAGGTCATAAGGGGCATGATGATTTGACGTCATCCCCGCCTTCCTCCGGTTTGTCACCGGCAGTCATTTTAGAGGGCCCACCATTACGTGCTGGCAACTAAAATCAAGGGTTGCGCTCGTTGCGGGACTTAACCCAACATCTCACGACACGAGCTGACGACAACCATGCACCACCTGTCTCCTCTGTCCCGAAGGAAAGGCCTATCTCTAGACCGGTCAGAGGGATGTCAAGACCTGGTAAGGTTCTTCGCGTTGCTTCGAATTAAACCACATACTCCACTGCTTGTGCGGGTCCCCGTCAATTCCTTTGAGTTTCACTCTTGCGAGCGTACTCCCCAGGCGGAATGCTTAATGTGTTAACTTCGGCACCAAGGGTATCGAAACCCCTAACACCTAGCATTCATCGTTTACGGCGTGGACTACCAGGGTATCTAATCCTGTTTGCTCCCCACGCTTTCGCGCCTCAGCGTCAGTTACAGCCCAGAAAGTCGCCTTCGCCACTGGTGTTCCTCCACATCTCTACGCATTTCACCGCTACACGTGGAATTCCACTTTCCTCTTCTGCACTCAAGCCTCGCAGTTCCCAGTGCGTATCGGAGTTGAGCTCCGAGCTTAAACACTGGGCTTACGAAGCCGCCTGCGCGCGCTTTACGCCCAATAATTCCGGACAACGCTTGCCCCCTACGTATTACCGCGGCTGCTGGCACGTAGTTAGCCGGGGCTTTCTTCTCAGGTACCGTCATGATCAAAGCAGTTACTCTTCGACCCGTTCTTCCCTGGCAACAGAGCTTTACGATCCGAAAACCTTCTTCACTCACGCGGCGTTGCTCCGTCAGACTTGCGTCCATTGCGGAAGATTCCCTACTGCTGCCTCCCGTAGGAGTCTGGGCCGTGTCTCAGTCCCAGTGTGGCCGATCACCCTCTCAGGTCGGCTACGCATCGTCGCCTTGGTAGGCCCTTACCCCACCAACTAGCTAATGCGCCGCAGGCCCATCTGCAAGTGACAGCTTGCGCCGCCTTTCCCGGCTCCCCCATGCAGGAAAGCCGCGTATCCGGTATTAGCATCCGTTTCCGGATGTTATCCCGGTCTTGCAGGCAGGTTGCCTACGTGTTACTCACCCGTCCGCCGCTAGGCGGGAGGAAGCAAGCTCCCTCCTGCCCCGCTCGACTTGCATGTATTAGGCACGCCGCCAGCGTTCGTCCTGAGCCAGGATCAAACTCTCCATAAAAATGAGTTTTTCGCTTTCGACCGAAGGTCGATAGAGAAAAGCTCGATATGAAAAAGCTTGTTAGCTCATTCCATTCAAACGTTGTCGAATTAACGCGATCCATATGTTCAGTTTTCAAAGAACTTGCTGTCACCTTTTGTCGTGACAGATACCTATAATACCAGCTCTCGTTGGCTATGTCAACAGCGTTTCGAATCTTTTTTCGAAGCTGACTGTTGGTGTTTCTCAGCCCTTTCGAGCGGCAAAAAATAATATAACATTTTTCCGCAAAAGAAATCAACTTGTAAAAAATGACAAAAGCCGCCGCGTTATCCCTTCCTTCGCAGCGGCTTTTCGCTGTATATTATTCGCCCAGCATTTTTTTGAACGCGTCCTCGTCTTCGATTACCGTTATGCCAAGATCGCGCGCTTTCGTCAGCTTGCTGCCTGCATTCTCGCCCGCGATGACGAAATCCGTCTTTTTCGATACGCTGCCGCTTACCTTCGCTCCAAGCGCTTCGAGCTTTTTCGCCGCTTCGTCGCGGCTCATCGTCGCAAGCGTGCCGGTCAGCACCACCGTTTTGCCGCTGAACGCGCTGTCCGTTCGCACGGGGGGCGGCGCATCGGACTTCGCTTTCACGCCGCTGGCGATCATTCGATCGATGCTGGAGGCCGCAACCGGATCGCGGAAATACGTATAGATGCTCTCCGCCACAATGCCCCCGACATCCGGCAGGTTCACCAATTCTTCTATTGCAGCGGAACGGACCGCCTCCAAGCTGCCAAAATGGTCGGCGAGCATTTTGGTCGTCGCTTTGCCGGTATTCGGAATGCCGAGCGCGAACAGAAAGGCGGCAAGCTCGCGGTCCTTGGACTTCTCGATCGCTTCGAGCAGATTGCGCGCCTTCTTGTCGCCAAAGCGCTCCAATCCGATCAAATTGTCATAGGTCAGATCATACAGATCGGCCGGGTCGTGCACGCCGCATTCATCGAACAGCTGCTCCGCCGTCATGACGCTGAACGTTTCAATATCCATGGCGTCCCGGGAAGAAAAATGAGTGATGCGCCCGATCGTCTGCGGCTTGCAGCCGAGCTTGTTGGGACAAAACAAATGGGCTCCGCGCAGCTCCAGAGCCGTGCCGCACGACGGGCATGCGTCGGGGTATACGATCTCCGCCCCGGGCTCGTCGTCCGCTTTTCCGAGTATTTCGGGGATCACGTCGTTGGAGCGGCGAATAAAGACGCGGGTGCCGAGCGCATGCTTCAAATTTTTGCGTTCGATGTCGCCGATATTGTTCAATGTGCAGTTTTGCACGGAAACGCCCGCCAGCTCGACCGCTTCGACACGCGCAACAGGCGTGATTTTCCCGGTTCGGCCGACTTCCCAGGATACCGATTCGAGAATCGTTGTCGTCTCTTCGGCCTCGAATTTGTACGCGACCGCCCAGCGCGGGAATTTGTCGGTATAGCCGAGCACTTCGCGCGTGCGCATATCGGTCAGCTTCACAACGGCTCCGTCAATGAGATAATCCAGCTCGCCGCGCATCGCTTCGATCCGTTCCAGCTCGGCGGTCACTTCTTCAATCGTATTCCAGTACGTTGAATACGGATTGACCTTGAACCGGTTGTCCTGCAGAAAACGCTGCATGTCCTGATGCGTGGCGAACGCGACGTTTTCGGCATAACCGACATTGTAGATAAATGCGCTTAAGCGGCGCTCGGCCGTTATGCGCGGATTCTGATTGCGCAGCGCGCCGGCCGCAGCATTGCGCGCGTTCTTGAGCGGATCGACGGCGGTTTTGTTATAGGCTTCGAGCACGGATAGAAACATGATGCCTTCGCCCTGCACTTCGATCCGCCCGCCCGTAAACGGAATGGTCAGCGGAATGGATTTAATCGTTTTAACCTGGGCCAAAATACCTTCGCCGACAACGCCGCTGCCGCGGGTTGCGGCTTGAACGAGTTTTCCCCCTTCATAGGTCAAATTCAGGGTAAGACCGTCGAATTTCAGTTCGATGACGTAGGACGGTTCCGGCAACGGGACGGCGTCCGGATTTTTGGAATTGAAATCGTTGATCCCTTTCAGGACACGGGCGTTCCATGCGAGAAGCGCTTCGCGGTCCTGCGCTTTATCGAGGCTCCACAAGCGGGCCCGATGACGGTGCGGCTCGAAGCCCTTCAGAATGTCGCCTCCGACCCGCTGAGTCGGGGAATCCTCCAGCGCATAGCCGGCCTGGCGTTCCAATTCGACAAGCTTATCGTACAGGGCATCGTATTCTTTGTCGCTGATCGTCGGTTGATCCAAGGTGTAATACTGATAGTTATGATGTTCGATTTGCTCCGCAAGCTCGCGCATTTGGGCCTCAAGCTTCGGATCGCGGGCCTGCCCCGGTTCCATTGCCGTTGTCACAGCGCCATCGTTCCTCCCGATATAAAAATCAAAGCTATACTTTCGTAATCGGAGCAAAGCTTGCGAGCAGCTTCTTTACCCCGACCGGAGCCGGAAATGCGATCTGCAGCTCCTTGTCGTTGCCGGTGCCGCGCGCGGAGACGACGGTGCCGACGCCCCATTTGGCGTGCGATACCTTGTCACCCGCCGCGAAATCGCGCGCCGCCGCGTCTCCGGCGGCGCCCGCTCCGGCCGCGCGTGCGGCGTCGAGCGGCGTGCTTACGCGCACGCCGGAAGAGCCGGCGCCCGCCGCGCCGGACGCCCCGACCGCGCCGGGGCGTCCCCCCGCGCCGCGGAACCCGAACCCGCCGGTTCCCGCGGAGCCGCGGCTGCCGGCGCCGTAGCCGATGCCGCCGGCGCGCCGCCCGATTACGGTGCCGGGCGAGGCTTCCTCTTTCACCTCGTCCGGCACCTCGGTCAGGAAGCGCGACGGCAGATTCGCGCTCGCGCGGCCGAACAGCGTGCGGGTCCGCGCGCAGGATAAATACAGGCGCTCTTCGGCGCGTGTAATGCCGACGTACGCAAGCCGGCGCTCCTCCTCGAGCTCCTCGTGGTCCATCAACGCGCGGCTGTGCGGGAACACGCCCTCCTCCATCCCGATGATGAAAACGATCGGGAATTCGAGGCCTTTGGCGCTGTGCATCGTCATGAGCACGACGGCATCCTTCTCGCCGTCCTCGGCCTCGGTCCGGCCCATCGAATCGATATCGGCAATCAGCGCCAAATCGGTCAGGAACGATACGAGCGACTTGTCTTCGCTTCGCTTCTCGAAGTCCATCGTCACCGACAGGAACTCGTCGATATTCTCGAGCCGCGCTTTCGATTCCAGCGTATTCTCGCGGCTCAGCTCCTCGCGGTAGCCGGATAATTCGAGCACCTTCTCCGTCAGCTCGGTGACCGACAAATATTCGACCATCCGGGTCAAATTGCCGATCATCTCGCGAAACTCGCGCAGCGAGGTCCGGGCGCGGCCCGTCACGTCCAGCCAATCGAGCTCCTCGAGAAGCGCATGCAGCGAAACGCCGCGCTCCCCGGCGATTTCCGCCAGCCGGGCGACCGTCGTATCGCCGACGCCCCGCTTCGGCACGTTGACGATTCGCACGAAGCTGATGTCATCGTCCGGGTTGGAGACCAGCCGCAAATAGGCGAGCAGGTCTTTAATTTCCTTCCGGTCATAGAATTTGATGCCGCCGACAATTTGATACGGAATATCGGATTTAATTAAAGTTTCCTCGATCACGCGGGACTGTGCATTTGTCCGGTAAAGAATGGCATGATCGGCGTATTTTCGCCCTTTTGAAACATGCTTGCGAATTTCCGACGTCACGAAATACCCTTCGTCGTGCTCGGATTCCGCCACGTATACCCCGATCGATTCGCCCCCGCCGCGATCGGTCCACAGCTTCTTCGGCTTGCGACCGGCATTCAGATTGATCACGGCGTTCGCAGCGTTCAAAATATTCGCCGACGAACGGTAATTCTGCTCCAGCATAATCGTCTTCGATTCCGGGTAGTCCTGTTCAAAATTCAAAATGTTCGTAATATCCGCGCCCCGCCACCGGTAAATCGACTGGTCGCTGTCGCCGACGACGCAAATATTGTGATGCTTATCCGCCAGCATCCGGCAGAGCATATACTGCGCGCGGTTCGTGTCCTGATATTCGTCGACGTGGATATAACGGAACTTGTTTTGGTAAAAATGGAGCACATCCGGCTCGTCCTTGAACAGCTGGATCGTCGTCATGATGAGGTCGTCGAAGTCGAGCGAGTTGTTGCTCTTGAGCCGCTTCTGGTAGCTTGCATATACTTTGGCCACGATTTGGTCGAAGTAGCTCCCTGCCCGGTTCTCGAACCGTTCCGGCGTCAACAGCTCGTTCTTCGCTCCCCCGATCGCCGCCTGTACGCCTTTCGGCTCGAACTTTTTCGTGTCGATATTCATATCCTTCATGCAATTGCGGATCACGGAAAGCTGGTCCGCCGAATCGAGAATGGAAAAATTGGACGTAAATCCGATGCGGCCGATATCCTTGCGCAGGATGCGCACGCACATCGAGTGAAAGGTGGACACCCATATATCCTGTCCGGAGGGACCGACAAGCGACGCGACACGCTGCTGCATCTCTCGAGCCGCCTTGTTCGTAAAGGTGATCGCCAGAATGCTCCACGGAGCGACGCGGCGCTTTTCGATCAAATACGCGATCCGGTGGGTCAGCACCCGCGTTTTGCCGCTTCCCGCTCCCGCCATAATAAGCAGCGGCCCTTCCGTTGCCTGCACCGCTTCCCGCTGCGGGGGATTCAGCTTCTGCACCGCCTGGTCGATACCGTATTCATTCAGCATACCGGTAAAACTCCTTTTGTTCGCATTTGTTCGCCTATTCTCAGCATAGACAACCGCCGCGGCGGTGTCAATTGAGTTTTCGGCTGTGCCGGCTTCATTGAGCCGGTGAACTCGGGTAAGAACAGTTACAGGAGGTGTCTGCAGGTAAAAACAGGATTTACGAAGCGAATGAAAAAAGGCGAATGAAAAAAGTGTGTGTCGCGGCGAACAAGGGATTGGATCCTCCGCACTGGAAACCGGGGAGCAGGCAAAGGTGTAGCGATTGGGATTAATGCGGATGTTCCGCGTTGCAGCACGAAACGGTATTGTGGTAACCACTGGGATGGATGTCTGGATGCTTGCGTTGCAATCCGAAATGACACTCCCTTAACCACCGGGGTGGACGTCAGGATGCACGTGTGCCGGCGAACCGGAAATGACAGTGCCGTATCGATTGTTATGGAGCCGGATGACCGACATTCCCCCAATCGGAACGGCATCGCGTTTGGGATGGACGTTGAATGCTTACGTCTCAAATCGGACGTGGCATCCGTAACGATCTGGGATCCAGGGCGTGAAGGCGCCGCGTCATCCTTACGGCCGTTTCGAAAACGATTGAGCGGCGGATTGCAAAAGTTCGGACGAGTCAATCGATATTTTCTTTAACGGCCGCTACGGTTGAGAGCGCTTCGTTCAGTTTGTCGTAGACCGCGTTACCGACGATGACGGTATGGGCCCATGCCGCAGCGGCGCGCGCCTTCTCCGGACCGTCGATGCCGCCCCCGTAAAAAAGCCGCGCCCCGGTCAGCAGCTCCCGGATTCGTCCGAGCCGCTCCATGTCGCCGAATACGCCGCTGTATTCGATATAAAGGATCGGCAGACGCATCAGCCGGTCGGCCATGCGCACGATGGCTTCGATCTGCTCCGCATCCAGTTCGGTTTCGGCGCCCGTCCGCCGGGCGGCCTCCGACGCTCCGTTCAAGATCACATATCCTTCCGCGGCCGTTTGCTCCCAAGGGATAAACACGCCGTATAGGCGCAGCGCCTCAAGCTGCCGCCGGACAAGCCATTCGGCCTCGCCGTTAAGTACAAGCGGGATGAAGTAGTAATCGAAGCCCGGAACGGCCGCCTCTCCGCTGGATGCCTCAAGCGCGCACGGCACCGGGTAGCGGCGGATCCGGGACAAGAGCTCATTCGTATTGTCATAGGTCACCCCGCTCGAGCCGCCGACGATCACCGCATCGGTGCCGGACGTGCAGACCGCCTCCAGCGCTTCGTCGGACAGCTCCTTGTCGGGATCCAGCTTGAACGCGTGCCTCCAGTTTTCATATATCGCCGGTTTCATTGGTGTCGGCTCCTTCGGGCAGGTCGCGTAAATTCACGGCTCGAGCGATTCGATCCGTTCGAAGACGGCGAATTCATCCGGATAAAGCATGACGAATTCGGTCAATCCGACCATGCGAAACAATTTTTCGTAATGCGGCGTCACGCCCCAGGCGAAGGTGTGTACTCCGGCTTTTTTGCCGTTCCGGGCGAGACGGATCAGAACCGCCATCCCGCCGCTGTTGATATAGGGGACCCGGCTTAAATCCAGCGCAAGAAAACGGACGTCCTCGCCGAGACTTCCGGCGCCGCCCGGTCCTTCAAGCAGATCCGCTTCCGCCGCTTTCGTCAGATCGCCGGCCAGTTTGAGCACCATTCCGTTTTGAAAGGAACGTTTTTCGATCGTTAACGGCTGTTCCACCGCCAGTCAGCCCCTTTCCTTCTCTATTATAGACCGAGTCCGGCCTTTGTTTTCCGCATAAAGTACAGCTCGGTATAAAATCCCCGTTCGTCCCGCCCGGTAGACCAGTAATCCGCCAGCGAATCGATCAGCACAAGGCCCCATCCCCGCGGATCGTCGGATTCCCGCTTCTTCTCCATTTCCGCCTCGTCGCGCGCCACGTGCGGAAAATACCCGCCGCCCTCGTCGTATACTTTGCAGACGGTCAGGCGGCTTCCGATTTGAGCGACAACCGCCACGCGCGCGTCCTCACGCAGATTGTTCCCGTGCTCGATCGCGTTGACGATCGCTTCGGCGATCGCGCTCTGCACGTCCTCGCGCACGTTCGCCTCGGGCCAGGCCTCTTCGATCCAGGCGCCGAGCTCCAGCGCGACCCCGCGCTCTTCGCCCAGCCGGCTGTGAAGCGACCATTCGCGGTTCACAAACGGACCGGGCGGAAATCCGCCCGGAGAAACGCTGTCCGCCGCAATCGACGGCTTGCGCAGGTGAGCGGCCTGCTCCAGCACCACCACGGTACGGTCGTCGCCGCCATAACGGAACGTACGATCCAGACGATGGAGCCATTCGTCAACGAATCCGGACAGATCGCCGCTTGTTCCCCATTCGGCCAGCTCGGCCTCGAGCCCTTGGAAGCCGTACATCGTCCCGGCGGCGTCTTTGGCTTCGATCAGTCCGTCCGTATACAGGACCAGACGATCACCCGCTTTCATCGCGAACTCGGTCCGCTCATACCTCGCATCCGTATCGAAGCCGATCGGCAGCGAGCTGGATTCGACCGGTTTCGCCTCGCCTTCTGCCGAGACCAAATAAGGGGACAAATGCCCCGCGCTTGCATATTGGATCTTGTCCGTCGCCATATCGACGATGCCGACGCCGATGGAGACGGAGCCCTCTTCGCCCATCGCCTCGCACAGCTGCCGGTTGAGCCGCGACAGCGTTTCGGCCGATTCGCCGCAGCGCTTCACTTCCGCGCGAAACAAAAGAAGCAGCGCGGACATCATCAGCGCCGCCGGCATGCCTTTGCCCGACACGTCGCCGATCATGAACGCAAACCGGCTGGGGCCTAGCGACAGCACGTCGAAAAAATCGCCCCCGACGCCCCGGCTCTGCCGGCAGCGCGCGGCGATCCGGTACGAGCCGATCGTCAAATCGCCGGGCGGCAGCAGCTTCTCCTGCACGTTGTAGGCCAGCTTCAGCTCGCGCTCGAACGATTCGTATTCGCGGCCGATGCGGGCCTGCAGCTCGTTAAAGGCCAGCGCCAGCTCGCCCGTTTCGTCCCCCGAAATGACCGGCATCCGCGAGCCGATTCCTTCCCGTCCTCCGCTGACCAGCTCTCGGATCCGGCGGATCAATTCGCGAAGCTCCCGCTGGAACTGAAGCGTCACGAACCCGAACAGAAGGAGGCCGGCGGTGAAATAAAAGAAGGCGGCTCCGGCGAATACGTAAAGATTGACCCCTTTACCCGCTTCCCGGGCCGTGACGATCAATTGGAACAGGCTCAGCAGCGCGATCAAAAACGTTCCCGCATAAGTGATCAGCAGCGGCTGGGCGATCGAAGCGTGAGGGGTAAACCGGTCCGGCAGCGGCTGCACCCGCAGCAAAATCGGCCGCAGCAGCCTTCTGACGGCGGTGAACATGAAGATGCCGAGCGTGACCGACAGGCTTTGCTCCCCCGCTATTATGCCGAGCAGCCTTGGCCAATCGGCCTGCGCTAAACCCGCTGCGCCGCCGGAGCGAAGCTTGTCCGCAACGTGCGCCGCAATCGAAAACAGACAGCCGAGGACGCTCATGACGACAAGCAGCTCGTACGGCCAACGGAACAACCGGAACAAGGCGGACTGCTCCTGCTCCTTCGACCCGTTTTCGCGAAACCATTCATAGACCGGCTTCAGCCGGAGCCGGGTCAACCCGAACAGCGCGGCCGCAATGACCGAAGCGCACAGGAAGGCAATCGGCAGGCCGAACATGGGCAGGCTGGAGAGCGAGACGTTTAAGATCAGCACGTTTCCACCCAGCGCAATGACAAGTCCGACCAGAAGCGACACGGTGTAGAGAACCAGAAGGGACCGGGTCAGACTCGCTCCGGGACACGCAAACTCTTCCTTGCTCCTTCTCATCCCCATAACAGCCGCTGGATCTCCTCGTTCGGCCGGCTTCCCAGCTCTTCCTTGCAGACGCGTTCCAGCCGCCGGTACCAGCCGGCCGCTTCGGTCCGCCGTCCTTGACCGAGGTTATGCCGGATCATGAGCTCGTACGCTTCCTCCTGCTCGGGGCGAAACGAAATCCAGTCCGCCAGCCGCTGCTCCGCGCGAATATCGTCGCGGATTTCCGTATAATAAACGGCCAGCCGCTTCAGCATGATCGTCTGCCGGTCGAGCAGCTGCTCGCGAAGCCGTTCGAGCCAGTCCGTCTGGGGCAGCTCCGTTCCCAGCTTGCCGTAAATCGGAAGCGCTTCGTCGTACAGCCGGCATGCTTCCTCCCGGTCGTCCGTCCAAAGCTGGTCGCCGACGCGGGAGAGCGCCAAATATTTCTCGTAATCGACAACGTCGACCCACTGCTCTTCGATGCCGATGACGCCTCGCCGGGCGTAAACGGGATCGTCCGACAGTCCCATGTCCCGAAGCGTTTGGCGCAAATCGTGCAGCGTGACGTACAGCTGGTTCGACCGTTTCGCCGGATCGCCTTCGCCGAAGACCCGCTCGATGACCTGTTCCCGGCTTGCCCGGTACCCCGGCTGCACGAGCAAATAAACGAGCAGCTCCCCCGCTTTCCGGCGCTTCCAGACGGGCCGGGCTTCCTCCGAGCCGATGCGGCCGAAGGAAATACCGTCGAACAGCTTGACGCGCCATTTGGCGATCCCGCCGTCCGCTCGACCCGGCCCGTTCGCCGGCGGTGCGCCGTCATAGGCGGGATTTAGGCTGGGGTCGCCGATCACTTCGTCGACAAGCGCCTTGTCCGAAGACGGATCAAACTCCGCCGCGCCCGGCGGCAGCCAGGCCGCCGCATGTTCATTTTCGCGCGCCGCATGAATTTCTTCGGCAAGCGAGGCGGCAAGCCGCCGCATCGCCGGCGCCGCTCCGCTTCGCAGCAGCAATGTGAGCGTATTCAACTCGGCCGCCGCCCCGTGCACCTCACCGCTGCGGAGCGCCCGCCTGATTTTAGCCGCAGAAGCATATTGAAGGATTTCGATGTCCTCCGCCAGAGGCTCATCCGGCTGTTCGTCCGCCGCGCCCGACAGTACCGCCCTGCACAAATAGGCATAACGCCCGGGCAGCGAGGCGTACAGCTCCTCGTTCCCCGAACGGTTTGCCAGCAGTTCGCCAAGCGCTTTCCCGTACCGGGCTTCCGAAGCGTGCCTTTTGATCCAGCGCACCCACAGCTCCCATTCCGTTCCGTCGATCGTGACCGGGTCAAACAGGAGCCGGTCGAGCAGGGCGAATGCCGCCCAGACCGGTTTCCCTTCCCGGCGGAAACCGTCCGCAGCCTCGTAAAACAGCTCCGATGCGCCCGGTGCGCCGCGTTCGGCGCCGGTCGACGGGCTTACCCCCTCCAACAGCCTCGCCAACGCCCAGGGGACAAAGCCGCTGCACCGCTCGGGCGACCGCGCCCATTCCTGCTCCAGCAGCAGGAGAACGGGCTTCGCTTCAATCCTGTCGCCAACCTGACCGTAGAGCAGCGCCAGCATGCCCATCATAGTAAGCATCGCCTGCTCGTCCGCTTGGGCGGCGTACCCTTTGAGCGCCGTTTCCAGCCGTTTTTTCGTCACATGAACGTTTCCGCTCAGCAGTCCGTCCTCGCATTCCGCGCGCAGGAGTACCGGGGATTTCAACCGATAAGCATCCGGAATGGAACGAAGCTCCTCAAGCTGAAGCATGCCGCCGTCCAAAATAGCCCGTTCGAATGCGAGCACCTTGTCGCTCCAAGCATCGCCGAGCTCGTTCCCGCTTGCTTTATTGCGATCCATCTTCATGCCCTCACCATATTCCCCATATTTCTTCAGCCAACCGCATCCGACGTCCGTCGCTAATGGTGTACCGATACTGGTACTATTCGCCTAATCCGTTCAAAACCCTTCCGGCTGCTTCAATCGGCGGCAGAAAGTTGGCATTCCGTAGCATGAACGGTCGAAAGATGGAACGCTTCCAGCCGATTTCGCGTTATTTCGCCAATTGTCCGCGGGTCACCCCAAGCTGGTTGATCGCTTTCAGGCTGCGCCATACGTGCGTGCCGCCGATCCGCCCGGCCAGCGCTTCCCCGTAAAGCCCGATCACCTCCGCCGCTTTATCCGCCGTTTCCTCCAGAAATTCGATCCGGAACGAAGCGACGCCAAGATCGGCGAATTGACGCAAATATTCCGCACCGGATTGCTCGATCGCGTTGTAGACCGTGTTGCGGCATCCTTCATCGACGCGCACCGGGTGCGACATGCCGATCCGGTCCTGCAGCGATACGCGGTGCTCCTCGCACGGGCGGCCGCAATTCGTATAATCCGTGCCGTCGCTCAGGAATGTGCAGTACACGCAGTGCTCCGTATGGAACATCGGCAGATGCTGATGGATGACGACTTCCATCCTGGACGTATCGCTGCGTTTGAGCAGGTCCAGCATCTGCTGGACGTTCAAATCGTACGAAGGCGTCACCAGGCTGCAGCCCGCGACGGTAAACAGGTCCGCCGTCTTGTGGTTGGCAATGTTCAGCGAGAAATCGCCGATCAGCTCGGGAAAAGGTTCGCCCGGGCGTTCCGAACGCGCCTTCATGTAATAATAAAGCGCCCCCGTGTTGCGGACGAGCACGGCATCCGGCTGCAGCTTAAGGATGTTCGCATGGTAGCCGTTCTCGCCTGGCATATGGATACGCGGCGTCGCCAGCGCGATACGTTTGCCCGCGCTTCGCGCCATTTCGACGGCGGCTGGAAACTGCTTGATAAACTCGAAATCGGCATAGATCAGGCCGACCGGGGAACTAGCCGCCGCCTCGATTTGCGGCAGGCTGCGGCACAGCGCCGTCAGCTGCGCAGCCGGCGTCTTCGCCGACGCCCCGGCTCTCCCGCGGGAATCGCCCGCGGCGTTCACAAGGAGCACATCCGCATAGACGTCGGCCGCCCGCTTAATATAGACCGGGGGCTTCGGCCGTTCGCCGGCCAGCCGCTCGACCGCTTCGCGGCGCATCCGGTTCAGCTCGCGGATCGGGAGAATCAAATCGCCCTGCAGCTCAGCCTCGAGCGACTCAAGCTGATAAATTGTCCCGCCGAGCCGTCCGAGCTGCTCGCTCAGCAGCTCCTCGTCCATCGGGCGTTTCTCCGCCCGCTCCAGCGGCAGTCCGGAGACGACCTCGACGGCCGTTCCTTTCTGCACGTCGGTCCAGCGCGTCCGCAGCGGCTCACCGCTAACGCCGCTCACTTCGACCTTCAGCGGGAAGACGCGATACGGCTTCTCGGTCTCGAAGGTGGCGCGCAGCCGCCTGTCGAGCGCCGGATCGCTCGTCTTCCAGATCCGGTCGCCGATATGCACGCGCCTAAGATCAACGTCATGGCGGCCCGGAACAAGCTCAAGCACGATTCCTTCCTGAGCTTCGCCCTCCAGCTTCGCGCCCTGACGCCGCAAATCGTACACCCGTCCGCCCTCTTCCTTCTTCGTCGGATCGCCGGCATCGAAAACGATGCCGTCGCCGCGCTTCAGCGGCGCCTCGATGCGGCAGACGACGCCGTCCTGCAGCACCCGTTCCACGCGGCCGAGATAAACGCCCCGGCTTTTCGGAAACGTGCCCTCCACAAGCTGCTTGTTGTTCGTTCCTTTCAGAAAGCCGTGCGTAAAGCCGCGCGAGAAGCTCTGCTGCAGCTCCCGCAGCTCTTCCTTCGAGGGGGCCGACCGATCGCCTTCGAAATAGCGGTCGATGGCGGCGCGGTATTTGCTCACGACGTTGGCCACGTATTCGGGGCTTTTCAAGCGGCCCTCGATTTTGAACGATGCCACGCCCGCTTCGATCAGCTCCGGAATGATCTCGATCGCCGCCAGGTCCTTCGGCGAAAGCAGGTAGGCCACATCGCCCATCGGCTTCCGCTCCCCGTCGACCAGCAGATCGTAGGGCAGCCGGCACGCCTGCGCGCATTCGCCGCGGTTGGCCGAGCGGCCTCCCCACATCTCGGATGTAAGGCATTGGCCGGAGTAGGAAACGCAAAGCGCCCCGTGCACGAATACCTCCATGGGCAGCTTCGCCTGCTCGCCGATCGTCCGGATCTGCTTCAAATTGTTTTCCCGTCCCAACACGACGCGTTCGATGTCGAACGGCTTCGTGAATTCGACCGCTTCGGGCGAAGTGATCGTCATCTGCGTAGAGCCGTGGATCGGGAAATCGGGCGAGATCTCGCGGATCAGCTTCACCAGGCCGAGATCCTGCACGATGACGGCATCCACACCCGCGTCGATGCATGCCTCGACCAGCTTTTTCGCTTCCTCCAGCTCGTTCTCGAAGACGAGAATGTTGAACGTGAGGAAGCCTTTAACTCCGTAGCTGTGCAGAAACGCCATAATGTCCGGCAGCTCGTCCATTTGAAAATTGTTCGCCCGCGCCCGCGCGTTGAATTTTTCCACGCCGAAAAAAATCGCGTCCGCCCCGTTCGCCACAGCCGCCCGCATGCATTCCCAATCTCCCGCCGGAGCCAGCAGCTCGACCTGACGTCGTTCGATAACGTTTGATATTGTCACTGTATATTCCGCCATCCTTTTTATGGTTCGTTCATATGATGTACAACCAAGTTTACCAGAGCGAGCCCCCCGATTCCACCGAAAACGAATGGCAGAATGCAGGCTAAAACGCTTGCATTCATTTGTCTTTTTTGTATGCGATTTTGTTATTGGCATCAGCTTCATGTCAACGGGGCCGTTTGCGCATGCTATAATAGGGCTTGTCCAGCTTTAAGACAGTCATATGATTAATGGGAGGAATATCAATCCGATGAAACTCGGCGTATTTTCCGTACTGTTCGCACAGAAGACGTTCGAAGAGTCTCTCGACTACATCGCATCCAAAGGACTCGAAGCGATTGAAATCGGCACCGGCGGCTACCCGGGCAACGCGCACTGCGATCCCGACCAGCTGTTAGCCGACGAAAGCAAGCTGAAGGCGTTCAAAGCGGCGGTCGACGCCCGCGGACTGACGATCAGTGCGCTGAGCTGCCATGCGAATCCGCTTCACCCGCAAAAAGCGATCTCGAGCGAGCACGATGCGGTCATCCGCAAAACGATCGAGCTGGCCTCGAGGCTCGGCGTACCGGTTGTCAATACGTTCTCCGGCTGCCCGGGCGACCATGAAAACGCGAAATATCCGAACTGGCCGGTCGCGCCTTGGCCGAACGATTACCAGGACATTTTGAAATGGCAGTGGGAAGCGAAGGTCATTCCGTACTGGTCCGAAATCGGCAAGCTCGCTACCGAGCGCAACGTTAAAATCGGCCTCGAGCTGCACGGCGGCTTCTCGGTCCATACACCGGCGACGCTGCTTCGACTCCGCGAAGCTGCAGGCGAAGCGATTGGCGCCAACCTCGACCCAAGCCACATGTGGTGGCAGGGCATCGATCCGGTTCAAGCCGTTCAAATTCTCGGCCGCGCCGGCGCGATTCATCATTTCCACGCGAAGGATACTTCGATCGATCCGATCAACGTCAACAAGCATGGCGTAACGGATATGCAGTCTTATACGATGATGCTCGACCGCGCTTGGCAGTTCCGTACGGTCGGTTTCGGCCACGACATGAAGACTTGGGCGGACATCATCAGCGCCCTGCGTCTGGTCGGCTACGACTACGTCGTTAGCATCGAGCATGAAGACGGGTTGATGTCCGTGGAAGAAGGCTTCACGAAAGCCGTCGAAAACCTGCAGCAGGTGCTCATTCGCGAGCCGCTCGGGGAAATGTGGTGGGTGTAACCGGCTCATCGGCCGGCTTACAAGCAGCAGGCTGACTCCGTTTCCGGTGTCAGCCTGTTTTTCTGCGCATGGCACGACGTATCTGGCGAAGAGTCCGCCTTTTCTCCGGAAACGAATAAACCGCCAAGCTCCGGCAATTCGGAAGCCTGGCGGTTTGAACGGCGCGCGCCGCTAACGTTCGATCAGCTGAGCCACACTTTGAAGATCATGACATAGTTTGCGAAGAGGAAGACGGCAAGCGCAAGGGTTGCAAATCCGATCGCGAATTTGTTTTTCTTCGGGCGTGCCATCAGCAGTCGCACCCAGCCGATGAAGATCAGGATGGTAAACAGCAGCATAACGATGTCGAACGGATCGAATTTGCTGATCGGCGCCGCTGCCGGTGCCGCAGCCGCTGCTGCGGTGGCAGCATTATCTGCAAGAAACATGGGAGACCTCCTTAATTTCGCACGTAGCCTATATTAGCTAATGTTAGCCGCTGCGTGCCAATGTTGCAAGTCCGAATTGCGATTCGTAACAACTTTGTCACCATTGCGATGGCTATGAAAAACGCCTCAATATAATCGCAGGCAATACGCCGCATAATAAAGTCTTATAAAACGATTCTACTGCTTCCATTGTCGATGCCGGGATTATGTGGTACCATTTTTGTAGATAATTCATAGCTGAATCGTCGGAATTACTGTTGGCGCCGGCATTCGCATGAGCGAGGAGGATTTTGACCATGGCTTACGAAGCCGTTTGGATGAAAGAACCGTCCAAATTGAATAAATTCGAATTCGTCAAACATGAAAAGGACGGGCTCGATGTCATCCGTACCATCATCGACAACTATTCGAAGGAAGGCTATGCTTCCATTCCGGAAGACGACATGAACCGGTTTAAATGGGCCGGCGTTTACGAGCAAAAGCCGAAGGATGGCCACTTCATGATGCGCGTCCGCATCAACACCGGCATTATGACAAGCGCGCAGGCCCGCGCACTCGCTTCGATCGCCCGGGATTACGGGCGCGATCTGATGGATGTAACGACACGTCAAGCGATTCAGTTCCATTGGCTGCAAATCGAGAATATGCCGGATATTTTCAACCGCCTCGAAGCGGTCGGCTTGTACTCGTATGAAGCTTGCGGCGACTGCCCGCGGACCATCGTCGGCAACCCGCTCGCCGGCATCGACAAGGACGAGCTGATCGATACGGTCGACATTGTAAATCAGGTTAACGATTTCTTCCTGTTGAACCGGGATTTCTCGAACCTGCCCCGCAAATATAAAATGTCCATCTCTGGCAACATTTATAACAATGCCAACGCGGAGATCAACGACCTTGCGTTCGTGCCCGCCGTGAAAGAAATCGACGGCCAGGAAGTGATCGGCTTCCACGCTTACGTTGGCGGAGGCCTGTCGGCGAAGCCGCACCTGGCGAAGGAGCTCGATCTATTCGTCCGTCCGGACGAGGTGCTGAAAGTCGCCATCGGCGTCACGACGATTTTCCGCGACTACGGCTACCGCGAGAAACGCCATCAGGCGCGTCTCAAGTTTCTCGTTGCCGACTGGGGTCCGGAAAAATTCAAAGAAAAGCTGCTCGAAATTATCGGCGATATGCCGTCCAAGGGCGAGAACAAAATGCTCGGCTGGAACGCCGTTTATTATGACGGCGTATACCCCCAGAAACAAGCCGGTTATAACTTTATCGGCCTGAATGTTCCGGTCGGCCGGACGAACGCCGACGAATTTGAACAGCTGGCCGATCTCGCAGATCAATACGGCGAAGGTAAAATCCGCACGACAATGTCGCAAAACATCATCATCAGCGGCGTTCCGGACGACAAGGTCGAAGAGGCGCTTAAAGCGCCCGTTCTGCGCCGCCTGTCGCCGAATGCCAAAGCGTTCATGAGCCGCACCGTATCGTGCACGGGCAACGAATTTTGCAATCTGGCCGTTGTGGAAACGAAAGTACGCGCACACCGCGTCGCCGAATTTTTGGATTCGGCTATCGAGCTGGATGAGAAAATCCGCATTCATTTCATCGGCTGCCCGAACGCCTGCGGCCAGAAGCATATTGCCGATATCGGTCTGCAGGGCGCGCTGGTCAAAACACCGGAAGGCATGGTCGACGCGTTCGACATTGCCGTCGGCGGTACGCTCGGCCCCAACGCATCGTTTAATACCGCGCTGAAAGGCCGTGTCAAAGGCGACGACGTCGGCGGCGTGCTTGTGAAGCTGATTGGATTTTACAAGGAAAACCGTTCGGCCGGCGAATCGTTTAACGGATTCGTGAAGCGCGTCGGCGTGCCGGCGTTCCAAGAAAAGCTGAATGAAATTTTAGCCGGTTAACTATTTAGCCGATCGAAAAGCCTTCGGAGATGAAGCTCCGGAGGTTTTTTCGTGTCGGCATCGGACAAGAAGAAACAGCCGGCGCGTCTTAAGGCGCGCGGAACAAGCTTCTCCCTTTGATCGATAGCGGAGGAAGGCGAAACGTGAATCATGCAGCAGAAATAACCCCGTCTTTCCGAAAGGCTTGATCCGGAAAGACGGGGTTAATTGTTCACGGCATAAACGACGATACGGATTCCGGTCTGTCGCTTCAATTTAACCGTACAGAGAAGTAACACTTCCACTCCAGTCGGGTACGGACTGCGGCCGGGACGGCTTCCAATCGTCACTTCCCCTTAGCTTGAGCGGGGAAAATAGCGAACGGAAGGTCCAGCCTACGGCGCCTGGAGGTTTAACCCAGCCGATGTTAATCCGCCCTCCCGGCTGCCACTCCCTCCTCCGCTTCGCGCTTTGCAATCGTGCGCGCGCGGTCGCGCTCCAAAATCGGCTTCAAGTATTGGCCGGTATAGGAGGCTTTCGTTTTCACCACTTGCTCCGGCGTACCGGTGGCTACGATCATGCCGCCGCCGCTGCCGCCCTCCGGCCCGAGATCGATCAAGTAGTCAGCTGTCTTGATTACATCCAAATTATGCTCGATGACAAGCACCGATTCGCCGGAATCGACAAGACGGTGCAGCACGACGAGCAGCCGGTCGATATCGTCGACGTGCAGGCCGGTGGTCGGCTCGTCGAGAATATACATCGTTTTGCCCGTGCTGCGGCGGTACAGCTCGGCAGCGAGCTTCACGCGCTGCGCCTCTCCGCCGGACAGCGTTGTTGCCGGCTGGCCGAGGTTCATATAGCCCAGGCCGACATCGAGCAGCGTCTGCAGCTTGCGGTGGATGCGCGGAATGTTTTTAAAAAACTCGCAAGCGTCCTCAATCGTCATCCCCAGCACTTCGGCGATGCTTTTGCCTTTGTACTTCACGTCGAGCGTCTCGCGATTGTACCGTTTGCCCTTGCACACCTCGCAAGGTACGTAGACGTCCGGCAGGAAGTGCATCTCGATCTTGATGATGCCGTCGCCGCGGCACGATTCGCAGCGCCCGCCCTTGACGTTAAAGCTGAAGCGTCCTTTCTTGTAGCCGCGGACCTTCGCTTCGTTCGTCGACGCGAAAACGTCGCGGATGTCGTCGAACACACCGGTGTACGTCGCCGGATTGGAACGCGGCGTGCGGCCGATCGGCGACTGATCGATATCGATGACCTTCTCGATATGCTCCAGACCGCGGATCTCCTTATGCTCGCCCGGCCGCACCTTCGCTTTGTTCAGATCGCGCGCCAGCGTTTTATATAAAATCTCGTTTACGAGCGTCGATTTGCCCGACCCCGATACGCCGGTCACGGCCGTAAACACGCCGAGCGGGATCTTGACGTTAATGCCGCGCAAATTGTTTTCTTTCGCTCCGCGCACCTCGAGCCACTTGTCGCCCGTCTCGCGGCGGGTCAGCGGCACCGGAATGAACCGGCGGCCGCTCAAATAGGCGCCGGTCAGCGAATTTTCGTCCGCCATCACTTCCTGCGGCGTCCCTTGCGACACAACCTGACCGCCGTGAATGCCCGCGCCGGGACCGATGTCGATAATGTAATCGGAGGCCAGCATCGTGTCTTCGTCGTGCTCGACGACGATCAGCGTGTTGCCGAGATTGCGCATATGCTCCAGCGTCTGGATCAGCTTGTCGTTATCGCGCTGGTGCAGACCGATGCTCGGCTCGTCCAGGATATACAGGACGCCCATCAGGCTGGAGCCGATCTGCGTCGCGAGCCGGATCCGCTGCGCTTCACCGCCGGACAGCGTTCCCGCGGAACGGCTGAGCGACAAATACTCCAGCCCGACGTTGACGAGGAAGCCGAGCCGGCTGTTGATCTCCCTCAAAATCAGATTCGCAATCGTAAGCTCCTTCTCGTTCAGGTCGAGACCGCCGAAGAAGCGCTGGGCTTCACCAATCGAAAGCGAGGTCACATACGCGATATTTTGCTTGCCGACCGTTACGGCCAGGCTTTCCTTGCGCAGCCGCTTGCCCTTGCAGCTGCCGCACGGCTTGGCGCTCATGTACTGCTCGATATGCTCGCGGATGCCGTCCGAGCCCGTCTCGCGGTAACGGCGCTCCAGGTTGTGCACGATGCCCTCGAAGGGGACGTATGCTTCCTTCGTGTAGCCGAAATCGTTCTCGTAGCGGAACCGCACCCGCTCTCCGCCCGTCCCGTACAGCAGCTTCTTCATTTGCTCGGGAGACAGATCCTTGACCGGAACGTTCGTCGGAATGCGGTAATGCTGGCAAACGGCATCCAGAAACTGCGGATAGTAGTTGGAGGTGCTGCCTGCCCATGCCTCAAAAGCGCCTTCGAAAATCGACTTCGACGGATCGGAGACAAGCAGGTCGGGATCGACGATCATTTTCGCCCCGAGACCGTCGCACTCCGGACAAGCTCCGAACGGGCTGTTGAACGAAAACATGCGCGGCGCCAGCTCGTCGATGCTGAACCCGCACTGCGGGCACGCAAGGTTCGAGCTGAACAGCAGCTCTTCCTTCTCCATGACGTCGACCAGCACCTGGCCGCCGGAAAGCTTAAGCGCCGTCTCGATCGAATCGGCGAGCCGGCTTCCGATATCCGACTTGACGACGATCCGGTCAACGACAACCCCGATGGTGTGCTTCTTGTTCTTGTCGAGCTCGATCTTCTCGCTCAGCTCGCGCATCTCGCCGTTGACGCGGACGCGGACGAAGCCCTGCTTCTGGATATCGGCGAACAGCTTCGTGTGCTCCCCTTTGCGTCCGGAAACGATCGGGGCCAAAATTTGCAGCCGCGTCCGCTCCGGATATTCCATCAGCCGGTCGACCATCTGCTCCACCGTCTGCGATGTGATCTCGATGCCGTGATCGGGACAATGCGGCTTCCCGATGCGGGCGAACAGCAGCCGCAAATAATCGTAAATTTCCGTTACGGTGCCGACCGTCGAACGAGGGTTGCGGCTGGTCGTCTTCTGGTCGATGGAAATCGCCGGCGACAGGCCGTCGATCGAATCGACGTCCGGCTTCTCCATCTGCCCGAGAAACTGACGCGCGTAGGCGGACAGCGATTCGACGTAGCGGCGCTGCCCTTCCGCGTAAATCGTATCGAACGCCAGCGACGACTTGCCCGAGCCGCTCAGCCCCGTCAACACGACAAACCGGTCGCGCGGAATGGTGACGTCGATGTTTTTCAAATTGTGGGCTCGCGCCCCTTTAATGACAATCGAATCGCTGGCCACTTAAAGTTTCTCCTCCCGTTAAGCCGTTTCCGCCTTCAGCTCAAGCAGGGCGTCGCGAAGCTCAGCCGCACGCTCGAACTGCAGGTTTTTCGCCGCTTCCTTCATCTCCGCCTCCAAGCGCTGAATCAGCGACTGGCGTTCCTTCTTGCTCATCTTGTCGACGCTCGGACCGGTTAAATATTCGCTCTTCTGCTCGGCGACCTTGGTCGCTTCGATCACGTTGTAGATGCGCTTTCGGATCGTCTGCGGCGTAATGCCGTGCTTCTCGTTGTAGGCGATCTGGATCGCGCGGCGGCGTTCCGTCTCGAAAATCGCCTTCTCCATTGACTCGGTGATTTTGTCGGCGTACATAATGACGCGGCCGTCGGAGTTGCGCGCCGCCCGCCCGATCGTCTGGATCATCGACCGTTCGGAACGGAGGAATCCTTCCTTATCCGCATCCAGAATGGCGACAAGCGATACTTCCGGCAGGTCCAGCCCTTCCCGCAGCAGATTGATGCCGACGAGCACATGAAAGGTGCCGATCCGCAGGTCGCGCAAAATCTGCATCCGCTCCAGCGTCTTGATGTCCGAATGCAGATACCGTACCTTGATGCCGACGTCCTTCAAATAATCGGTCAGGTCCTCCGACATTTTCTTGGTCAGTGTCGTAACGAGCACGCGCTCGTCCTTGGCCAGCCGCTCCCGGATTTCGCCGAGCAGGTCGTCGATCTGCCCTTTCGTCTTGCGCACTTCGACGATCGGATCCAGCAGCCCGGTCGGCCGGATGATCTGCTCCACCATCGTCGGGCAGTGCTCCAGCTCGTAAGGCCCCGGCGTTGCGGACACATAGATCAGCTGTCCTGCCTTCTCCTCGAACTCCTCGAAGCGAAGCGGCCGGTTGTCGAGTGCGGACGGCAGCCGGAAGCCGTGATCGACCAGCACCTCCTTGCGCGCCCGGTCGCCGTTGTACATCGCCCGGATCTGCGGCAGCGTCTGGTGGGATTCGTCAATAACGATCAACATATCGTCGGGAAAATAATCGAACAGCGTATATGGCGTCGCGCCGCGTTCACGGAACGTGAGCGGCCCCGAATAGTTCTCGATGCCGGAGCAGAACCCCATCTCCGCCATCATCTCCAGGTCGTAGCGGGTCCGCTGCTCCAGCCGCTGCGCCTCCAGCAGCTTGCCCTGTCCGCGCAGCTCGGCGAGCCGCTCCTCCAGCTCCGCTTCGATATTCTTCAGTGCCACGCGCATCGTCTCCTCGCGCGTCACGAAGTGGGAGGCCGGAAAAATCGCGACATGATCGCGTTCGCCGACGATTTCGCCCGTCAGCACGTCGATCTCGGTAATGCGCTCGATTTCATCGCCGAACAGCTCGACGCGGATCGCCCGCTCGTTGTTGGCAACCGGAAAAATTTCAACGATATCGCCGCGCACGCGGAACGTTCCCCGAATGAAATTGATATCGTTGCGCTGGTACTGGATGTCGACGAGCTTGTGCAGGATTTGGTCCCGCGGCTTCTCCATGCCGACGCGCAGGCTTAGCACCAGCTCCCTGTATTCGAGCGGCGAACCGAGACCGTAGATGCACGAGACGCTCGCGACAATAATGACGTCGCGCCGTTCGAAGAGCGAGCTGGTCGCCGAGTGACGCAGCTTGTCGATTTCGTCGTTAATGCTCGAGTCCTTCTCGATGTACGTATCCGAAGACGGGATATAAGCCTCCGGCTGGTAATAGTCGTAGTAGCTGACGAAGTAGGACACGGCGTTGTCCGGAAAAAACTCCTGGAACTCGCTGCACAGCTGCGCCGCCAGCGTCTTGTTGTGGGCGATGACGAGCGTCGGCCGGTTCAGCTGCGCAATCGTGTTGGCAATCGTATACGTTTTGCCCGTGCCCGTCGCACCGAGCAGCGTCTGATGCCTCATCCCTGCTTCGACGCCCTCCACCAGCTTGCGGATCGCCTGCGGCTGATCGCCCTGCGGCCGGTATTCGGATTTCAGCTGAAACAGCTGCGCCTTGCTCATGTTCGCCTGCACCCCAATCCTATGTTTTCTATGAATAAAGGCCTATTAAAAGGTATGCCCATATTTCCCGATAAAATAGACAGCGTCGCAAAAAATACATAAGAATATGTGTTCCCGTCCTATTATACCGATTTCGCCTCCCCGTTGCAATCGGAGGTTGCTGTCAACAAGGCATCCGGCCAACGCAAAACGTCACATTACCACACGAAACGGAGCTGATTCGAACCGATGGATATGACAACGGTTTTTGGCATCGCCGCGGGTTTGCTCGCGTTATTTTTCGGCTTTGTCTGGGAAGGCGGCCATGCGGAAAGCCTCTTTGAGAAAACGGCCATCCTGATCGTCTTCGGCGGTACATTCGCGGCCGTCGCCGTCAGCTATCCGCTCACGAGGCTCAAGCAGATCCCCGGTGCGCTGCGGCTTGCTTTCAGCCGCTCGGGCGCGGATCCCTACGAGCTGATCGACCGGATCGTCGCGATGGCTACGGTGGCCAGGCGCGAAGGGGTGCTTGCGCTGGAGAAGGAAGCGAACGGGATGGACGAGCCCTTCCTGCGCGACGGGCTGCTGATGGTCGTCGACGGCACGGATCCCGAGCTGACGCGGCAAATTTTGATGATGGAAATCGATGCGCTCGAACGCAAGCGCGAGCAGCAGGCAAAAATTTTCGAATCGGCCGGCGGCTTCTCGCCGACGATGGGCATTATCGGCACCGTGATGGGGCTTATCCACGTGCTCAGCAATTTGTCGGACCCAAGCCTGCTCGGCCCGTCAATCGCGGTTGCCTTCACGGCCACGCTATACGGCGTCGCCGGCGCGAATCTCGTGTACCTGCCGATCGCCAGCAAAATCAAATCCAACAGCGAGGAGCACATCCAGACGATGGAGCTGATGCTCGAAGGCGTGCTCGCGCTCCAGGCCGGCGAAAATCCGCAGCTCATCCGCAAGAAGCTGACCTCGTTCATGCTGCTGGATGCGGAAAATCCGAAGGCGAAGAAGGTGGAGCCGGATGCGCAGGAGGAGTAAAAAACGCGGCGGAGAAAAGGAAAATCACGAGCGCTGGCTCATTACTTACTCCGATCTCATTACGCTGCTGCTCATCTTTTTTGTTATTTTATACGCCATGAGCCGCATCGATGTCGATAAATACAAAGTGCTGGCACAGTCGCTTCAGCTGGAATTCCGCAAAGCGGACTCGGTGCTCGAGATGGGCTCCGGCGTGACCGGGGGCCTCGATAAAGCGCAGCAGCCGAAGCTGACCAAACTGAACGCGCAGATGCCGGACCCCGAGGAGGTGCGGCAGCTGGAAAAGCAACTGCGGGAACGGGAGCTGCAGGATTTGCTGAAAATCGTGCGGGCATATGCGAAAGCGAACCATCTCGAAAGCCAGGTGTTCGTTGCCGATGTGCCGGAAGGCATCGCGATCCGGCTGTCCGATCAGTTTCTGTTCGATCTCGGCAAAGCGGACTTGAAGAAAGGCGCCTTTCCGGTGCTCGACAAGCTGTCCAGCCTGTTTAAGCAGCTGGACAACACGATCAGCATTGAAGGCCATACCGATAATTTGCCGGTCCAGCCCGGCGGCGAATTTCAGGACAATTGGGGGCTGTCGGCCGGCAGAGCGCTGTCGGTGCTGCGCTATTTTATCGACAAGGACGGCCTCGAACCGAAGAAGTTCAAAATCGCCGGCTACGCCGACACCCGTCCGGTCGCGCCAAATACAACCGAAGCGAACCGCCAAAAAAATCGCCGCGTCGAAATTACCGTGCTCCGGAAATTGGAATAGCCGCAGCTGTCGGCCGAACGAAAGCAGCGAAGCCGACCGGGGAACGTTCCGGCAGCTTGAAGAAACGGATGATGCTGTTCTTTGGCGAGGGAACACGTTACTTTCCTAAGATCTATTGCGAAGGTAAGGAGAAAAGCTTAACGCTAGCGAGAAAGCCCGTCCACCGATGGACGGGCTTCTTCCGTACTATAGACGATCAGGCGAATGTATACGTCCAGAACCGCTCCGTCCCGAACCGTTCTTCGGCTTCCTGCTGCGAAAGCTTCATTTCGCCGACCACGGCCTGAAATTGCGAACGATGCGAAGTAATCGAAGCGATTTTTTGCTGCACGAACGGTCTTACGTCGTGAATGACGTCCGGCTTGCCGATCGCTTCTTCGTGGCCTCTCGCAAATGCAACGCAGTATACGAGCGGCCTGTCCGCTTCCGGCAGCTTCCGGATCGATTCGATGACCGACGCGCCGGTGGCGTCATGATCGGGGTGTACGCTGTATCCCGGATAAAACGTGATCACAAGCGTCGGCTTAAGCTCGCTCAGCAGCTCTTCCATGCAGCTGTCAAGCCGCTCCCGGTCGAATTCGACCGTCTTGTCGTGGAAGCCGAGCATCCGCAAATCACGAATGCCGATCGCGGCGCAGGACGCTTCCAGCTCCTGCTTGCGAATCGACGGCAGGGTCACCCGGCTTGCAAAAGGCGGGAAGCCCATATTCCGTCCCATCTCGCCCAAGGTGAGGCAGGCATAGGTGACGCTTGCGCCTTCTTGGACGTATTTGGACAGCGTTCCCGAGATGCCGAACGCCTCGTCGTCGGGATGCGGCAGTACGACCAAAACTCGTCGTTCCATCATTTTTTTCTCCTCTCCTCGGGTCCGTTCAGAACGGCTCCCGGCTCAGCTGCAGGGCGACGACCAGCTTGCCTTCGCCGTCGTGGCCGGCCATGATCAGGCGCTCTTTCTCGGTTTCCTCATAGTGGGTGAGCCCCTCCGTATAGATCCAGCCCTTCTCGGTCTTCAGGCCGACCCGGTAAGGCCCGCTGCCCTGAATCGAGCCGCTCGCGTAGCGGATCACGGCGTTCGAAATAAAATTCGCGGCCGGATGGCGCGAAGCGTCGCGGTGCGCCGCATAAGCACCCGACGTCATTTCGAGATGAATGTAAAGGTCCTGATCCTTCAGGCCGTCGATCATGCGCTGGATTTCTGGCGGATGAATGGTCTGCATGCTATTGCCTCCATTTATTAAAGCATACGAAACTATAACTCTATTATAAAAGGATTTGGCCAAAAAACGAAAGCCCGGGACATTGAAAGTCCCAGGCCTTCCGTTGATTCCGAAATAAAAGCCGGCGAGGAGCCGGGTCTTACATCGTCGACGGCGTTTCGCGCTTGCGCGCCGCGCGGCCGCGGCGCAGAAGACCGATGAGCGACAGGTTCCGCGCTGCCGCATAATAATTCGCCTTCTCGTCCGGCGCAAGCACGACGCCAAGCTGGTGATGCTCGCCTGCATAACGGGCGCGCTGGACAAATTTGACCTGGCCTTCGAGGTTCATCACCTCGAGCCGGCAAAAGGCCGAGTTGACGTGCAGCGCGGCGTGAAGCTCCTCCTTCGTCCCGACGCGGACGCCATTCACTTTCTGCAAAATTTCCCCGGCCTGCAGGCCCATCGCTTCCGCCGGCGTTCCGGGAATGACGGCGAGCACGCACAGCCCCCGCTCGTCATGCGTGAACCGCGGGCTGCGCCCGGCCTCCAAAAGACGGCCGGTCAGCATGATCCCTTCGTGCAGGAGCGGCGCAAGCAGCGCTGCGGCTAGCAGAAAGGGCGGCCAGAAGGCCGCAAGCGCCGCCGCCCCCGCAAGGACGGCGCCGTACAGAGCCAGCAGCGCCGAAACGCCGCGCGCCTTCATCTCCGGCAGCATCGTCCGTGTCAGCTCGGAGAAGCCGATTACGACCGGAAAACCGATCATCGTCCAGGCGCCCTGCTGGGTGAACCCGCCGCCGAGCAAGGTCGGCCACGGCAGCGCCGTCTCCGCGCCGCTTCCCGCGGCGGCCGGCACGAGCAGGAGGAGCGGTACCGGCCAGAAGCCCTGCAGCGCGTAAGCGCCGATCAGCTTGCCCCGCTTGCCCGCCAGAAACAGCGGGCTGGCGAAGCGTGCGCCCTGCCGCCTGACGAGCAGCGCCTCGGCAAGATGCATCAGCGCGGCGAGCAGCAGCAGGCCGGCAATGTCGAGCCGTGCGAGCGATGCGGCTGCTGTGCCCAGCCAGTCCCCGCGCTGCGCCAGCGCCGTCCAGCCGAGCGCCCACTGCAGGACGCCGAGCAGGCCGGTACCGTAGGCGAAGCACAGGAACCGCACACGCACAAGCGCGAGCAGCGCCGCGGCGCCCCACATCCAGAGGACGGCTTCGCCGGTAACCGAAATGCCGAGAAACAGCCCCGCGGCGGACATCGCAAGGCCGACGGCAAACCCTGCCAGCACCGAGCGGAGCAGCTGGCTCTGCCATCCGTGAAGCCGGACGTGAAACAATCTTCGCTCGAGCACGGTCTGCCGTCCGTACTGCAGCGCGATCACGATTAATGCCGCATAATAGAACGGGGATATGAGCAGCTGCACGGCAGCCCATCCGGCCTGCCGGAGCATTTCCAAAGCGGTGTCCAAAACGTCCACTCCTTTTTGACAAGAAGTCGTCGATCTCGCAAAAAAAGAAGGCGGCGCCGCGGTCTAATCCGCGAAAACCAACCTTCCCAATCACTTCGACAAACGGGACGCAAAATCCTGCCTGCCCTTTTTTTACGGGGGATAATCGCCGGCGCTTTTGCGATTCTTTATCTCTCCCGAGCCGGCTTCATCCGCGCTGGGCCAGCTTCGCCTGGAGCACCTCGACCGCTTTATTCAGCTGCACATCGTTTTTCTCGTCGCGGATTTTCCCGATAAGCGCGCGCTCGAGCTTCTCGTCCGTCGCTTTATCCGCCTTCCCGGTTACCGGAAGCCCGGCCTGCTTCTGGAACGCTTTGACGCTCTCCTCGGTCTCCGCACTGAAATAGCCGTCCTTGCGGTCGACCTTATAGCCAAGCCCGGCCAGCATTATCTGCAGGCTGCGGACGTCGTCGCCGATCGAATCGCGCGCGAGCGTCTTCGTCTTGGATATCTTGGTCACCGTATAATAATCGGGCGGCACGACCTCGACGTCCGGCTTCAGCCCTTTCTCGTGCACCCAGTTACCGAGCGGCGTCAGCCATTTCGCGATCGTCATCTTGATCAGGCTGCCGTCGCCGAGCGTCTTGTCGTAGCTGACCTGAACGGTCCCCTTGCCGAACGACGTTTCGCCGACCAGCACCGCATGCGCCTCTTCCCGCAGGGCGCCGGCCAGCACCTCCGAGGCGCTGGCGCTGCCTTTGTTGATCAGCACTGCGACGGGGTACGGTTTGCCCGTGCCTTTGGACAGCGTCTCCTCGCGATGGCCCGAGCGGTCCTCGACCTGGACGATCGGTTTGCCGGCCGGCACAAACGGCTGCGCCACCGAAACGACGACCGGGAGCACCCCGCCGGGATTGTTGCGCACGTCGATGACGAGCCCTTTCATCCCCTTCTTCTCGAGCTGTTCCAGCTCTTCGGCAAACCGGTCTCCCGTATTGAGCGAAAATTGTCGGATTTCGATCACGCCGATGCCGTCGCTGCGCAAATGCGAATATACGGTTTCGTAATCGACGTCGTCGCGGACGATGACCAGCTGGAACGGCTTGCTGACGCCGGAGCGTTGAACGAGCAGGGTGACCTTCGTCCCCTTCGGCCCGCGGATTTTGGATACCGCATCGTTCAAGGTGAGTCCTTCGAGCTTCTCTCCGTTCACCGACAGCAGCACGTCGCCCGGCAGCAGCCCGGCGCGTTCGGCCGGCGAAGCTTTGATCGCCGACTCTACGGAAACCTTGCCGCCCTGCAGCGTCACGCTGGCCCCGATACCGGAAAACGAGCCTTCGATCGTCTCGGAAAACTGCTTGGCCACATCCTTCTCCATATAAACGGAATACGGATCCCCAAGCGCGCCGATCATTCCGCCGATGGCCCCGTCAACCACTTTCTCCCGGTCAATCGGCTGGTAATATTTCGATTCGATCAGGTCCATCACGGCATCCAGCTTGTCCTTCTCCTTCGCGGTGAGCCCTTCCTTCCCGGAAGCCGCGGAGGTAACGGCCCTGGCCGGGCCTCCAAGCGGCATCCAGCGATCGGTCAACGTCAGCGTGACCAGGACCGAAAGCGCCATTGTCAGCAGCATGAACGCCGCAACCGTTCTTCCTTTAAACAGCATCATCCCACCACTTTCGATGTACCGGCTTGGAAACAACCCTCCTAGTATATGACAAGCCGCACCCAATTATTTGCTTCAGGTACGGCATGCCGGTATAAGGCGGGAATCGTCCCGCTATGCAGTTGTTATTGAATATAAGGCAGCGGATTGACCGGGATCTCGTTCTTGCGCACCTCGAAATGCAGATGATATCCGGTCGCCATGCCTGTCATGCCGACTACGGCGATTTGCTCCCCGCGCTTGACGGTCTCGCCTTTCTTCACCTTGATGCCGCCGTCGAGAATATGGCCGTACAGCGTCCAAAGTCCGTTGCCGTGATCGATGATAATGCAATTGCCGTATCCGCCCCACCACTGCGCGACGAGCACGACGCCCGATTCCGCCGCGTAAATCGGCGTTCCCTTCGGGACCGCCATGTCGATGCCGGTGTGACCCTTGCGCACGTGGGTAATCGGATGAATCCGCATGCCGAACGGAGAGGACAAACGCCATTTCGTATGTAAAGGTAAAGCCAGCTTGCCGCCGGAATAATAATTTTTGATGTTGTTCTTCTGCTTCTCCAGGTCGGCGACCTTCTTCGCCAGCGCGATCAGCGTGTCTTCCTGCTCGTTGCTGACTTCCTCAAGCTCCTGGGCCTTCTGATTATATTGGAGCACCATGACTTCCTTTTGTTTCTCTTTATCCGTCAGGAGGTCGTGGTAATCGTCCAGCTTGGCGTACATCGCTTTCACGTCCGCGAGCGATTGCTCGATCTCCTGCTTCTTCGCCGCGACCAGCGCTTTTTCCTTCTTATGGTCATCCAAAATTTGCCTATCCTGGCCGAGAATGGACTGGAGCGAATCAAGCCGCCCGAGAAAATCGCTAAAGCTGGTGGCGCTCATCAATACGTCCAGGTACGATACAAAACCGTTCGAATACATGAGCCGGATACGCGACTGCAGCAGCTTGTCCTGATCGGCGAGCCGCTTCTGTGCGGCGTCGAGATCCGCTCCGGCCTGCTCAAGCTTGGCCTCGGTATCGTCGATCTGCGATTGTACGCTGTCCAGCTGGCTGCCGACACTATCGATTTGCTGCAGAACCTCGGTAATCGACTGAGCCGTCTGCGCCTTCATCTGAAGCACATATTGGCGGTCTTTGTCGGCCTGGTTGCGGTTATGCGTCGCTTCGCTCATTTCCTTGCGTACTTTCGCCAGCTCCTGCTCGATTTTATCCGCCTGCGAGGCGGCTTCGCCTCCGGTCGGACGAAGAACGAAAACGGCCAGCATGACGACTGCCAAAAGTGCAATCCCTTTTCTCACGTTTTCTTTCACCTACACTTTCAAATATCTCCGCACCGATAAGGTGCTTCCCCAAACGCCGATAATCGTCCCGAGCCCAAGCAGCAGCCCCGCTACCGGCGGCCCCGCTTCCTTCAGCGTGACGAGCTTGATCAGCATCAGCCCGAGATCGAACTGCGAGGCTTGAATGAGTTGCGAATAGCCGAAAAACAGCAGCGCGACGGTGATGGCCGATCCGATCAGTCCGATGAGAGCGCCTTCGATGAAAAACGGCCAGCGGATAAAATTGTTCGTCGCCCCGACCAGCTTCATGATGCCGATTTCGCGCCGGCGGGCCAGGATCGTCATTTTGATCGTCGTCGAGATCAGGAACATCGCCGTGACGGCAAGGCCGGCCACGATAACCAGACCGATATTGCGGACGGCGTTCGTTACTTTGAACAGCGTTTCGACCGTGCCTTTGCCGTATTTGACGCTCGCAATCGGCTTCGACGGGTCGTTATCGCCGAGCGCCTCGATTTTTTTGGCGACAAAGGCGATGGTCTGCGGCTGGAACACTTCGACGGTAAAGGAATCGGGCAGCGGATTATGGTCCTTGTCATAGCCCTCCAGCAGCTCCGCGCCGTCGGCTCCCATGCTTTTCTTCAGCATTTCGAACCCGTCCGCCTTCGAGACGAACTCGACTTTGCTTACTTCCGGAATATTGCCGATCGCGGTGTGCAGCTCGTCGATTTTCGTCTGCGGGGTGTCAAGCTGCAGCATGACCCGAATCTGCACCTGGCTGTCGATCTGGTCGGCGAGCTTATCGACATTAAGCGCCAGCAGCATGAACACGCCGAGAATAAAAAGCGAAATGACGATGGAGCTGAGTGAAGCGAACGACATCCAGCCGTTGCGGGCGATGTTCTTAATCCCTTCGCGCATATGGCGCAGCGGCGTGCTAAGCTTCATAGCCATACTCCCCTCTGACTTCGTCGCGGGCAATCACGCCGCTCTCGATCGCGATGACGCGTTTGCGAAGGGTGTTGACGATTTCCTTGTTGTGGGTGGCCATGACGATCGTCGTACCGCGGAAATTGATTTCCTCGAGCAAATTCATAATGCCCCACGACGTCTCCGGGTCGAGGTTGCCCGTCGGCTCGTCCGCGACGATCACCGACGGATTGTTGACGATTGCCCGCGCGATGGCGACGCGCTGCTGCTCGCCGCCGGACAGCTGCTGCGGCAGGCTGGAATGCTTGGCCCTCAAGCCGACGAGCTCCAGCACTTCCATCGTGCGCTTCCTAATGATGCGGCGCGGGGCTTCGATTACTTCCATCGCGAACGCAATATTTTCATAGGCGGTCAGTTTCGGAAGAAGACGGTAATCCTGGAAAATAACGCCGATATTTCGGCGGACATAAGGAATTTTGCGCGGTTTCAGCTTGCCGATGTTGAAACCGTTGACCGATATTTGCCCCTTCGACGGTACCTCCTCGCGGTAGATCAGCTTCATGAAGGTCGACTTGCCGGCGCCGGACGGGCCGACCAGATAAACGAATTCGTTGCGTTCTATGAGAACGGATACGCCGCGCAGCGCATGGGTGCCGTCTGCGTACGTTTTCCAGACGTCTTGCATTTCAATCACGATATCACATCCTGTGCGTAGTCAGCCTTTAGATATTCGACAGAAAACCGGGAAATCCTCTACCAATCCCGGATATCCGCAATTCTCATAATTTTAATGATGCGTCCGATCGACGCCTTCGGCCCGCGGATCATGTTTTTCGACACCGGCTCGGCTGCCCGGAGCCCCTCCCCGAGGCCCATCCCGGCTGCGGTCACGGACGCTCGTTCCAAAATGCTCGGCTAATGCCGGACAACCGAAGGAAAGAATCCGGACGGGCATCCATATACATAAAGTAGTCGTTCAAAAAAAGAGGTGAACCTGCGTGAAGATTCGTCTGCACGTTGTTTGGATGCTCATCGCCGGGATCCTGTTTGCCGGAGCCGCCGGGTGGGGTCTTGTCTGGGCATACGCTTCGCGCGATACGGTGCCGAAGGGCACGGTCGCCTTGGGAAACGCGGAGGTTTCGGGCAGCAACAGCACGATTAAGCTTGGCGGACTCCGGCCGATCGCCGTGGGCGGGCTGCGCATCGACGATGCCGTCCGTCTGCTTCAGCGGCGCGCTTCGCAGCTCGAATCGCTGCCCGTCACGTTCGCAGCAAACGATACGAACACTCAAAATCAAACGTGGACGCTTGCCGAGCTCGGGGTCAAGGCGGATGTCGGGAAGGCGGCGGCGGAACTGGCGAAGCTGCGCGAAGGGAGCGTATGGCAGCGGGCGAAAACCCGGTTCCATTTCTCCGGGCGGCTGCCGTTTTCGGTCGGCTGGAGCAAGCCGGCATTCGTTCAAAAGGTGCGCAGCGGCTGGGGGTATTTGAATGCGAACGAACCGGCCAATGCCGCGCGCATCATTACAAGCGACGACAAGATCGTCTACCGGCCGGGCTCGGACGCCTACCGGCTGGACGAGGATGCCATGTTCGCAAGCACGGTGGAGGCCGTGGACGCCTATACAGCGCCCGGCGGGCAGTGGGGGGACGGTAGCGACGGAGACTCCGGCGCTGCGGAGCCCGGATCGCCTCCGGTGCCGTCGATCCGGATCCCGGTGGCGCTCCGGGTCGTTCATCCCGACGTGACGCTCGCGCGGCTGAAGGCCGAAGGCGTGGACCGGAAAATCGCCGCGTTCACGACCGATTTCAGCGCCAGCGGCGCCGGGCGGGCGTATAACGTGACGATGACGGCGAAAACGCTGAACGACTGGGACCTCGCTCCGGGCGAGACGTTCGATTTCGGCAAGGTCATCGAGCTGACGACCGAGCATTACGGCTACCGCGAGGCGCCGGTCATCGTCAATGGCGTGCTGACGCCCGGCATCGGCGGGGGTATCTGCCAGGTGTCGAGCACCCTGTACAACGCGGCGCTGCTGATCGGCCTCGACATGACCGAGCGGCGCAATCATTCGCTGCCGGTCTCGTATTTGCCGATGGGGCGCGACGCCACCTTCGCGGAAGGGGCCATTAACTTCCGGTTCAAAAATACGACCGGCAGGCATCTGATCATCCGGACCGTCGTCGAAGGACGCAAGCTGACCGTCAAGCTGTTCGGCTCGATGCCGGCGAACGTCAGCTACGCGCTCGATTCGAAAACGGTTCAGGTTCTCGATCCGCCGATCAAGGAGGTCGCGTCGAACGCGGTTCCGAGCGGCTCGAAGCAGCTCGTATCGAGCGGCAAGCCGGGCTACGTCGTCGAGACGTACCGGACGAAGCTCGTGAACGGCAAAGCGGTATCGCGCACGCGGATTTCGCGCGACACGTATAAGGCGCAGCCCGCGGTATACCGCGTCGCTCCGGGCACGCCGGGACTGCCGCCGGGCGGCGGCACGCGGCCCAAGAAAGAGCTGATCGAGGACGGCATCGGGGAATAATAAAGCGCGAAAAAGCCAGCCGGATCGATCCGGCTGGCTTGAACGCCGCTTCGTGCAGCGGCTTGGCGAAAGTTTCGATTTTCTCGGCGGGTCTTTCTTACCGGCTGCGCTCGCTGTATTCGGCAACCCATGCGGCCGTCCGCTCTAGCTCGCTTTCGGCGCGCGCCGCCGCCTGCTCCACCTGGGCGCGGGCGGTCCCGCCGTAAACGTTGCGGGCGTTCACGACCTGCTCGGGCTGCAGCACCGCGTAGATGCGGTCGTCGAACAGCGGCGAGAACTGCTTGAATTCCTCCAGCGTCAGATCGAGCAAATACTTGCCCTGCTGGATGCAGTACAGTACCGTTTTGCCGATAACCTCGTGCGCCTGGCGGAACGGCAGCCCTTTGCCCACAAGGAAGTCGGCGATGTCCGTTGCGTTGGAGAAATCCTGGTTCACCGCCTGGCGCATCCGGTCCCGGTTCACCTTCATCGTGGCGATCATCGGCGCAAACAGCTGTAGCGCGCCCTGAAGCGTACGGACCGTATCGAACATGCCTTCCTTGTCTTCCTGCATGTCCTTGTTGTACGCCAGCGGCAGCGACTTCAGCACTGTCAGGAGGCCGACGAGGTTGCCGTACACCCGGCCCGTCTTGCCGCGGACAAGCTCCGGCACGTCGGGGTTTTTCTTCTGCGGCATAATGCTGCTGCCCGTGCAGAACGCATCGTCCAGCTCGACGAAATGAAACTCGGTGCTCGACCACAGGATGAGCTCTTCGCTGAGGCGCGACAGGTGCATCATAATGATCGACGCATGCGACAAAAACTCGAGAATGAAATCGCGGTCGCTCACCGCATCGAGGCTGTTTTCGTAAACGCGGTCGAATTTAAGCTGCCCGGCCACGAAATGACGGTCGATCGGGAACGTCGTCCCGGCCAGCGCCCCTGCGCCGAGCGGCAGCGTATTGATCCGCTTGTAGCTGTCCTGCAGCCGCTCGATATCGCGACCGAACATGGACACGTACGCCATCAGGTGATGGGCGAACAGGATCGGCTGCGCCCGCTGCAGGTGCGTGTAGCCCGGCAAAATCGTGTCGAAATTCGCCTTCGCCTGCTCAACGAGCGCCGATTGCAGCTTGTGCAGCAGGTCGACGAACTCGACGACCCGCTTGCGCAAATACAGGTGCATGTCCGTCGCTACCTGATCGTTGCGGCTGCGGCCCGTATGCAGCTTGCCGCCGACCGGGCCGACGTCGTCGATCAAGGATTTCTCGATGTTCATATGGATATCTTCGTCGGAGATCGAAAACTCGATCTCGCCGCGTTTGATTTTATGCTGGACGCGAAGCAGTCCGTCCTTGATCTTCTCCACGTCCTCGGCTGTCAGGATTCCCTGCTTCCCGAGCATCGTCACATGCGCCAGGCTGCCCTGAATGTCTTCTTCGGCCAGCTCCTTGTCGAACATGATGGACGCCGTATATTCCTCAACCAGCTGGTCGGTTTTTTTCGTGAACCGACCGCCCCATAATTTGCTCACGGATGCACGCTCCTAAAAGTTTTTCACTGCTTCCTGATAAACTTCCTCGCAAGTGAAAAACTCGCTTCGGAAGCATAGACTCTGTTTTTCACTTACTTCTTGAACAAACTTCCTCGCAAGTGAAAAACTCGCTTCGGAAGCCATTAATCCGCCGCGCGCCAATCAACGCGCGATGGGCCGGGCCGTTTCCGCCCGTGCGGAAATGCCCGACCCGTCATAGGCCTGTCCTTGTGCCGTTCCCGCCCAGACGCAGCGCAAACGCCGCGCGGAATGGCGTCTTTTAACGGCAAACCGTCATCGGCGCGGCGCGCTTTTTCTTCCCAGGAAACCGCCTCCGGCAGCAGCGGCGGGCGCTTCGCTTTCGCCTACTGCTTCTTGCTCTGCTCGACGCCGGACGAAACTTTGAGCCGCAGCGCGTTCAGGCGGATGAACCCTGTCGCGTCGCCCTGATCGTACGCCTGGGACGGGTCGGCCTCCATCGTCGCGATGTCCGGGTTGTACAGGCTGACCGGGCTATTCACGCCGGCGCCGATCACGTTGCCTTTGTAAAGCTTGAGACGAACGACGCCGGTGACATTTTTCTGGCTTTCCGTCACGAGCGCCTGCAGCGCCAGCCGTTCCGGCGCGAACCAGAAGCCGTTATACACGAGCGACGCGTATTTCGAAATGAGCGAATCGCGCAGATGCATAACCTCGCGGTCCATCGTGAGCGACTCCATTTTGCGGTGCGCCGCGAACAAAATCGTGCCGCCCGGCGTCTCGTATACGCCGCGGCTCTTCATGCCGACGAAGCGGTTCTCGACCATGTCGACCCGCCCGATGCCGTGCTTGCCGCCCAGCTCGTTCAGCTTCTCCATGACGCCGAGCGGGCTCAGCTTCTCGCCGTTTACCGCGACGCACTGCCCCGCTTCGAACGTCAGCTCGACGTATTCGGCTTGATTCGGCGCTTCCTCCGGCGACACCGAAAGTACGTACATGTCGCGGTTCGATTCGGCGCTCGGGTCGAACCACGGATCCTCGAGCATACCGCTCTCGAAGCTGATATGCAGCAGGTTGCGGTCCATCGAATACGGTTTGGCCGCCGACGCCTGGACCGGAATCCCGTGCTTCTCGGCGTACGCAATCATTTCCGCGCGGCCCGGGAACTGATCCCGGAACGCTTCGCTGCGCCAGGGGGCGATCACTTTAATGTCGGGCGCGAGCGCCGCCGCCGTCAGCTCGAAGCGCACCTGGTCGTTGCCTTTGCCGGTTGCGCCGTGGGCAATCGCCGTCGCGCCTTCCGCGCGGGCGATGTCGACCATCCGCTTGGCGATCAGCGGGCGCGCGATCGACGTGCCGAGCAAATACTGCCCCTCGTACATCGCGCCCGCCTCAAACATCGGGAAGATAAAATCTTTCGCGAATTCCTCGCGCAGGTCGTCGATATACACCTTCGAAGCTCCCGTCGCCAGCGCCTTCGCTTCGAGCCCGTCGAGCTCCTCTTTCTGGCCGATATCGGCGGTAAACGCGATAATGTCCGCGTCATAAGTTTCCTTAAGCCATTTTAAAATAACGGACGTGTCCAGACCGCCCGAGTAGGCCAGTACGATTTTTTCCTTTGCCATCGTGTGTCTTACGCTCCTTGTCCAATAGGATCGGCGTTTGCCGCTCTGCCGGCCTTCACGCCAAGGCGCGAGCAGCACGCCGGTTTATACGTGATCGAAGCTTTCGGCAGCTCCGCGAAATTACATGATTGCGGCCAGAATCGCTTTCTGCGCATGCAGCCGGTTTTCCGCCTGGTCGAAAATGATCGAGTGGTTCCCGTCGATGATGCCCTCGCTGACCTCTTCGCCGCGGTGAGCCGGCAGACAGTGCATGAACAGGAAATCGGGCTTTGCGCGATTCGTCAGTTCCTCGTTCACCTGGTAATCCGCAAACGCAATCTCGCGTTCCTTTTGCTCTGATTCGAAGCCCATGCTTGCCCATACGTCGGTGTAGACGACGTCCGCGCCTTCGATCGCTTCCTTCGGATCACGGCACACCACAATGCGCGCGCCCGTCTCCGAAGCGGCCTCGACCGTTTGGCGCACGATATCTTCATCCGGCGCATAACCTTCCGGCGTCGCCACGGACATATGCACGCCCAGCTTGGCGGCGCCCATCATGAGCGAATGCACCATATTGTTGCCGTCGCCGATATAAGCGAGCTTCATGCCTTTCAGCCGTTCCTTATGCTCCAGAATCGTCTGAAAATCGCACAGCGCCTGGCACGGATGGTTCGTGTCGGTCAGCCCGTTAATAACCGGCACCGTCGCGCCGCGCGCCAGCTCGATCACCGTCCGGTGGGCGAACGTGCGGATCATGATGCCGTCCAGGTATCGGGACAGCGTCTGCGCGGTATCCCAAACCGTCTCGCCGCGGCCGATTTGCAGATCGTTGCGGCTCAGGAAAAGTGCCTGTCCGCCGAGCTGGTACATCCCCACCTCGAAAGAAACGCGGGTGCGCGTGGACGATTTTTCGAAAATCATGCCGAGCGTTTTGCCTTTCAGCGGGTGAAACGTTTCCCCCGCCTTCTGCTTCTTCTTCAGCTCGATCGCCAGATCGATCAGATAACGGATTTCCTCCGGCGTATAGTCGGTAAGCGCGATAAAATCGCGGCCTTTCAGGCTGAGCGCCAATTCTTCGTTTACGGTCGATTGCATGAAATGCCCTCCTTATTGCGCCGATACGGTCCGTTCAGCGAAAATTGCGGCCAGAATCGAAACGGCCTGATCGATTTCTTCCTTCGTCACGAGCAGATTCGGCAGCAGGCGGACGACGTCCGGTCCCGCCGTCACGACGAGCAGGCCGCGCTTCTGCGCTTCCGTAACGAACGCCCCGGCCGGTTCGCTGCACGCAATGCCGATCAGCAGTCCTTTGCCGCGAATTTCCGTCACGAGCGGGTGGCCGCCCAGCTTCTCGCGCAGCTCGGCCATCAGATAATCGCCCATCTCCTCCGCGCGCGCCGGCAGCCTGTCGCCGACGATCGTTTCGACCGTCGCCTTCACGGCCGCCGTCGCGATCGGCGTGCCGCCGAACGTGGAGCCGTGGCTGCCCGGGCCGAACGCTTCCGCGAGATACCCTTTCGCCAGCATTGCGCCGACGGGGAAGCCGCTGCCGATCCCTTTGGCGAGGGTGAAAATGTCCGGCTCGATGCCGTAATGCTCAAACGACAGCAGCTTGCCGGTGCGTCCCATGCCGGTTTGAATTTCGTCCACGATGAGCAGAATGCCGCGCTCTTTGCACAGCTTGGCGGCATGCTTCACGAACGCCGGGTCCGCCAAAATGACGCCGCCTTCGGCCTGCACCGTCTCCAGCATGACCGCCGCCGTTTGGTCCGTCAACGCGGCTTCCAGCGCCTCGATGTCGTTGAACGGAATGTAGCGGAAGCCTTCCGGCAGCGGGCCGAAGCCTTCTTTCACCTTCTCCTGCCCCGTCGCGGTCAGCGTCGCCAGCGTCCGCCCATGGAACGACTGCTCGAACGTAATCATTTCATAGCGGCCCGTTCCGGCCACCTTCTGGTGATACCTGCGCGCCAGCTTGATCGCCGCTTCGTTGGCCTCCGCGCCGGAGTTGCAGAAAAACACCATGTCCGCGCAGGTGTTGTCCGTCAGCAGCTTCGCCGCTTCCTCCTGATTCGGAATGCGGAACAAGTTGGACACGTGCCACAGCTCGTCAAGCTGCTTCACGAGCGCGTCCTTGACCCGCTGCGGCGCGTGGCCGAGGCCAGTCACCGCCAGGCCGCTCATAAAATCCAAATATTCCTTGCCTTGATCGTCCCACAGCCGGCTGCCCTGCCCCTTCACCAGCGCGATCGGATATCTCGCATAGGTCGGAAACAGCGAACCGCCGCCGTTTTGCATGCCGTTTGCGCTCATCGCCCTTTCACCTCTCCCTGTCATTTAAATGCCGATGCTAACGTGAAAATATACCTGCCGGGATACGCCGCTTGGCGGCTATTCCCTGCGTAAAATCGCGCTGCCCCCAGCCGTTTCGCCTCTCCGGTCATCCGGCCTCATGGCGAATTACGCCTGCACGATGCGAGTGCCGATATTGCCCTCCATGACGGCTTTGCTCAGCACATTCAGCTCGTCGCCGCTGACGATCACGACCTCGCGGACCCGCCCCTGAACGCACTGCATCGCCGCGCGCACCTTCGGGATCATGCCGCCGTAAATCTCGCCGCTTGCGATCATCGCCTCGATCTCGGGGAACGTGACGGACGGCAGAACCCGCTTCGCGCCGCTCTCGTCCGTCTTCAAAATGCCGGGCACATCGGTGACGACGATCATCCGCTCGACCCCGAGATGCGAGGCGACCGCCCCGGCTGCCGTATCGGCGTTAATGTTGTAGCGCTGACCTGCCGCATCAATGCCGATCGGGGCGATGACCGGGATGTATCCCATCGCCATTACGCCTTCGATCACTTCGGCATTCACGTCCGTCACGTCGCCGACAAAGCCGATTTCCGCCGCGTTCGCCACCGGCTTCGCCTCGATGAGCCGGCCGTCGACGCCCGACAGGCCAAGCGCCTTCGCGCCGCTCAGCTGGATTTTGCGCACGATTTCCTTGTTGATCCCGCCGGCGAGCACCATCTCGACAACGTCAAGCACCTCGGCCGTCGTGACGCGCAGGCCATTCACAAACCCGCTCTCGATGCCGAGCTTCGTGAGCGTTCCGGATATCGCCGGGCCGCCGCCGTGCACGATGACCGGCCGCACCCCGCGTTCCTGAAGCCCTCGCAAATCATCGAAGAAGGAAGCCGGCAGCGCGGCAAGCGTGCTTCCTCCGCATTTCATCACAAAACGCTGCTGTTCCATTTTCATCCGTTCTCCTCGCAGCCTTTAATCGAATCCAAAACCGCTCTTAGGTGCGGTACGCCGCATTGATGCGGACATAATCGTACGTCAGGTCGCAGCCCCATGCGGTCGCGGCCCCTTCGCCCATATGCAGGTCGACGCGGATGACGACCGTATCGCCCTTCAAATAGTCCAGCGCAGCCTCCTCATCGAACGGAACCGGGCGCGACTGCGTCAGCGTAACGATCTCGCCGATCCGGATATCGACCGTCTCCGGATCGACCGGCCGGCCCGCGCGGCCGACCGCCGCGATAATCCGGCCCCAGTTCGCGTCTGCGCCGAACACCGCCGATTTCACGAGCGAGGAGCCGACGACCGTCTTCGCGATCGCCTGCGCCGCCTCGTCCGAAACCGCGCCGGACACCTGCACCTCCACCAGCTTCGTTGCGCCCTCACCGTCGCGCGCGATCGCTTTGGCCAGCGATTCACATACGTAACGGACGGCGGCAGCGAATGCCGGCCAGTCCGGATGCGCTTCGTTCAGCTTGCGGTTGCCCGCGAGGCCGCTCGCCATCGCGACCAGCATATCGTTCGTGCTCGTGTCGCCGTCCACCGTAATCATATTGAAGGTCAGGTCGGTCGCCTCGCGGAGCAGCTTCTGCAGCGCCTCGCTGCCGATGCTCGCATCCGTCGTCAGGAAGCCGAGCATCGTCGCCATATTCGGATGGATCATGCCGGAGCCTTTCGACGCGCCCGCCACGTAAACGGTCTTTCCATCAACAACAACCGATGCGCAGGCCTCTTTCTTCACCAGGTCGGTCGTCAGAATCGCCTGGCAGAAATCGTCCGCCGCTTCGTACGCGGAGCCGAGCCGCACAGGCAGCTCGGCAATGCCGCCGCGCACGCGGTCCATTTTGAGCAGCTCGCCGATGACGCCAGTTGAGGCGACGGCCACCTGCTCCGCCGGTACGCCGAGCGCTTCGGCGAATCGGCCGCGCATTTCGTAGGCGTCGTCTTCGCCCTGCCTGCCCGTGCAGGCGTTGGCGTTGCCGCTGTTGACGATCACGGCGCGCAGCACGCCTCCGGCGCCGATGCTCTCGCGCGTCACCTTGATCGGCGCCGCCTGGACGACGTTCGTCGTGTAGACGCCCGCCGCCGCGGCCGGCACCTCGCACACGATCGCGCCGAGATCGTGGCGCGAAGTCTTTTTCAGCCCGCAGTGAAGACCGCCGGCTTTAAAGCCTTTGGGCGTCGTGACCGAACCGTCCGGCACGATCGTAAATGAAGCCGTAACATTCCCCTGTCCCATTGTTCGTTCCTGTCTCCTTCTTGATCTCGGCTTCGACGTTCGCCGTTTACGGGTACGCCGGCACGAAATTCAGACCCGTTGTTTCGTCCCAGCCCATCATCAGGTTCAAATTTTGAATCGCCTGGCCGGCTGCGCCTTTCACCAGGTTGTCGAGGACGGACACGATCGTGACGCGCCCGGTCCGTTCATCGACGGCAAAACCGATGTCGGTGTAGTTGGAGCCCCATACTTCCTTCGTCGCGGGCCATATACCCTTCGGCCGGATGCGCACGAAGCGGCGCCCTTCGTAATAATGCCGGTACAGCCCGATAAAATCTTCTTCGGTCCGGCCGCCTATAACGGATGCATAAATCGTGCTCATAATGCCGCGCGTCATCGGGACGAGGTGTGTCGTAAACGTCGTCGTCACCGGCTTGCCGGCCGCGTCCGAAAGCACCATTTCGATTTCCGGGATATGCTGGTGCTGGTTGATTTTATACGCCTTGAAATTTTCGTTCACTTCGGAAAAATGATTGCCGAGGCTGACGCCGCGGCCCGCCCCGGAGACGCCCGACTTCGCATCGATGATAATCGTTGACGGGTCGATGAAGCCTTCTTTTACCGCCGGGACGAGACCGAGCAGCGACGCCGTCGAATAGCAGCCGGGGTTGGAAATGAAATCGGCGCCCCTCACCGCATCGCCGTACACTTCCGCAAGGCCGAACACAGCCTTGTCCAAATAGCGCTGCTCGGCCGGCTCCTTCTTGTACCATCGCTCATATACTTCACGCGATTTCAGCCGGAAATCGCCGGACATATCGATCACCTTCAGTCCCGCTTCCAGCAAGGACGGCGCCAGCTTGGACGCAACGCCCGCCGGCGTCGCGGTAATGACGACGTCCGCTTTGCTTTTCAGAAGCGCGGGATCCACGTCGTCAAGCACATCGGTGCGTATTTCGGTCAAATGCGGATACCCTTCGGCAATCGGGGACCCCGCGCTCGAGGACGACACGACGGACGTTACCTCCGCGTACGGGTGCGACGCCAGCAGCCGGATCAGCTCCACGCCGCCGTAGCCGGTCGATCCGACGATCGCCACATTTACTTTCGAAGCCATACTGTTCTCTCCCATCCGTGAACTTTCCTAACTATCCATTTTACACGAACCGGACGTTAGATTAAACTATGTATTATTATACGGTCGTATTCATATAAATACAATCCTTAAAATTGTCCGCGCCTCTTTCCGCCGCTTTCATTTCAGACTGAAGCCTTCCCCAAGCACCTCCGCCGTATCGCTGATGATGACAAACGCATCCTCGTCCGCGGCCCGCACAAGCTGCTTGAGCCGGGCGACTTCGCCCCGCCCGACGACGACCATCAGCACCTGTCTCGCTTCCCCGGTATAACCGCCTTCCCCGTCAAGCTTCGTCAGCCCGCGGTCAAGCTGATGCAGCACGGCCATCGCAATATCGTCCGGCCGGCGCGATATGATGAACGCTACTTTCGACACCGCCAGGCCCGTCTGGACAAAATCGATCGTTTTGCTCGTGGCGAATAGGCCGATAAGCGCGTACAGGGCGTTTTCCGGCGCGATCAGGATGCCTGCGGCTGCTATGACGCAGCCGTCGAACATCGCAACGGCAAGCCCGAGCCGGATGCCGGTAAAGCGGTGCACCAGCTGTGCCGCCAGATCGAGGCCGCCGGTCGAGCCGCGGCCGCGGAACACGAGGCCGAGCCCGGCGCCGACGCCGATGCCGCCGTATATGGAGGCAAGCAGCGGATTGCCCGTCGGAGCCGGCCAATGCGAGGTGAGCAGCACAAACAGCGGCAGCACGAACGAACCGATGGCGGTGCTGAGCGCGAAGCGCCTGCCGAGCAGCCACAGGCCGAGCAAAAACAGCGGGATGTTCAGCGCCCACTGCGTATAAGCCGGCGGAATGCCCGTCACGCGCTGAACGAGAATGGAAATGCCCGAGACGCCGCCCGAAGCGATACCGAGCGGGACGAGAAAAAGATTGAAGCTGGCCGCGATCAGGAATGAGCCTGCGAGCAGAAAAAGCAGGCTCCGAGCCGCCTCGGCACGCGGTCCCGGCGTTTCATTCCCGGTGCGGCGTCTGCGCCGCTTTCCGTAACGGTTTGCTCCCGCAAGCAAGCTGCCCCGATGATGCTTCATTCCCGCCGCCCCCTTTCCGTCTCATTATTGAAGAAACCCATGTATCTGTACCTGCACTGCCGGCACCGGCCCGACGGCATAAATGTTTCTAACGGTAAAATGTTTATGCCGCTAACGGCCACCGGCCCCCAATCACAAAAAAAGAGTCCCTACACCTCTATACAGTGTAAGAACTCTTCCCGCTGCCTATGCATCCGCATGGGCGTTTATTCCGGATCGTGCCGAATCTGGCTGCGCAAATAACCGTCGATAAAGCTGTCCAGATCGCCGTCCATAACCGCGCCGACGTTGCCCGTTTCCACCGACGTGCGATGGTCCTTGACCATGCTGTACGGATGAAACACGTACGAGCGGATTTGATTGCCCCAGGCGATATCGCTTTGTTCGCCGCGGATTTCCGCCAGGTGCTTCTGCTGCTCTTCGATCTTGCGCTCGTACAGCTTGGAGCGAAGCATCTTCATCGCCCGTTCGCGGTTCTGAATTTGCGAGCGCTCCGTTTGGCAGGCAACCACGATGCCGCTCGGAATATGCGTGATGCGGATCGCCGACTCCGTCTTGTTGACGTGCTGGCCGCCCGCGCCGCTGGAGCGGTACGTGTCGACCTTCAGGTCCTCCGGCCGGATCTCGATTTCGATGTCGTCCGAAATTTCCGGCATGATGTCGCACGATACGAACGACGTGTGGCGCCGGCCCGAAGCGTCGAACGGCGAAATGCGCACCAGACGGTGAACGCCCTTCTCCGCCTTCAAATACCCGTAGGCATTGTATCCCTTGACCAAAATCGTCACGCTCTTGATGCCCGCTTCGTCCCCTGGCAAAAAGTCGAGCACCTCGACCTTGAAGCCGCGTTTCTCGGCCCAGCGCGTATACATCCGATACAGCATCTGTGCCCAGTCCTGTGACTCCGTGCCGCCCGCGCCAGGGTGAAGCTCCAAAATCGCATTCAGCTTGTCGTACGGCTGATTCAGCAGCAGCTGCAGCTCGAACTCGTTCACCTTGCGCACGAGCTCCTGCACCCCGCCGGCGATCTCGGCTTCGATCGATTCGTCGCCTTCTTCCTCCGCCAGCTCCAGCATGGCAGTCAAATCTTCCTGCTCCGCAAACAGCTTCTCGTACTGCTCGACGACCGATTTCACCGCATTAAGCTCGGCAATGATGCTTTGCGCGCGGTCGTTATCGTCCCAAAAATCGGGTGCCGTCATTTTCTCCTCATAGTTTGCGATGATCTCCTGTTTGAGATCTAAGTCAAAGAGACCCCCTGAGTTCTTGGAGCCGCTTCGCCGTTTCGCGCAAATCCTGTTTGACCGTTATATCGATCATGGCGTTCGCTTCACCTCAAAATCGTAGTTTGCCTTTACCTTATGCGGCAATTATTCGTGCTGTCCGTGGCACTGCTTGTATTTCTTGCCGCTGCCGCACGGACAGGGATCGTTGCGGCCGACGCGCTGAACGCGCCTTGCCGGGCGCTTCGCCTGGGGCTCGCCGCCTCCGCCGGATTCCGTCTGGCCCTTGGCCACTTCCTGACGCTCGAGGTTGTTCTCCACGTGCGCCTTCATAATATATTTCGTGACTTCCTCCTGGATATGCTCGACCATTTCCTTGAACATCTCGAAGCCCTCGAACTGGTATTCGCGCAAAGGGTCGGTACCGCCGTAGGCGCGCAGGTGTATGCCCTGACGCAGCTGATCCATCGCGTCGATATGATCCATCCACTTGCTGTCCACCGCGCGGAGCACGACGACCTTCTCAAACTCGCGCATCGTTTCCGCTCCGATATGCTCCTCGCGCTCGTCGTAAAGCGCGGTTACCTTTTCGCACAAAAACTCGACGATCTCTTCTTTTTCCTTGCCCCACAGATCGTCCTTCGTCACCATGCCCTCGTTCAGGAACGTACCCTGCGCATAATCGGCGATTTCCTGCAGCTCCCAGTTCTCGGGAATTTCGTCGCCCGGACAATGCGCCTCGACGATGCGCTCGATAACGGGCTTGATCATTTCGAGCACGATCTCGCGGATATTGTCCGAATACAGCACTTCGCGGCGCTGCTTATAAATGATTTCGCGCTGCTGGTTCATGACGTCGTCGTACTGCAGGACGACCTTCCGCAAATCGAAGTTGTTCCCTTCGACGCGCTTCTGCGCCGATTCGATCGCTCGGGTGATGAGCCGGCTTTCGATCGGCTGGTCTTCCTCGAAGCCGAGGCGCTCCATCATACCCATGATGTTTTCGGAGCCGAAGCGTCGCATCAGCTCGTCTTCGAGAGACAAATAAAACTGGGACGAGCCCGGGTCCCCCTGCCGGCCCGAGCGTCCGCGCAGCTGGTTATCGATGCGGCGGCTTTCGTGCCGCTCCGTGCCGATAATGTGCAGTCCGCCGAGATCGGGCACGCCGTCGCCGAGCAAAATATCGGTGCCGCGCCCCGCCATATTCGTCGCGATCGTCACAGAGCCGGGCTGGCCGGCGCGCGAAATGATTTCCGCTTCCTCGGCATGATATTTCGCGTTCAGCACCTTATGCTGGACGCCGCGTTTCTTCAACATGTCCGACAGGCGCTCGGAATTCTCGATCGAGACTGTGCCGACAAGCACGGGCTGGTTGTTTTTATGCCGCTCCACGATTTCCTCGACGACGGCCTTAAACTTGCCGTTCTCCGTTTTATAGACGACGTCCGATATATCCTGACGGATATTCGGCCGGTTCGTCGGGACCTGCACAACCTCCAGGCCGTAAATTTTCTTGAACTCCTCTTCCTCCGTCTTCGCCGTACCGGTCATCCCGGCCAGCTTGCGGTACATTCGGAAGTAGTTCTGGAAGGTGATCGTCGCGAGCGTCATGCTCTCGTTCTGCACCTTCAGGCCTTCCTTCGCTTCGATCGCCTGGTGCAGCCCGTCGCTGTACCGGCGGCCGGCCATCAGGCGGCCCGTAAATTCGTCGACGATGATGACTTCGTCCTCCTGGACGACGTAATCGACGTCGCGCTTCATAATGACGTGCGCCTTCAGCGCCTGCTGGACGTGATGGTTCAGCGTCACGTTGGCGTGATCGAACAGGTTTTCGATGCCGAACGCCTTTTCCGCCTTCTCCACGCCGTCTTCCGTCAGCGTCACGGAGCGCAGCTTGATGTCGACGGTGTAGTCCTCCTCTTCCTTCAGCCGGGAGGCAAAACGGTCCGCCGCGTAATACAGCTCCGTCGATTTGGCGGCTTGTCCCGAAATGATGAGCGGCGTGCGCGCTTCGTCGATGAGGATCGAGTCCACCTCGTCGATAATCGCGTAATAAAGCGGCCGCTGCACCATTTGCTCTTTATACAGAACCATGTTGTCGCGCAAATAATCGAAGCCGAATTCATTGTTCGTTCCGTACGTAATGTCGCAGGCGTACGCCTCCTGCTTCTCCTCGTGCGAAAGTCCGTTCAGGTTGCAGCCGACCGTAAGGCCGAGAAATCTGTAAATTTGCCCCATCTCTTCGCTGTCCCGCTGGGCCAAATAATCGTTGACCGTGACGACGTGGACGCCTCTGCCGAGCAGCGCATTTAAATAAACCGCCAGGGTGGCGACAAGCGTCTTCCCTTCACCGGTTTTCATCTCCGATATTTTCCCGTCGTGAAGCACCATACCGCCGATCAGCTGGACATCGAAATGACGCTTGTTAAGCACCCGTTTGGAAGCTTCGCGAACGACGGCAAACGCCTCGGGCAGAATGTCGTCAAGCTCTTCTTCGTCACTTGCCAGACGGGCTTTGAACTCATCCGTCTTGCCGCGAAGCGCCTCATCCGAAAGCGCCGAAATCTCGGCTTCCAGATCGTTGATCTGCTCCACGGTACGCATCAGACGCTTTACTTCGCGTTCGTTGGCGTCACCGAATATTTTTTTAACAAGTCCGAGCATGGTCTTCCCCTTTCATCAATACGCCTATTGCATAAATTGTAACAGTTTGCGTCATGAACCGCAACGCAGAGCCGAGTTTGCCCGGAACCGCGAGCAGAACCGTTTTGGAAGGGCAGAAATGCGTTCTATCAGCCGGCAGGCGTGGAGCGAGGAACGAAAAAAAGGCTCCCTGGCGGGAGTCCTTTAACAGCGAACGAGGATTTATTTGGCATAATGGCCGATCACTTTTTCGACGGCGGATACAACGTCCAGAATGTCCGTTTCGGTCATGGCCGGGAATAAAGGCAGCGTGATGAAGCCCTCATAAACGGATTCGGCTGCAGGAGCGAGCCCTTTTCCGCAGCCCAGTCTTCTATAGTAAGGATGCAAATGCACGGGGACGTAATGCACGTTCACTCCGATATTTTCTTTCCGCAGCGCCGCAAAAATCATATTCCGGTCCGCCGACAGCCGGTCCAGCTCGAGCCGGATGATATATAAATGCCAGCTGGATTGACGGTCCTGCTTTTGGTACGGAAGGACGATGCCGGGAATCGAGCTCAGCAATTCCGTATATCGGCTGGCGATTTGCCGTCTGCGGGCTGTGAACTCGTTCAGCTTCCTGAGCTGCGACAGACCGAGAGCCGCTTGAATGTCCGTCATCCGGTAATTGAAACCAAGCTCATGCATCTCGTAATACCACTCGCCCTCGCCGGTATTGTGCATCATGTCCCGGTTTCGGGTAATGCCGTGACTGCGAAACAGCAGCAGCCGTTCATAGAAATGCTCCGAGTCGGTCACGATAACGCCGCCCTCGCCGGAGGTGACATGCTTGACGGGATGAAAGCTGAACATCGTCATATCGGCGATGGAGCCCACCCTTCGATTTTTGTAGACCGCTCCGATAGAATGGGCCGCATCCTCAATCACGATCAAATTATGCGTTTTGGCCGTTTCCATAATCTCATCCAGATCGGCGGGCTGCCCGGTAAAATCGACCGGGATGACCGCTTTTGTCCGTTTGCCGATTAAAGCCTTCATTCGATTGACGTCGATATTGTACGTATCGGGCTCGATATCGGCAAATACGACGTTTCCTCCGCAGTACCGGACGCAGTTTGCGCTTGCGGCAAACGTCATCGGCGTCGTGATCGCTTCGTCGCCTTCGCCGATTCCCGCGGCAAAGCATGCCCCGTGCAGCGCGGCCGTGCCGTTCGAGAAGGCGACGGCGTATTTGGCGCCCGCATAGCCGGCCACCGCTTCTTCGAACGCTTTGATCTTCGGTCCCTGCGTCAGGAAAGGCGATTTCAGCGTCTCGACGACCGCTTCGATATCGGCTTCGTCAATCCACTGCCTGCCGTAAGGCAGGAGCGTTTCGCGAACCGGCTCGCCGCCCAAAATAGCAAGCTGCTGATGCTTCAATTTGGCCATTTGTACGCCCCCATTAAGGTCTCAATAAGCCGGCTGCCCTGCAAGGACGCATGCCGTACCGGCCCGCGCGGATTAAAGGATCGTTCGAATCCAATCCTCCGTTTTCTTCAGTCCTTCCTCCAGCGTCACTTGCGGCTCCCATCCGAGCAGCCGCCGCGCCTTGGAATAATCGCAAAGCAGCTTTTGAATCTCGCTCTGCGGGTGAATGTGCTCCACGTGCCGGATCCGGCTCTCGCCGCCGGCGATGAGCTTCGCCAAATCGTTGATGGAGATATCGCGCCCGAAGCCCGCATTCACAATCTGCCCGTCCGCCCGGTCGGAATAGCCCGCTTGAACGACGAACCGCGCGCAGTCGTCGACATAAAGCAAATCCCGTGTCTGGGTCCCATCCCCGTAAATTTGAAGGTCTTCGGCCTGCAGCTTCTTCTTGATAAAGATGGCAACCACGCCGCCTTCGCCGCCGAATTTCTGAAAAGGACCGTATGTATTGAAGGGACGAACGACAACCGCGGGCAGACCGTAAGCATAATAATAGGACAGCACCATATTTTCGGCCGCTATTTTTGCTCCGGCATACGGCGAAGCGGGCTTGGCCGGATGCGCTTCGGTAATCCCCGATTCATCGAGACAGCGGTCGTAAACCATGCAGGTGCTCATGAATACGATTTTCACCCGGTGCAGGCGGCACCGCTCCAACAGGCGGAACGTGCCGACCGTATCGTTATCGAATGTCGTTCCGGGGTCGTCTATGCTGTCCTGTACATTGATGCTGGCACCGAGATGGTAGCAAAGCTGAAACGGATGCTTGAACACTTCGTCCAGCAGCGCTTCATCCTTGATATCGCCCCGAATAAACTGCCGGAAGCCTTCATGCGCCTTGAATGCTTCGATATTCGATTCCGCACCGTTTGACAAGTCGTCCAATACCGTAACGCGGTGCCCGTCCTCCAATAAACGTTTCACAACCCATCTGCCAATAAAACCGGCGCCGCCGGTAACGAGCACATTCATATTCCCCATCCTTTTCTAATCCAGCATAAGGTCCATCGTAATGGCCGTGCCCCGCGGAATATCTTTTTTTACCGCACGGCCAAGCAGCCGATCCAAATATTTGGGGGGAAGTCCGTAACCGGGACGAATAATGCGCAAATTTTGTTCCGTGAACGATTCTCCCGCCTTTATATCCTTGACCGCATACAGGGAGCGGCGGAATACCTTCGATTTCTTCTCCGCTTCGGTCGCTCCGTACGAGACCGAGCCAAGCCCCTGCCATGCGCGTTCCGTTTCCTCCACCAGCAGCCGCATCTCTTCCGGCTCCAGCGAAAAAGCCGCATCGACCCCGCCGTCGGCCCGGCTGAGCGTAAAATGCTTTTCGATCACGGACGCGCCCAAAGCAACGCCGGCTACGGCGACTCCGATGCCGAGCGTATGGTCGGACAGTCCGACAAGGGTATGAAAAAGCTGCTGCAGGTGAGGGAGCGTGCGAATATTGGAGTTCATGGGCGAAGCGGGATACGAGCTTGTACACTTCAACAAAACCAAATCGCTGCAGCCCGCCGCACGAACCGTTCCGACCAGCTCGTCCAATTCGGCGATACTGGCCATCCCGGTCGATGCGATGATCGGCTTGCCCGTCGAAGCGACTTTTCGCAGCAAAGGAAGATGCGTATTCTCAAAGGAAGCGATCTTATAGCAGGGCACGTCCAGCGATTCGAGAAAATCGACGGCCGTCTCGTCAAAAGGGGTGCTGAACCCGATCATGCCCAGCTCGCGGCAGCGGTCGAAGATCGCCTGATGCCATTCCCACGGCGTATGGGCCTCCTGATAGAGGTCGTATAACGACCGTTCTTTCCATAAGCTTTCGGTGTCGCGGATAAAAAAATCGGACCGGTCGGATTCGATCGTCATCGTATCCGCGGTATAGGTTTGAATTTTCAAGGCATGCGCACCCGCTCTGGCGGCAGCCTCGACGATTTCGAGCGCCCGTTCGAGCGATTGATTATGGTTGCCCGACATTTCGGCGATAATGAACGGCGGGTGCTCCGGGCCGATCTTTCGGGTACCGATGATGATTTCGCTATTTTGATTCATGCTTCACCTCTGCGGCGTATGTCCGTCTTTAGGTCTTCATTAAAAATGAACCGTCAGCTTCTGCCGGACCTCCGGCCATTGGTCGGAGAAGAACGCGAATAAACAAACATCTTCATCGTGATCGTTTTTCCATACATGACGCCGTAAACGCCCTTCCTGCTCGAACCCCAGCCTCCGGTGAAAACGGAGACTGGCCTCGTTGAAAGCGAGTACTTCCGCGCACACTTTACGGATCTGCAACCGCTCGAACGCCGTCTCTAATCCGAGCAGCCCCAGCGCCGTCCCGCTTCCTCTCGGAACGTCCGTTTCACCGAGGTAAATTCCCCAGTCGCATGTCCGGTGCTTGTTATCGATACCCGTAAAATTGACGGTCCCGACCGGCCGGCCCTTCCATTCGACTATATAAAACCGGCGCGACGGATCGCCTTGCAGACGTTCAAACCAAGCGGCGTGATTTTCCCAAGTAATCCGCTCGTCCGAGTACATCGTTCTTCGGATCCGTTCCGAATTGCGCCAATTCAAAACAGTCGGCAAATCGGGTTCCAGGAGGGCTCGAATCGCGTAATCTTTTATCAGCTGCATGCCCTGTCCCTCAATCGTTAATAAGGTTGAAGTTTAAGCCCGTTCAAACAGAATGCCGGTAACGCCGTCCGCGCCGCTGACGCCTTGATCTCCCATTAGTTCCAGCCCCGCACGGCTCATGCTTGCCAGCGAGTCCGGGCTTTGCGGAAGCTGCTCAAGCGCGGAAACGATCATGGGCGAGGTTACCTCGTCCCAATGGCCCAAATGAAGAACGGCGCCTGCATTCGAAACGGCTTTGGCGATCTCCGTTTGATTATCGGCAGTTGTCACGGTTATCGCCGGCAGGCCGAGGAAACACCGCTCCCACGTTGACGAGCCGCCCGCTCCGATCGCCAGGTCCGCCTCCAGCATCAGCTCGGCCATGTGATCGATTTGACAATAATAGCGGACGTTCGGAATTGCCGAGCATAGCTCGGCAATCCGCTCCCTGTGAAGATTGGATTGACCTACGACGACATCGGCCGCAATATCGTGTCTTCCCCATGACTCGATGGCCCTGAGCGTTTTTTCCGTCTCGTTCGTCGGGTCACTTCCGCCGAAAAACACGAGCAGGCGCCAAACCGCTCCGTCCTTCACCTTAGCGCGCCGCCGTGCAGCTTGAAATTCTTCGCGCAGCAGGACATAACGGGGACCAAGCAATTGCCTGCAGGCGGCGGGAACAAGTTTATGGTACCGGATCGTCCTATTATCGTACAGATTTTGATCGAGCAGCAGATCGCAATCATGTGTGCGGTTGGCCAGATCATCGATGATCATGATGCGCCGCACCTGTGGACGAACCAGCCGCTCCCACCGGATATCAATGGCGTAATGGTCCGCAATGAGCCAGTCGACCGGCTCGCTTTGAGCTTGAATCCATGCTGCCGTTTGGGCGGCGTCTATTTCCTGTCTCTCGCCCAGCCATTGTTCGTAAAGCGTTTCGGCTTCTCCCGATTCCGCTTGATCGAAAGGGGACGGCAGCCGATGAACGGAAAATCCCCGGTCCCGGATCAGCCCGCAGAGATGTCCCGGGTGCTCCCTGCAGACGAATTGCACCGCCGCCCCTGCCTGCCTAAGCCGGCCGGCCAACGTTAAACATCGCATGACATGACCGGTTCCGATCCTTACGGACGCGTCGACCCGAAAAACCACTCGCATACACCAAGCCCTCCCGGGAAAGGAAAAAGCCCACGTACCCGGGGCTTTATATTTTTTTGTCTACAATAATACCCAGCGTTTCATAGAAGCCGGCCACCATATCCATAACCTTCTTGGACGGAATTTCTTTAATGACTTCATTGGTGCTGTCATCGACGACTTGGACATAATATTCATTCAGCTTGTCATGAAGGACGAAATGAAGATGGGAGTCCTTCGATTCGAGCATTTTGTTCAGATGGCCGATTTCTTTGGCGATATCCGCCTTCGAATAGGAATGCTGCTGTCTATCCTCGACCGGCTCTCGTTCCTGCTCCGCCCTTTTCCGTACGCCTGGCTGCTCAAAGGATAATGTCTTCTCGCTTGCGGGTTGGACCTCCATCTTCCTTCTTCCTCCGTTTCGCCTATTTCTTTTGATCGAGAAACGCGCCGTACGGCATCTGCCGCATGTAGGAGTTGTACTGATCGGAAGCGTTTCGGGCATGCTTCAGCTTATTGATTTTATTCGCCGTTTCCAGAAGCGACTGCCGAATTTGCCCGTTAAGCTCCGATTCGAAACGCTGCCAGGATTCGAATAAGTCCCGGTAAACCTCGATATTCGCACACCCGCGCAGCTGTTCGTTCAAATCCGCTAGCAGCCGTTCCCTTGCTTCGAATCTCCGGTCCGCTTCATTGAAATCGACAGGCGGCGACTGCCGGAACAAACGCAGCAGCTGTTCCGTCTGCTCGGCCAATTGTTGGAATTGGGCTTCGATCATTCATGCTTCTCCCTGTTGTTTGGAGCTGCGGGCAAGTAAGATCGCCTGCTTCCACGTCTCTCGAAACTCGGTGAAAAATCCTTCGACTTCCTCCAAAATCGCATCGCTCTTCGAAATATTCGCTTCGATCAGTCTTCTTTTCAAGTAATCGTACAGCGGGATCAGCTGACCGGCAATCGGATATTTCCGGTCCAGCGTAATAATCAGCTCATCGACGATATCCTGTACCCGCGTATTGTAATGGTGCGCCTGGTTAAAATCCTGTTTCAGGATCGCCTGTCTCGCACGTTTAATGAACGTAACGGCGCCGTTATACAGCATAAGCGTCAGCTCCTCCGGCGGAGCCGTATCCACTTGATTCTGTTTGTAGCTTTGAATGGATGGCTGGATCATAACGTCCCTCCAGACGCGGATTTACTTTTGAAATAAGCTGGCGATGTAGGTGCTCTGCGAGTTCAAATTATCCAGCGCGGTTTGCAGACTGGCGTACTGGCTGTATAATTGCTGCTCATAATCGGATAAGCCCGACTGCGCTTCCGTGATTTGGGTGGCATAATCGTCGATCTGAATATTGAGAAAGCTTTTTGACGGCACGATCTGCGTTTTTTGGGTAAGTCCGCTCACAATCGACTTGTTCAGGGTTTCGTAAAGACGCGTCCCGACTCCGGCGTCGCTCCAGACCGTCAAATTGCCGTTCGCATCGCGTGCGCCGTTCTGGGTAAAAAGCGCAGCCACCTGATCCGGATTATTCGTCAGCGCGGTCCTCAATTTATCTTCATCAATATAAATTTTTCCATTTTCCGTATACGCCTGCGAATTCCCCGGCGGAGCCGTCGTAATGCCGATGTCCGCGAGCGACTGATAAAGGCCGGCGGGAAGACCCGAAACCGGATCGGAAATATTGTTCCGCATCTTCGTCAGCCCGGCGCCCAGGATGCTGTCGTTACTGAGCAAGCCCGACTGCGCCTTTTGGTTCCAGAGCGTAATATCCGAGTCCTTCATGTCCTGCTTCTGGGTATCCGTAAGCGGAAGGTAATCGCGATATTTGGGTTCATTCAACTTCGTGTTCACTTCGTCGATTAACGCGTTGTATTTGTCAAACACGCCTTTAATGGTAGAGACGACGGAATCCACGTCGATATTATTGGACGCGCTGATCGTATACGGGGTGCCCGAAGGGTCCTCCAGCAGCGTGAAATTGATGTCATTCATTTTGAAGGAGTTGGAGCTTACCGTGACATCGCCCGTACCGTTGAAGTTGACAATCGCATCCTGTCCCTGGATAACGCCCGTGTCCGTCGGCGTCCCGGCCGGTGCGACGTTCAGCTTATTATTGAGGAGTCCGGTCGGAACGGCGGTCGTTTCTTGAATTCGGATGGAAGCCGCCGAGCCCGTCGCGCTGCTGACAAAAGACAATTTATCCGACACCTGGTCGTAAACCGCTTTAACGCCTGTAGAAGCGGACTGGGCGTTAATTTTCGATACGATTTGAACGACGCTGTCCCCGCTGGAAACCGACACGCTGGTGGTCCCGGTCGCTCCGGTAATTTGCAGAGTTGCGTCTGCCGCCGCCAGTGCCTGGCCCGGATTCGAGGACACGCCGAGCGGAGCGCTGCTGGTCAGCTGCGCCGACTTCGCAAGCTGAGTCACCTTGAGCGTAAAGTTTCCGGTAAAGGAGCTGGCCGTAGGCGAGACAAGCACTTTGTCGTCATCGGTTTCCGACATGCTCGCTTCCTTCGTTTGGAAGGTGCTCTGCAAAGTCAGTTTCAGCGCTTCGTTCATAAAGCTTGAAACATCGGTGTTCATACTGCGGTAAGCGTCGCGCTGCCATTCCAAATACGTCTTTTTCTGAATCATTTGATCGATGGGAACCTGCTTCGCCTGCATCATCTGGCTGACAAGCGAATCGATGTCCAGCCCGGAGGTGCCTAATCCGCTAACTCTGATCGTCATGAGAATGCCGCCTTTCACACCGTCGTAATGTACTACCTATATCGACAACATTTGCCGTATAGTTTATGTTTTTTGCCTAATGTGAGCGTTAATCGCGTGAAACTCGGGGTTCGCGTTCATCCATGCCGCCGCCTGGTGCCAAGAAAAACGCTGTCCGGGCACGTAGAGCGCATCATATAAACGGCGAATCAGTTCCCAATCCTCGGGCGTATCGAGCGTCCAGCGGTAATCGGGCACGGGAATCCCGCTCGTAACCGATTTGCATACGAACCGTTCCGGATGCCGATAGATAAAAGGCGTGACGTGCTCCCGGTCATAGGCTTCCCGCGTCTCCGCGAATGCGGCTTCCAGTGATTCGAACGAAAAAATTTCCGTATCCAGTCCGCGCGGGTAAGTACGAACCAGCGTATTGCTCGCGTAATCGCACATCGGAGCCTCCATATACGACCGAATGACAAGCGACGAAACCTCCGGATCGAGCAGAGGACAATCGGATGTAATCCGTACAACCGCATCGGCTTGCACTTGCTTGGCGGCTTCGTAATAGCGCGACAAGACGTCCTCCTCGCTTCCGCGGAAGCACGCGGCTCCGATACGCCGCGCCTCTTCCGCGACGGGCTCGTCCCGGCTGCCAGCCGTCGTCGCGACGATCACTTCATCCACCTGCGGTACCGCTCTCAGCCGATCGACCACATGCGCAAGCACGGTTTTGTCGCCCAGCATTCGAAGCACTTTGCCCAGAAGCCGGGTGGACCCCATGCGGGCCTGAATAATGGCGGCAATTTTCATTTCCGTTATACCAGCCTTTCCTCTAGCAGCCACTGTCTGAGCGTATCGCGGCCAATCGGCGTTTCTTGGCTGGAGCATACCGTCTTCGACTGCATTTTTCTCGCTTCCGGATAAGGAAATTCCGGCAGATGCTCCTTGAAGGGCGAGGGCAAAATGTACATGTCCGGCGTTTCCCAGGCGTTTCCGATTTCATCCTCGGTCATCAGCTCTTCGTACCGCTTTTCTCCCGCCCGCAGCCCGATTTCCTTGCGCGCAATATCATCCCAAATGCTGTGCTTCTTGCACACCTCGTCGATAAGCACGTCCACCAGGTCCTCGAGAACAATCGTCGGCATTTTCAGAACGAACACTTCCCCGCCCAACGAGATGTCGTTCGCTTTTAACATTAAGCTGATCGCCTGTGTGGTCGTCATCATGTAGCGGGTCATCTGTAAATCCGTTACCGTCAGCATCCGGTCGTTCAGGATTTGCTTGTAAAACAGCGGAATAACGGAGCCTCTCGATCCCATTACGTTGCCAAAGCGCACGGCGGCAAATTTCGTCTGTTTGGGTCCCTTCTGATATTCCGCCGCCGCAATCAGCCGCTCCGCCATCAATTTGGAGGCCCCGTATGTATTGGTCGGCGAGATCGCCTTGTCCGTAGAGGTAAAAAGCACCTTTTCAACGCCGTTGTGAATGGCTGCCTGAATCATATTTTGCGTGCCGAGAATGTTCGTTTGCACGGCTTCGAACGGATTGTATTCACAGAACGGGACGTGCTTCATCGCCGCTAGATGGAAGACATAGTCCACATCCTCCATGGCCCGGTTCAACCGCTGGATATCCCGGATATCGCCGATTAAAAAACGCAATTTCGACTGGTGTTCGGCGAATTCCCGCTGCATTTCAAATTGCTTATATTCATCGCGGCTTAAAATCCGGATGACCTTCGGATTGTGCCGCAGCAGGCGGCGGGTTAACGGTTGTCCGAGCGATCCCGTGCCGCCTATGATCAAAATTCGTTTTCCTTCATAATTCATTCCGCTCACTCCAAGTCCATTCCGGATGCCGTTCGTACCGCCCGCTGAAACTGTGTCCGCGCTGCCGCCGCATCATGCCCGCTCACCTTCGCCAAAAAACGCGCAAGCGTAAGATGTTCGAAGCCCTCGATGTCGGCCCCGCTCCCGGTCGCGTTATAGCAGGTTTCGGGGACGTCTCTCACCTGCGCTTCGAACCACTTTTTATAGAGAAGAAAATTGCGCGAGGTTGCGACCGTTCCGCTGCCGTCGACCGACCGTACGCGTTCTCCCGCTGCAGCGTGCCCCCACTCCCGGTAGAGGTGCGCCCCCTCCGCATGGGTGCGGTTATCGGTATAAGCCAAATCCTGCCCCACCAAGCAGATCGGACCGAGGCCGAGCAGACGCGCGAGCGAAAACATCGTGGTGGACACCGAGCCGCCGGTAGGGACAAGCGGTTCCTCCCTGAGGGCGGCCGCTTGTTCGGAGCCGTCAAAATCCTCCTGGAACAGAATAAAGGACGGGCCCGGGTACCTCTCGACCACTCCCGCGAACAGCGTACTCAGGAAAAATAAAGGGATGTTCTTCGTGTCCCAGCCTTCCAGCTGCTCCAGCATCTTTGGCTGCGGATCGGTCATGACCACAAAATCAGGCTGAATGCCGCAGCGGCGGAGCACGGGAGCGGCCGTCCCTACCGAACCCAATAAACAATGTTTGGCTGCGTCGGCCAGGCCGGGAAGGGAATGGGTGAGCGAGGGACCTGCACTGATCAGAATAACCGGTGCGGAAGGCAGTCCTCGAAAGGCGGATAACGAAGGCCGTTTCTGCCGCATATTCCGGTTAAAGTTCTCCCGCAGCAGCTGAAGATGGAGAAGCGCGCTGTTTTGTTTCATTTGATACTCCTGCAAGAGCTGCTTTAAAGCGCGCAGGCCTTCAGGTACCGCCTTCAGGGACGGCTCATGTACGATCAGGTGCAGACGGCTTCCCTCCCTTTCCTTCAGGCGGGCGGAAAAGAGATTCATATCGTCGGAAACGATACATCGAAACCGCTGGTCATCCATCAAATCGTTCAATACTCCTTGCTCGTCCATCCGGTAAAAGGCGGCGACGTTCGTCTCCCAAACTTCGACGTCCGCCCTGCCGGCCGCCGTCTGCTTTAAAACCGCTCTGATGTGATGCCCGCACCCGAGACCGTATATAAGGAACCATTCCGGCTCGTCCCCGCCGATGTTCCGCAGCTGCGCGGCAGCAAATCGTTCCGCCTCCGCCTCCGGGTCATACCGGCTGTGAAGGTAAACCGGCCGGCCTTCGCCTGCGGAAATCGACGCCGTCCACGTCCCGTTGGCGGCCCGGTCGAGGTCCACAGCCGGTCCCGGCCATCGAATCTCGCTTTTCGGCTGTATGAAGCGGAGCTTCCTCATTAATGAACCATTTCCTTCAGTTCCACCTCGTAGGTGTGCAGCAGCGGGCTCATTTCGTACTGCAGGAGATCGCAAATCGATACGAAATCCTGCTGCTCCAGCGCCATTCTCAATTGATCGATCAGCAGTCGCAACGAATCGATTTTAAAAGGAGACAATATTTCGCCGTCCAGCCGCTGAATGCCGTCGAAAGCCGAGGTTAACCAGTCGATTCCGTCCAAATATGCCAGTAAATAATCCGGCCAGCCCCCTTCGTGCGACTGAATGTCGTTGGCCAGCTTCTCCGAAGCCGCAACGAGCTTCGGCACATAATCCTTCATACTCTCAAGCGTTTCAACAATGATTTCCTGCTGCATCGTCAAGCTCCTCCCCTATGTCCAGATCCGGCAATGCCCATGTATCCTGAATGTCCAGCTCAAATTGTTGGCAGTCGAGGCCGAGGTCGCGTATCGCTTCCCGTGTCCCCTCCGTATAAACATCGGCAACCTGCCTGGTTCCTTCCACAATTCGCCGCAGCAGATAGGATTGATGCGTCAAAATCGCTTGCAGCCGATCGATCGACGAGACCCGCGATATCGGATTCATTTTGACGTGATAGTTGGAAATAAGTGGCCGGAAAAAGAAGATCAGAAACGGTTGTTTCAGCACATCCTTAAGCAGCAGCTCGACATTGCGCAGTACGCGCCCCGCTTTGATAGCGAGAAAATCAATCCCGCCGTCCGGATGCTCCGCCAGCTCATCCTGCAGCTGACGTATCGCGCCAAGCACTTCTTCGGCATGTTCGCTTACCCGGGACATATCCCCCAGCTGGCGGCCAAAAAAGTCAAGCATACTCCGGACATGCGATTCGGTCTCCGCTGCGGAATCGATCGGCGGGAGTCCGGCAAACAGCTCCGGAATCGAGGTGGTCTTGTCCTTGCAATACCGTTCCACCACTTCTTGAAACGGCATTTTGATCGTTCCCCGGATATCTGCGCCGCCTTCGGTCGCGTTGATGACAAGCGGAGCCGGAAGATAGTGAATGAGATGCTCCATCCAATATAAAAACTGCCTCCACAGCTCTCTCGATTTGACTTTCCCGCCGTAATATCCGTCCAGGTACACGGTTTTATTGAAGAAAGCCGTATCTTCCTTCAGGCTGTTGTGAATCTGCTTGCGCTGCTCCTCGCTAATATCCATATCGGAATCGTCCGCATAAAAGCTGTGCTTGCTGTGCGTTTCGCCGTCGTCCGAGTAGGCCAAATCCTGGCCGATAAACACAATGGGGCATCCGCCCAAATATTGCGCCAGCGAATAGTTCAAATGGGCGACCGAAATGCCGTTGTACAGCGTTCCCCTATCTCCGAGCGAATGGTTCATCAGACGGCTGTGCACGATATTTTCCTTGAAAACGGGAATGACGTACGGATTCCAGCCGCGCGGAATTCGGGGATCCATGAGCGTCAGCCCCATCAAAGCGGTATCCGCCGGAATGTCCGCGCCTTTGATGCTTAGCTCGTACGAATTTTCGCCGCGTTCCAAGATACAGACAATATCCGGCGAAATCCCGTTTTTCAGCAGTACGCGAAACGCCGACTCCGCGCATATAATCAAAGCTTTGCCCTTTGCCCTTTTCAGCAGGGGCAGCTGTTTATCCAGCGAAGGTCCCGAAGCGACGCAAATAATCGGCTTTCCTTTATACGCATTCCGTAAATCGCTTAATTTATGAGAGTTCAACGCAACGGGCAAATTTCTCAGCTCATTGGTCATGCCTTTCAAGGTGTCATCCAGGGAATTGCCCATTGCGGTCATATGCGTGCGCAAATGATTGATAATCGTATCGGTCATAAGGTCGTAAAATGCGGCATCGCGGCGATAGCTTGCGAAAGTGCGCAGGATATCCGTCCGCAAGAAGTAATACCCGATCATCGAGGTTATATAGGTATTCAGAACTTCAGACAGCTCCCCGACAAAATCGGTTAAAATGATGATCCGCTGCAATTTCCCTTCCAAATACGGCGATAAGTCGACCTCTTCCAAAAACTTTTTCACAAGTGCCGTATCTTTCTCTATGATTAAAACCCATGCCGTCTCGGTTTTATGTTCAAGAATCGATTTGACGATTGCGGATGAGCCCATGCCGATGAGAATAAACCCGGTGTTGTCAAAATTGACGCCGTCCAGGAATTGCTCGGCTTCATACTTCGGGTCATACACGCTTGCGGTATAAAATTCATTTCCTTCTTCATCGGCCAGCTTGAATAATACGTCACCGCCGGCGCGCACGGCTTCGACCGAACTGCTGTCGATCGTCTTGAGCCGCTCCATCAGCCATTCGTTATATTCCGACAAATACGGTGCATTCGTATGCAAGTAGGTCATATCGTTTCTCCAATGCCGGCCGGTCCGAACGTGCTTTTCAATCTTTTCAGCAGCTCGTACTTCAACAGGTCGGCGGCGATTAAATAATCCTTTTTCTCCACGGCGGTCGCCAGCATTTCCAGCAATGGATTGTATTCCAGGCGCCGGCTTCCGCTCATCGGTTCCTTTGTCATCAGCCCGGACATTTCCGGAATGAGCAGATCAAGCTTGTTCATGCCGCTCTTGATTTCGTAACGGTAAAATGCATAAACGATCTGATCGACGATCCGTTCTATTTCTTCAAGTTTTTTCATGACCATGCTGCCGCCCCCTCGATGCACCATCACAGACCTGCATGTTCAAGAAAAAGCCAACCCGTACAAAAAGGTTGACTTTTTCTCGAATCGAATCTTTACGTTGAAGCCATTATTAACGAAGGAGCTGCAGAACGCCTTGCGGCAGCTGGTTCGCTTGCGCAAGCATCGCTTGTGCCGCTTGGTTCAGAATGTTGCTCTTCGTGAAATTCATCATTTCTTTTGCCATGTCGACGTCGCGGATGCGGGACTCGGCAGCCGTCAGGTTTTCCGAAGAGGTGTTCAGGTTGTTGATCGTGTGCTCCAGGCGGTTTTGGTATGCGCCCAGGTTTGCACGCTCTTTGGAAACCGAGTTGATGCCGCTGTTAATATTCGCGATGATGGAAGAGAAGTTCGTTGCCGTGCTGAAGGTGGATCCAACGGCTGCGGCACCGTACAAGGAAGAAAAGTCCATGACGTTGATCGACATGCCGATCGTTTGACCGGAGTTTGCGCCTACCTGGAACGTGACGGAGACTCCGCTGTTCAGCAGCTTCTTCGTGTTGAATTCCGTCTGCGAAGCAATCCGGTTAATTTCCTTTTCCAGCTGCGTTACTTCTGCGCCAAGCTTTGCACGGTCGGTCGTGGTGTACGTGTCGTTGTTGGCTTGTACGGCCAGCTCGCGCATACGCTGCAGGATGGATTGGGTTTCGTTGAGCGCGCCTTCAGCGGTTTGAATCAGGGAGATGCCGTCCTGCGCGTTCCGGGACGCTTGGTCGAGACCGCGGATTTGAGCGCGCATTTTCTCGGAGATTGCCAGTCCTGCGGCATCGTCGCCGGCGCGGTTGATGCGGAGACCGGACGAGAGCTTCTCCATCGCCTTGGACGTCGCGTTGGTGTTCATCCCCATGTTTCGGTACGTGTTCAGCGCCGGAAGGTTGTGGTTAATAATCATTGCTTGTTTCCTCCTTGAATGTTAAATATCCACTTCCTTGTGGAGCAGGCTTTTCGCCTTACACACCTTATATCGGTCGCGAACACGATTCAGTTTATAGCTTTTTCAAACGGCTTAAGGCGATTTTTTAGGGCTCGGCAAGTTTTTGATCGCCTGAGGATCGAATTTGGGGTGAATGGCTTCTTTGTTGCTCTGCTGCACGGCATCGAAAACTTCTTTGCGCAAAATATTGACTTCTTCCGGCGCATTAATGCCGATTTTCACCTGATCGCCGTCAATGGCGGAAATGACGATCTCGATATTATTGTTGATAATGATGGACTGGCCTTTCTTTCTGGTCAGGATCAGCATCTTTATTCACCGCTTTCTTCAGCCGCGTCTCGAAAAAGGGGCTCTGTAGTCCCGTATTGGGTCTTGGGAGGCAGCACGATTTGCCTGGCTTGTCCGTTCCTGAGGTTGACCACAATCGGCGCCAGTAAATTGACGGTCGATTGGGTGAACGGTTCCCTGATCGTTACCGTGTTTAATACGAGCACTTCTTCTTTCGATTTCAAGTCGAGCAGCAGCTTATTTTTCTCGTCGAGTTCAAACGTATACTCCGAATAAAATAAAAACGGCGTCACCACCAAAAATCCGATCTTCTCCTCCTGCAGGCTTTGCAAATACGCGTAAGGACCTTCGGGATCGACGACCGAAACCAGAAATGCATCATAAGCTTCCAACCCCAGCAGGCTTCCGTTCAATTGTATCACTTTCCCATGCAGCTGCAGCATGAACAATCCTCTCCTAAACACATAATGCTATAGCCTTCGCTATAGCATCTGTCGTTATTATTGATAAAGGTTATAGCGGCTGACCTGAATATCGATCGAATTCCGCTGCTTCAAATAGATGTCGACCGCCCCCGGATTGGTTTGGATTTCGGGTTTTCGGGGGATGTAGCGGATACGGGGATATTGCGGAACAGCCTCGATTTCAGGCTCGCGCGGCTGATAATCGATTTTGACATTCAAGCTTGACGCCTCCCCGACATATTGGATAGGCGAAGGCTCCAACGGTAAAACATTGCCGGCAATATCCGCAAACGCATCCTGCGGATTGGTGATTTGCGCCATTCGGTTGCCGTCCTCCACCGTTTTCGCAATGACCTGCAAAATAATCGTTTTCTCCTGACTATAAATCGAGTTCAGCCATTCGAGATGTGGACCTTGACCTAAACCTGTCCATGCCGCGGAGGAATCGATGGTCAACACCCCTGTCGGCTGACGAATCTCCAGCTTTGCCTGCGGCTGCTCGATCGATTGATCGCCGAGCGGAGCGTGCATATCCTGGCTTGCCTGATGAGTCTCGATCCCGATTTGCGCATACGTCTGCCGGATGGATAACCTGAAATCGTTCATACCCGGTTCTCTCCGGAAATCAATGCAAATAATCGATCAAGCTGGGTTGAATGATTTTGGCTCCGGCCGATAATGAAGCTTGATAAACGTTTTGGTCGCTTTTTAGTTTAATAATTACGGAGCCGATGTCGGCGTCCTCCACGCTGGAATCCATCGCCGTCAGGTTCTGATTCAGCGCCTGGAGGCGGCTGTCGATCAAATCGATGCGGTTGGATCTGGCGCCCACTTCCGACCGGACATCCTGAAATTTATTAAACCGGCTCTGCAGGCTTCCGAGCAGGGTGCCGGCCGAAGCCTGATCGCCGTTCGCGAATGCGGTCTGCAAGCCCTTCAGCACGGTGAACAAGTTGTCCGTATCGCTTCCGCCTCCGAAAACGTCCTGACCCGTAACGTTAACCGGCAGCGTCACACCGTCCGACAACTGGTAGAGTACCGATTGATCGTCCGAGCTCTCGCCTGGCGTTGCCACACTCCCGCTGCCATTCAGGGCAATCTGTCCGTTCGGGTTCAAAGCCGCAGCGGCCCCGGACGAAGAATAGGGCTTCTGGTCGGTCTTTTGCCCGTTAAAAATATATTTGCCGTTAAGCTGGTCATTTCCCAAGGTTACCGCCTGCTCGTAAAGCTGGCCCATCTCCTGGGCGATCGCGTCAAGCGACGTTTGGGTATTCGTTCCGTTCGTCCCCTGGACCGTTAGCTCGTTGGCGCGTTGAATGAGCGAGTTAATCTGCTCCATGACGGAATCGGTGTGATCGAGCATCGATTTGGCCATGTCTACATTTTTCTTATATTGGTCGTTAAGCGCCAGCTCGCTGCGATACCGTAGAGCATAGGTAATGCCTACCGGGTCGTCCGAAGGCTTTAATATTTTCGAATTGGATGAAAGGACGTCCTGATTGTATGCCATTCGCTTCATATTGCTGCTAATATTTCGAAGCAGCTGGGACTGTACCATGCTTTGCGTTACACGTAAGGACATAAACCTTTAACCTCCCTAATTGGCTTTAACGCCCGACTTGGCCGGTTCCGTTAATGAGTTTATCGAGAACCTGATCGAAGGTGGTCATAAATCGTGCCGCCGCGCTGTAGGCGTGCTGGAATTTAATCAAATTCGACATCTCTTCGTCGAGCGATACGCCGCTTACGGAGGCCCTTCTCGAATCCGCCTGATCGACCAAATCCTGCGCGTTATCCGTTTGACGGCTGGCTTCGCCGGACTGTACGCCGAGCGCGCCGACGATCGATTGGTAAAAGTCGCCGAGCGTCGCATTCGCAATCCCTTTTCCGCTTGCCGTCTGGTCGATGGTCATCACGGCGTTGCCGGCATCGGCCATAAGGAGCGCGAGCGTATTGTTGCCTTTGATCACCGTCGTCCCGCCTGACGTCGTCTCCGTGCGCATGGAAGCCGCGATCAGCGAATCGTCGGCGGCAATGGCCGCATTAAGCTGAATATTGCCCGCCGTAATAACGCCTCCTGGCGAACCGGCCGTAAAAAAATCCAGCCCCGCCGTCGCCGGATCCTTCAGCGTATAACCAAGCTTGTGCAGGCCGTTAATCCCGTTAACCGTCATGACGGTATCCGCCGCCAGCGGTACCGTCTGGCCGGGCAGTACCGAACCGGCCGGTATCGTCACCTGGAACGGCCCGTTGGCAAGCGTGTTGGCGAGTGTGTCCAGCTGCCGGCTGTAATCGGCTACATACTGATCTCTTGAGACGAACAGGCCGTGAATTTCCCCGGCGTTCAAATCGCCCGAGTTCATTGCGTTTGCGGCAGCCGCGGCGGTAAGCGGAACGACGGCCGTCCCTTGAAGCAGGCTCGCATTGCCCATCGAAATATTGTAGCCTTGAGGCGTATCGGTTACGGTTATATTAATGGCTTTTGAAATTTGATCCGTCAGCAGATCGCGCTGATCCCGCAAATCGTTGGCGTCGTCGCCGAGGCTTTCTACCCGCTGAATTGCTTGGTTTAACGACGAAATCATACTGAGCTTGGAGTTTACATCGCTTAATTTGACGTCGATATCCTGCGTGAGACTGCCGCTCAAATCCGACAATTGTTTGCTTGTATGATTCAGCGCGTCCGTAAGCGCGCTTGCGGTTTCGCGCACGATTTTACGGGCGGATTCGTTTTCCGGATCTTTACTGAGATCGGACCAGGAGGACCAGAATTTCTCCAGAACGGTCCGGAAGCCGGAGTCGGAGGGCTCGTTTACGATCCCTTCCAGCTTGGATAGCGTATCCGCACGAACGGACCAGTCGCCGAGATTTTTGTTTTCGCCGCGAAACTGGTCGTCGAGGAACTGCTCCCTGATTCTTGTAATAGAATCAAACTCGACGCCCATCCCGATTTGACCGGGTGTATTCGACCGCGACATGCCGAAAGCTTCGAGCGATCGGGCCGCCGTCATGTTCACGGTCTGCCTGGAATATCCTTCGGTGTTCGCATTGGCAATGTTGTGGCCTGTCGTGTTCAAAGCTGCTTGCTGCGTCAACAGGCTGCTTTTGGCTACCTCTAAGCCGTGAAAGGTTGACCTCATAAATGACCTCTTTCCCCAGGCTAACGCGAAATGGTGACTGAACGGGCGCATCGCCTGCGCAGGTTGCTTGATTGGATAATTCCATTGTTGCCGACGTTGAAAATCATTCTGTAATCTGTTATCGGATTCCATTTTGCGAATTGTTATAGCAAGGCGTTAGTGACTTTTATGGAGCTGCTTATTTAAAAACGCCAAAAGGGCGGCGCTTCCGAAGAAGCCCGCCCTGCCGTTTGCTCGTTTATGGATTAACCGTGCTCGATAAGTCCGTATTTGCCGTCGTTTCGTTTATAAACGACATTAACCTCCTTGGTGGCGGAATTGGCGAAGACAAAAAACGAATGTCCGACCATATTCATCTGGAGAATCGCCTCTTCCACATCCATCGGCTTCAGCTTAAATCTTTTCGTCCGCACGAGTTCCAATTCGTCCTCTTCTTCCAGAGTGCGCACGGCCGTCCCTTCGTCCTTAAACAGTGTACGTATTCCGCTTTCCATCCGAACCTTCCGGTTCAGCTTCGTCTTGTGCTTGCGGATTTGCCGTTCCAGTTTGTCGACAATCAGGTCGATCGAAGCGTACATATCATCCTTTTTCTCTTCAGCGCGCAGCAGGGCGCCGCCCGGCAGCGGAATCGTAACCTCCACCGCATGCTTGCCCTTCGTTACCGACATCGTTACATTTGTTTCGGAAGGAATTGGTGCTTCAAAATACTTGTCCAGGCGGTTCAGTTTTTTCTCGACATAATCGCGCATTGCGTCAGTCACCTGAATGTGTGAGCCTCGAATATTGTATTTCATGAGCATTCCTCCTTTACATGGCCTTATTATACCATACTCAGAGAGGCTCGCCCAAATTATTTTCTGTTTCTTTTGAATTTTTAGACAATTAATGTTTCACGTCGTTTATCGTTTATAAACACACAAAAAGCCCCGAATAACCGGGGCTTGAAACATGCATTGTTGGTCAATTGTGAACCATCTATCGTGTGGCTGAGCCAGCCGATGATTACAGTTTGACTACGTTTGCAGCTTGTGGACCGCGTGCGCCTTCCACGATGTCGAACTCGACCGATTGGCCTTCTTCGAGCGTCTTGAAACCTTCGGATTGGATTGCGGAGAAGTGAACAAATACGTCGCCGCCTTGCTCCGTCTCGATGAATCCATAACCTTTCTCAGCGTTAAACCATTTTACTTTACCTTGCATTCAGAACATTCCCTTCATCTTCAAATAGCTGCGAGTTCACAATAGCGTGGCCCACAAATCGACTATACCATCGGCGTCACACAATTGTCAACTTTTTTATGTAAGCGAATTCATACCCTGCGGACCGCCTGATCCGGGCACGATGCTGATCTTCAGGATGAGGCGCGGCCGGTCACGCTTTTTTGTCAAACCAACCCGTCGGGCGGTTCCCGCCGCTGTGCTGCATCGGATGCCGGTACACGATATCCTCAAGCGGTTTTTCAACCAGAAGATCGATCGAATAATCAATAAAACGAAGCGATTGCGAAATGAGCTGCTGGTTCAGCTCGTTCACGCTTTTCAGCTTCGCGAGCTTATCGGCCAGCCCGCGCTGCAGCTCCAGCAGCACGGTCTTCTCCTGCGGATTCGAGACGGTCCGGATCATGTCGCTTAGTTTGGCGTTGCGCGTCCGGAAACCCATTTTCGAAAAATACAGGTTCGCCAGCGTCATCCGCTTGCGCTCCAGCTCTTCCGCCTGCTGCACCAGCTTGCGTTCTTTGAGCGTAATGGCGCTAAGCCGCTCGATATCGTTATGGACGAGAACGGGCGTTTTCTGGTTGGCCGTCTCCAGCAAACGTTCAACCAGCTCCTGCTGCTCCCGCAGCGTATCCGCGATGGTTCGGCTGTCCATTAACGCTCACCCTTGTCCCGTTATTTAATGAAAGGCCAAACCTTCTCGGCGATTTTGCCGGCGTCGACGTAGTAGGTGCCCGATGCGACTTCCTTCTTCAGCTCGTTGATTCTGCTGATCCGCTCGTCTTTGCCGGCCTGGCTGGTCGAAAGCATTTCCTGCGCCTCCGCCGATATATGCACCTGATCCGTTTGCCGTTTGCGGCTCGTGCCGGGCGAGCGGCTTTCGGTCTGCTTCTGGTACGAATTGACGGCGCTCACGCGGGACGGTTCATTTATTTTCATTTGGCTTCACCTCTTTATTTGACCCGAAAAGTCAAACCGCTTTATCCGATGCTCCAACTTGGTTTCCCTAGAAATCAAAAAACCGACCCTTTACAAGTATTATCGGCCTTTTCGCTATAAATGTTATAGACCTCCCGGCCCGAATGAAAAGGACTTCCTCCTCATTTATCCCACAGCCGGTCTTTGATCTGATAGGACCCTTGACCCTGTTCCCTTGATTTCTCCGCCTCGGATACCATGTTCTTCCGGAGCCGGTCCGTGTCCTTGGCAAGCTTATTGCGGCAATCTGCGCAAATATGGCTTTCCCGAATGAGCGTACCGCAAAGCTCGCAAGGATACCCGAGATTGGGCGCGCCGACCAGCGATATTCGCCCCTCGCGGATAAACCGTGTTATCTGCTTCGCCGAAACACCCGTTGCCTCGGACAGCTCCTGCGTCGTGGCGCCTCTGTTCCTGCGCAAATAGTCGGCGCACAGCGCATACTCGCGGTCGATTTCTTTGATGCAAGCCGGACAGACGTCCCGAAAATTTTTGGTAAACAGCTTTCCGCAACGAGGACAGTTATCGACATTCATGCCTGGCCCCCCCTCTCTCTCCCATTCGCTTATCAGTAGCTTTATTGTACTGGATTGTCCGACAATTTTCATCATTTTTTCCAATCCGGGAAGCTGCGCTTCGCCCCGGCATCGGAAGCGGTCTAGACGTGTCGTGGAGAGGCGGCAAGGAGGCGCGGCTGAAAAGCGATGCCTCCTTCTCGGGAAAGCTTAGGAACGCGCGAGAGTGAGGACGTATATTTCCGGGCGGAAGCGGCGAAGACCGGGGGTGCCGGCGAGCGCCGCGGCACAGGCGTTGACCGTGCCGCCGGTCGTATAGATGTCGTCAACCAGCAGGATCCTCATCCGGCCGGTACCGCGGAAATCGGCGGTTACTCCCGCCCCGTTTCGGATTTCGCGGACGTTGGGCTGATCGTAAGCAGCGAGATCCGCCTCGAATAAATCTCTGGTATCGCGCAGCCGGTCTCCTCTCGTTTTGAAGCTTTGCTTGGCGCTATGCCTCGTGCGGCGAAGCGCTTCTACGACCGGGATCCCGGAAAGTCCGGCAATATGAACAGCAAACCTTTCCGCCTGATTGAAGCCCCGTTCGGCCAGCCGCTCGGCGCTGAGCGGCACGGGAACGACGGCGTCGAAGCCGAACGAAGCATCGCGGCCGCCGAGCTCGGCAAGCATCAGGATATAAGCGACCTGCATCATGCCGCCTAGCAGCGGGGCGAGCGCTTCGTGCCCGCGGTATTTGTACAGCGCCAGCAGCCCGCGAATGAACGCATTGTAGCGCACTGCGCTGCGGCTCAGCACGAAAGCGGCGTCGCTGCGCCGCCGGCAGTCTCCGCACGCTTCGGGCCGCCCGCAAACGGGACACTCGATCCGCGTAATCCATGGCACCTGCGCGGCACATTCTGAGCATAGTCCGCGCAGCCCCATGCCGGCAGCGTAAACGTCCGGCTTTCGGCGGTATTCTCGGGCGCATGCGAGGCAGACATGCGGCGCCGGAGATAGAAGGCCAGCGGCGGAATGCAGCAGCTTCGGGTAAGACGTTTTCAACACTTGCCATATACCTGACAATTTGCCGCTCTCCTTCCGATTGCAAACGATCCCGAACGCGAAGTGGAACCGGGTTGTGATAAATGATCTTGAGCCGTATTGTTGTAGCGGTCTCCCTCACGAATTGGCCGGATGCAAGTAGCCTTTTCGGGCCGCCAAAGCATTCATGCGGCGGATTTGACGGATCGCCAGCCGCTGAGAGCGGGTGCGCGCCGGTGCGCAAAAATAGACGCTTCCCGCCGGATCGTCTTTGGCTCGCCCAGCCCTTCCCGCCATTTGAACGAGCGCGGCGTCGTCAAACTGCTGGCTGTCGGCGTCCAAAATAAAGACATCGCTTTTCGGCACGGTGACGCCCCGTTCGAGAATCGTCGTCGTGACGAGCACCCGGATGGTCCGGTCGCGAAACTGCAGCACTTTGTCGCGGCGCTCTCCGTCCTTGGACGACGTTCCTCCGACCGGCACATCCGGAAGCAGCTGCCTAAGCCGTTTCACCAGCGAATCGATATGGGCAATTTTCTGCACGAATACAAATAACTGTGCTCCGCGGTCAACGGACGACCGAATCGCCTTCGAGAACGGCCGGGGCAGGCTGTGGCGGCGAAGCAGCTCCTGAACCGGAGGAAGCCGCAGCGTGACGGGTACCGGAAGAGGGTGGCGGTGGAACCGGACGGGAACCCGCGCATGCGCCAGCCTGCCCTTTTCCGCCTCGCGTCTTAACGACGCCGGCGGCGTGGCGGTAAGCAGCACCGTGACGCCGTCCGGTGCGCATACCTTTTCCGCGGCATAATGAAGCATCGGATCGCCGTGGAATGGAAACGCATCGAGCTCGTCGATAACGACGAGGTCGAATGCACCGGCGAAACGAAGCAGCTGATGCGTTGTCGCGAGCGTAATCTCGCCGTTGTCCCAGCGCTGCGGGCTGCCGCCGTACAAGGCGGTGACGGAACGGTCCGGGAACGCCCGCCGGATCCGCGGCTCCAGCTCCAGCACGACGTCCCGCCGCGGCGTGGCAATCAGCGCCCTCCCGCCGCGCAGGATGCTCGATTCGATAAGCGGAAACATCATTTCTGTTTTTCCGGCGCCCGTGACAGCCCATAACAAAAACCGGCGCTTCGGGCGCCCGGTCCGGTCCGCGGTCTGACCAGCCGCCGTTAGCGCTGCGGCGCAGCCGGCGACAGCGGACCGCCATGCGGCAATCAGGGGACGAGCGAGTTCACGCAATCCGCGCGAGGCCGTCGAAGAAGATGACGCGGAAAGCCGGGAGGATTGTTTTGTACCGGGGACCGGTAATTCAGACGCTCTCGTGCCGACTCGCGGGCCCTCCTCCGCCCGCGCGGCCAGAGCGTGAAAGCGGCGGGAAAACCTGCTTCCAAACCCGTTGCGTCCGTCTACCGGGAAATCGTCCGACTCGATGTAGCGGAGAGCCGCTGCGGCGGCGGCTTCCTGCGCCGCGCTCAGCTTCCAGGGCGCCAGACGCGCGCGAATTGCCGCGCTGTCGGCGCGGGGCTGCGGCGGACCCGGCTTCTGCGCGGGCTCCGCTGCCGTAACGGCCGGCGGCAGGGGCTTGTCCGGCAGGCCGAGGATGAGCAGTCCGCATTCGCGGCTGCGGCCCATGGCGAGGCATGCCTCGCAGTAGGCGCACATGCGCCCGCACGCGGCGCATGGCGTGCGGCGCATGCGCGCCGCTCCGCTGCCGCAGCGCATGCAGCGGAGCGCGGCGGCGCGCGGCGCCGCCCCCCGCAGGCGCGGCAGTGCAGGCGCAGCCTGCCGCGCCTGCGGGGCAAGCGCTCGGCCGAGGCGAAGCCGGCCGAGCAGCGCCGCGAGCTGGAGCGCGGGAGCCGCCGCGCTCCAGGGCTCCTGCGGCGCGCCGCCGGGCGGCGCGGCCCCGCCCGAGCCGGCGGCGGCGAGCAGGGCGAGCGCCTCGCCGGCGAGCAGCGCGCGGCCCTGCAGCAGCGCAGCGGCGCGGCAGGCTTCCGCCGCCAGCGCCTGCGCGTCCGCGCCGAGAAGCAGGCGCGGCCCTCCGCCGGCAGCCACGCGGCATGCGCGGCCGCTCCGGCAAACGACCGGGCGCCCCGCCGCGTCATACGGCTCTCCGCCCACCTGACGGTCGTCCGCACATACGAGACGCACCAGATGTTCTATCCTTGCGCACACGTCGGCCTCGTTCAGGCGCAGCCCGGATTCTGTCCGCCATTGCTCCACAGCGGCGGACGCAATACCGAGCGGCAGCGGCACCGACCATAAAACGCAGCAGCGCCCGCTGCTTAGCCGGTTGTCATGGAACGCTTCGGTTGCGTTCATACCATAAGCAGACTTAATCGACTGCTCCCGGAAGCCGGAATCCAGCCAAAAGGAAAAATCAACCTCCGGAGCGATGCTCCACCGCATGTGTAGTCCATCTTCGGCCTGAAGCACGTATAACCATACCTTCATCCCCTCCAATTCCCCCTCACCGCGCAAAGACGACCTGAAATTGCCCCGCAGCCCGGCTAGCCTCTTCTCACGCAAAAAGAAAAAAGCACACCGGAAGCCGCATACTTGCGGCTAACGGGTGTGCTTCACTCGTCCGTCCATCGATTTGTACCGATTATACCGCGTCTCCTCCCTCGTTTCAACCTAAAATGCGAATGCAGCGGCCGGGTATCCGGAACGATGCGATGAGATCAAGAACCTGTAACGCGAAACAAGAAAACCAAGGCGTGAAAATCAAGCTCCGCTCATAAAAGCCCTTCCCGTTATTCTGTGAATCTTTCAGCGCACGATGAAATCCATATCAAGCAAATCCTCTGAATCGATGTCAGTGAGTGAGGTTCCCGACGGTCGAGCCATCCCAGGCATATCGAAAATTACAGCGGCAGCTTCGACAAATGACCGGGATCCCGCAAATCGACGAGCACCGCCCGCTCGCAGTCAGCCGAGGCTTCCGGCGGCGTCATCCAATACAAATGGGTCGGCTGCTGCGCGGAATCCTTCTCTTCATCGGCAGTGCCGGTCTGGCCGGCTTTCGATCGGTTGACGCCGTTTTCCGCTTTGACGCTTCCAGCCGCAGCCGGGCGTCCCCCGAGCCGGATTCGAAAGCGTTGCCATTTCGAACGCGGCTTCAACCTTGGCCGTTCATTTGGCGGCGTATCGGCTTCGAGGGCCGTATCAGTTCCGTTTGAGCGAGCTGAAGATTCCGGCGCTCCCGCTTTCACCGGAAAGGACACTTCGTCTTGGATGGAGATATTCATGCCCGACCGGGCGAACAGGCGTGCAATCGCCACCGTGTCGTCCTTGGAGCCCCGGCTCACGAGCGTTACCCGCACGGACTTGCCCGACCGCTCCTCATGCTTTTGCAGCATGCGCAAATACCATTCGATTTGCGATTGATGATTTTCGGCGATCAACACAAAATGCTCCGTCTTCGGCTCGCGTTTCGGGGCAAAACGGGAGGCTGCATGAACCGCCGCCGCGGCCAGTGCATAACTGCAAATAATCGCCAGCACAATAAGCATACGGCACCTCCTCAAAGTTTTTGTGCCACTTCCTGTTTAACGTCCCAGCAAACAAAAACTAGCTTCGTAAGCATACGCTAAAAGGATTTTGTGCTACTTCCTGCTTAACCTCTCAGCAAACAAAAACTTGCTTCGTAAGCATCCGCTAAAAAGTTTTTGTGCAACTTCCTATTTAACTTCCCTGTAAACAAAAACTCGTTTCGAAATCATACCGAAATCATCGGCCGGAAAGATTTTATACAGCTTCCCGCGCAGCATCCTACCTTCACTGAACATCTTGTAAAATGCTGCAAGTCTCCGTTGATCTGCAGAGGTTCTTCGCAGGAAACCGTACGTATGCAACATCATATGCCATATGCCGCCCATGGGTGCCGGACACGAACGGACAAGTCGAGAAAAAGGGCGCTTCTTGCCTTCATTCGCCCTCTCCCTCCCCGTTCTGCCGAAAAATGCAGCGCACTCTGCCTCCTAGTCAAACCGACGTGTGGCTTTCATTTATCCGGTTTTCCGATGTTCGTCATTCGCGTGGGAGAACAGTTTTTGTGACGGGGTCGAACCCCATAAAAATCCACGTTCTTCTGGCCGCCGCCATCGTAAAACGATGACAAAGAAAGGCCAACCAGAAAGCTCTGGTTGACCTGATAACACAAAAAAAGAGCCTCCGCCAACGGCGGAAGCTCCTGCTCGCTCTTTCCTTGCGGTCCGGGCGCTTAAAGCGTCACCCAGCCGAACTTAATCGAATTGATGACCGCTTGGGTGCGGTCGTCAACCTCCATCTTTTGCAAAATGCTGCTTACATGGTTTTTAACGGTCTTCTCGCTGATAAACAAATATTCGCCGATCATTTTGTTGCTTTTGCCCTCAGCCATTAGCCGCAGTACTTCCGCCTCACGACGCGTAAGCGGGTTGTTCTCGCCGGCAATGAACTTTACGCCCGCCTCGCGGCTGGCTGCCGCCCCGGATACGGCTCCGATTTCGTCCAGGTACGTCATGCGGCGGAGCTGATTGATCAGCTTGCCCGTCACCTTCGGGTGGATATAAGCGTGACCGCTCACGACGGAGCGAATCGCATTGATAAGCGCCTCGGCTTCCATATCCTTGAGCAAATATCCGGACGCGCCTTTGCGCAGCGTCTCGAACACGTAGCTTTCATCGTCATGGATCGATAAAATGATGACTTTCACGTCCGGAAAAATGTCACGCAGTCTCTCCGTTGCCACAACGCCGTTTTCGACGGGCATGTTAATGTCCATCAGCACGACCTCGGGCTTCATCTGGTTGCAGAATTCCAGCACTTGAATGCCATCGTTGCATTCGCCGATGACTTCCAAATCGTCTTCCATATTCAAAATCCGCTTTAGCCCCTCGCGGAATAGCTGATGATCGTCGGCAAGCAGCACTTTGATCTTCTGTTTGCCGGCTGGCGTTTTCAAATCCATCGTCAATTTACTCCTTTCTTTGCTCCGCGTTGATGGGGATATGGATCGTAATCTTCGTCCCTTGTTTTATTTCGGATTCGATCTCCATCCTCCCTTCCAGTAGCTCGACCCTTTCGCGCATTCCGATCAGTCCGAAATGGGCGCTGTCTTTTGCCCGGGATTCAATGAGATCGACATGGAAACCGACGCCGTTATCCTTCACGACAATTTTCACCATTTGGGCCTGATAGGTGAGCTCGAGTGCGACATAGGACGCCTCCGCATGCTTGAGCGCATTGGTAAACGCTTCCTGTACAAGCCGGTACATCCCCGCCTCCATGGCGGAGGGCAATCGCATTTCTTTTCCAATTGTGTCGAAAGTCGTCCGAATCCTGGTTTTCTCCTCGAAATCCTGAACATATTTTCTCAGGGTGGGTACGAGTCCAAGGTCATCCAATGCCATTGGGCGCAAATTGAAAATAATTTTGCGGATTTCCTCGAGACCGGAGCGAACTTGACCCTTCAAGTCTAATAATTCTTCTTGTACTAATTGAAATTCCTGCTTTCCAAGCATTCTTTCCGCAATTTCCGTCCTAAGAACTATATTTGCAAGCGACTGAGCAGGACCGTCGTGGATTTCCCGGGCGATCCGCTTGCGCTCTTCTTCCTGAGCCAAAATGATTTTAAGACCGATTTGTTGTCGATTTTTGGCGGATTCGAGAATACGCGTCACCTGGTTCAGGTCGCCGGACAAGTATTCAAGCACGACGTTAATCTGCGAACCGATCGTCTCCGCCCGCTCGATCGACTGCTCGACGTTGCGCACTCTTTTCTGCAAATCGTCGCGCCGCGCCTTAACGTACCCTTCCTTTTCGCGGTGAACCATGAGCTCCATCTGGATCTGCGTCGCCTTTTCATAGGCATTCTTAATGTCTTCTTCCTTGTAACGGACGAAATCCCGGCTTACTTCCGTAAGCCGGATGCGCGCCCGCCGGTATTCCTGTTCAAGCTTGTCGACCTTGTCGATAATGTCGGCCGTCTCGGCCAAAAGCTGGTTCAGCTCCTGGGAGAGATTGACCATCTCTTTACGGGCCGACTCGCAAATGCTGTAGATTTGAAGCCTGCTATTTTCCATCACGTCGACGGCGTTCTTGATGACGCGGTCGATATCGTTAATCCGGTAGTCCACGGGCAGATCGGCTCGCTTTCTCTGAAAGAATGCTTCCTTTACTATATCATACATCCGCCTGCCCTGTGGCTATGTCATTGGACGGTAATCCTGTCCAGTTTCCCGTCCCAGCTCACCTTGAATCCAAGCTGCTCCGAAACGAGCCGGATCGGTACGAGCGTACGCCCGCCCTTCAGCATCGGAGCGACCTCCGATTGAAGCCGGATTCCGTTCGAAATCACGTCCTTCTGCCCGATCCGCAGCTCCAGCAGCTTGTCGCCGCGCAGCACCGAGACCCGTTTCGTTACCGGCTCATAGCCGACCTGCGCGCCCATGGCCTCGGTAACGAACCGGAGCGGCAAATAGGTCGTTCCGTCCACGAGAAGCGGTGTAACGTCCAGCTTGTACGGTTGGCCGTCGACCTTCGCCGTCTTGGAGCCGATCGTCAGCATAATAGAGGCCCGGTGCGGCTCCGCAATCGACGCCGCATATTGGAAGCTGATATTGTCGAAATCGATTTGTCCGGTAAGCGCCCGTTCATCCTGGCCTTCCGCGAGCGATGCGACATACAGCCGCTTCAGCGTGACGGGATAAGCCGCGGTTGACGGCAGATTGACCTTGATCGTCTTCCAGCCGCTCCAATCGACTTGATCGGCGAGCGTCACGAGCTGCGATTTGCCTTTATTGTCGACGAATTCCGCGCGCACCCAGTTGAGGCTGTTGTCGCCCAGCACGTCGACGGTCATGGCTGATGGAGCGCCGTCGATTTTGCGTCCGCTTCCGCCCAGGACCGCATACGCAGCTTTCGTCCCGCTTCCGCCGGTAAAATCATACTGAAGCTGCAGGACGCTGGAAGCCGGACGGTCCTGAAGTCCCGAAACGATCGATGCAGACCCCTTCACACCATTCGTATTCTGGAACGAAATTGGGTACGTCGGCTGCTCAAAATTTTCAAAAAGCTTGTCGGTTCCCGTCCCCAGCACGGCAACGGCGGAAAAACCGTCATATCGGGCGATGGCATAGCCGGTCGTCGCATTCGGATCGATCGAATTGATCGTCAGCGTCCCGTCCTGTACCGTTCCGCTAAAACCGTGCAGCTCCCACTTCAACGAAGATGCCGGTACGTCCAGCCGGCGCCCGTCGTTTAACGTGACGCTCACGGGCACGGCTATCGATTTGCCCGCTTCCAACACCGGCGAGCTGGCATCAATGCTCATCTGGGCAATTTGATCGCCTCCGATAATTTCGATCGGCATCGAATCGCTGGCCGAGCCCGATTTCACCGTAATCGTCGTCTTGCCCGGCTTCACGGCCGCGAACGTGCCGCCGCCGAAGTAGCCGAGCGGGCTGGCCGCCTTCCAGACCGGCGCAGCGGCGCCCGGATCGACCGGATTATAATACGTGTCGAAAGCCTTCATCTCATAGTCCGCCTGCTCCCCGATAAACAGCACATCGGGACCGCTGATCGTAATGCCTTTAATCGGCCCTTGGGGAGCCGTCGTGAAAACGCCCAAACCGCTGGCCACCTTGCGCTGCACCGTGCCGTATTCCGTATCGTGGGTGAGCGTCGTATTGAACTCGCCGAGCGGCCGCGTAATCATCGTCGTCGAGCCTCCGCCGTCCAGATCGACGCCTTTCCATATGCCGAGCTGGATCATGATTTTTTGCAGCTCGGTCAGCGTGACGCCTTCGCTGTTGTCGCTGTTCTCGACGGTCATAATATACGCCTTCTTGCCGTCCTGGCTGTAACCGACGGCTGTCCGCGCCCGGTCCGCCGAGCCGCTGATGTTTCGGGTGTCGCGCGAAAAAGCAGCCGCCTTGCCGCCGTCGACCAGAATCGTATGGCCGCCGACAAGCATTTGCAGCGTAGACGGGTCCACCTGCTGACCGGTTGTTTGCGATACGAGCGTATAATTCGCCGTTACAGGCTGGCCGATCTGCAGATGCTGCAGGGCGAACTGCGCCGCCGTTCCGTGGGTGCGCAAAATATAGCCGTCCGCCGGCACAGGTCCGGGAATCATGCCGTTCTGGACGATTTGCGTGACGATCCCGTTCTCCACGAGCACCTCGGTCGGCGTCGTCGAGCTGTCGCTTACGTCGGGACGCGGCGCCGTCCATGCGCTCGTATAGATATAGATCGCGTTTGCGTGGCTGTATCCATTATCCGGCTCGGTCCGGTACGCCGCTTTGTTGATCCCAGCAAGCGGGAAGGTCGTACCGTCCAAGGCGGTAACCGTACCGCTGAAATCGAACAGGTCGATCATCGGCTTGCGGTCCTTCGTAACGGCAAAGGCATACATCCCCTTCAGCTTGGAAGGGCTCTCCTGCAGCACACCGTCGTTCACTTCGGCGCCGAGCGGCACGCCTTTGCCCGTTGTGTCGAAGAAATCGGCGTTAACGCCCGCAACGGCCCCGCTGCTGCTTACCATACTGCCGACGGAGCCGACGCCCGTAACGGAACCGGGAGTTCCGTTCATGACGCCAAGCTTGACGTACGGATTGGTCAGATCGACTTCAATGACGTGCACGATCGACGTCTCCGCACCGTCTCCGGGCTTGCTCAGCCATTTATAGTCGGTACGCTTCGCGCCGGACGTTATCATTTCCTCGTAAATCTTCGTCAGCTGCTGCATCTGCGCCTGAGTCGAAGCGGTCGAGCCCGCTTGTCCGGTATCCGCCGCCGCTGCTGAGACGGCCGCCGGCATGCCGATCGAGAGCGGCTGCATAAATAGCGACGCGCCGAGCGCCGCCGTCAATAGTTTTTGAGAGGCATTTCTTTTCTTATTCGCGTGTTTTCGGTTTCGTTTGTTTCTTTTTCGCATATTCCGACAACTCTCCCATCTCGAAATCTATTAGGTATAGACTATCGATCGATAGGAAAAGTTACGTGTGATAGAAGACTATAATCACCAGGTCCCAACCGAAAAGAAAAAGCTATCCGACATGATTCGACGGACAGCTTCCCTGAGCTTCCTTGACTTATTCGTCTAAAAATTGCAGCTTGCTTAGCAGACGTTTGATCATAACCGCCGCCTGCGCCCGCGTTGCATTCGATTTCGGAGCAAACGTATCGGACGTCAGCCCGTTAATGATTTCGGCATCGACAGCCTCGGCGGTATCCCCACGCGCCCAGGCGCCGATTTTGGCCGCATCCTTGAACCGCTTCAAAAGATCGGCATCACGCTGCGAGGAGCCAAGGCTCTTGCCCGCTGCCGCCGAAGCGCGCACGATCATCGAAGCCATCTGCTCGCGCGTAATCGGGCTTGCCGGCTTGAAGGTGCCGTCCGGCATGCCCTGCACAATACCCGCGTTCACCGCCGCTCCGATAGATGCTGCGGCCGTCGATGAGGCATCGACGTCGGAGAACTTCGCGGCCGCTTGGACATTGCCGGACAATCCGAGGCCGCGCACGATGAACGACGCGAACTCGGCTCGCGTAATCGTTTTGTCCGGCTCGAATCTGCCTGGGGAACGGCCCTCGACGATAAATTTATTCGCCAGCAGGAGCAGGTCGTTTCGGGCCCAATGGCTGCCGATATCGGCGTAATCTACCGAGCCTTTTACAGCCGCATAGACACTGTTGCCGTTGCGCTGAAACGTGATGACGGACTCGGAGCCCGATTGCTGCACATGAGTCGGGACATAAGACAGCCTGCCCGCCTGCGGATCGAACCAGACGACCGCGGTCTGCCGCGGATCGACCGCCGTCTCCGATCGAATCGTTCTCGTCGAGTATGCGTTCAGATGGTCGATCGGCTTCGTCACTCCGTTGCTGCTGACGGCCAGCTCGAAGCTTACCGGCTGCGTCAGCAGCTGCGCCGGTATTCCGTTCAGCGCCGCGGTCAAGGAGCCGGAGCCGCTTCCGATCGCATTCGTATCGATCGAGACAAGCAGCTGTCCGACCGGACCGGCGGCGTTCATCATTTGTCCGAGCTGCGTATAATCAAGCGCTTTTAGCGGAAGCTCATAGCTTGCATCCTTGTAAACGACTTTCAGGGACGCGTCCGGAGATGCATGCTGAATCTCCTGCAAAGTTCCCAGCGTGAAAGCAGCCAATCCGGCGTTTTCTCCGTCCGGAACGGTGAATACCGCTTTCGGCGCCGCTCCGGAAGCCCGCGCGGTATCGAACGCCGTGTAAAGCTTGTCCGACGTGATTTGATACCGGTTCGCCGTGCTTCCCGCCGGCGAAATGTCCGGCACCGCCGAAACGCCGTCTGCACCGATTTCGACCCCGTCGGCGGCGGAAACGCCATTGTCCGAAGCGCCGCCTGCCCCCGCCGTCCGGTTGGCGGCCGTCACGTCGGTAAACGGCGGCGCTTCCAGGCCGGCTACGGAACGCAGCGGGATTCCGTCGGGCGAATAGGAAACCGTCACCGTATCTCCGGGCTGTACCGCGGTATATAAATCCAGCCTTACGGTCGTCCCGCTCACGGTAACCGCCGAAACCGGACTGGCTCCCTGATTGATTTTCACGGCGAATTGCGTGGAGGAAGGCGTATAGGACGAATCGAGCAGGGCCGAGAACGTCAGCGTAATGGCGCTGCCGCCGGCGAAAATGCCGTAAAGCGCCGGCTGTCCCGTATTGACGATCGCGCCGGTACTGCCGTCTGCGTATATTTGCCGGGCGCTGAAAGCAGCCGCCGCGTTGCCGCTCAGATCGGATAAAACGCCGCCCGTGTAAGAGACGACGACCATATCCGCGGCGCTGATCGCCGATGGGAGCAGCAGATTGACGAGCGGACCCGATACCGTGACGGCGGATACGGCGCGTCCGGCCCCGTTTACAAGTATGGTATAGGCGACGGGCGACGGAACGGCAGCCGGATTCAGCGCTTCATTATACACCAGCGTAATACTATTCCCCGCTGCAGAACCATTTTGCAGAAGCGGTGCGGTCGTATCGATGCCGTTCTGAATGCTGAAGCCGCTGAACGACGCCGCGGCGTTACCCGATAAATCCTTGATCGGATTTGCGGAACCGTAGTAGGACAGCGTCACCGTATCGCTTGGCGTTACCGGGCTCCCATTGAAGGTCAGCAGCACCGTATTCCCGCTTCCGTTCACTTGCGATACGCTGCGGGCCGAACCGTTCACCTGTACCGAGAATGTCGTACTCGCGCTCGTATCGATCGCCTCCAGCTCCTCGCTGTACGTCAGCGTAATCGTATTCCCGTTCACGCGGCCGGCGGTTTGTACGGGGGCGGTGCTGTCGGGATTGTTCGTACATCCCGGTTCGAGAAGCTTGCCGCATCCGTCCCCGTGATGTCCTTGATCGGGTTATCGCCCGGCGAATAGGAAAGCTTGACGATTTGCCCGGCGGCGACGGCGCTTTGCAAATCAAGCGTCGCCATCATTCCGCTTACCGCGACGCGGGTCACCGCCCGGGAGGCTCCGTTGACCGTCGCATAGAAGTTGGCATTCGCCGGCACAGATCCCGCATCCAAAAGCTCGTTATAGGTAAGCGCGATTTTGGAAGAGCCGAGCAGCTCGGCCTTGGTTAATACGGGAGCTCCGGGCAGCGATACGGCCGTTTTAAACGTCCATTGATATTGGTTCAATATCCCGTCAAACTTGTTCCCCGCGACATCGGACACCGTTCCGTAAGCCATTTCCACGTAATAGTCCGTGCCGGCAGCCAGCGTACCATTGACGGAAATCAGCAGCTGCCGGTCGTTGTTCGGGTCAACCGACAGCGTCGCTGTCAATGCCGGTTTGTCCGTTCCGGTAAGCGGCTTTACTTTAACGCCGGCCGGATTGACGATTTGAACGGCTTCGCTGAACAGCATCCGCAGCGTAACGCCCGATATGCCTGTATTTTGCGCATCGTCCTGCGGCGTCAAAGCCAGGATCGAGGGCTTTGTATTGTCCTGCGTAACCGTAAACGTCCATTGGCCGTCCGGCGTCCCCGGAAAGTTATTGCCGTTTGCATCGCGAAACGCCTGGCTTCCGATTGTCACTTCGTACTTCGTGTTGCCGGCCAGCTTCGTTCCGGTATCTTTGACGGTGATCGTTGTCGTTCCGCCGCCGCTTACTTTATTCGAGGTTACCGGAATGCTTGCGGCTGCAGAACCGTTCGGAACCGTCTTGACGACGATGTTTCCCAGTCCCGGATATACCGGTTCGCTGAAGGTCATCTCCAGGTCGAGACTGTCCGCCGATTGCGTATCGGACGGTTTCCGGTCCATCATCGCCGGCGGCGACGTATCGCTCCCTGCGCCTGTTGTAAAATTCCAAGTCGTTGCATCCGTAATCCCTTCGTAAAGCGCAGCGGGGTCGTCCGTGCTCCTGAAGGCACCGACGTCGATCAGAACGTAATAGCCGGTATTAGGCAGCAATCCGTTCGGCGTCAAGGTTACTTTATTGCCCGAAACCGATACATCGGACGTACCGACCGTTAGCACGTCCGCATCGGCATTATCCGCAATCTTCTTGATGAGAATGGTGCCGGTGCCGGGGGATATGTTAATCGGAAACGTCATCACCAGCTTGGCCGATACGGAGACGCCATTCGCGTTGTCCGCCGGATTCAAGGCCGGCTTCCCAAGCGGCGGCGGCAGAGTGGTAAAGCTCCAATCTCCGCTCGCCACACCGGCGAAATCGTTACCAGCCCCATCCTTAAAGCTGCCCGCTGGCATGGTGATCCGATAGGAGGAATTGCCCTGCAGACCGTTCGGCGGCGTAATGACAATCGTCCTGGTTCCGCTTCCCGTGACAGCGGACGAAACGGCGCCGATGCTCTGGCTGTCCGAGGGCTGATTGACATTCGTAATCGTGATATCGCCCGATGCCGCGTATACGGGCTCGTTAAACGTCATCTTGAGCGATGTCCCGATGCTCCCCGTTCCGCCGTCTGCGGGCATTTTGTCCGACAGTATAGGCGGTTCCGTATCCGGAGCGGCCACCGTCGTGAAATTCCAACCCGTCGTATCGGAAATGCCCGTAAAAACCGCACGGTTGCTTTCATTGACCAGCGCGCCCGAATCGATCGTAACATAGTAACCCGTGCCCGCGTCGAAGCTGCCGGCCGGCGTTATCGTGACCACGTTATGACTGGACGGATTGATGGCGACGCGCGAATCCGTGGCGACCGTATACGTCTCGAATACGGAATTGTCGCGGAGCCTCTTGATCGAAATCGAAGCCGGACCGCTGCCCTTGGCGACATTTTCGTCGAAGGTGAGGACAAGCTGCGATTGTAAAGGCACGTTCGCCGAACCGGAGGAAGGCGATTTGCCCAGCACGACCGGACCGCCCGCCGCGGCTTCCACCCGCTTCGCACCGAATCCGCCGAGTCCGACTTGAAGGACCAGCCCTAACGCCAGTACAATATGCATCCATCTTGATCGAAACAAAAGATCCACTCCCCGGTAAAGAACTCGTTACCTTTTTGTCGGTCATCCTTATCCGGAAATGAAGACTTGAAGAAGAAACGGCTGACACCGTCCTTTGGCTGTGGAACACGGTTTACCCCCTAGGCCGATCGCGAAAGCAAGCTTACCTGTAGACGCAAAAAAAGCCGTTCCCCGCAAAGGGAACGGCTTCGAACGAAAATCGTGAACAAAAGGGTTAGTTGGAAGCGTCGGCTTTCAGTTGGTCCGCCTTGTCTACGCGCTCCCAAGGAAGGTCGATGTCCGTGCGGCCAAAGTGACCGTATGCAGCGGTTTTGCTGTAAATCGGCCGGCGCAAATCGAGCATCTTAATGATGCCTGCGGGACGAAGATCGAAATTTTTCTTAATGACGTCGACCAGCTTTTCTTCGGACACCTTGCCGGTGCCGTAGGTGTCGACGCTGATCGAAACCGGATTCGCAACGCCGATCGCATACGCGAGCTGAATCTCGCATTTATCGGCTAAACCGGCGGCGACGATATTTTTCGCCACGTAACGAGCGGCATAAGCTGCCGAACGGTCGACCTTCGTCGGATCCTTCCCCGAAAATGCGCCGCCGCCATGGCGGGCATATCCGCCGTACGTGTCGACGATAATTTTGCGCCCGGTCAAACCGGCATCGCCCTGCGGGCCGCCGATCACGAAGCGCCCGGTCGGGTTAATGAAAAATTTCGTGTCCTGATCGAGCCATTCCGTCGGAACGACCGGTTTAATGACGTGCTCACGGATGTCCGTCTGGATTTGTTCCAGCGTGACTTCTTCCGCATGCTGGGTAGAAACAACGATCGTATCGACACGTGTCGGTTTGCCGTCGATATACTCGATCGTAACCTGCGTTTTGCCGTCGGGCCGCAAATATTCAAGCTTGCCGTTCTTGCGGACCTCGGATAAACGGCGGGCGATCCGGTGCGACAATGCGATCGGGAGCGGCATCAGCTCCGGCGTTTCGTTGGTGGCAAATCCGAACATTAAACCTTGGTCTCCGGCGCCGATATCTTCATTTTCCTGCTGCACATCTTTACCCTCGCGCGATTCGATAGCGGCATTGACGCCCTGCGCAATATCGGCCGACTGCTCGTTCAACGAGGTCAGCACGGCGCACGTGCTCGAATCGAAGCCGTACTTCGCCCGGGTATAGCCGATATCTTTAATGGTGCGGCGCACGATGGCCGGGATATCCACATAATCCGCGCGGCTGCTGATCTCCCCGATCACCAGTACGAGACCCGTCGCCACGGAAACCTCGCAGGCGACGCGCGCATACGGATCGACCTCCAAAAAGGCATCCAGCACCGCATCCGAAATTTGGTCGCAAATTTTATCGGGGTGTCCTTCGGTAACGGACTCCGACGTGAATAAATGACGTCCTTTAAGCGACATCTGTTTCTCAACCTCCCACGAACTAAAAAATAACGGTAAGTATAAGGGATAAAACACACCGGAAAATCACAATCTAAAGCCGGCGCATCTTGGATCTAACGTTTGACGTTTCGATACCAAAAAATGAACCTTTCCCATGAATGGAAAAGGTCTTGAGTGAACTCTCTAAAACAGTATGATACCGAATCTGTCGCTTTGTGTCAATTGGTATTATAGCCCTTTAAGCGTCTGTTCGGCTTGCTGGATGAGCCTGCGCGTAATGGATCCGCCGACGGAGCCGGCTTCCCGAGTAGCTACGCTGGACCAATTGACGCCCGTTACCGAATGCACCGTTCCGAGCTCGCCTGCAAATTCGACTTGAACGTCGGTAGGATAGGCTGCAGTCAGCCCGAGCTCCGCTGCAATTTCGTATTTCATTTGCTCCAGCGCCTGCTTACACTGCGGTACGACGATTGTGTTCGATGACCTTCTTGCCACCGTTATGCACCTCCATTCGGAAAGTACATATAGCTTGCGTAAGCAGGGCTGTTTCGACGCGGATAAGTTGTTGGGTATAGGTGCAAATTATGACTTCGATTCCTGTGCCTGAAGGACATAACCGCCCCGGACCATTACGGTAATCGTTCCGGAAAATCCGGATGCGGCCGTAACTCCACGTCCGTCTCTTGGGAATACCAGCAAATGATTCTTATCGACCGGCGTTCCGTTCGTGATATCTTTTCCCGATGTGACATCGGCGATACCGCTCGCGTCGCTGCTGTACGCAGCCGCCTTGCCGGTACGGACGATAAATTCGGCGCCCGCTTTGCCGATCAGAATTTGTCCGTTCTTCACATTCACGATTTTGACGGACGTCGTATCTCCCGTTTGCACCGGTGTCTGTCCGTTCGAACCGCCTTGGAGCGAAGCGATTTTCTGATCGACATAGCTTTTTGTGACGACGGGGTCGTCCACCGAACCGGGCGCCGCTGCATTATCCTCCGCGTCCGAAGTCAGTCGAGTGCCAAACCATATTCCGATTGCAAGCACCGCCACGGACACTGCAATTCGGGTCGCAAATTTCGCCAAATCTGTTTCCCCTTTCTCTAGCACATAGCTCTATCCTACTAGATTTTGGGTTCGATCGTAACTCTTTTTTACGGAGTAAGCGTAAACCACTTCAGATCGCGTGATGCGACGAGCAATTTGGCATCGCCGTACACATCGTAAATGTTCAATTTGTACGTCTGGTACGTATGAATTTTCTGGTCAAGATTGCTGTCGTCAAAATTAACGGCCCCGTCCTGCTGGCTGCCTTCGATCAGCACCGGCTGGTTCGCATTCGAATCGTCCGCATTTACCAAGCTCACGTTCGAGGTATATTCCGTCTGAGAATCTTGATCGATAATTTCAAATTCCAGCTGATGCGTACCCGCTACATAATCATACGAATCGTCGCGCGTCAAATCGTAATCAAAGGATAGCTTCGCCCCGCTCACGATCGTTTCACCCGTCGCATTCAAAGATAAATAGAAATTCCTGAGCGATACCGTATCTTGTCCGATTTTCAAATTGGTGAACGAATCGGCCGGATTCACGACATTTGCGCTGGCCGCATAGGCAATCGGATCGACGATGATTTTGTCGACGGTCGCACCGCTGCTGCCTGTGCCGCTTCCGCTTCCGCCGCTGTTTCCACCACTGCCGCCGCTGCCACTTCCGCTTGAAGAAGAATCTTGAGCCGGCGGCGTGGAACCGGAATCAATGGCCCGTCCAACATACAGCTGATAGTTATCGGTATCGAAGCTTTTGGTCAGCTGGCCCCAAGCCGTAATGAGAACTTTGCCCCCGGACGACACTTTATCGGAAACGGTCGAAACCGCAATGGGGACGATAACACCGTTCTTATCTTTTACGTATGCACCTAAATCCGTCAGCTCGGAAGAACGCGCTTCTTCATTGGTCGCTTCAAATTCCGAGAAGAAATAACGATTATCTTTGTCACCTGTATAAATGGCCGAATTGACCAATTTAACGCTTGTCCGATGTCCGATGCTTTGAATGTCGTACTGCTGATCGGTTTGGTAAACCGGAACGGTGCTTAGATTTTGGCTGCTGAATTGGTAAAGCGTTTTGCTGGTCTTATCATCGACAGGCGCGGTCAATACAAATTTGACATTATCGACCGATGTCGTATAAGGGATTTTCGTATACACGACGAAGCCGTAAGTGCCTTTGGGATCGATATTCAATTGGTCGTCGAGAGCGCTCGCATTCGTATCTCCATTCACCTTAACGCCGTTAATCATGAAATAACCGCTAAGGTTCGGTGTTGCGACCGACGAATTGCTCTTATTCGTTACATCGAGTTCAGCTACAAGCATATCGCTGTCCGAAAGCGGAGAACGCTGAATGGATTTAAGCGTAACGGAATAATCGTCGTCATACGTGTAGGAGCTGCCGATGGCTCCCGGTTTGGTGGTGCCCGACAATTTATAGGTTCCCAGTACATAGCTGCTGTCCGTATCCGTTTTGGATTTTCGGACAATTAATTGAGCGGAAGTGGCATCAATCGCCGCATTGATTTGACCGGTGAGACTGATCGTGGTGTCGATTTTCGGAAGCAGCGTAGCTCCATCCTCTTTCGTATAGGTAAGCGGGTACTCCGCGCCATCCTTGGTCCGAATCGAAAAATCCAGATCCGGCATGGCGATGGAAGACGTACTCGTATTGGTCAGGTCAAAATTCATCGTCACGTCTGATTGATCGCCGTTGACATTAATAAAAGCTGTTCCGGCACTCGTCGAAACGGTTGTGCCATCGATATAGACCATACGCTGCTCCCCGACGCCTGCAGAATTAACCGGCTTTAATGCAGGTACTGCAAACGATCCGTTAGCCAATGATACTTTATTTGTATCATCCTTTGAAAACACAACAAGAGCAGCCGGTTTACCCAACACAGCGGTAGGGATAACGGAATGAACCGTAACGATTTTACGCTGATACGGCTGCAAAGTCATGCCCGTCAAGGAAGAGGAACTGACATCGTAAACGGAATAACTGTCGGTCTGAAGCGCAAAATTAAGCGTACTTAAATCGATACTGCTTGAACCCACATTTTCAAGGAGAAAACTGATCGTGACATACCCGTTCGTATCGTCTTGCGTGACAATGTACTGCTTAAGCGCGCCTTTGATTTTGCTGTTGCCAATAATCATCGTGTAAGGTTGAAAAGCCGCTACTTTTTCCGAAGAATTCGTTGGAAATTTAATCGTGCCCAAATTTCGCTCGTAATTCGGCAGCGAGAAATCCCATTTCACAATTTGAAACGAAAGGTCCGTCGCCTTCGTCCCACTATCAATAACCGCATAATATTTCAAATTAACGGAAGATTTCGGCGCCACAGTGGTCGTATTGGAATCGGCACTAGAGATGCTCGATTTAAAGATTTTCCCGTTCTTCCCTTTGAGACGAATAAAATAATCAAGTAGATCCAGCTCGGTAGAGCTGTTGTTCACAACCGTAACTGTATAGGCAACCACTAAACCCTGACTCTGCATCAAGAGCTGTGCATCACGTACCTGTATGTAGCTGGATGCATTTAATTTAACGATTTGGTTGGCAATCGTGCTGCTTTTGGCTTTCACTGCAGAAGCCGCCGAAACGCTCGGCAGATGGCCGCCGACAAGCGCGGGCTGCAGAAGCATCGTGAACGCCGTTGCAGCGGTTAAACCATTTTTCAAAAGTTTTCGTTTCACCTGTACTCCTCCTGTCGGTATTCTACCTAGTTAGACGTTTCATCAACAGGTCTTGTTTCGGTATTTAAGAAAATTTCATATTTATTAATAGAAGGATTTCGAAAGTAAAAATAAGGCCAGTTACAAAAGATAAACTTTTGTAACTGGCCTTTTGTAACTTGCTGGTGTTTACGGCTCTATTAGTTCACTTGCGTGATTGCTGTCGTGACGCTCTTACCGTTCGGCGATACAGCCGTCAGATCGAAGCTGGTCACTTTACCAGAGATCCAAATGTTACCATTGCTGTCGATCGATACAGCAGCGTTGGTATCACCTTTAACATCAGATGCCGTGAACGATACACCGTAAAGTTTATTAAGGTCTTTTGCAGTCGTAGACTCAAAGTCATGGCCATAATTGTCAAGGACGTGCAGGTCCATAACGCTGAAGGCATTACCAGGAGACGAAGCCTTAATCGTATTCTCGGTGTTGCCCACAGTCAAGCTATTAACCGTAAGCGCATCGCTCTTAACATTTACAGTTGCCGTTGCATTCCGTTGCGTTCCATCGTTGCCTTTAAACGTTACGCTTAAAGTAGCCGTACCTACTTTGTCACCAAGGACATAAGCTTTATTATTTACGACGCCTGCTTTAACCACATTCGTATTAGAGCTGAAGATCGACGTAATTTGGTCAGGCAGTGCAACCGTATTACCTGCTGCATCCACAGCGGATACTGTGACCTGATTAGCAAATTCGTTCGTAGTCGGATCCTGATTCGAAATCAGTCCGCTATCAATACCATTAAACAGATCACTAATCGCATTCAGTTTATAGGTCAAAGAAGTGGAAGAAGAAGCAACGGTAAAGGTCTTCGACACGCTCGAAATTTCTTGCGGCGTTGCACCGTTAACGGATTTCATCAACTTTGCAGTGAAAGTCGAAGTTCCGTCATTGCTTGCACCTGGAGCGACAGTAAATCTCAATCCACCGTTGAACGTTCCGAACTGATCACCAGTGAAAGAAGTTGTCGTATTACTGTAATCTTTTGCATTGCTATCGGCATCGCTGGTTAACGATACTCCGTCAGAAGATTTAGCGGACAGGTATACGCTGTAAACAACCGAGCTGCCCACTCCGCCATTGTTGTCGGTTTTCAGTGCATTATCAAGTTGAGCGCCGTATTGATCAATTACATTAATATCAAAGCTGCTGTGCGATCCTTTAACACCCGAAGCAGTAGGTGCCGTTGCAATTTGGAAATGATCCGGTACGCGTACAGGCTGTACTTGGAATGTTTTGTTGTCAACGCTATTCGCATTGATCGTTCCAATCAGAGCCGATACAGCGATCACACCATTTGCTTGCTTATTGATATTGGTAAGATGCAGCGAACCTTTATGGTCACCACTTGTCATCAGCCCACCGTTATCAGCACCAGTCACGCTAAAGGTAATTCTTTGAATATTCGTATCATTGGTCAAATCATCTGCACTCAGCTGATTGCCTTGGGCATCATAAGCGATAATCGGAATGTATGCGTCGGTATCGCCTGCAGCCACAACGCCGTCAATATCGCCAATTTGTACTTTCGTTGCAACATTGGCAGAAGAAACGGTAACCGTCCCATTCGCAACAGCAGCTTGATCATATACATTAAACGTATAGTCTCCCGACTTGTCGACTCCATCGCTCAAGCTGATTTTAAGCTGCGGAACGTTGTTGCCGTTATCCTGGAACGAGCTTGTAATTTTCGGCTCGTATTGATTCAGGACGAAGCGCGGCTCGTTTTGCGAATACACCGAGCTATCATAGGTGATCATTCCGCCGTATTGATCGTAAACGTTCAAATCGTACGTTACGGTATCGCCGGCGGACGAAAGGGCCGTTTTGCCGTTTGCATAAGTTGCCGGTCCCAGATCGATCTTGGAAATGATCGGATCCGTACCAACTTTAAACGTTTTGGACGCCGAAACGTAGCTGTTCGTGTCCAAAATGTTGATCGTTACAAGACCGATGTTCGGCTGGCTGTCCGAGGTGTCAACGGTAACCAGATACGAACCATCGCTTGCTTTCGTCGTATTCAGTACCGTCGCACCACTTGCAATGACATTCAGGGAAGAGTTCGAAACAGCTTCACCATACTGGTTGCTGACAAGAACTTTCAGAAGAACTTTACTTGCGTGAGCGATCGTATCGCCAGCGCCGACAAAGTCGATTTTCGTTACTTTCTCGTTCTCAGCAGTGAACGAAGCCGTTCCTTTATCGACAGTGGAAGCGTCAAGACCGCCGAGCGTTACCGTATAGTCGCCAGCCGTAATCTTGGCATCCGTCAGCGTCAGCGTAGCGGATTTAGCGTCGTCGGCAAACTTCGTTGTGGTCGCTACCGTCGAATTGTTCTTCGTCAGCGTCAAGGTTGCTTTCGTCGTATCGATCGCTTTGTTGAAGTTAACCGTTACCGTTTGAACGCCCGTTGCTTTAGCATCCGTAACCGAAGCCTTAGCAGCCTCTTCCGACGCTCCTTGATAAATGCTGTACGCAACATCAACCAGCATCGAGCGGGAAGCTGCGCCAGTGTAGGAAGTCATTTGAGGGATCAGGCCGGCTTTAAGAGCAGCGGCAACATATCCCGACGCCCAAGCGGAAGTGCCAGGTGCAGTGCCATCCGGCGAAATTTTCTCGATGATGTCGGCAACTTTAGCGATTTGCTCAACGGTTACCGTGCCGTTCGGGCCGAATTTCCCGCCGCCAAGGCCGTTCATCAAACCAGCATCCGTAACTGCGCTGATATAACCTTTAGCCCAGTGGTTGGAAGCTACGTCAGAGTAGGTAGAAGTGGACGAATTCGTGTTGAGGCCTTCCAGCAGAGCCAGAACCTTCGCGAATTCGGCACGAGTCATATTTTTGTCAAGACCGGCGGAACCATCCGGATAGCCGGAGAAGATGCCAGCCGCTTTAAGCGCGTCGAATTTGCCTTGCGAGTCGAGCGCTTGGTCGTCAGCAAATGCTGCGGATGCGAAAGCGGAGAATGCCATAGCAGATGCGACGATCGCAGTTAAACTTTTCTTCATAACCTTTTTTTCTCCTCCTCTAAATTGCTTCGGTTGTTGAGAGTTTTGTGTAGCGTATAAGTTGCTCGTTTCTCTCATTGCCGTTTTCACCCCCTTCCCAGAGTAGAGCAGATTTATAAAAGTAATGTCTACGACGCTTTCCAGCATTATGTAGGATCATGTCGCAGAAACTTGTAAACTGGTGAACAAAAGCAAAAATTGGTAGAGTGCTCAATCACTATAACATTATACAATGGGCTTATTCTACCGTAAAGAGAATTTTGAGAATATGTGCCATTCTGTCAATGTTACCATTCTCACTGCCTTGCCGCGTTCATGTAATTAAACGCAGAAGGTTTTAAAAAGTTGCGATGCCGGAAAAAAAACTTCGAAAAAAATTTCGTCACGTTTCAACCTGCCGTCAGGTTGTATTATCTATGCTGGAGTGCCGATATTTTCTAGTGACGAAGTTAAGTATAGCTCGTACTCGCCCATGCGTCGATATGTAAAACTTCCCATGGTTTTAGGGCTTGCATTGGCGTTAAAAAAGCAGGCCTCCCGGTATTTCGGGAAGCCTGCGGCGCTATAGCTTTTCGTTAAGTCAGGTTCGGCAAACGTTTTAATCCGGCAAGCATTTTCCCGATAATGATGGCTGCGTCGGAACGAAGCAGATTGGACTTCGGTTCGAAGACCGAGCCTTTCTTCGGATCGCTCGCGTCAATCGGCGAGCCTTGAATATAACCTTTTTTCGCCACTGCAAGCACGGCTGCTTTCGCATAATAATTGATGTCGTTGTAATCTTTAAACACTTTCTGCAGGTTCTTGTCGATTTTGGCCGGGTCCGTCTCCAGCTTCAGGTTGAGCGCTCTCGCAAGGAATACCGCCGCATCCTCGCGGGTCAGGTTCGTCGAAGGCGAGAACGTGCGCGGTTGTGTGCCGCGAATGATACCTGCGTTTGCCGCCGTTTCGATATAGCTGTAATCCCAAAGCCCGTCCGGATTGATGACATGCGCCACATCGTCGAAATGACCGCTTGACAGGTCGTATTTCAAAGGAAGATCAAGCGCCTGGACCACCATTCGCGTAAACTCGCCGCGGGACGTATACATATCCGCACCAAAATCGTCAAAATTCGCCGCATTCATAATCCCCTTCGAAAACGCCGCTTCCATATAGTTGCGGGCATAGGGATGACCGGTAATATCGGAGAACGAATAGGTCAGCGTTCCAACGACATAATAGCCGAATTGGTCAAACGGCACGGAAATCGTATTTTTTTTCGTATCGACGACGCCGCCGAGGTTTACCCAATATTTATTCGTCGGATCGTAACGGAACACGCTGACATCCGTCGTGATGCTGTTTACCAGATTAGGATCGAATGCAAGCGTCAGCGTCCCTCGCTTGGACGCGACCAGCTCGCGGTCCGCCGGGCGATTGTCGTAGGTCGGGATGCTCGTTCCGTTCGGCCCTTTTGCTCCCGGGTACTGGTAAGGGTCCACCCCCATCGTCAGCGGGTCGTAAGCAGGCGTAGAGAGATCGTCCGCCAGACCGGCGTCGATCCAGAAGACCGGGCTTGATTTCGTAAACCGGGTCGGGAACGACGCTTTAAACCGGGCGCCGAAGCTTTGCATGATCAAATCGAAATTCGCCGGCAGGATGTCGTATTCCCGTCGGTCCACAACGCCGTCGTTCGGATTGGCGATGGCGAACAGCAGATTGTTGCCCGCATACACCTGATCCTTCAGATTGGTCGGCGTATTGTAATCGGTCCGAATCAGCGCGGCTCCCTTCGGGAACGTCAGGTTGAGCGCGCCGTCGAACAGCTTGTGCGAGCTCTTCATCTCCTCCGTATACTCTTCGCTCGGAATGTTCGTCGGAACGTAATTGATATTGAAGGAGCCGTTCACTTTGTCGTTGCTGTTCTGGATCGTAAACGATACTTTATTCGTGCCTTTCTTAAGCCCCGTCAGCGTAACCTTATAGGCGTTCGGATAATCGACGCCGTCCGTGATGACGCCATCGTTATTGTAATCGTAAGCGAATTTCTGTCCGGCCAGTTTGTTGACCGTGACGCTGGTGGCGCCTTTGGCGTCGATAATGACGTCGACAAAGTTTTTGTTGACCGTTTCTTCGGCCGGCAAATACGGACGCAAAATTTTGTACGGAAGCGCAGTCGGATCGACCTCCAAACGGTATGTCGCCTTTGGTCCGTACAAGCCGCTGTTGTACACGCTGAATACATATACGCTTGAGCTGCCGTCCGCATTCAGCTCCTGTTTCTTCAGCAGGAACGAGAACGTTTGTTTATCCATATCGTATCGGACGACCAAATTGCCGGCTGGAGATCCGACGTTCGAAACAAAGGTTGAGCCATTATAGAGTTGAAACGGCTGCGATAAATCCCATGTGATATCACTCGTAAGCGAAGTGCCGCTGATTTTCAAAATATAATCTGTCGCCTGGCCGGTAGGGCTGTTAAGCGACGCCAGCTTGGTCGCGACCGCCGACTGGCTTTTGCCCAAGTCGATGAAATCGAACGTTCCGTATACGTTCATCTCCGATTGGGTCGTCGTGTAGACGGAGCCCTGGAGCGAAAAATTCGGGTCGTTCGGAATCGGCTGCGGGTTGCTGTCCTGTTCGTTATACGTAAACGGATAGACGCCGGACGCATCGACCGGGATGATCGGCAGGTTGGTCGGCGTCAGGGTGATGCTGATCGTTTTCTCGTAATACGTTTTTGCGCTTTGGAAAATGAGTTTGATCTCGTTTTTCCCGCTGAACATGGCGTCGAATGCTGCTTCAACCGAGGTATTGGCCGTATCCAGAATAAAGTTCGGATCGTGCGCATTGGTACTATCTTTGTTCTTGATCGCGACAGGGACATTATTAATGTAAAAATAGACCGTTCGCGGCGAAGTCGTATCCCCTGTATAACGAATATCGTTCGGATCGCTGACATTCAGAAGCTCGCCGGAAAACAACCCGAGTGTATCGCCTATGATAGTCTGCGCTCTTATGCTGGTTTCGACGGTCGTATCGTCTTCAATCGTCATGCCGTCGTAAGCGGAATCGAAGTTGGCGTAAAGTCCGTACACCACCGTGAACTTGGCGCTTGCCTCCTTGGACGAGCCGACCTTGATTTTAATCGTCTGGGTGCCTTCGAACGGCAGCTTCGCAAATTCAAGGACGACGCGGTAAAAGGTTTGCGTTTGGCCGTCGACGGTCCGGGTAACGAGCGAATTGGTCAGACTCATCATCTTATAGTCCGACGGAGCGGTCAGTCCCGTTTTCGAATTCCCGAAATTGTCGGTAATGCTCGTAACCGTAACGTTATTGGACGTCCCCGGGTTGCCGACGAGCACCTCGATGCCGACCGGAAGGCCGTAAAGCGTCGCGCCATCCAGCGCCGTTCCCGTCAACCCTTCATACGAAGTCGATTTGTAGCCGGGCAAATAGTTGATTGCGGCAATATAGGGCGTGTTTTCATTGCGCAGCGAGAAATTCAAATTGTCCGTCGTTTCTCTGACAGGCGTCAACCCCAGGTGGTCGTTGACTTCGTTTTTGCCGGTCAGCTGCAAATTGTAAAGGGTATCGGCGCAAAGCTCTGAAGGCGAGCTGGTACAACCGGCGGTTGACATCCCCGATATGGACGGAAGCGCAATGGCGAGCGTGTAAATAAAATAAGAATCCGTTGACGTATACGGGCCTTGTGCAGCAGCGCTGCTGGTGATAGAGCTTGTTAGCGAAATATCGTTCCCGCTCGCAACATCGGTCAGATTGGCTTCCAGCGTCGACAGCGGTGCGGCCGGATTGGGATGAGCCGAGACAACGCCTGTCGACGTATCGGCATATACGCTGTTTGGCACGATGACGGTACCGGTGATATTCACCGTATTATGATCGGCATCGACCGTCAGGTCGGGGGTAAATTCCAAAGCTCCCGAATCGACCGTCGCCGCCCCGCTGTTTTCATTAATATTGACATCGTAAAACGTGACGCTTCCGTTATAGAAAGCGAGATTGCGCGTCGTCTCGATCACCTGCGTGCCGTTGGACACTTTGATTGTGACCTGGTTTTTGCCTTTGTTCAGCGTAACCGGGGACGCCACGAACGAATCGTTGTCCGAGCTGTTCACGGAATACGTCTTGCTGTTGCCGTTGACGATGACGGTTACGTTATTGGCGTTCGGCGCGTTGCCGAGAATGCTGATATCAGCCGTAGCGCGGCCGTTCGAATTCGCGGACTGTACGACCGTCGTGCCAGTCTCGACGATCGGAAAGCTGTTGCCGTTTAGATTGGCCGTCAAATTATAGAGCAGCGGGCTGTCGCGGTATTCGATATATATCGAGTTGGAAATTTGACCGCCGCTGCGGGTTCCCTGGAACGTGATTTTATTTAAACCCGGGAAGAGCTGCAGGTTAAACACCTGAATCGCCGATCCCGTCAGCGTGACGTTGCTGGTCAGGTTTTCCTTCTTACTGCCAATTTCATCGTCGTCCGTCGTTGCGGTCGACCCGACATCGACCACCTGGTAGATGCTGTACGAAATCGAGCTCGGGTCGACATTATTGATCGTCCCCGTCAGCGTAACGCGCTGATCCGTCGTAATGCGGGGCGACCCCGGATCGTCGCTTTCGCTCGGAAATGTGAAATTGCCGGTTGCCGCAGAGGCCGTCTCGATGCCTCCGAAGGGCAGCAATGGAATAACGAGAGCCAGCAGCAGGAACCATAAACCCAGTTTTTTAACCACGGTAAGCCTCCTTCAATTGCATTCCAATTTCGTATAGCCGTACTGTTGTTATCGGCTGCTGCCGAGGCAAAGTTTAGGCTCGAAGAAGGTACCGGCACTCCATCCATAAAAAACTCCCCTTCCAATTGGAAGGGGAGCAAGTCGTCCATGCGTAAAGCTATTCGGATCGCGATTCGCCCGCCCGCAAAAACAATCGCTGCAGGAAATGAAGGACGGGGCGGCGCGTTTTGTCGACGATGCCGATCAGCTCCGCGCCGATCTGCAGGAAGAAGACGAGCAGCAGGATGACGCCGAACGTAATCCAGTACGCGGCGTCCGATTGAACGATGGTGGACTGCAAGACCGCACAGCACCCAAAGAAAGCCGCAACGCCGTAAATAATAAGTACCGTAATCCGATGACTGAAGCCCAGCTCGCGGAGGCAATGATGCAGGTGGCCGCGGTCCGGTGCAAATATCGGCTTTTTGTTCACCAAGCGGCGGACGATTGCGAAAAAGGTATCCGACAGCGGGACCCCGATAATGAGCAGCGGCGTGACGAACGATACGATCGTGACCTGCTTGAAGCCGATCATCGAAAGCGTCGCCAGCAGAAACCCGAGAAACAGGGAGCCGGTATCGCCCATAAAAATTTTGGCGGGATGAAAATTGTAGACGAGAAAGCCGATGATGCCGCCGAGCAAAATCGCGCTGAGCAAAATAACCGGAACAAACCCCATAATAGCCGACATAATCATAATTGTCGTGATTGCGATACCGGATACGCCGGCAGCCAAGCCGTCCAGGCCGTCGATCAGGTTGATCGCGTTCGTCACTCCGACGATCCAGACGATCGTCAGCGGAACGCTGATCCAGGCGGCTACCGGCTGAATGGATCCGCCAAACGGAATGTTGAGCAGGTCGATTTTGACGCCGAAGCCGAGCACGACGACACAAGCGGCTGCGATTTGTCCGAGAAGCTTCACCTTGGCGGACAGCTCGAAACGGTCGTCCAGCGCGCCGATCAGCACGATGATGCTTCCGCCGGCAAGCAGCGCGTTGATCAAATTCATATCGTATTGGCGAAGCAGCCCGTCCGGAATGAAAGGCTTGACGGCAAAGTAGCCGCCGATAAACGCGGCATATATTCCCAAGCCGCCGAGACGCGGCATAATTTTCGTATGGACTTTGCGATGGTTGGGCTTGTCTATCGCCCCGATTTTAAAGGCCAGCTTGATGACCAGCGGCGTGAACGCGAGCGCCAAAACCAGCGCAATCATAAATCCGATTCCGTAAAGAAAGCCCTCAGCCATCTTCATTCCCCTTTCAATGCTATCGCCGGAATGAATTATACTCCGATTGAAAAAGAAACTCCACTGCCGTTTTCATGCGATTTTCACGATATATCGGGCGTTTTAAGTGGTTGGACGATGTTTTGCGACGTTCTCTTTATCGCGCATCACTTTCACGACGAATTTGGGCAACGCGAACATCCGCCGGTAACGGGAGGGCTGCTGCAGCAGCCGGTATAACCATTCGAGACGCAGCTTCTGAAACAGAACCGGGGCCCGCTTGAGCACGCCCGCGATGATGTCCAGGGAGCCGCCGACGCCCATCATGACCGGTACGCCAAGTGCTTCTTTATGCTGCGCAATCCAGGGCTCCTGCGTGTCCGCCGCGCGGGCGACGAACAGGAGGTCAACCTGGGCCTCGCGGATTTGCCGCACCACCTCGGCATCATCATCGGGTCCGAAATAACCGTTGCGATAGCCCGCAATGATAATGTCCGGGTACTGCTCGGTGAGTGAAGCCGCTGCCTTCTCGATAATATCTTGCGCTGTTCCCAGCAAAAAAACTCGCCAGCCGCGAAGTTCTCCTTCGCGAAGCAGGTTGTGCATCAAATCGAAGCCCGGTACCCGCTCGGGAACCGGGTCGCCGATATAGGAGGCCGCCCACACGACGCCCGTTCCGTCCGGCACGACAAGCTCCGCGCCGGTCATCACTTCGTAATAGCGGGTGCTGTCAAGCGCGGTCATGACCATAATCGGATTGCCGGTAATGACCTGCGTCGGGATGCGGCGCTCCACGCGGTCCGTCAAATAGCGGACCGTTTCGTCCATGTTCATTTTGGAAAACCGGATGCCGTAGATGGAAACAGTCGAAACGGGTTTATTGACGGGCACGGACTGGCTCATCGAAGATGTCACCTCATATCATATTTGACGCAAAAGCGAACAGATTTGTTTCGCCGGCTTCAGCGCTTCTTGCTTCAGCCGGTCGATCGCGGCTTCATGCCGGGACCGCCAGCCGTCCGGATCGTCAAGCAGGCGGTTCATGGCCGCCGTGAACGCATCGGGATCGAGCGTTTCGGTTGTCCCGATCGGGGTTAGACCGAGACGGGCGAGAAACTGATCGATCTTCGGGTCGTACGACAGCCCGAGCATCGGCACGGCTCGGTTGGCCGCGTAGATAAGCGCATGCAAGCGCATGCCGAGCAGCGCATCGCACCGGCTGACCTCCAGCAGCATGCGCTGGGGGTCGTCGCCGGGCTCGGCGAGCTCGGCCGCGCTGCCGCAGGCGGCGAGGTCGCCGAGAAGCTCGATCACCCGGCGGGACGCATCCGCGTCCGCGGGGGTGTGAAACGGCAGCAGCCGAAGCCGCACGGCCCGGCTGCGCGCAAGCGCGCCCAGCGCGGCGGCGGCGCGCGCCAGGTCGGCGCCGTCCTTGCGCCAGTGGCGCAAGGACACGCCGACCACCGGCAGGCGCTCCGCCGCCGGGGGCGCGCCCGGGCCCGGCGCCGCCGCGGATGCCGCGGCGCCTGGGCCCCCGCCGGCTGCGCCGGCTGCCGCTGCCGCATCCGCGGGCAGCGGCAGCCCCATCACCGGATCGGGTACGACCTCGATCCGGTCCCGGCTTACGCCGAGCCGCCCGAGCAGCGCGGCGGACTCGGCGTCCCGCACCGACACATACGCGCTGCCCCGCATCGCGCCGCGGATGAGCGGAGCCATCCAGCCCCGGTTCACCGGCCCGATGCCCTGCGCGTAGACGAACACCGGCTTGCGCAGCAGCCGGGCCAGCCGCATGATCCCCGTATAATAGGGAATCGAGCCGGCTCCGGTCGCATCCTGCAGCAGGCTGCCGCCGCCGCTGATGAGCGCATCGCAGCTGCGGATCGCGCGCAGCAGCTCGGCCGGACGCATCCGGTGCGCCGACTCGACGTCGTACATCGCCGTCGTCCACGCCGGATCCGCCGACAGCACGAGCGGCTCGATCACGAGCCCCTGGCGGTCTCCCTCTTCTTTAAGAGCGAACAGAATCGATTTCAGCACCGCTTCGTCGCCGCTATTGCGAAAGCCGTAATAGCCGGATATCGCTACGCGCCGGACTTGACGTCCGGATGTTTTTCCGCCGAACGAGGCGTCCATCGTTTCCAAACTCCTTCCCCGATCTGCCATACCGCGATCAGCACAAGACCGATCAGGAGGCCGAGGCCCAGGCCAAGCAGAATGCGGATCAACGAAATATGAAGCGCCGTATGAATGTGGGCGAACGTATCCACCATCGACAGCTGTCCGATGGAGGCTACGATAAACAATACCCATGCCGCGCGATAACGAAGCGCAAGGAACAAGCCAAATATAAACAGCGGATGCGCCAGCAAAAATTCTTTCGTTCTCGGACGCACGCCGAACGTCGTCTCCAGCGCATTGCGGAACACGAGCTCGATCGAAGAGGCTTGTCCGGAGTTGCCCGTGCGCGACAAGTAATACAGGCCGGCGGCGCCGATGACGGCGGCTGCAACGACCCACAGCACCGTTATTTTCATATTAAGCAGCCTGCGCAGGCTTTCGATCACCGAATAACGGTTCGTATACAGGAAGACGTAAACGGCCGTCAGCGCAATCGGCGCCAGGTGCAGCAGGCTGACCCCGCGGAACTGCTCCAGTACGAGCTTATACGTAATGTTGTTGAGCAGTCCCACGACAAACGGAATGCCGGAGCACGAAATGACAGCCGTGGCGATAAAAATCGCGAGCGCCATGCCGAGTCTGCGGCCCGCGCCGATACCGCGGAACACCCATGCCTCGCCGGAAGCTCCGGACGGCGGACCGTCCGGGCCTCCGATCGGACGAAGCGGCCCGACCGTATGGGCTCGCACTCTTCCGAGCGCCCATATAATCGCCAGCGTCGGCGCGCTGATCGCGGCGCCCAGCGCCAGCCCCTGCTCTAGCACCGATGTCGACAGCACGTACAGGCCGGCACTGCCGACGAGGCCGAGCAGGAAGACCGGAATGAGCACGCCCGGCAGGAACGTGGCGATCAGCAGCGCGATATAAGCGACGGCGCCGGCCGAAACGACGGCCTTAAGCGGTTTGTTCCAGGAAGCCGTCTCGTATTGGAACGGTGTTGCCGTACCGGCCGGGAAGCCGAAATCCGTCAGCTTCTGCACGGCGCCTTCCTGTCCGTCCGCGCCTTGGAGCGCGTCGTAAATATTTTGCAGCGGCGTTGTAATTTGCGCTTTGTCCGGGTTGCTCGACGGCGCGCCGTTGATGTAGAAAAGCCGGATGCTGCGGTCCTTCGCCGCAAGCAGGAAGCGGTCGGTAATATCCACCGGCTTCAGCGAGGCGGCGTCGTTCTCCGGAAGGGAATACAGCCGGGCGACATTGTAATGAATCAAGTAGCTGAGCGTATTCAGCCCCTGCTGCGGCTTGGAATTTTCGATCACGGCGATGCCGATGCCGTATTTATTCAACAGCTCCGCGAAAGCGTTCAGCGTCTTCTTGTCCGCCTGATCGGCAAAGCCTTTCACCGCATTGCCCTCGAACAGGATCCGGGTTACGCCAAGCTCCTTAAAGGACGCCAGCTGAGCGTCGACATCCTGCTGGTTGTACGGGGCGCGGTCGGAGAGACGCGGCAAAATCTGGAACCCGGCCTCATGCAGCGTTTGCATCGCGATCGGGTCCGGCGGCAAAGCCTTCAGCGTTGCATTTTGAACCGGCGTTTCGATAATGAGACCCGGCCGCCCGTCCAGGCTCCAGGGATCGACGCCGATATCCCATTGCCGGAATACCGACTCGATTACCGGGCGAAGAGCGGTCTCTTCCGCGCTGCCGGCAAAAAGCACGTACGTATAGTTCTCATCGGCCGGTACCGGCTTGTGCCGAAGCTCGCCCGCCTGGGCCGAATCGTAAATGGTCAGTCTGCCCGCCCAGCTCAGCTCCTGCAGCGTGCTTTCATATACGGCCATCGTATTGATGCCCGCTTGCTTCATCGGGCCGAGCTGGTCCGCGATGAACTGCTGCGGGTGCGCCTGATAGGCGGCGATTTGAACCAGATCGCGATAATCGAATATATACTCGATTTGATTCGAGGTTTTCTCCATCTGCCAGCGGGCCGCGGCAAGCGGCAGCGATGCGGCGATTCCCAAGATGACAAGCGCCCACAACACTTTCCGCGCTCTGCGTTCCCATTGATGCCAATGTCGAAGCACATTCCCACTCCCTCAACGTTTTCTGCATTCTTCCCTTAAGTGATTCTTCTTCGACTGCAGAAAACTCACTTCGGAAGCCTGCGCCTTATGATTTGCCGTCCACCCGCTCCATGACCTGCTTCGTCAGCTTGCCGAGCGCTGCGGACGCCTCGCTTTGCGAGCCGCCGCGTACGGCAAAATACACCTTGATTTTCGGCTCCGTTCCCGAAGGGCGGAGGCAGAACCAGGATCCGTCCGCCAGCTTGTATTTCAACACATTCTCGGACGGCAGACCGTCCAGGCCCGGCAAATAATCGAGCACCTGCTCGACCTTCACGCCGGCTACCTCCTCCGGCGGATTGCTGCGCCAGTCGTCCATAATGGCGCCGATTTTGTGCACGCCGTCCACCCCTTTCAGCGTGCGCGATTCCAACTGCTCCAGATAGGTGCCGTATTTGGCGTACAGCTCGAGCAGCACGTCGTAGAGCGTCTTGCCCTGCGATTTGTAATAAGCCGCCGCTTCGCAAATGAGCAGCGAAGCGACGACGGCGTCCTTGTCGCGGGCGTATGTCCCGGTCAAATAGCCGTAGCTTTCCTCATAACCGAACAGGAAAGTATGGTCTCCCGTCCGTTCGAACTGCGTAATTTTCTCGCCGATATATTTGAAGCCGGTCAGCGTGTTGATAACGGCCGCTCCGTAGGATCGGGCGATGTCGGCGCCCATTTCGCTCGTTACGATCGTCTTGATGACGGCGCCGTTCGCCGGAAGCTCCCCGCGGCGCTTCAGCGTGCCCAGGACGTAATCGACCATAATGGCGCCGGATTGATTGCCGGTCAGGACGACATACTCGCCGTTATGGTTGCGAACGACCGCTCCCATCCGGTCGCAGTCCGGATCGGTCCCGACGATGATGTCGGCATTTTTCTCCCGGCCCAGCCGTATGGCCAGCTCGAAAGCGTCCCGCTCTTCCGGATTCGGCGATTTGACCGTGCTGAAGTAGCCGTCCGGCTGCTCCTGCTCGGCGACGATATGCACGTTCCGGAAGCCGGCCCGTTCGAGAACATGGCGCACCGGCCAGTTGCCCGCCCCGTGCAGCGGCGTATAGACGATGGAGAACGATTCGCCAAGCTCGCCTTTCAGCAGTTCCCCGTTCAGGCTTTGGGCAGCGACCGTTTCGATAAATTCCCGGTCCTCCGCTTCGCCCAGCCAGACGATCAGCCCTTTCGCTTCCGCTTCCTCGCGGCTTATCCGGCCGACCTGATCGAAGCCGCCGACGCCGCGAATGGCGGCGATCACCTGCTCGGCGTCGGCCGGCACGAGCTGGCAGCCATCCGAACCGTATACTTTATAGCCGTTATATTCCGGCGGGTTGTGGCTGGCGGTTATGACGACGCCGCTCGCCGCGCCCAGCGACCGGACGGCGAACGATAACTGCGGCGTCGGCCGGAGCGACGGGAACAGATACGTTTTGACGCCGCTGGCCGCCAGCACCAGCGCGGCGTCCAGCGCGAATTCGGGGGAATTGTTGCGGGAATCGTGAGCGATGACGACGGCCGGACTGCCGCCTTTACTGAGCACCCACTGCGCGAGCCCCTGTGTCGCTTTGCCAACCGTATAGACATTCATCCGGTTCGTGCCCGCGCCCATAACGCCTCTCAATCCGCCGGTGCCGAATTCCAAATCGCGGTAGAACCGGTCTTCGATTTCCTTGTCGCTGCCGGCCAGCGACCGGAGCTCTTCCTTCGTCCCCTCATCGATCGCCGGGTCCGCAAGCCATCCCTCATAACGCTGCTTAGCCGATTGTGTCATCATCCATCCATCCTCTCCAAATAAAAGTTCTATATTTATTGTTGTTACTATTATATAGAAGGTTTATTCCGGATCGCGAAGCGCGAACATGATCTCGCCTTCCGCCACGACTTTGTCCTCGACCTTCGCCGTGGCTTGTCCTTTGCCGATCGATCCTTTCCAGCGGGTGACGACTACCTCTAGCGTCAGCGTATCGCCCGGCGTCACCTGACCGCGGAAACGGAAGTTGTCGATCCCGGCGAAAAACCCGATTTTCCCCCGGTTCTCTTCGATCAGCATAATGGCCACAGTCCCCACCTGCGCAAGCGCCTCGACGATCAAGACGCCGGGCATAACCGGATACTCGGGGAAATGGCCGATAAAATACGGTTCGTTCATCGTGACGTTTTTCAGGCCGACGGCCCGTTTGCCCGGCTCTGCCTCCAAAATCCGGTCCACGAGCAAAAACGGCGGGCGGTGCGGAATAAGCTGCTGAATTTGTCTGCTATCGAGCATGATAAGATCTCCTCCGGGCTTAGTTATAAAATGCGTGCCAATGTGCCACACTAACAACATCCTTCGTGAACTGCAGTCACGCAAGGTTAAGATAAGGGGGCCTGACCGGACGGCCCGAAGCGCCGACCGGCCAGGCTCCTTTTTATGCTTGTTTATGCGAACGGCTGCCGCATGACGCTTCGTTAAGCGCCGTGGCGGGCGTCGTCGTCCAGGCCGTCCGCTTCGTTCTTAAGCGGCGAAGGCCTCGAATCGCTTCCGCGATCCTTGTCGTTCAGGGCGACGAACAGGAAGATGTAAATAATCGCGGTCAAAAACGAGAAGCCGATGACACCCCATAAGTAAGCCTTCGCGAACGGCGCCTCGAAAAAAATAAACAGGATGGCGGTATAATACAAAACGGTCGTCAGCTTGCCCATCCAGTTCGCGGGCACGGTTTTCTTGCCCCGAAAATGAAAAAAGGCCGACCCGGCAATCATGCCGAGATCCCGCAAAAATATGGCTGCGCCGGCGCTCCAAGGAATATGCCCGGTGATGAGCAGCGATAAAATAACGGCGATCATCATCGTTTTGTCGGCAAGGGGATCGAGCATCGAGCCGACTGCCGTGACCTGGCCGTTTCGCCGCGCCAAATAGCCGTCCAGAATATCCGTAAGCCCCGCCGCCAACACGACAACGAACGCCCAGATCATATGACCTGAAGCAAAAACGGCAATATATACGGGAATGAGAACAAATCGCAGCATTGTGAGCAGATTAGGCAAATTCATGCGCACGCGCCCCCTTCCCTTTTTCTGGATGACGCCCAAAAGTTCCTCAACCATTATACCGCGTATGTCAGGAAAAATAAAACGGATTGCCGGGGCGGCCGCTGCGCGCCAAACGGGTATTGCACAGCGCCCGGGCCGCGCTGCGGGCAAATAAATAGCCTTCTGCAAAGGTTGTGCAGAAGGCTTCTTGGATGATCGTTTACGAATCCGCAAATACCAGATCGTACATATGCTTCCAGGTATGCCACTCAAATACGTCTTCGCCGGGCTTTTTGCCGAGAACGGTATAGCCGACATATAATCCGCCGATCAGCGCGACCACAAACAGCGCGGGGACGATGCTTTTGCGCAGCGTCCAAAGCAGCGCGCGCAGCGCCGGATGGCGCTTCCCGGCTTCTGCGTGCTTGTCCGCGGCATTGCCTCCGCTTTGTGACTTCGAAGTCTCCTTGAGCGCCGCTTCGCCGTCCGGGGCGCTTACCCCGAGCAGACCGGTTCTTTCGGCACGGGACACGCTTTCGGCGCCGGCGGCCATATCCTTCTTCGTTTCCACTTCCTCACCAGCCTTCTTACGCGCGCAAATTGTTGGCAAGCCCCATCATCGTATCGCTCGATGTCAGCGCTCTTGCGCTTAATTGATAAGCGCGCTGCACGCTCATAAGTTCTGTCATTTCATCCGTCATGTTGACATTCGACTGCTCGATAAAGCCCTGCTTGAGTGCGATTCCGTTACCCGCATCGGGCACGACGTCCTCCACCACGTCCGTCCGGTTCATGCCGGCGGGGACGGCGAACAGGTTGTCCGCCGTTTGCTCGAGAAGCTCCGGCTTTATCGCCCGAACGACCGCGATCCGGCCAAGCTGCGTTTCGGCGCCGCCATCCGAGAGTCCGACGACGCGGCCGTCCCGCTCGATGCGCACAGAGCGCTCTGCTGCGGGAATGACAATCCTCGTACCGTTGGCGGCGGAGACCGGGTACCCGTTTTGGGTCGTCAGGATCCGATTGCCCTCCCCGTCAAGGACAGTTTGAAACGCTCCGTCCCGCGTGTAAGCCCGTCCACCCGCTCCGTCCGTCATCACTTCAAACAAAGCATCGCCTGTAAGCGCCACATCGTATGGCTGATCCGTCTGCTGCAGCGATCCCTGAGCGAAATCGGTTCGGGCCGCAACAAGGCGAGAGCCCCATCCCTGGTTCAAACCGAGCGGCGTGAGCCTCCCCGGCTGGGCGAAACCCTGCGGCTGCTGCTTAAGCGTCGTAAGCAGATCCTCGAACGAACCCTGCTTGCGCTTGTAGCCGGCCGTATTCGCGTTAGCCATATTATCGGCAATCATGTCGAGCTTTACTTGCAGCCCGTTCATGGAAACCATTGCATTAATCATGGAGCCGTTCACGCTTCAAGCCTCCTTCGTTCTGCCGGCACAGCCCGACACCCTATACCTTGCCGACTTGATTGACGGCTTCATCCAGGCTTTTGTCGTAGAACTGGATGACCTTCTGGTTCGCTTCGTAGGCCCGCTGCGCCGCCATCAAATCGACCATCGACCGGGCCGCGTCCACGTTGGACCGTTCGATATAGCCCTGCCTCACTTCGACGTTGGCCGCCGCGGCGGCCGGCCTCGCTCCGGCCGGGTCCCCCGTCAGCCGGAAATTGCCGTTTCCTTCGCGGATCAGCGCATTCGGATTGTCGACCCGGGTAATGAGCAGCTGACCGTAATCAGCGCCGGTCGTACTGTCGACCAGCCGCCGGTCCGGGGTAAGCGTCAGCTGATCCAGCGAAACGCCTGCCGGCAGCCGGATCGGCCCGCCCGTTCCGAGCACCCGGGAGCCGTCCGTAGCAAGCAGATCGCCCCGGTCGTCCAATGAAAATTGACCGTCGCGCGTATAACGGGTTTCGCCGTCTGCGTTCTGCACCGTGAAAAACGCCTGCGGCCGGAAGGTAACCGTACCGTCCGGCGCAACCGACCTGCCCGACTCGTCGAAGGATACGCCGGGAACCTCGATGTCGGAAACGATGGCGAAGTCGCCGGACTTGTTCGTCTGGACAAGATCCCCCTGCAGCTGAAGCTGCAGGCTCTCCTCGGCGAATACGCCGGAATTGACGCGTCCGACCGTCTGCTGCGGCGTGCCGCCCGTTCCCGTCAGCTTGATCAGCATATCCGGAAAAGAGCGCGCGACGGCCTCGTTCGCCTTGTAGCCCGGCGTATTCAGGTTGGAAATATTGTTCGTTATCGTGTCGTGGCGGTGCTGCTGGGTGATCATGCCGGCCGCCGCCGTGTATAAGCCTCTGAGCATAGGGACTCCTCCTGATGGCTGCGCTTGATGCTTGAGGCCTGTCCTCTTACGGCTAAGCCTCAACATGACTTCTATATCGGATGACCGGTCCCGGCATTGAATAGCATATTCCCGGCGGACGGCTACTTCTTGCGCGGCGAACGGTCCAGATGGTCAAGCAGCAGGCCGGTCCCTTTCACGACGCAGTGCATCGGATCCTCGGCAATCAGCACGGGCACCTTAAGCTCCTCGGCCAGCAGCGCGTCGAGGCCGTCCAGCAGCGCTCCGCCGCCGGTCAAAATGACGCCGCGGTCGATAATGTCCGCCGACAGCTCCGGCGGTGTCCGTTCCAGTACCGATTTGGCCGCCGAAACGATGGACGCCACCGGCTCCCAAAGCGCTTCGCGCACTTCCTCCGAATGGATCGTCACCGTCAGCGGCAGCCCGGATACCATATCCCGCCCGCGAATATCGATTTCATCCTGGCGCCCGTCCGCATAGACGGTGCCGATTTTGATCTTGATATCCTCGCTTGTCCGTTCTCCGATCAGCAGCTTGTATTTGTTTTTTATATATTTCATAATCGCCGAGTCGAACTTGTCCCCCGCAACTTTAATAGAAGAGGCGGTGACGACGTCGCCCATGGATAGCACGGCTACATCCGTCGTTCCGCCGCCGATATCGACGACCATATTGCCGCTCGGCTGATAAATGTCCATACCCGCCCCGATGGCCGCCGCCTTCGGCTCTTCGTCGAGGAACACATCCTTCGCCCCGCTTCGTTCCGCCGCCTCGCGGATCGCCTTCTGCTCGACCGACGTGATGTTCGTCGGCGCGCAGATGAGGATGCGAGGACGGCTGTGCCACGAGCGGCCTCCGACGCGGTCGATAAACGCCTTCAGCATAATTTCCGTCACTTCAAAATCCGCAATGACCCCGTCCCTGAGCGGGCGGATGGCAATAATGTTGCCGGGCGTTCTTCCTACCATGCGGTGGGCTTCTTCGCCTACGGCGAGCACGCGCTTCGTGTCGCTTTCGATCGCCACGACCGAAGGCTCATCCAGAACGACGCCCCTCCCTCTAACATGAATGGATACGTTCGCCGTGCCTAAATCGATTCCGATGTCCTTGCTAAACATAAGCCTGAAGTCCCCCAAAGCGAATAATGGTCGATCGAACTAGCGCATATCGTTCAATATTCGCTAACCTAAAGCGAAAATCCTCTATTTTTGTAGAAAAAATCGCTTACGTTTTTGCGGCGGTGAGCACTTCGCGCCTGCGTCCGCTGGACTTTTTGTACTTGATTTTCGTCGCTTCTCCTCCCCGCAAATGCCGGATCGATTTGTGGTACTCCAGGATATGCTTGACCTGATCTGCCAAATCCGGGTTGATTTCCGGCAGCCGCTCGGTCAAATCCTTGTGCACCGTGCTTTTGGAAACGCCAAATTCCTTGGCGATCGTCCGTACCGTATGCTTCGTTTCGACGATGCACCGGCCGATTTTTATCGTCCGTTCCTTGATGTAATCGTGCACGCTCCCGCCTCCCTGCTCGAGATAGTTTGGTACATTATATGAGGGGTACGGGTATATATTCTTTATGGCCAAGCGTGACAAGCCCAAGTTGTGCAAATATTTTCAAAAAACCGCCGCATGACCGGAAAAAAACAAAAAAAAGCAGGGGAATGACCCCTGCATGACCCGTTTGATTCCGCAAGCGGGAACGGTTATTCGGCTGCGAGCAGCGCGCTCGGGTTGATCGGCTTGCCGTCCTTGCGGACTTCAAAGTGAAGATGGTTGCCCAGATCCTGCTCCAGCTCGCTCCGTCCGGCATGGGCGATCAGCGTTCCCTGCTTCACAACGTCGCCGACTTTGACCTGGAGATCCGCAAGGCTTTCATACAGCGTCACGACGCCGTCCGCATGCTTGATCTCGATGACGTTGCCGTTAAGCGGCTGCTTTTCCGCTACGACGACGGTACCGCTCAGCGCTGCCGTGACGTCGAACGTTTTGTCGTCCGACCGGGCGAGGTCGATCCCCGTGTTCGTCATGAACGTGTTGCCCGATTGAATGAGCGCAGCCTGGCGATCCTGATCGGAAGCACTCGCGTCATAGAACGGAGCTACGACCTTCACGTCCTTCTGATTGACGACCGGCCACTGCATCGTTTCGTTGCCGCTCAACACTTCGAGCGTATCGCTCGAGGGCGTATCGGCTGCCGACGTTTGATCGCCGCCTTGACTGGTTTCCACGCCGGAAGTCGTTGTCGTCGCCGCAGGTGTCTGATCTTCTCCCCGGTAGATCCACATTAAGGTTACGATAATTGCCGCCGCGGCCATGAACGCTGCTGGCGCTGCCCATTTCTTCGACAGCATTTTTCTCCAGGCGGAAGGTTTGACGGCAGTTCCCCCCATTGCAGTTTTGGGAGATTCCTCTTGAAGCTTCGGTTTGTTTTGATCACTCATTGTTTGATCACCTCACTAGCCATTGTTGCCAGAACCTAGCAGTTTATACGTGAGGGATTTAACATTTTTTAAGATTCGAAAGACGGCGGCAACGCCTTGCTGCCGGGGGTTTGGGGATCTCTCCTTTTGAGCCGCCATGCTTCGTCTGCAAGATTGGGATACGGAACCTTAGAGGTTAAGATAGTCCGGCAAAAGGAAGCTTCGAAACTTGCTCGAGCTCGGTACCCGAATAGTAGTGAGCCAAAATTTGCGGAGCCTTCATTCCATCGAGCGCCATGCCGTCCGCCCCCCACTGGCTCATGCCGACGCCGTGGCCGCTGCCGTAGCAGGTAATCCGGACCGTATCGCCGTCGATCTTCCAGTCGAATTCGGAGGAGGAAAGCCCGAGCTTCTCCCGCACCTCCCGGCCGCTGAGCGTTTTTCCGCCGATCTCGACCGACTTGATCCGCTTGCCCGCCGTCGTTTCCAGCACGCGCATGCCGCGCGAATCCTGTTCCGATACGCCCAGCCTGGCGCTGAAATCGCCGATGCCGAGCTCCGTCGTCGTCTTGTAGCTGGGTGAAAGGGAGACGTCCCAGGGGCTTGCCACGCTTCGGAGATACGGCAGATCGACGTTCCAATAATCCGACGCGTTCTCCGTATACCCGTTGCTGGTCGAGAAAAATGCGGCCTGGATCGGCTGTCCATGATAGGTGACGATCAGCCCCTTCGTCTCTTTCACCGCGCGGTTCAGCTTCTCCAGGTTGGCCAGCTTCGTTTCGCCCTGCCAGCGGCCGAGCAGCTCGGCAAGCGGGATATACACCTGATGCCGGGTCGTATCGGTAACCTCGGCGTCTCCGCTGCCTTCCGGCATCCCGCTCCGATCGTCATCCGCCAGCCTTCTGTATATGTAGGTCCGCGCCGCGATCGCCTGCGCCTTGAGCGCCTCAAGCTGGAAATCGACCGGCATCTCGCCGGCAATGACGCCGCGGACATAGAGCTCGATCGGCAGCTTCTCGATCCGTTTTTCCTTCGTCAAATAAACGCTGACGAACAGCCGGTCGTAATCGCTCAGCTTGCGGAGCGGGCTGTTTCCTATCATGCCTCCGGACTTGTCCGATGCAGCGGGGCCGCTTGCGGGCTTCCCGTTCGTAGCGGGTCCGTCGTCCTTTTCCGGCACGACGGGCGCCGATTCCGTCTCCACCGTCCACGCCGCCGGCTCCCGCTGATTCTCTTGCTGCCGCAGATGCGCCCGGTCCGCCGTCTTGATCGCTAGAATTGCCAGAAACCCGCAGGCAAAAAGGATCCACCACGGTCTTGTCCCAAACTTCAGCCGCCCTCCTCGTCCGCCAGTGCTCCATCGTATCCGCATCGTGCCGGGCTCCCTTCCGCTTCGAAACGATTCTTCTATCTCTTAAGCTTGCGTCCTGCTACAGTCTATGAGCGGAAATGATAGGATATGCCCCCGAGTTAACGCAAAAACACCCTGTTTTCGCGCTTCCGGCGAAAACAGGGTGCTGACTTTCAGCCGCGTGAAGGTCTCGTTAAGCCCACGTCGGCTGCGGTTTGATTCGGGTTAATTCTTTGTCGCGTCTTTGCACGGGCTCGGCCGGTTCGACGGATACGGCCATCACCGGCTCCAAGCGGCCGGAATAAGGCTGCTCGCGCGTTTCCTCCATGTGCGCCGCCTCGGACGCTTCCGGGTCGTCGATCCGCCTAATGCTTGCGCCGAGCGCTGCCAGCTTTCCGGCAAGATCTACATAGCCGCGGTCGACATGGTGCACGCCCGTAATTTCGGTTTCGCCGTCGGCGCACAGCGCCGCGCAGACGAGTGCCGCTCCCGCGCGGAGGTCGGTGGCGCACACCTTCGCCCCGGCCAGCGGAATGCCGCCGCTGATGATGGCCGTCCGGCCTTCGACTTTGATTTGGCCGCTCATTTTCGTGAATTCCTCGACATGCATGAAACGATTCTCGAACACCGTCTCCGTCACGACGCTCGTGCCGTCCGAAACCATGAGCAGCGCCATCATCTGCGACTGCATATCGGTCGGAAAGCCGGGATAAGGCAGCGTTTTGACGTCAACCGCCTTGAGACGTCCCGGCGCCTGAACGCGCAGGCCGTTATCCGTCTCCGCAATGTCGACGCCCATCTCCTGAAGCTTGGAAATCACCGGCGCCAGATGGTCGGCAATGGCGCCTTCGATATGAACGTCTCCGCCCGTAATGGCGGCCGCGATCATGTAAGTACCCGCTTCAACGCGGTCTGGAATAACCGTATGTGAAACGCCGACAAGACGGTCGACGCCTTCAATTCGTATGATACCGGTGCCCGCCCCGCGCACCTTGGCGCCCATGGCGTTCAAATAATTGGCCAGATCGACGATTTCCGGCTCCTTGGCGGCATTCTCGATGGTCGTCGTTCCGTCCGCGAGTGCGGCGGCCATCATGATGTTTTCGGTAGCGCCGACGCTGGCCACGTCCAAATAAATTTTGGCGCCTCTCAGCCGCCCGGGTGTCGCCGCTTCGATAAATCCCTGCCCGAGCATAATTTCCGCGCCCATCGCTTCAAAGCCCTTCAAATGCTGATCGATCGGACGCGTGCCGATCGCGCAGCCGCCCGGAAGCGATATTCTCGCCCTGCCGATCCGGGCAAGCAGCGGTCCCATCACGAGAAAGGACGCTCTCATTTTGCGCACCAGTTCGTACGGCGCTTCATATGATGTCAATTGCCGCGCGGAGACGCGCATTGTCTCGCCGTTACGGGCGGTTTCTCCCCCCAATGCGGCCAGCACCTGTTGGATCGTAATGACATCGTCAAGAAGGGGGACATCGGATATGACGCTTTCTCCTTCTTCAGCAAGTAACGAGGCCGCAAGTATCGGAAGCACGGCGTTTTTGGCGCCGCTGACACGTACGTTTCCGGATAGTCGCTGGCCGCCGCGGACGATTATTTTGCTCATCTTCAGGTTCCCTCCGCGCGCAGTGGATTCTTTGGATTCATTAAAATATAGTTCGATGTGCCCTTGTCCGCCGGCATTGGATCATGTTACTGTCCGATGCAAAATATGGAACTAAAGTCGACACCCAAATTTCATCATATCACCTGGTAACATTAATCGACAAGCGTTATTTTCTTCCTGTCGAAAACACACATTTTATAACATTCGTGCCCGGTCGTTCATTTGGTACCGTACTATTACCCATTGTTTACATGTTTGTTCGTTGTTATTCGACAAGCCCCTTCAGCAGGTTTGACCAGTTCCAGTAATCGATCAGAAACCCGGCGAACAGATGCCCGACGATAACGGCCAGCATCACCTGCAGCAGCTTGGCGGGCAAACTGCGGGGCCGGCGGAAAAACACGTCGAGCTTCACCTCCTGAAGGATGTAATAAGCCAGCAGTATGGACAGCAGCTCGATGACGATCGAACCGAGGGCGTTCATGGCGGCGGCGTGGGCCGCCTGATCGATTCCCATCTTGTTTTTCCTCCTTCTATCGGCCTGCATTCAGCGCCCGCAGCAGGGCGGAAGCGAATTCCGCGCGGCTGGCGTCCTGCCCCGGCAGGAAAAGGGAATTCGGATATCCGCCGGCAATCCCTTTCTCCTTGAGCAAGGCGATGGCGGGAGCCGACCAGCGCGCTGCGGGCACATCCCTGTAGGGCGATGCGGCAGGCCTCCCTAAGCTGAGCCCAAGCGCCCGAGCGAGCAGATTCGCCATTTCTTCCCGCGTCAGGCCCTGGTCCGGCCGGAAAGAGCCGTCCGGATAACCGGCCATATAGCGGGCCTGAACCGCTCTGGTGATCGCACGGTATCCCCAGTGACCGGGAGAGACGTCGCTGAAGCGCACGGTGCCGTCCGCCTCCGGCTCAAAGGCTTTCACCAACATCGCGGACGCTTCGGCGCGCGTAATGCCGCGATCCGGATTAAAGCGGTAGCTGCCGCCGCCGCTTACGATGCCCCTGCCGGCGAGTTCCGCAATCGGCGCCTCCGCCCAGTGACCGCCGATATCCAGGAAGCCGGCGACGAGCGGCTCGAGACCGATGCGCAGCCGGTACATCATTTTATCGAACGGAGCGTCCGATGTCAGCTTCGCATAATAGACGCCCGCATCCAGCAGCTGCTCGCCCGCGATCTCGCCGCTGCCGGGCGAAGATTGAAATGCGGCAACCGGCTTTCCGGTTTTGTCCAGCAATTCCGCCTTCATCGCGATTCCCTGCGGAATGCCGGATACCTTCACCGTTACACCGCTTTTCTCCGTCACCCTAAACTGATACCAGTCGGAATCGTCCTTGGTGCCGATGACGCCGGAGTAAACAGAGCCCGGATTCAAGTCCGTCGCCTCGTATGCGCGATTGTTGGGCTCGTTGGGATCGGTATATTTTGTCCGGTAATCGAGCTTGAAATGATATTCTCCGATGACCGGCTCGGCATTTGCCGACGCTGCGTTGCGGACTTCAAAATAATACGTTCCCGGCGTCACGCTGATCATCGGCGACACCTCGGTTTCTCCCTCGCCGCCGCTGTCGATGTCCTCCTGCGGCGTTCCCGCATGCTGAATCGTTATCGCGGGGTCGATGCGCGCCGTGTCCGTCGTAACCGTCAGCTGAACGGTGCCCCCGTTCACGAAACGGACGGCGAACCAGTCCTCATCGCCCTTTTTGCTGAAATTACCCGTTACCGTCTGGCTGACCGGGCTCAGCGAGTAGGCTTCGTATGGTTTATCGTTGTTCTCGTACGGATCCGCAGCCATGGTAAAGCTTGACGTAAGCAGGACCGGCATCACCGTTTTGACCTGACGGTCGTAAAAGCGAAGCTGCAGATCGTTGCGGCCCTTTTTGACGTGCCATTCCACGGTTCCGCTGCTCAGCTTCACCGTTTTCGGGACGCCGGACGCCTGCCCGTCCGAATAAAGCGACAGCTGAACCGGCGGCATGCTGTCGTTTCCCGGTACGAGTCCCTGAAATTTCAGCGACAACACGCCGTCGAACGGAGCGTTCAAGCGGAACCAGTCCGTGTCCGCTCCCCCGGTGAGCTGGGCGGCGATTTCGCTGCCGAGCGGAAAAAGCTTGCCGGCGCTCCGCGTGTCGTCCGGCTCGAAGCCGTCCGGCTTCAGCGCCTGCTTCACCGCCCGGTCGATACGGAGCAGCCCGTAGCCGCTCGCCTCGTCGAAGCCCGGGCTTCCGATGTCCTGGGCGCTTTGGCGGAGCAGTGCGCGCACCTGGTAGGGCTTGTAGCCGGGATGAACGGCCCAGACGAGCGCCGCCGCCGCCGCAGCCTGCGGGGCTGACATCGACGTGCCTTCGTCGGTCTTGTAACCGCCTCCGACCGCCGTCGTATAGACGGTCCACGGGGCGACCAGATCGAGCTCCGGGCCTTTGTTCGAGCGCGGCTCCGGTTTGTCGCCGGGTGTCGCTCCGCCGACCGCCAGTACCGTCGGGTAAGCGGCGGGGTATTTCACATCCGCCTTCGCGCCAAGCGACTCTCCGTCGTTGCCGCAGGCGGCGACAAGCAGCACGCCCTTCGACTCGGCATAATCGGCAATATCCGCCAAATAAGCGGAATAGCGGTACAGGCCTACCGAAAGGACCACGATTTTGGCGCCGTTCTTGACGGCGTACAGGATCGCTTCTCCAAGCCGCTCCTCATCGCCGAAGCCTTCCGCGTCGAGCGCTTTGACGGGCATGATTTTGGCCCGCCACAGGATGCCGGCGACTCCGGCCTTGTTGTTGCCTGCGGCGGCCAGCACTCCCGCGACCTCCGTGCCGTGGCCGTTATCGTCGTTCGGCGGCGTGCCCGGTTCGACCAGATTGGTGCCCGCGACCAGATTGTCTTTCAGGTCGGGGTGATCGAGGTCGACGCCGGTATCGACCAGCGCGATCGTGAGCTGCGTCTGGCCGTTCACGGTCGCCCAGGCTTCTTTGGCGCCGATCTGATCCAGATACCGCTGCTTGGGCAGTGCGGGATCGTTTGCCGCCGGCGCCGCGAGCACAGCCACCCGGCTGTTCGGCTGAACGTATTCGACGCCCGGCGTTTTGCGCAGCCGGGACAGCCAGGCGGCCGTGTCCGTCTCCTGCGGGCCGGGGCGGACGACGTCGACGGCTCCATCAGGAAGCGCGAGCCGGCGAAGCACGCGCGTTCCGGCAAGGGGCCCGGCTTTCGAGGCGCCGCGCCATTTGACAAGCCAGCCGGCCGGCTTCGCCGTGTCATCCGGCGGCGCGGCTGCCCGAGCCGCGGACGGCGCGCCTGCCGCGGTCTGCCCGGGCCGGGAATCGTGCGGCGCCGGGGAGCTCCCGGCGCCGCCATGCCCGAGCCGGGCCGCGCGCGCCTCTTGCCCCGCCGCCGATGCTCCCTGCGGCGGGGCGGGCTTCACGGCGGCCGCATCCTCCGCCGCCGGCGCAGCCTGCGATAACGCCGCATCTCGGCCGGCGGCATGCATCGCAGGCGAGGCTTGTGCGGCAAAGGCGCCCCACAGCAGCAGCGCTGCCAGCGAGCTCTTTGCCGTAAGGTACGCCGCGCGTCTCCGTGCCGCTCGACTGCGCTTCTTTTCTCCTGCACGGCTTTGCGTTCCGCCCGAAGCGGACGCTTCATCCGGTGCGTATATGTAGTTGTCGTTTGGCGGGGTTTGCGATTCGTTCATCATATTCTGCCTTTAACCTTGCAAAATTGGTTATGAAACGATTCGCGTTCGCCCTGCCGTTTTCCTTGTGGCAAATTATTTAAATCTTCCTAAAGCGCTCGACGACACCCTGCCGCAGCTGCCCCCCGTTCCGTCCCGATGCTCTTTCATCGTCATTCACCGATTCTTATGCGGCCCCCCGGCACTTTCATGCCTAAATTCCAACGGGGCGAAAGTCGATGAAAAAAAGGCCCCGATCTGCAGCAATCGAGACCGGGACCTTAGGAAACATTCGGCTTAAGAACGCGTCACAAACAGATCGTTGATGACCGAGAAATGCGCGTTTACCCAATCGAGCAGCGGGCTCGGAACGACGCCGAGCGCAACCGTCAGCAGCGCGCACAGCCAGATGACGACACCGGTCGTAACCGGAATGTGCACGTCGCCTTCGTCTGTCGTGGAACGCATGAACATTTGCCGCACCAAACCGAAGTAGAAATAATACGTGATGACGCTTGTTCCCGCCATGACGGCGACGATCCAATACAACCGCGACTGCGCGGCGCCGAGCAAAATGAACAGCTTCCCGAAAAAGCCGCCCGTCACCGGCAGCCCCGCCAGCGACAGGACGAAGACGACCATGGCGGCCGCGGTCCACGGCGCGCGGTAATACAGACCGGCGAGCCCTTTCAAATCGGAATGGCCGCTCGTCCGCTCCACCGCCGCATAGACGGCAAATACGCCGACGTTCATCAGCACATACGCCGTCAGGTAAAAAATAAATTCCCCGAAGTTGGCCGCATGCAAACCTTTGAACGACATGCCGAGCGGCACGAGCAGGTAACCGGCGTTCGCCACGCCGGACAGCGCAAGCATCCGTTTCAGGTTGCGCTGCCGAAGCGCGGCCGTCGAACCGATGATCATCGCGGCCGCCGCCACGATCAGGAGCGTCAGAAAAATGTCGCTGCCGATCGGGGCATTGTCAGCCGAAGCGCCGGTCGCCGCGTTATACAGGATCCGAAACAGAATCGCGAACGCGGCGCCTTTGGAGACGACTGCAAGAAACGCGGTGACCGGCGTCGGCGCGCCCTGGTAGACATCCGGCGCCCAGACGTGGAACGGCGCGGCCGCGATTTTGATGCCGAAGCCCGCGATGAGCATGAAAAACGCCACGTACAGCAGCGCCTTGAAATCGCCCGCGTGCTGCTGCACGCCCGTCGCGATATCGCCGAGGTTCGTCGCGCCGGTCAGGCCGTACAGGTACGACATGCCGAACAGAACGAGTGCGGACGAGATTCCGCCTGTCACGACGTATTTGAAGGCGGCCTCCGCCGACTCCACGGCGTATTTGCGGACGCCGACAAGAACGTAGGTCGTAATGCTGAGCAGTTCCAGGCCGACGAACAGGGTGACGAGATCGCCGGAGGACGCCATGACCATCGCGCCGACGACCGCGGGCAGCAGCAGGTAGTAGAACTCGCCTTTCTCCGGGATGTCCTCCCGCTTCACCGTTCCGAGACTCATCAGCACGATGAGCGCCGTCGCGGACAGGAAGACGATTTTCAGCATGCTCGAGAAATCGTCGATCCGGTAGCTGTCGGCCAGCAGCCGGATCGGCTGACCGCCGGCTCCCGCATTCATGTCCAGCAGCCGCCAAATGACGACGCCGAGCGAAGCAAGCAGTCCGGCCAGCGTCAGCCAGCCGATCACCGATCGGTCGGATCTCTTGGGCAGTGCCAGGTCGACCAGCGCCAGTACGATCGCGAGCGCGATCAGAATCCATTCCGGGGCGAGATAGGCCGCATCGCTCCATGTAAACGAATGAAGCTCATTCAAATTCATCGTCTATCCCCCCACTTTCGCGTTAAGCTGCTGCAAAAAGGCGTCGAAGCCGTGTTTCATCGTCTCGGTCAGCACCGCGGGATATATCCCGATCAGCACGATAAACGCCAGCAGTGCGATCATGGGGACCGCTTCGATGAAGCGCGCGTCGCGGATCGACGCCAGACGCTCGGGCTGAGGGCCGAACGTAATGCCGAGCACCCCTCGCAGCACATAAACCGCGGTCAGAATAACGCCAAGGACGGCAATCGCCGTCAGCGTCTTCATCGTGCCGAACAGGCCGAGCAGCGACAGAAATTCCCCGATGAAGCCGGACAAGCCCGGCAGGCCGAGCGACGCCATCCCCGCCGCCAGCAGGATGCCGCTGATGAACGGCACGCTCCGCGCAAGACCGCCCAGATCGGCAAGCTCCGTCGAGCCGGTCCGTTCATATATCGTGCCGACCAGCAGGAACAGGAGCGCAGAGATCAGACCGTGGGAGACAAGCTGGAAAACCGCTCCCTGCAGGCCCGTCTCGTTGAGCGACGCAAGGCCGAGCAGCACGATGCCCATATGGCTGATGGACGAATACGCCAGCACGAGCTTGAATTCCTTCTGCACGAACGCAATCGCCGCGCCGTACAAAATGTTGATGACCCCGAGCACCGCAATGACGACCGCCCAATCCTTCGTCTGCCCCGGGAACATAAACAGCCCGAACCGGATCAGACCGTAAGCGCCCATCTTGAGCAGCACCCCGGAGTGGATCATGACGACAGGCGGCGGCGCCTCCGCATGCACCTTCAGCATCCATGTATGGAACGGGAATATCGGAAGCTTGATGCCGAACGCGATCAAGAGCAGGATGAACGCCGCCCATCGCATCGCATCCGTCATGAAAATCGTCCCCGTTACTCCTTGCGTCTGATCGGGAGGCAGGTTCACATAGGCCTGCGGGTTAGTAAGATTGCTTCCGATCACTTCATAGCTGCCGCTGTAGGTGAGATGAACCTCCTGGTTTGACGCGGCCTGGTTGATGCTGAAGCCGGCCGTGGAGACGAGCAGCACGAACGCAATCAGCATTATGGCGGAGCCGACGCCGTTATAGAGCAGGAATTTGTTCGCGGCCCGCTCGCGGTCCATAAAGCCCCAGATGCCGATCAGGAAAAACACCGGAATCAGCGTCAGTTCGAAGAAAATGAAGAACAGGAACACGTCGCGCGCCAGGAAGACGCCGAGCATGCCGATTTCCAAAATCAGAAACCAGATGAAATACGATTTCCAGCGTTTTTTCACATGGACCGAAGCCAGCGCCGCCATAGCCGCAACAATTGCCGTCAGCAGCAGCAGCGGCAGCGACAGCCCGTCGATCCCCATATGGTACTGGAATTGGAACGCGTACGACGTGACCGAGGCGCCGACGGCTTCCTTGTTGAGCGAGGCGTTGATCCAGGTCGCCGTCTCTTCAAATGCCTTGCCTCCGGCGGCGCTGTCATAGTTCGCGTACAGCCAGAGCGTCAGCGCCAGCGGGATCAGCGTCGTCACGATTCCCGCCGTCTTCAGCCATCCGCTGCGCTGCTTCGGCAGAAACAGAATGACCAATATTCCGAGCAGAGGCGAAAAGGTAATGAGCGATAAAATCGGGATGTTCGACGGCATTACCAGAACCTCCTTCCGACGACCGCGACGATGAGCACGACAAGCCCGAGCACCGTAATGAGGCCGTACGTCTGAACCTGTCCGTTCTGCAGACGGGTGCCGCCGCGGCCGAACAGAACGGCCGCTCCTCCGGCGAGCTTCACGATACCGTCCACGATATAATCGTCGATCGCATTCAGCAGCAGTCCGATTCCGCGCAGCCCTTTAACGAAAACGTAATGATACAGCTCATCGATATAATATTTGCGCTCCAGCAGCCGGACGAGCCAGGGCGCACGCGAGGAGACGGCGTCCCGCGAAATCGTGCCTTTGACGAATACGAGCCAGCCCAGATAGATGCCGAGCAGCCCTACCGCGATCGAGACGACCATTACAAGCCCGCCTCCGCCCGGCTCCGGCTCGGACGCTCCGTTCAGCCAGGTGCCGAGCGTATCGTTCCACGGAGTCTGCACGAAGCCGGCGACGACGGCCAGCACCGCCAGCACGACAAGCGGCACGGTCATCGTCCAAGGCGATTCGTGCGCATGCGATTCGCCCCTCGGCTTGCCGGTGAAGACGAGGAAGAACAGCCGCGACATGTAGAAGGCCGTAAAAAAGGCGGCCGCCACGCCGACGACGAACAGCGCCGGCTTCTCGTGCATCGCCGCAGTCAAAATCGCATCCTTGGACCAGAATCCGGAAAACGGGGGGATACCCGACAGCGCCAGCGCGCCGATTCCGAACGTCCACGCCGTGATTTTCATCTTCCGGCCGAGACCGCCCATTTCCTGGATATTCTGCGTATGTACAGCATGAATGACGCTGCCTGCGCCAAGAAACAGCAGCGCCTTGAAGAACGCGTGTGTAAACAGGTGGAACACGCCGCCTGTAAGCGACCCGAGTCCGAGCGCCATCATCATGTAGCCGAGCTGGCTGACCGTGGAGTAAGCGAGCACCCGCTTGATATCGTTCTGGGCGACGCCGATCGTCGCCGCGAAAATCGCCGTAAATCCGCCGATCCACGCCACCGTATCCATCGCCGCAGGAGAAGCGGTAAAAATATCGAACGTGCGCGCGACCAAATAAACCCCCGCCGCGACCATCGTCGCCGCGTGGATGAGCGCCGAGATCGGCGTCGGGCCTTCCATCGCGTCCGGCAGCCACACGTGCAGGGGAAATTGGCCCGATTTGCCGACGGCTCCGACGAAGATCAGCAGTGCGATCAGCGTCGTCACGCCAGCGGCAATCGTGCCGGTTTCAGGCTGGAACGCGTTATGAATATGCACGAAATCCAGCTGATGGTCCGGCATGTACCAGAACAGCAGCAGGATGCCGAGCAACAGCCCCGCATCCCCGATCCGGGTAACGATAAACGCCTTTTTGGCCGCCGCCTTCGCCTCCGGCTTGGTGTACCAGAAGCCGACGAGCAGGAACGAACAGACGCCGACCAGCTCCCAGAAAATATAGAGCGTCAGCATATTGTCGGCCAACACGAGCCCGAGCATCGAGAACGTAAACAGAGCCACGTAGCTGTAAAACACCGAAATCCGCTCGTCGTCCTTCATATACCCCGCCGAATACAGATTGACGAGAAAGCTGACGAGCGAAACGACGACAAGCATGAGCGCCGTCAGGTTCGTCACTTCAAAGCCGGCGTTCAGCTGCACGCTGCCGGCGCTGAGCCAATTGACGGAATATTGATAATAAGAGGAGCCGTCTCTCATATGCTCGGCGAGCACAAGCACGGACATCACAAGCGCGCCCAGCGATCCGATCGTGCCGAGCAGAACGCCGAGCAGTCCGTGATTGCGGCCGAAAGCGAGCAGCAGCACGTAAACCGCCAGCGGGAAGAGCGGAATGATCCAGGCAAGCTCCGAAAAAGTCGTGTTCACGCTAAGCTTACCTCCTCATTTCGTCGAATTCGTCGACGTTTACCGTGCCGCGCGCGCGGAACAGCGCGATGAGCACCGCGATGCCGACCGCCGCTTCCGCTGCCGCGACCGCGATCGTAAAGAGCGAGAACATTTGCCCCTTCAGCGAAGGCACGACGCCGTATTTGGAGAACGCGACCAGGTTCAGGTTAACCGCGTTCAGCATCAGTTCGATGGACAGCAGCACGACGACCGCGTTCCGTTTCACAAGCGCCCCGTACAGGCCGATGCAGAACAGAATGGCCGCCATCGTCAAATAGGACGATAACATTCAGTCCGCCTCCTTCTTCGCAAGTACAATCGCCCCGATAAACGCCACCGTCAGCAGCACCGATACAAGCTCGAACGGCACGACATAAGCGCTGAACAGCTGCTTGCCGATTTCAAGCGTATTGTCCGCCCCGGGCTGAAACGGCTGCGGCGGCTCCGGAAAATCCGTCTGCCGGATGGCAAAGAACAGGATGCCGAACAGCGCCAGTGCGCCGACCGCAGCCAGCGTTTCCTTGAGCGGGCGTACCGGCTCCGTCCCGCCTTCCTGGTGCTTGGTCATCATAATGCCGAAAATCATCAGAATCGACACGGCGCCGGCATAGATAAGCACCTGCACGAACGCCAGAAATTCCGCTTGAAGCAGGACGAACATGCCGGCGACGCCGATGAAGACCGCGGCGAGCGAGACCACCATATGCACGACCTTCGTAAAGCTGATCATCAGCACCGAGCCGCAAATAATGATCACGGCAAAGATGAAAAACGCGATGAACTCGCCGGTCAAATTCAGATTGAACATGGTTTATTTCGCGCCCCCCTTGGCGGCTTGCGGAGCGCCGATATTGTTGTTGTCCTGGCGGACGTTCACGTTGTTGTCGTCCAGCCACTCCCGGTCCTTGAACAGCTCGTCGCGGCTGTAGGACGCCAGCTCGAAATTGTTCGTCATGACGATCGCCTCCGTCGGACACACCTCGGTGCACAGGTCGCACAAAATGCAGATTTCGAAGTTGATGTCGTAGGTATCGATGACTTTCCCTTTTTTGTCCGGATCGGGATTCGGCTTGCCGGTCAGCGTAATGCATTCCGTCGGGCAAATACGCGCGCACTGGTTGCAGACGATACATTTGTCGGGCTCGAAATGCTGGATGCCGCGGAAGCGGTCCGGCATAATAATCGGCTCGTCGGGATAGGAAATGGTGACTTTTTTCGAGGTCATCGATTTCAGCGTAACGCCAAGCCCTTTGAGTAGACCTTTCATTCCCGTTCCTCCTAAGAAGTTTTGCATCAGGCAAAACTTGACTTCGCGAGAGCGGCCGCCTCTTCGGCGGCGAAGCAAGTTTCTTCCTTTGGAAAAGAAGCAAAGCTTCGGCTTATTTTACGAACAGCTCCAAATAAACAGCCGTGACGAACACGTTCAGGATCGCCAGCGGCAGCAGCACCTTCCAGCCGAGGCCCATCAGCTGATCGACCCGGATCCGGGGCATCGTCGCCCGCAGCCAGAACAAGAAGAACACGATAAACCCGAACTTCAGCAGAAACCAGATAATCCCCGGCACGAAATCGAGGAAAGCCAGCGGCGCATGCCACCCGCCGAGAAACAGCACCGTCGTCAGCGCGGCAATCGCGTAGACGTAGACGTATTCCGTCAGCATGAAGAAAGCGAAGCGGAAGCCGCTGTATTCGACATGATAACCGGCGACAAGCTCCGATTCCGCTTCCGGCAGGTCGAACGGCGTCCGGTTCAGCTCGGACACCGCCGCGATGACGAATACGGCGAAGCCGATAATTTGCGGCAGGAAATTCCACTGCCAGAACCAGTCGCCCTGCTGGTCGGCGATGCCGCGCAGATTAAGCGTTCCGGATACCATGACGACGCCGACGACGGAAATGACAAGCGGAACCTCGTAGCTGATCATTTGCGCCGCCGAACGCATGCCGCCGAGCAGCGCGTATTTATTGTTTGACGACCAGCCGCCGAGCACGATCGCGATCGTGGAAATGCCCGACAGCGCGACGTAATACAAAAGCCCGACGTTGATATCGGCGAAATAAAGCTTTTGCGTATACGGGATGACCGCCAGAACCGCGAAGGCCGGGACGTAAGCGAGCACCGGCGCGAGTACGAACAGTGCGCGGTCGGCTTTGCGCGGAATGGTGTCCTCCTTGATCAGCAGCTTCAAAATATCGGCGAACGATTGGAACAACCCTAGAGGACCGACGCGGTTCGGGCCGATCCGCAGCTGCATCCAGCCGATTACCTTTCGCTCGAAATAGATCGCGTAGGAGACAAAGCCGAGCACCAGCGCGAGCAGAACGACCCCCCATAAAAAGAAGATGAGGGCGTGTCCCCACGTCAGCGTTTCGTTCAGCCAGGAGCCCATCAGCAGTCCACCTCCCCGACGACAATGTCGATGCCGCCCAAAATCGTGATGAGGTTCGTCATCGTCTCGCCGACCAGCAGCTTCGGCAAAATTTGCAGGTTGACGAAGGACGGACGGCGGAATTTGAGCCGGTACGGCTCCGCCTTGCCTTTGGATACGATATGGCAGCCGATTTCGCCGCGCGGCGATTCGATCCGGACGTACGCCTCGCCGGCCGGCGGACGAATGACGCGGGGCACTTTGCCCATCGTTTCGCCCGAGGACGGAAACTGCTCCACCGCCTGTTTCAGGATGCGAAGGCTCTGGCGCACTTCCTCAAGCCGGATCAGATAGCGGTCGTAGCAGTCGCCGTTTTTCCCCAGCGGAACGTCGAATTCGAAGCGGCTGTACAGGCTGTACGGCTCCGCCTTGCGGATATCCCAGTCTACTCCGGTGCACCTCAGGTTGGCGCCGGAGAGGCCGTAATCGATTGCGGTTTGCGCGTCGTAGGCGCCGACCCCCTTAATCCGGGCGAGAAAGATTTCGTTGCCGCTGACAAGGTTGTCGTATTCCTCCAGCTTCTTCTCCATGTACGGAAGAAATTCCCGCACCTTGTCGATCCAGCCGTCCGGCGCGTCCCACTTCACGCCGCCCACGCGCATGTAGTTATAGGTCAGCCGGGCGCCGCACAATTCGTTGAACAGGTCGATAATGATCTCCCGGTCGCGGAAGGCGTACAAAAACGGGCTCATCGCCCCGATATCGAGCAGGTAGGTTCCCCACCAGACGAGATGGCTTGCGACGCGCTGCAGCTCCATGACGATCAAACGCATGAATTCGGCGCGCTCCGGAATCTCGATGCCCATCATCGTCTCGACGGCATGGCAGAGCACGTAGTTGTTCGTCATCGCGGACACGTAGTCCATCCGGTCGGTGTACGGTATGATTTGCGTATAGTTCAGGTTTTCCGCCAGCTTCTCGGTTCCCCGGTGCAAATAGCCCATAACCGGAATCGCCTCGTTGATGACCTCGCCGTCGAGCTTGACGACGATGCGGAAAACGCCGTGAGTGCTCGGATGCTGCGGGCCGACGTTAAGCAGCAGTTCTTCGGTACGGATCACAGGCGCTTACACCTCCGGGTCGAGCGGTTCATAGTCTTTGCGAAGCGGATGGCCGACCCAGTCGTCCGGCATCATAATGCGGCGCAGATCGGGGTGACCGGGAAAATCGATGCCGAGCAGATCGAAAATTTCCCGCTCGTTCCAGTTCGCCGTCGCCCAGACCGGCGTCGCGGACGGCACGGACGGCTCCTCGCGGTCCGTCTTCACCTTGACGGCCGCTTCGCGTTTCGTTTCCAGGGAAACGAGATGATATACAACTTCCATGTAAGATTCGTAATCAACGCCCGACACGTTGCGCAAATAATGGAAGCCGAGCGAAGAATCCGTTTTCAGCAAACGGGCCGCTTCGCTCCAATAATCGGCTTTCACCGTTACCGTCGGCAAATCGCCGTTCATTTCGTTGATGACCGCTTCCTCGACGGCTCCATCATGAACGTGCGTGCGGAGCAGCCGGACGATCTCGTCAAGCTCCGGCTGCTTCGGCGAAGGCGGCTTCGGCTCAGCGGGGGCCGCGCCCGCTCCGGCCTTCACCGCGGCGCGGGCCGCGCGCGCTTCCGCGGCGGCCTTCAGCTTCGCCTCGCGCTCCGGGTCGGCCGCGGGTGCTTCGCCCGCCGGCGCTCCGCCGCCCGCCGGCGCTTCGCCGCCCGCGGCGGCAGCCTTCGCCGCGGCGCGGGCCGCGCGCGCTTCCGCGGCGGCCTTCAGCTTCGCCTCGCGCTCCGGGTCGGCCGCGGGTGCTTCGCCCGCCGGCGCTCCACCGCCCTCGCCAGCGGCCTTCGCCGCGGCGGGGGCTTCCGGCGTTTCCGCATCGGCAGCCGAAGGTGCGCCGCTGTCCGCTTCGGAAGCCTGCCCGCCGGACGCAGCCGGTTCGGCGGCTGTCGTCTCCGCGGGCGGCGCCGCTTCCTCAGGCGCCGATGACGCGCCGTCTCCAGCCTCATCGCCGCGGCTTCCGTCCGGCTTCAGCTCTTTATCCTTCTCTTCGCTCATCGGCTCGTCACCCGCTTCCCGGTTTTCGCCTCGTAGCGGATTTTCTCCTGAAGCTTGTTGATCCCGTAAATCAGCGCCGCCGGATTCGGCGGACATCCGGGTATATAAACGTCTACGGGCACGATCTGGTCGACGCCCTTCATAACGGCATACGATTTAACGTACGGTCCGCCCGCCGTCGCGCACGAGCCCATCGCGATGACCCATTTCGGCTCCGGCATCTGATCGTACAGACGCCGCAGCAGCGGTCCCATTTTCTTCGTGACCGTGCCGGCGACGATCATGACGTCCGATTGGCGCGGCGACGTACGGAAAATAACGCCGAAGCGGTCGAGATCGTAATGGGATGCGCCGGTCCCCATCATTTCAATGGCACAGCAGGCCAGCCCGAACGTAAGCGGCCAGAGCGAATTGCTCCGCGCCCACGCCTTCAGCTGCTCCAGCGTGCCCATAAACACGTTCCGTTCCAATTCCTGCCGCTCTTCCGGGGAAATCGATTCTAAATTGAATTCCATTTGAGCACCTTCTTTTTCCAGGCGTAGATCAGGCCGACCAGAAGCAACCCGACAAAAATAATCATCTCGACAAGCGCAAATAAGCCGAGCTGCTTATACGCTACGGCCCATGGATATAGGAAGACGGTCTCCACATCGAATACGACAAACATCAGCGCGAACAAATAATAACGCACATTGAAACGGACCTGGCCTTCCCCTACCGGTTCGTTCCCGCTTTCGTACGTCGTCTTCTTCTCCTCCGTCGGCCTGCTCGGCCGAAGCAGCCGGCCGGTTGTCAGCGCTACAGCCGGAAGCAAAATCCCAAGCAAAATGAAGATCGTCACAATCACATAATTGTTGATGTACTTCTCCATATCATCGCCTCCGCGGGATCGAATAGGGGCGGGAACAGAGGCCGCGCCGCTCGGTCAAATTTCCCTCACAATTATAACAAAAGCTGTCATCCTCGTCTATTGCCGATTGAATGCGCTTCCCGAGACGCGGCACCGAGGAGTATTTGACATCATTATCCTATTCAGAGGTGCTGCTGCAGCAAAATCATATTGAAGTGGAGATGTAACGTTCTTTCAGGATCTGCTTTGCAATAAAGAAAATTTGCCCCATATGCTCCGAATAATGCGCCGCGCACTGATGCAGAAGGTCGAGATGGGTCCGTTCCCGGCCTCGCACCGTTTGCGTCTGCACCAGCCGTGCGTCCGTGCTGTCACGAACGGTATCGATGACGAGCTGCAGACGGTCCCGCACGGTGGTCTCCAGATCCGATTTTGCTGCTTGCGCCTGCTTCAGTTCTTTCTCGCGGTTTCGACGGATATCGTGATGAAGGATTCCTTTCAGGATGCGCTCTTGAATGTTGCCGTCGATATGCCGGATTAACGTTGAGATGCTGTGGCTTGTCGGATCGGGCTGCCAATTGACCTGCTCATCGTCAAGCTGTTCCAGCGCTTGGAGGATCCGTTGCCGAATTTCTTCAAATTTGTTGATCAGCCAAGTCCGGTTAAAATCAGCTTCCATTGGTTGCCCCTCCCTCTAGATAAGGTACGTGTAAAATTCGGCGTACCATTGGCAAATTCCTTTATTTTCTACCGTTAGGGATTCGCCGGCGGCCCGCGCGCATGTCCGGAAACAAAAAAGCTCCCCATCCCGGAAGCCCTTTTCCGAGGGGAGCCTGATAGAGGTTATGTTTTTGCGCCTGCCGTAAACGCGGACGCCCCAGCTTGTTTGACTTCGCCGCCGCTCGCTGCGTCCTGCCCCGGCTGTCCGCAGCCGGCGGATGGGACGCGGCCGTCCGCTGGCCGGTGCGAAGCGCCGGAACCGGATGCCGCTTCGCCTGCGGAAGCGGAGATACCGCCGCTCTGCGGCTTCCCGGCCTGCGCCGCCTGAAGGGCCGCCAGCTTCTTCTGTCTGGCGAGCAGCGCGAATACGAACAGGTAGTACAGCCAGTAGCCGACGAATTCTTCGACGGAAGGCGCCTGCGAGTAACCGAGAAACGCTTTGAAAAAGACGCCGACCTGGCCGCTAATCAGCGGGTGATGCCCCGTATCCCGTATATAGTTCGCCTCGTCGATCGGATGCTCCGGCATCAGCCATACGATATTGTATACATGGCCGATTTCGCCGCCGGCCGTATGGTAGAAGGTGCCCATCAGCCGCAAATCCTGCATGACCCCGATCGCCTGCACGAACAGCCCGGCGGCAATCATCACGAGGAATACGCCCGTAACTTTGAAAAACGAGCCGACCGGTATCCGCTTGCTGCTTTTGAATACGATCCAACCGAGTAAAACCGCCGTCGCAAGCCCGAGCAGCGCGCCCCAGCTTTGCAGCGCCTGCGAAATGTTGCCCTGCGCGATCGCGGCGAAGAAAAACACCGTCTCCACGCCTTCGCGCAGCGTAACGAGAAAAGAGTGCACGATCATGTTCAGCGCGCCGCCCGCCGATAAAATGAGCGCTACTTTATTTTGCAGCTTGCTGCGCATTTCACGGTTCTGCTTGCTCATGAACAGGATCATATGGGTGAGCAGCCCGGACGATACGAACAGGATCCCGATCCGCAAATAATCCTGGCTGCCCATCGCCTCGTACCCGACCAGTATCGTCTGGAACACGAACGCGACTCCCAGACTGGCCAGTATAGCCAGGGCGACGCCGGTATAGACCCATTTGTTCCATTTCGACTGCCCGATCCGGTTCAAGTAGGTAATGATGATGCCGACGATCAATATCGCTTCGAACGCTTCGCGAAACGTGATGAGAAAAGCCTGCACATTCATGACGCTCACTCACTCCTTGCCTAGAAAAAGCCTTTGCGCCTTGCCCACCAGACGGCGAGCGCCGCGATGACGACAACGCCGCCGATGACGCCGAACGTGACGGCCGCATTCGTATCGTTCTCCCGCTTCATCGGCGCGTTTTGCGAACCGCCGGCGGCCGCATCGTTCGCGGCTCCGCCTTCCGAAGGCCCGGCGGACGATTCCCCGGGAGCGGCCTTATACGGAAACAGCGGCTTCAGCTGGGAATAGATTCGGTTCACGGCCGCTTTCACCTTCTCGGGCTCCGCCTCTTTTTTGCCGACGCCGAACAGGCCGGGATTGCCGACCGCGTCAAGAGCGGTTTGAAAATCCTGCTCGATCGCGTCAACGCCGGACGGGGTCAGCTTGGGCTCGGCATACGGCTTCAGCGTTTCGAAGGTTGCCTTCGCTTTAGCCAGCAGCAGTTTCGCCTGCGAATAATCGGCAATCGATTCGAGGGTGTTTTCGAAGCGGCGGTTCAGGTTCATGACGAGCACCGCTTTATAATTGGCGATCGTGTCGTCCATATTTTTGGAGGATATATTCTGGTCCAGCGTTGCGGCAACCGGTTCCCCGAAATGGGAAGCGATTTCGGCGCGGCGCGCCTTGTGAGCGTCCGAGGCTCCGTTCCAATCCGGCGGCGATTTGCTCAAATCGGCTGTAACCAGCTTGAAGGTTTCCGCCACATCCTCGGTGTTTGCGTCGCCGTAAGAATAAGCCAAGGCGTTTCCCGGAGCGGCAGTGAGCAAGATGAAGATCGTCAGCATGACGGCTTTCAAACGCGTGTGCATGAATTCACCTTCTGTGTTTAATTAACAGCGGCATTCAGGAAACCGGCTGATGCAGCAGCGGCTGCGATTCGTTAGAAACTCTAAAATGATATACGAGATAATGATAATCATTTTCAATATTAGTGTCAATCATGAAAGCAATCATATGGAACCCGTTTTATCCGCCTTTCCATTCATACAAGGTAATGTCGGCATAGACCGGTTCGAACAACGGGTCGCTTCTGAAGGTGCGGATCGGTTTGACGTGATCGCGAAGCGGTCCGGCCTGCGCTTCGAAGCCGCCCAGCACATGATCGGTCAGCAATATAAGCGCGTCCCCGTCCGCTTTTGTATTAGCTCTGAAATAATCGTACGTCAAAATTTGCCTGGCCTCGACCGGCGTGCGCAGGTAATCGAGCACCCGGTCTTCCTCCCACGTGTAAACGACGATGCGGCGGCCGCCGTTTTGCTGCGCCATTTCGCGGAGCGCATCGGCCAGCTGGTAGACGGCCGGCCGCTCCGCCGCCTGCCGCGAGACAAGCGATGCCCCGCGCCCGGCCTGCAGCGCGATAACGCAGGCGGCGAGCAGCCCGCCTGCGCCGCGCAGCGCGCGGCGGATGCGCGCCGCGCGGGGCGCCTGCGGCGCCTGGCCCGCGGCGCACGCGGGAGGCACCGCGCCCGCGGCGGGCGGCAGCGCCGCGCCGGCTTCGCCCGGCGCGGCGGGCCGCGAAGCGGGCGCTGGAGCGCGGAACATCGCCGCCAGCAGCAGCCACATCACGCCGATCAGCGGCGTGATGTGGCGCGGCTTGTCGATGTTCTGCGCGAGCAGCGCCCACGCGCCGTAGGCGCCCGCGAGCGCAGCGAGCGCCCCCGGCGGCGCCGGGCGGCGGAGCCATGCCGCCGCCCGGCGCGCAAGGCGCGGGCGCCCGGCGCCGCCCGGCGGGCGCCGCGCGCCCGCGCAGAGCAGCGCGGCGAGCAGCAGCGCGGCGCTCGCCGCCATTAATGCCGCGGACCGGGCAAACATGCCGGTCCACAGCACATTGCCGCCGGCGAAGCGGAGCAGCCGCTCGCCGAAGGGCAGCGACGGGTCGGCTGCGACGCCGCCGCCCCACTCGCTGAAATGCCCGGCCGTGAACGCTTCGGCCAGCTTGGCGAAGCCGGCAAGTCCGCCCTCGCTTAGCGCAAGTCCGCCAAGCCACAGCAATTGACACCCCGCGCCGGCCGCCGTGAACAATAACGCGCGCGGAAGCGCCTTCCGCCCCGCCGCCCGCCAGCCGGCCCAGATGACGCCGAGCAGCCAGACGAGAGCGAGCCCGAACGGCGCATACGACAGGCGCACGCCCATCAGCAGACCGAAGACGAACAGCGCGGCGAGCGACGTCCTCCAATCGCGCCGCTCCATGGCGGACTGCCAGCTCCAAAGAAACCACCAAAGGAGCGCGATGCCCGCACCTTCGGACATCGGGCCGGCGTCCTGCAGCCATACGTAAGGCGCCGACAGGACCAGCATAACCACGGTGCATGCCCATGCCGGACTTAGCATCCGCCGGGCCAGGCGCCAAACCGGCCATGCCGAGAGCGCCGCCAAGAAAGTATTCAGGATACCGTACGCCAGTACGGGATTGTCTCCCGCAAACCGGCGCATGGCCATACCCCCCAGCACAAAGTACGGATAGCCCGGAAAATGCGGCTGCATCGCCAGCAGATCGAACCGGTCCAGCGCCAGCACGAAATCGACCTCGTCCCACGATGCGGCGTATGGGCTCACGTGCATGAGACTGTATACCGTCCACAGCAGGGCAAAAAGAGCAGCAGCAAGCGCCGCAGCCGCTTTCCGCAGCCGCATGATCCTTTTCAGCAACTCCTGTTCCCTCCATACGGTCGTGCAAGCCGCGTTTCGCTCATGGTGCTCCGGAGCCCGCTCCGGCCCTTGTCCGTTCGTCTCCCCTTATTCACCTGAACCGGTGCCGTTCTCCAGGACGAGCGCCGCGCCGTTTTTCGATTTGGCCGACGTGTCCGGAGAACGCCGGTCACGCTTCGAGACCGGGCGGCGCATTTCCTTCCATACGGCCGGAAGCACCTTGAACAAATATTTCCGGAAACGGATGAACGACTCCCCGTGCACGCGAACCTTGTAGCGGATCGGCACCTCCTGCATCCGGAAGCCCTGCCGCACAAGATTCAGCGTCAGTACCTGCGCGTAATTGTAATCGTGGATAATGTCCGCATGCTCCATGGCTTCGCGCGAGAAGCCGCGCATGCCCGACTGCCCATCCCAGATGAACCGCCGAAGCAGCGCCGCCTGCAGCAGCGTAAACGCGATATTGCCGAGCCGCCGGTGCAGCTTCATGCCCCTGATCTCGCCCTTGAAGCGCGATCCCATCGTATAATCGGCGGTGCCGTCCCAGATCGGCGCGATGACCTCCGGAATTTGTTCCGCCGGATACTCGTTGTCCGCATCAATCATCAGCCCAATGTCGGCGCCGAGCCGTACGCAGGCGGCGAGCCCTTCGCGCACCGCCGCGCCCAGACCGCGGTTGCGCTCAAACCGGACGATATGGTCGGCACCGGCCTCCTGCGCTTTTGCCACGGTTTTATCCGCCGAACCGTCGTCGACGACAAGCACCTCGACGCTCCAGCCCGGACGGACAACGCGCGGGATGCGCCGAATGACGTCCGCAATATTCAGCTCTTCGTTGTAGGCCGGCAAAAAAACGATCAACTTCCGGTTTTCCAAGCCGCTTCGCTTCCTTCGTCTGATGATGTCGATTCTGGTTCCGGTTCCGTCCTGGATTCGACCGCTTCCAGCAGCACCGGCCCCCGGCTGCGGTTCGGATACGGCGCTCCCAGCAAATAGGCGATTGTCGGCGCTGCCGAGACGAGCGAATGCTTCTCTTCCACCTTGACGCCGGCGCGGATATCGGGTCCGCATAAGAAAAACGGCACGAAACGCTCGCCTTCGTCCAAATGCCCGTGACCGCCGATTCCGTCCGCCTGCCCATGATCGGCGCATACGATGAACGTCGCGTTGTCGGCGAACCCTTCCGCTTCCAGCCACAGCACAAATTCCTTGATCAGCCGGTCGACCTCTTCGATCTTGATCCGGTATTCGTCGTACAGCGCCCCCATGCTGTGCCCCGTCTGGTCCGTGGCGATAAACTGAACGACCAGCAAATCCGGATCCTGCTCCTGCATCACAAGCTTCGCCCGCTCCATGATGTTCCGGTCGGCTTTGTCGTTATGCATGACAGCCGTAACGCTCTCCACGTCGTCTCCCATCGAATCGATCAGGTGGGCGATGCCGAGCAGCCGCCCTTTTTTCCCGGCTTTCCGCAGGCTGTCGAAAATCGATTCCACCTTGATGCCGAGCTTCCAGACCATGTTCGACGTGATGCCGTGCTCGCGCGGATACGTCCCGGTAAACATCGACGAAAAGCAGACGACCGTCCGGGCGGGGTACACCGTTTCCATCTGCGTATATTCCGTTCCGGCGGTCCGCATCATTTTCATAAAAGGCGCATCCGCTTCTTCGAACCGGTCCTTGCGCATGCCGTCGACGACCAGCACGAATACTTTGCCGCTGACGGCCTCTTTCGGCGGCTCGGCATTATGCGTATAGGTTGGAATTTCCTTCGGCTTCCAGTCAAACAAATTCCGGTGCAGCACCCAGGCATACAGCCCGAGCGCGATGACAAACAGAGCATACGAGACAAATGAAAACGTGCCTCCAAACAGTCCGCCGCTTGTCCAATGCCCGGCCGCGGTATCCATCAGGAACAACAGCAGCAGAAACTTCGGCAGCTGCTCTTGAGCGTTCCCGCTCGTCGAATCGCTGTTTTTCAGCACCAGCTTCCAAAACCGGCGGAAATTCCACCAGGACGTGCCGATCCGCAGATGATAATAAAACGTTCCCCAGAAATACACCGTAAAAAAAAGGAATACCAGCACGGCCCCGGCATACAGACCGATATCGATCCTGCCGTCCTTCCACAGTACGATCGCCGCCACAAGCGGCAGCCACAAATAATTGCGCAGAAACAGAGGGAAATCGTACTTAAAATAAAGCGCAAATACCGGGAGCGCGATGACGGCTCCAAGCGCGAACGCCCCCCAAAAGGAAGGCACGTCCCATCGCGACGCATGATAAATCGCATAGAGGAACAGCGTAAAGATCGGCGTAAACGGCTTTCCCTCGTTCAGCAGGTTCCATCCGCGCGCCGCCGCGATTTCAAAAGCCGACGCCTTCTTCATTCCCGTATTCGACCCCTTCTCTCGAGTGAGAACCATTTTCAATTAGTATAGTATGCCCGAGGCGTGAACGTCAAATCGCGTCCGCCAAATATCCGGACAGATCGGATCTCCATCGAATGAAAACGGAGCGGTTCAATCGGTTCGCCACATCGTGTTCGATCCAAAATCGGCTCTAGCAACGGGGCAACCGCTGTCGCCATATAAATACGAAAGACCGCCATTCCGGACGGAATGACGGTCTTTCAGGCTGCGGCCGAATGGTTACGCCCGCACCCGCTGCTTGACATCCAGGCGATTCAGCGCACGGTGGAGCGCTGCCTCTGCGCGTTTCACATCGATCTCGCCGCCGCCGCCGGAAATCCGCTGCTCGGCACGCTGCCTGGCCAGCTCGGCGCGGTCGACGTCGATATCCTCCGGAAGCTCGGCGCTTTCCGCCAGGATGACAACCTTGTCCTTGCGCACTTCGATGAAGCCGCCGTTGACGGCGATAAAATCCATGGCGTTATCGCGTTTCACGGTCACGGGAGCAATTTTAAGCGGCGTCACGAGCGGAATATGATTCGCCAAAATCCCCAGTTCCCCCGCTGCACCCTTCACGATGACCATGTTGACATCCTTCGCGTAGACGATACGCTCCGGCGTTACGATTTCCAATAAAAAGGTGCTCATGTGGAACCCTCCTGCCTTTCGCTATTACAGCGTTTTGGCTTTCTCCACGGCCTCTTCAATCGTACCGACGTACATGAATGCCGCTTCCGGAAGATCGTCATGCTTGCCGTCGAGAATTTCCCTGAAGCTGCGGACCGTTTCTTTAACCGGTACGTATTTGCCTGGCGTGCCCGTGAACGGTTCCGCTACGTGGAACGGCTGGGACAGGAAGCGTTCGATTTTCCGCGCGCGTGCGACGGTCGTTTTGTCTTCCTCGGACAACTCGTCCATGCCAAGAATTGCGATAATATCTTGAAGCTCTTTATAGCGCTGCAAAATTTGTTTCACTTCTTGTGCGACATTGTAATGCTCTTGGCCGACAACCTCCGGCGTCAGGATCCGCGACGACGAAGCCAGCGGGTCAACGGCCGGGAAGATGCCCTTCTCGGAAATTTTACGCTCCAGGTTGGTCGTGGCGTCCAAGTGGGCAAACGTCGTTGCCGGAGCCGGGTCGGTGTAGTCATCCGCCGGAACGTAGATCGCCTGAATGGACGTAACGGAACCTTTCTTCGTCGAGGTGATCCGCTCCTGAAGCTGGCCCATCTCGGTTGCCAGCGTAGGCTGGTAACCGACCGCGGACGGCATGCGGCCGAGAAGCGCGGAAACTTCGGAACCCGCTTGCGTAAACCGGAAAATGTTATCGACGAACAGAAGCACGTCGCGGCCTTCTTCGTCGCGGAAATATTCCGCCATCGTCAGACCCGTCAAGGCTACCCGCTGGCGGGCGCCCGGCGGCTCGTTCATCTGGCCGAACACCATTGCCGTTTTCGGCAATACGCCGGAATCTTTCATTTCATGATACAAGTCGTTGCCTTCGCGCGTCCGTTCGCCAACGCCGGCAAATACGGAAATACCGCCGTGCTCTTGCGCGATGTTGTTGATCAGCTCTTGGATCGTGACCGTCTTGCCGACGCCCGCGCCGCCAAAGAGGCCGATTTTGCCGCCTTTCGCATAAGGAGCCAGCAGGTCGATAACTTTAATGCCCGTTTCAAGAATTTCCGCCTGCGTGGACAATTCCTCGAAGGTTGGCGCCGGGCGATGAATCGGCAGGTTGCGTTCGGATTTGGCTTCGCCGGCATTGTCGATCGGCTCGCCAAGCACGTTGAATACGCGGCCGAGCGTAGGAGCGCCGACTGGGATTGTAATCGGGGCGCCCGTGTCGATGACGTCGGCCCCGCGAACCAAACCGTCGGTGGAGCTCATCGCAACCGTGCGAACCTGGTTGTCGCCGAGGTGAGTCGCAACTTCAAGCGTCAGGTTGATATCCTTTTCGCTCTCGCTTTGCGCCTTCCGCTCGATTTTGAGCGCGTTCAAAATTTCCGGCAGATGTCCGCGTTCGAACTCAACGTCGACAACCGGACCCATGACGGATATAACGCGTCCTTTTTTCATGGTTTTCCCTCCTGCTTTCCTTCATGGTTTACAATGCTGCTCTATCCGTTTCAAACGATATCGCTCGTTTTATTCGAATCATTCGGGTTAAGACTGCGCATTCGCGCCCGCCACGATCTCGGAAATCTCCTGCGTAATCGCCGCCTGACGAGCGCGGTTATACGTCAGCGTCAAGCTGTTGATCATCTTTGTCGCGTTCTTCGTCGCATTGCCCATCGCCGTCATCCGGGCGCCGAACTCGCTCGCCTTGCCGTCGAGCAGCGCACTGTAAATCAGCGTTTCCGCATATTTGGGAAGCAGAGCCTCGAGAACTTCCTCAGCCGACGGCTCATATTCGTAATTCGAAATGGCATTGCCGCTGCCGCCGACATCCTCCAGCGGAAGCAGGCGTTTCTCCGTCGGGACCTGGGTCAGCGCGTTGACGAATTCGTTGTAATACAGGTACAGCTCGTCATACGCTTCCGATTCGAAATTTTTCACGGCCGAGCCGGCAATGGATTTAATGTCCGCGAAGGACGGGGAATCCGGCAAACCGGTCACTTCTTCGACAATCGGCATATTCCGCCGGCGGAAGTAATCGCGCCCTTTTCGTCCGATAACGAAAATGACGTACTCGTCGGTCGATTTATGCCGCTCGCGAATGGTGCTCGTCAGCTTACGAATGAGGTTGGCGTTGTATCCGCCTGCCAGACCGCGATCGGAAGTAATAATCAGGTAGCCGGTTTTTTTGATCGGCCGGGACTGCAGCATCGGATGCTTGACGCCTTTCGTGCCCGCCGCAATGCTCGATACGACTTCCTTCATTTTCTCCGCATACGGCCTAGCTGCCTGAGCGGCCTCCTGAGCGCGTCTGAGACGGGAAGCCGCCACCATTTCCATCGCCTTCGTAATCTGCTTCATGTTCTGTTTGCTCTTGATTTCCCGCTTAATATCGCGCATGCCTTTAGCCATTTGGTTCACCCGCCTTTGCTGCTTGGACTGTAACCGTTAAAACGGTCAAACGAAGTGGAAAGCTGCGCGCGAACGATCGGCGCAGCGAATATGCATTAAGCCGTTACGGCAAAGCCTTTCTTGAACCTCGTGATGGCGTCGATCAGCGCCTGTTCGTTGCTGTCCGTCAAGTCCTTCGTATCGCGGATCGAAGCCGCGATTTCCGGGTGGCTCGACTCGATGAACGAAAGGAACTCCCGTTCAAAACGGAGAACGTCGGCAACCGGAATGTCGTCCAGGTGGCCTTTAACCGCCGTATAGATCGAGATGACCTGCTTCTCAACGGGCATCGGCAGGTTCACGCCCTGCTTCAAAATTTCCATCGTACGAACGCCGCGGTTCAGACGCGCAAGCGTCGATCTGTCGAGGTCGGAGCCGAATTGCGAGAATGCCGCCAGCTCGCGGTATGCCGCAAGGTCAAGACGAAGCGTACCGGCTACCTTCTTCATCGCTTTGATTTGCGCCGATCCGCCTACGCGGGAGACGGAGATACCGACGTTAATCGCCGGACGTTGTCCGGAGAAGAACAGGTCTGCTTCCAGGAAGATCTGACCGTCCGTAATCGAGATCACGTTCGTCGGAATATAAGCCGAAACGTCGGATGCCTGCGTTTCAATAAACGGTAGTGCCGTCAGCGAACCGCCGCCGTTCTCATCGTTAAGTTTCGCAGCGCGTTCCAGCAAACGGGAGTGCAGGTAGAATACGTCGCCCGGGTAAGCTTCCCGGCCCGGAGGACGGCGGAGCAGCAGGGACAATTCGCGGTATGCCGCTGCTTGCTTGGTCAAATCGTCATAAATAACGAGCACGTGCTCGCCTTTGTACATGAAATATTCGCCCATCGCACAGCCTGCGTACGGCGCCAGGAACAACAGCGGTGCCGGTTCGGATGCGGCTGCCGTAACGACGATCGTGTAATCGAGCGCCCCGTTCCGGCGAAGCGTCTCCACCACGTTCGCAACGGTGGATTGCTTCTGGCCGATGGCCACGTAAATACATTTCACGCCATTGCCTTTTTGATTGATGATGGCATCAATCGCAATTGCGGTTTTACCTGTTTGACGGTCGCCGATAATCAGCTCGCGCTGACCGCGGCCGATCGGAACCATCGCATCGATAGCCTTGATGCCGGTCTGCATCGGCTCGTGAACCGACTTCCGGTCGATAACGCCCGGAGCGGGAGATTCAACCGGCCGGAATTGGGTCGTATTAATCGGGCCTTTGCCGTCAACCGGCTGGCCGAGCGGGTTGACGACGCGGCCGAGCAGTTCTTCTCCGACAGGCACTTCCATAATGCGGCCGGTACGTTTCACTTCGTCGCCTTCGCGAATTTCGGTGTACGGTCCGAGGATAACGACACCGACATTGCTCTCTTCCAGGTTCAGGGCCATGCCCACGACACCGTTGGAAAACTCCAAAAGCTCGCCTGACATCGCAGTTTCCAGACCGTGGACGCGCGCGATACCGTCGCCGACTTGTACGACGGTTCCGACGTCGACCACTTGAACTTCGGATTTATATTGTTGAATTTGTTCTTTAATCAGCTTGCTGATTTCATCAGGTCGGATACTCAAGTGAACTTCACCCCTGTCTTTGCATTAAGAGTGGACAAGCGCCTGCTTGAAGCGTAACAGCTTCCCTTTAACGCTGCCGTCAAATAAATGATCGCCAATGCGGACGATAAGACCTCCGATGATCGACGGATCCACCACATTGGTCATATGAACCGTTTTGCCAATCGTTTTGCCGAATTGAGCCGAAAGATCGGCCGTTTCTTCGGCGGATAACGGGAATGCCGTCGAGACGGTGGCATTTACGACATTGCGGGCTTCATTGGCCATTGCGGTATACGATTTCACCACATCGCGCAAAATATTTTCCCGGCCTCTCTCGACCAGAAGCACAAGCAGCGAGAGTACATCCGGGGAGACTTTACCTTCGAAAGCTTTTTTCAGCGTCGCTTTTTTGACGTTGACATCCACTTTCGGGTGCGTGAGGAAGCTTGAAATATCCTTATCTCCCAGAAGCGAGTCGCCGATCAATTCCAGATCCTGCGCAAAGGCTTCTAGGGTCTGCTGTTCGGCTGCAATTTCAAACAGAGCGCGGGCGTATCGTTTCGCGACGACTTCTTCGCTCATACCCGGCCCTCCACCTGCTTAAGAAAATCGTTAATCATCGCGCCGTTATACTTGTCGTCGACTTCGTTCTCGATGATCTTCGAAGCCAGCAAAACGGACAACGTGCCGACTTGCTCGCGAAGCTCGGCAATCGCCCGGTTCTTCTCGTTCTCGATTTCCGAAGCGGCGTCCTTGATCAATCGTTCGGCGCGCTCCTGCGCAGCCTTGATGATCTGATCGCCTTCGGCATCCTTTTGTTTTTTCGCCTGCTCGATAATGGCTTGCGCTTCGCGCTTCGCCTCTTCCAGCTTGGCCAGCTGCTCTTCGACAAGGCTCGCAGCTTTCTTGTTTGCTTCTTCAGCCCCGGTAATTTGGGCATGAATATGGTTTTGCCGTTCGTTCAGCACTCTCATCGCCGGTTTCATGGCGAATTTGATGACGAGGAACAGCAGGATCACAAAACAGATCAGCTGCACCAGCATGGTGCCGTACTCCAGGTGAAGATTCCCGATCGTCAACAATGCGTTTCACTCCTTATCAATCGAATCCAAGCCCCGAACGCTGATTCTCGGAAAATGATCGATTATAATCTGTTCGGCGGAAGGGCATGATCATACGAAAGGCGAGGAGGGTTCCCTCGCCGTTCGTAATTATTGATCGCAGGGGCCTAAGCCAAAGCTTTACCCATCAGCATGAATCCAATGACGACTGCGATAATCGGCAGTGCGTCGACCAAACCGACACCAAGGAACATAAGACCCATCAAGCTGCCGCGCAGTTCAGGCTGACGCGCGCTGCCTTCAATCGTACGGCCGACAATCAAGCCCATGCCAATACCGGAACCGATTGCCGCCAAGCCGAATACGATACCCATAGCGATTGCAAAATCCATAAATAGATGTACCTCCTTAAAGTGGTCAAGCAGCATTTGTAGTGTTTATGTTTCTCACTCCCGGGTTAATGGGAATGATGACTCACGCGGTGAGAAATGTAAACCATCGTCAGCATCGTGAAAATGAACGCCTGAATCGCACCGACGAAAATCGAGTAGCCGATCCAGATGATGAGCGGTATCGCCATGACCGTGGACAGCCCGCCCATGACAATCGTCGGCAGCAGCACCCAAAGCAGAACTTCGCCGGCAAAGATGTTGCCGAAGAGCCGCAGCGGGAAGGACAAGAATTTGGACAGCTCCTCCACAAGGTTAAGCGGCAGTAGCGCCCAGTGAGGCGATACATAGCTTTTCAGATAGGAGCCTACTCCGCGCCGCAGACCGAGCCAATGCGTATACAGCAAAATGATGATCGCCAGCGCAACCGGAATACTGATGGTCGCAGTCGGCGATTTCCACCAGTTGACGTGAACTCCGCCAGAAACGGCTTCGTCAATAAGGGACTGCGTAATGCCGATCGCTGCGCTTGGATGCGGGTGAACCGTAACGAAATTGAGAATCAAACCGAGCTGGTTGGCAATGAACACGTAAAGGAAAAGCGTCAGCCCGAGTCCGACATAACGTTCCGCGGTTTTGGTGTCCATCATCTGTCCGGCGATACCGCGGACGAAATCAATGACCCACTCGAGAAAATTTTGCATGCCTTTCGGCGTCTTGCTCGTCATTCGACGGGTTCCCAGATAAATAATAAGAAATACAAGCGCGCAGGTAACGACCATCATAAGGCAGGTCGACCAGTCAAATACCATTCCCAGCCACTCTCGCGTGGGACTTAGTGGTTCTTCCATGTCTATCTTTCACCCCTTTCCACGGATTTTTTCTGTCGGTAATGATAGACCAGCGCAATGACCAGCGAAATCATAGTCACCGTAGTGAGCCCTACAATGACAGCCGCCCAATGGAACAACCCCGGAAATTTCATGGCGACGTATCCGGCAAATCCCGCGAGCAAAAAACGCTGCAGCGTGCCGATGCCCGGCCGCCTTTTGATCAGACCCTGCGCATATTCGCCGGTCTTGATCGTCTTTTGCATCGTGATCAGTCCGTTCAACAGGCTGAAAAACAGTCCCAGCCCGTATCCCGCAAAGTAAACGCGGCCTGAAGGATACAGCATCCAGCCCAAAACGGTTGCCGCCAGCAAAAAGAAAGCGGTAGCAAATATCCCTCGCATGAAGAGAGAGAATGGAATCATTTAACCATCCCCAAGAAAAGGCTTGACCAGCTTCGTGATCGAATAAATCCCAACTCCGAGTCCAACCAGCACGCCGACAATCAGAAATGCGGGTTCCGTACCGGCAGCCCGGTCTATCGCCCGGCCCACCAAAAACCCTCCGACGGTCGTGAAAGCAAGATCCGCGCCGATCAAACCGACCAAACCCACGGCTTTCCAAGGTCCTGTTGCTTTTCCCAACAGCCGATCACCACCGGAACGTTGTGACATCCTGCAAAAAAGTTTGCTCGGCCCTGTTGACACACTTGGTCATTATGACCAAATACCGGAAGGAATATAACAATTTTCGCGGCCAAGAAGCGCCTTCCCCTCGGAATCCTCATTTATTTTATCCAAAGGGAATCGCTTTTGTCAATTCTTATTCTGGCGTTCAAAAAAATGCAAAAACCGCGATAAATCAAAGGTTGGCAGCGTTTTCTCGCAGTCCGCAAAACCGTACAGTATCACTGTATGATGTATAGTTTTCACACATTGTTCATGAATTGAACGACTCGGGTCTCTGGCCCCTGCCAAAATGATGTAAAATCGCGCCGACAATCCGTTTGGAGGCTTGTCCGTCGCCGTACGGATTGGACGCGCCGCTCATCCGGTCATACAGCTCTTTGTCGGTCAACAGCGCGCGGGCCCGTTCGTACACGTGCTCCTCGTCAGTGCCCGCAAGCTCCAGCGTTCCAGCTTTGATCCCTTCCGGCCGTTCCGTCGTATCGCGGAGCACGAGGGTCGGCACCCCGAAGGTAGGCGCTTCCTCCTGAAGCCCGCCGGAATCCGTCATAATCATATACGTATGCGGGAAAAAATTGTGCATTTCGAATACGTCCAGCGGGTCGACCAGCTTGACGCGGGGATGGCCGCCGAGAATTTCGTTTGCGGGTTCGCGCACGGCCGGGTTCAAGTGGACCGCATAAACGACGGCGACATCCTCGAACTCGTCGGCAATCCGCTTGACCGCGCGGAAAATGTTCCGATGCGGTTCGCCGAGCGACTCGCGGCGGTGCGCCGTCATCAGAATCATTCGCCTGCCTTTCGCCCAATCGAGGACGGGATGCGCGAACGCCCGGTCGACCGTATATTGGAAAACATCGATTGCCGTATTGCCGGTTACGTAAATCGCCGATTCCGGTTTGTTTTCCTTGCGCAGGTTATCCGCGGCCTGGTCCGTCGGCGCAAAATGAATATCCGACAGCACACCGGCCAGCTGCCGGTTCATCTCCTCCGGGTAAGGGGAAAGCTTGTTCCACGTCCTGAGACCGGCTTCCACGTGCCCGACCTGGATTTGCTGGAGGAAGGCCGCATAGCTGGCCAGAAAGGTCGTATGCGTATCGCCGTGGACGAGCACGATATCCGGCTTCGCTTCCTTTAATGCGGGCTCGAGCCCCTGAAGCACCCGAAGCGTCGTTTCCATCAGCGTTTGGCGGTCCTTCATCACGTTCAAGTCGTATTTCGGCTTGATGTTGAAGAAATCGAGCACCTGGTCCAGCATCTGCCTGTGCTGCGCCGTCACGCATACGATCGATTCGATGTGTTCCGGGTGCTTTTCGAGCTCGAGCACGAGCGGAGCCATTTTCACAGCTTCCGGGCGCGTGCCGAAGACAGTCATTACGTTCAGCTTTTTCAATCTGGTCACTCCTCAGGCGTTTTCGGAGAAAACGCGACTTCGTAAGCATAATCTTTGGCGTTTTCGGAGAATTCGCGGCTTCGTAAGCATAAACTCAGGCGTTTTCGGAGAAAACGCGACTTCGTAAGCATAGGCTTTGGCGTTTTCGTAGAAAACGCGACTTCGTTAGCATGAACTTTCGTTTCCGTAGAAAAAAGCGGCTTCGTCAGCCCTTTATTTTGTGCCGAACATCCGGTCGCCGGCATCCCCGAGTCCGGGTACGATATACCCGTGTTCGTTCAGCTTCTCGTCAACCGCGGCGACAAAAATATCGACGTCGGGATGCTTGTCCTGCACCGCCTTTACGCCTTCGGGCGCGGCGATGAGGCACATCAGCACAATTTGCGTGCAGCCCCGGTCCTTCAGCGTCTGAACGGCCGCGCAGGCGGAGCCGCCGGTCGCAAGCATCGGATCGACGACGACCAACAGCCGCTCGGTCGCATCCGTCGGAAGATTGACGTAATATTCGACCGGGCTCAGCGTATCGGGATCGCGGTACAATCCGATGTGGCCGACCTTCGCCGCCGGAATCAGCTTCAGGATGCCGTCCACCATGCCGAGCCCCGCGCGCAGCACGGGAACCAGCCCGAGCTTGCGTCCGGCAATGACCTTGCCGACCGCATCCGCCACCGGCGTGGAAACCGGAGCCGGCTCAAGCGGCAAATTTCGCGTGATTTCATAAGCCATCATCGTCGCCACTTCGTCGACGAGCTCGCGGAAATTTTTCGTATTCGTCTGCTTGTCGCGGATATGCGTCAGCTTGTGCTGAATAAGCGGATGGTCGCAAATCGTCAGTTTGCCCAAAGGTCGTTCGCCCTCCCGTGGAAGCATCGTCGGCACTCGAATTGAGCGGTTTTTTCCGAACAATCCTGTTTATTATAGCATCCGGCACCGGTTTGTGCACTCCGAACGAAGGCCCGCTTTTGCGGTACAAAAAGAAGGCCGCTCCGCGTCCGTGGAGGACGGTAGGAGCGGCCTTGCGGAAAGCGATAAGCAGCCGCGAAGGGCGTCTGTGATCAGTAGTTCAGCTGCGGATAGAGCGGATACTGCGCCGTCAAATCCCGGACCATGCCGCGCGCTTTGGCGAGGACGGCTTCGTCCTTCGGATTTTTCAGCGTCATCGCGATCACCTCGGCGATCGTCTTCATCGCGTCGACGCCCATGCCGCGCGAAGTCGCCGCCGGCGTGCCGATACGAATGCCGCTCGTAATAAACGGGCTCGTCGGATCAAACGGGATGGCGTTTTTGTTGACCGTAATTTGGACGGAATCGAGCACATGCTCGGCATCCTTGCCGGTAATGTTCAGGTTCCGCAGATCAATCAGCATCAGGTGGTTGTCCGTACCGCCGGACACGAGGTTCAAGCCGTGTACGACCAATGCTTCCGACAGCGCTTTGGCGTTGTCGATGACGTTCTGCGCATAGGTTTTGAACGACGGCTGAAGCGCCTCGCCGAAGGAAACGGCTTTTGCCGCGATAATGTGCATCAGCGGGCCGCCCTGGGTGCCCGGGAAAACCGCTTTATCGATCGCCTGCGCCCACGGCTTCGTGCAGAGAATCATGCCGCCGCGCGGTCCGCGCAGCGTTTTGTGCGTCGTGGTCGTGACGAAATGCGCATGCGGCACCGGATTCGGATGCAGGCCCGCAGCGACGAGTCCGGCAATATGGGCCATGTCGACCATAAACAAGGCTCCGACGTCAGTCGCGATTTTGCCGAGCTTCTCGAAATCGATCGTGCGCGGATAAGCGGATGCGCCGGCGACGATCAGGCGCGGACGATGCTTAAATGCCGTTTTGCGGACTTCTTCATAGTCGATCGTAAAGGTGTTTTCGTTTACGCCGTAAGCGACGAAATTATACAGCAGGCCCGAGGCGTTGACCGGGCTGCCATGCGTCAGGTGGCCGCCGTGCGCGAGGTTCATGCCGAGCACCGTATCGCCCGGCTTCAGCGCCGCGAGATAAACCGCCATATTCGCCTGCGCGCCGGAATGCGGCTGAACGTTGGCATGATCGGCGCCGAACAGCTCTTTCGCACGGTCGCGGGCGATATCCTCGACGATATCGACGTGCTCGCAGCCGCCGTAATACCGTTTGCCCGGATAGCCTTCGGCGTATTTGTTCGTGAGCACGGTGCCCATCGCTTCCAGCACCGCTTCGGAGACGATGTTCTCGGAAGCGATCAGCTCGATGTTGTCGCGCTGGCGCTGCAGCTCGAGACCGAGCGCTTTCACCAGTTCGGGATCTTGTTTACGCAGGTTTTCCATGATGGGACCTCCTAAGAGTTTTTGTGATAGCTTCTTTGAACTGCATCCGTGCGAGCAAAAACTCACTTCGGAAGCATATGCTTAGAGTTTTTTATGATTGCTTCTTTGAACTGCATCCGTGCGAGCAAAACTCACTTCGGAAGCATATGCTTAGAGTTTTTGTGATAGCTTCTCTGAACTGCATCCGTGCGAGCAAAAACTCACTTCGGAAGCATATGCTTAGAGTTTTTGTGATAGCTTCTTTGAACTGCATCCGTGCGAGCAAAAACTCACTTCGGAAGCATATGCTGTTTTTGCGATTGCTTCTCTGAAATACTACTCGCACGTTCCGTCAGCCGCTTCGGCTTGCTCCGGCGTATAGACCGCCCTCGCTCCGCCGATCAGCTTCGGCCGCGTATACGCCATCGTGACGTGCGCCGCGCCGATTTCGCGGATCGACGGCCGGACCGGCACCGCCACGCGCCGAAGGTGCATGCCGATCAGCGTGTCGCCGATATCGATGCCGGCATGCGCCTGCACCGTTTCGACCAGGCAGGCATTCGCCAATTGCCGGTACGCGTAAGCGGCCATCGAGCCGCCGGCTTTCGGAACCGGGACGGCCGCCACTTCCTCGAGCCCGTACCGCTCGGCCGCCTCGCGCTCGACCACGAGCGCCCGGTTCAAATGCTCGCAGCATTGAAACGCGGGCCAAAACCCGATCGCCCGCCGCGCCGTATCGACGCCGGCATAAATCGCCTGCGCCGCCTCCAGCGTGCCCGAGGTGCCGATTCGCTTGCCGAGCACCTCGCTCGTGCTCGCGCCGACGACGAGCAGCTGGCCTTTGCGCAAACCGCCCGCCGCCGCAAGCTCGCGAACGATCGTCTCCACTTCCGCCGCAACCTTTGTCCATTCCGGGCTCATTCGCTGCGCCTCCGCCTTAAGGATGAATGGCGCTGCCCGCTTCGATGCGCGCCACCTTGTCGATCCGGCCGCGGTGGCGTTCGCCGTTCGAGAACGGCGTTTCCAGCCACAGCCGGACGATTTCCTGCGCCACGCCGGGGCCGATCACTCGCTCGCCCATCGCCAGCACGTTCGTGTCGTTATGCTCCCGCGTCGCTTTGGCCGAGAACAGGTCGTGCACCAGGGCGCAGCGGATGCCCGCCACTTTGTTCGCGGCGATCGACATGCCGATGCCGGTGCCGCAAATGAGAATGCCGCGGTCCGCCTTCCCGGAGACGACCAGCTCGCAAGCCGGGAGCGCGTAGTCCGGGTAATCGACCGATTGGTCGCAATGGCAGCCGACGTCGGTCACTTCATGCCCGAGCGATTGGATGAACGGGACGATTTCGTCTTTGAGCCGGTAACCGGCATGGTCGGCACCGATGGCGATTTTCATACGTACAACCTCCGATTGACCGCTCCGAGGCGGAATTTGTCGAAATGCAATACCTTTAGTATACCTGATTCCGCGGGAAAGACGAAAAAAGAGCATGCCGCGCATATAGCGCAACAGCTCTTTGCCCAGGCGACCGGCCGTATGCTCCGATGCTCCACCGTGGTTGATCCCACTTTCGTCGCCAGTCACATCGGAAACCGTTTGGATTTGTTTTTATCATACCGGATCGAACGTGCAAAATCAATCCGTTTTCGCCGATTGTCTTCGCCCGCCTTACAAGTTGTCCAGCCGGTCGAGCAGCTTCTGCAGAGCGGCTTCGATTTCCGCGGCGCTTTGCTCATAAGAAGAGATCGGCCCGCCGAACGGATCGGCGATATCGAAGCCGGGAATGCGCCTCTCCAGCTCCAGCAGACGGCTTCTTTCCTCCGGAGTCAGCTGCTGGCCGAGCGCCTGCTTCATCTGGTATTCGGTGTACAGCGTCTCCAGCTCGGCGATATCCTCCAGCACCGCTTCGTCGCGGTCGACGAATTCCTTGAGCGTATACGTCTTGTCCACCGCCTGCGGAAAACGCTGAAGCAAATGCCGTTTATGGTCTGTCGTCATCGTTAAAATGAGATCGGCCCAGCCGACCGAACCGCCGTCGAGCGCCGTTGAGGTGCCCGCAGCCATGACGCCGATGCGCCGTCTCAGCACCTTTTGGGCATTGACCGAAACCGGCAGCCCGTCTACCGTCGATACGCCGGCGGAACGGACCTCGAGCTCCCGGTTCCGTCTGCGCGCCAGCTCGCGAAGAATCGTTTCCGCCATCGGCGAGCGGCACGTATTGCCGGTGCAGACGAACAATATCCGTTTCAAGCCGATTGCAACTCCTTCTTTGATCGTCATCGTGCTGCGGGTTAAAACAAAAATAAAAGGCCGAAGGTGAGCAAAATGACGCCGCCGCACGCTTCCCCGTATTCGCCGAGGGAGGAGCTGACGCGCCGGCCGAGCAGCAGGCCGAGAATCGACATGGCGCCGCCAAACAAGCCGAAAAGCAGTACCGTAAGCAGCACGTTAGCTGCGAATACGCCGAGTGAAATGCCGACGGAGAACGAATCGATGCTGACGCTCAGCGCGAACAGCAGCATGCCCCATGCCGTCCGGTGGTTAATCGACAGGACCGCGTCTCCGCGCAGGGAGCTGTAGACCATATGTCCGCCGAGCAGCAGCAGCAGACCGCCGGCGACGGTCGTCGCTACGCCGCCGAGCAGGGTGCTGACATATTGACCCGCAACGATTCCGGCGAGCGGCATGATGATATGAAACAGCCCGATCATCGTGCTCAGCTTTAAAACGTCGCGGAGGCGGATGCCTCTCATCCCGATGCCGATGCCGAGCGAAAAGGCATCCATGCCAAGCGCCAGCGCCATGATCAGCAGCGTCAGAAGCTGTCCGGTCAGCACTCCCGTCCAGGCCATTGCCATACCCCCTGTCCGCTTTCTCATCCAAGCATATGCGGACGGGAGGACAAACATGACGAGGATGCCGGACGGGCGGTGCCGGCCCGGCCGGTTTGGCGTCTGGCAGACGGGACGTTTTGGCCGGCGGAAGCTTACCGATGCCGATCGCGGAGAGCGGGCCGCCGCCGGCCGCCGCGGTTACGCGGATCCGCTGTATGGAGGCGCCTTCCGAGCCTGCGGCCATGCATCGGCGCGCATCTAAACGATGACCATCCGGCCCGCAGCCGCCTTGGCCAGCCGGTTCATCAGCGCGTGCCCGATTCCTTCCTGCGGGCACGTCTCCGCCCAAATGCGTTCGACCCCCAGCTCGTCGAACGACCGCAGGGCGGCGTACAGCCCATGCGCCGCCGTTTCAAGCTGTGCGAGCGCACCGGCGACGACGACGTGATCGGCGTCGAACAAGGCGGCATGCTCGGCGAACGCGAGCACGCCCGTCCGCTCGCCGCGAGCCCGGGCGGCGTCGGCCTGCGAGCGGACGTAAGCCGCAACGTCGGCGGCGGGCCCCTGGACGAGCACCATGACGCCTCTCGGGGCGTAATGGGCGTATTTCATCCCCGGCGAGCGCGGCGCCGGGGATGCAGCTCCGGCGGCTGCGGCGAGCCCGGGACCGGGCGCTGGAGCCGGCTGCGCCGCGAGCGCGGCGGCGCCTTGCGGCGTGCCGGCGGGTTCCGCAGCCGGCACGGCCGGACCGCCCGGTGCGGGCGCAGCGCCCGGCGCCGCGGCCGCGTCATACTCGACGCGCGCGGCAACCTCACGCAGCGCCTCCGCCGTGACGCCGCCCGGCCGTAAAATGCGCACCGCATCACCGTCGATTTCGACGACGGTTGATTCCAGCCCGACGCCGGGCGTGCCGCCGTCCAGGACGGCGTCGATGCAGCCGTCCAGGTCGGCGAGCACGTGCGCCGCCTCGGTCGGGCTCGGCCGGCCCGACCGGTTCGCGCTCGGCGCCGCCACCGGACAGCCGGCGGCGGCGATCAGCGCCAGCGCCGCCGGGTGAGCGGGCATACGCACCGCGACCGTATCGAGCCCCGCCGTCACCCGCGGCGAGACCGCCCCCGGAAGCGCGGGCAGGACGAGCGTCAGCGGCCCCGGCCAAAACCGGTCCATCAGGCGTGCAGCCGTCTCGCCATACGGCGCGACCAGCGTCTCAAGCTGCGAACGGTCTGCAATGTGCACGATCAGCGGGTTGTCCGATGGCCGTCCCTTGGCCGCGAAAATGCGCTCCACCGCCCTGCTGTCGCGGGCGTTCGCCCCGAGTCCGTAAACCGTCTCCGTCGGAAACGCAACAAGCCCGCCTTCGCGAAGCAGCCTCCCCGTTTCCGCGAAAACCGCCTCGTCCTGCGGTGCACCGGTCAACCGCCATCGTTTCGTGGTCGAATTCATCGTCTGATTCAGTCCCTAACCTCTAGTAGTAAGCGATATTGCCTTTCATTATACCATACCCGAAATCGGCGGCGCTTCTAACGAAACGCCGAAGCAGGCCCATTTTCAAAAAGCGGTACGGCAGCGGCCGTTCATTTTGCAGCGTCAAAAAGCAATTCGGGCACCCTCTGGGGTCAGAGGATGCCCGGATCTATGGATAAGGGCAGTGCGCCCTTTATTTGAACAAGCTTTTAATGAAGTCGATGACCGAGAGGATGAGCTCCCACAGAAAAAATTTCACCTGCGGCGCCTTCTGGCCGTCCGCCTGCTGAAGGTGCGGATTTGCCGCATCGTCTTTGTTCGAATCGTTGTGACCGTTATGCTGCGAGACCTTCGACGTCCCGGCTTGATCCCCGCCGGCCTTGACCGGAGCGTTCGTCTTGGCGACGTTCGCCGCTGCCGCTGCGGGAGCCGTCGCTTCTCCGCTGACCGCGTCCACGAAGCAGAGCGGCGGGAACAGCACGCACCACCAGTTTTGGCCCTTTCCGCTGCCGAGCGAGATGCGAAGCGCTTCATAGTTGCCGGCCGGATACACCTTGCTGCCGTACAGCTTCGTCGGGAACGGGACGACGGCGAGCTCGGCGTCGAATCCGTAATGGAAGCCGCGCCGCTGCAGCTCGTCCGCGACGACGCGGTCGATATCCTTCATATGCGAGCGGATCGTTGCGCGCGCCTGATCGATCGTTTGCGGCCCCTCGACCCAGCGGTCGATTTCGGCGACGACGGCGTCCCTGACGTGGCGCTTGACCGCTTGGTCCGCCGCGCTGTCGGAATTGGCGAGAATGCGAAGCCGGATCGAATCCTTCGGAATGTCGCCGTTTGCGACGGCGGCGTCGACATGCTGATTTTCCCAGCTCATAATAAGGAGGACGAGAGCAAAAAGCAGATAACCGTAATAGCGGCGGTACGGAAAACGGGAATAAGTGCGGATCATCACGACAAGCTCCTTTTCGGCACCCGTCGGTGCGCTCGGCTTGCGTTCCGGAACGATCATACTTCAAGTATGACCGCATCCCGCCGCCCTTAAACCTAGCGGATCGATGAAAGTTGAGAGGGAAGGTAGAAAGATTTAAGAGAGCCGGCGGCGCTGCCGCTGTGCCGGGACGGGGCGGAGAAGGACTGGCATTTGGAATGACGGAGGGAAACGCGAATGGCGAATGTTTTTCTGCTTACGAGTAAGCCTCGAATGGGAAAATCGACCGCGGTAAAACGGATCGCGGATCTCGTCGGAGCTGGCTTGTGCGGCGGATTTTATACGGAGGAAATGCGCGCGGACGGGGAAAGGACCGGGTTCAAATGCGTCGCCTTGGACGGCCGGGAGGCCGTTATCGCACACATCGAAGAAAAAAGTCCGCTGCGGATCGGACGGTACGGGGTCCGTACGGATCGAGGCGGTCGGTCTTGATGCGCTCGAACGCGCGATCGCGGCCGCTCCCGTCGTCGTGGTTGACGAGATCGGCTTCATCCAGCAGGATCGGAGCGTTTTCGCGATACACTCCGCCGGATGCTGCTGGAGCCGGGCATTGTCGTCGGAACCGTTTATGCCGATGAGCAGGCCGACTTCGCGTGGGTGAGAAGCGCTCCGGGCGTCACCCTGTTTACGCTCACGGAGGAGAACCGGGACCGGGTGCCGGGCATTATCGCGGGTAACGTGCAGGCATTGCTATTGGCTCAGGGGCAGCAGGAAAAGGGTTAGACGGGAATGCGCCGCCGGCGCGCAATGCGGCGTTATGGATGTGGCTGACCGACGTCATTGAACCGCGATGACGCGGCGGCCGGCGCGCGATGCGGCGTATGGGTGCGGCTGGCTGCCGTTATTGGACCGCGATGACGTGGCGGTCAATGCCCGCATAGTCGGGGATGATGCGAACCCCGCGCCATGCACCGAGGCCGCGAAGCATGGCGGCAACCGCCTCCGCTTGGCCGAGGCCGACCTCAAAGGCGACGATGCGCGGCATCGCCGCCAGCTGCGGCAGCTGCGCGAGTATGCGCCGGTAAGGCGCGAGCCCGTCCGCGCCGCCGTCAAGCGCGAGGCGCGGCTCGTAGTCGCGCACCTCGGGCTGCAGGCCCTCGATCTCCTCCGCCGGTATATACGGCGGGTTCGATACGAGCACGTCGATCCGCATCCCGGCCGGGCCGCCGCCCGGGCCGGGAGCGTCCGGCTCTGCCTCGCGCCGCCGCTCGAACGGCGCGAGCAGGTCGCCCTGCACGAACGCCATGCGCGCCTCCGCGCCATGGCGCGCCGCGTTCGTGCGGGCGACCGCCAGCGCGTCCGGCGACAGATCGGACGCGCAAACGCGCCATCGCGGACGCTGCACGGCAAGCGTCACGCCGATGGCGCCGCTCCCGGTGCCGACGTCGACCACGGTCGGCACCGTACCCGGGAAACCCGGGCCGGGCTCCGCCCGGGCCGCGGGCGCTGCACTTGCATCGCGGCCGGCCGGCAAGCCCGCGGCGCGGCCGCGATGCGCCCGTTCGCCGTCCGCGGCGCTCGCGGCCTCCGGCCAAAGCCGGTCGGCCTCCTCCAGGACGGCTTCTACGAGCAGCTCCGTCTCCGGGCGCGGGATCAGCACGGCCGGCGTAACCGTGAACGGCCGGCCGTAAAACCACTGCTCGCCGATAATGTACTGCGACGGCTCGCCCGCCGCTTTGCGGGCGACCGCCCGCTCCCAATCCGCCTGAGCCGCGGCGGGAAACGGGTCGCGCGAATCGCGCAGCAGCTCCGCCCGGCCGAGCCCGAGCGTATGCATGAGCAGCAGCTCCGCGTGATTTCGCGGCTCGCCGATCCCGTGCGCCTCCAAAAACAAAGAAGCCTGCTGACAGGCTTCCCCAATCGCCGCCGGCAGGCGCTGGCTGAATATAGCCCCGCCGCGGTCGCCTTCACTTGTTACGCGCTTCATGCTGCAAGCGCCCCTCTCTCTTGAATAACATCCGTCAGGCTTGTATCCTCATCAGGCGGTCTGCCTTCACCGGCAACCACCGCAGCCCCGGGATTCCGCGGCCCCGCCGGCAGCCACTCGTTCGTCCGGATCAGACCTGAAGCTGATTTTCCCGCTCGAGCAGCTCGGCCTGGGCCGTCAGCGTAAGCGTGTTAATGATCTCTTCCATATCGCCGTTCAGGACGGAATCCAGCTTATGCAGCGTCAGACCGACCCGGTGATCGGTCACGCGGCTCTGCGGAAAATTGTACGTGCGGATCCGCTCGCTGCGATCGCCGGTGCCGACCTTGCTTTTGCGCTCGCCGGCGTATTTGGCTTCCTCTTCCTGCCGCTTGATGTCGTAAATGCGGGCGCGCAGCACCTGCAGCGCCTTCGCCTTATTGTCGTTCTGCGACTTGCCGTCCTGACACGTCGCCATAATGCCCGTCGGAATGTGCGTGACGCGCACGGCCGACTTCGTCGTGTTGACGGACTGTCCTCCCGCGCCGCTCGAGCAGAACGTATCGACACGGATATCCTTGTCGAGAATTTCCACCTCGAGCTCCTCGACCTCCGGCATGACGGCCACCGTCGACGTCGACGTATGAATCCGTCCGCCCGACTCCGTTACCGGGACACGCTGCACGCGGTGCGCGCCGCTTTCGAATTTCAGCTTGCTGTAGGCGCCTTTGCCGGATACCATGAACGTTACCTCTTTGAAGCCGCCAAGGTCGCTTTCGTTGGCATCCATCAGCTCGACGCGCCAGCCCTGAGCATCCGCATATTTCGTATACATGCGGTACAGGTCGGAAGCGAACAGCGCCGCCTCGTCGCCCCCGGCCGCGCCGCGGATTTCGACGATCACATTCTTGTCGTCGTTCGGGTCCTTCGGCAGCAGCAGCAGGCGGATCCGCTCTTCCAGAGCTTCCTTGCGCTCCGTCAGCTCTTCGATCTCCAGCTTCACCATTTCGCGCAGCTCGTCGTCGAGCTTCTCGCCCTGCATCGCTTTGGCGTCGTCCAGCTGAGCCGAAACCTGTTTATATTCCGTAAAGGCTGCATAAGCGTCCTGCAAATCGGACTGCTCCTTGGAGTAGTCGCGCAGGCGCTTCGGATCGGCCGCCACATCCGGATCGCAAAGCAGTTCGCTTAATTTCTCGTACCGGTCGGCGAGTGCCTGTAATCGGTCCAACATCGGTTCTCACCTCTAATTTTCGGTTCTTCATAATAAACCTATCCGTCCTATAAGTATAACATATTGCGCAAGCATTCATATACGTGCGATTTCTGGGGAAAGCGCCGCAAACGCCCAGGGAAAATAGACGGCTCCCCCTGCCGAAATAACGTCAGTTCAGGCTTCGCTCCCATGTCTGCCGCAAGGTTCCCCAGCCGCACGAAAAGGACCCGGCCGTCCCGGGTCCACATTACCTGCAAAATTATGCGCTGCGGGCGACCGGCCGTTCCCGCTCCCGCCGCCGCGCGCCGCACTATACGTTGAAGCGAAAATGCATGACGTCGCCGTCCCGGACGACATAATCCTTGCCCTCGAGGCGAAGCTGGCCCTTCTCCCTCGCGGCATTCATCGAGCCGGCTGCGACAAGATCGTCGTAGGACACGACCTCCGCACGAATAAAGCCGCGCTCGAAATCCGTATGGATGACGCCGGCCGCCTGCGGCGCCTTCGTCCCCTTGCGGATCGTCCAGGCGCGAACCTCCTGCACACCCGCCGTGAAATACGTATAAAGGCCGAGCAGCTTGTAGGCCGCGCGGATGAGCCGGTTCAGGCCGGACTCTTCAAGGCCCAGCTCCTCCAGAAATATCGCCTTGTCCTCGCCTTCGAGCTCGGCAATCTCGGCTTCCACCTTGGCGCTGATCGGCACGACCTCCGCGCCTTCGGCCGCGGCGAATTCGCGGACCTGCTGCACGAACGGATTGCCATCTGCACCGCCCGCTTCGGCTTCACTGACGTTGGCCGCATAAAGAACCGGCTTCATCGTCAGCAGGTGCAGCTCGCGGACGACCGCCCGCTCCTCTTCGTTCAGCTCGACGCTGCGCGCCGGAAGGTCGGCATAGAGCGCCTCCTTGATGCGTTCCAGCGTCTCAACCTCGAGAGCGTATTTCTTGTCGCCGCCCTTCATATTTTTGCGGCTGCGGTCGATTCGGCGCTCGACGGTATCCAGATCGGCCAAAATAAGCTCCAGGTTGATTGTCTGAATGTCGCCCAGCGGATCGACCTTGCCCGATACGTGCGTAATGTTCTCGTCCTGGAAGCAGCGCACGACGTGCACGATCGCGTCCACCTCGCGGATATTGGCCAAAAATTTGTTGCCGAGGCCTTCGCCTTGGCTTGCGCCTTTGACGATCCCGGCAATATCGATAAATTCAAACGCCGTTGGCACCGTGCGGTTCGGCGTTACCAGCTCGGTCAGCTTATCCAGGCGCGGGTCCGGCACTTCGACGATGCCGACGTTCGGGTCGATCGTACAGAACGGGTAGTTCGCCGATTCCGCGCCCGCCTGCGTAATCGCGTTAAACAGCGTCGACTTGCCGACGTTCGGCAGCCCGACGATACCACAAGAGAGCGGCATAAGGGGTAACAGCTCCTCATCTACAATTGTCTCCAGTCATTATACATGAAGGCCAAAAACAATGAAAGCCCTCAGGAGCCCCGGCGCCGGGCCGGCCGCCGGCGTTTCCGGATCAGGGCCGCGGCGAACAGCAGCGTGGTCAGGCCGCCTTCGACGGCGAGGGCGTAGAGCGGAAACCCGTACTCTAAAATGTCGAACGAATCGATCGTATTCCGGCCCAGCGGCGGCAGGATCGGCAGAATGACGAACAGCACGCCGAACGCCCAAATCCATCGCACGCGCTTTTGCGGGCGAGTACGGAACAGCTGCGAGGCGCCCTCGGTCAAATTAAAGTACAGGATCGCGATTGTGATGAACGTCCCGAGGATATAGACCAGCATGGTCAAAATATCCATCCGTTCGAAAAAGACCGGCCGGATCGTCCGGGAGAAGCCGTAAATCGGATAATACAGCCGCCCTACCGCCTCCTGGCCGAGCGTAACGACGCTGTTCAGCAGCCAGGCGGTTATAATCGCGGAACCAAGCACGACGGCGGACACTTTCACCTTGAACGTCCGGTGCGGGCTTTGATGGTGCGGCATCACCATGCCCATCAGAATGCAGACTCCAAACCAGCTGCTCGGGTAGACGGAGGCCCGGACGGCAGGCCATATTCCGTTCTCGAACTGCGGCAGCAGCTCGCCGAGATCCATTTCCGTCACCGACAGCAGCAGCCCGAGGATCGAGACGATGAAAATCAGCACGGCGATCATTTCCGCAAGCCTCGCGATCGTCTCGATGCCGTGGTAAGCCGCCCAGCCGGCGGCGACGACCATCGTCAGATTGAGCACGAGGACCGGCGTTCCCATCATCAGCGTCGAGGAAAGGAAATTCACGAAGATGTACAGCGAAAACCAGATGACAATCAGGAAAAAGACGAGAAAAACGGCTGCCGCCACGTTGCCGATTTTCCCCAAAATGCTGACCGAATATTGAATGAGCGACTGCCCGGGGTACGCCCTGCCCATCCAGAACAGCAGATACGCCACGTAAATATCGACCACCGTGCCGAGCAGCATCGACAGCCACAGGTCCTGTTTGACGGCAGGGATGAGCATAGCCGGAACGGAAAAAAAGGTGAGCGACAGGATCGCCACGAAAATGATCACAAAAAACTGTCTGTCGGAGATCATTTCCTTTTTCATCGATATCGCTCCCTTTCAGTCCTTCTGCTCGGATTTCGAGATGCGTTCCATGCCGGAATGGACGATCTGAACGCGCGCGTCCACATTGACCTCCAGCTGCGGCAGCCGGTCGTTCCAGCCGTTCTTCAGCGTTTTCCAGCGCTGCGGATACTTGCGGTGAAGCTTCCGGCCAAAGCCGACAGCGTCGGCTTTATACGTTTTGCACAGCTTGTTCAGCATGGCCAGCGCCTGTTCCCGAACGAGCCCGCTGATCCGCGTTTCCAGCCGGTCGACTGCCGCCCGGTCGGTATAATCCAAACGGATCGGGGTCGACGTCCCCTCGGCTTCCGCTTTCAGCCGGATCGCGAACGATATCCGGTCCCCTTTTACCTGCGGAGTTACGCTGGAGCGAAAATGGGTCAGGTTGAACGACATGGCCGGCTGTCCGGGAAATTTCGTATTCAGGACGATGACATGCGACCCGATTTCCTTCTTGATCCACCGCAGCATTTCCGTTTCGTCGTCCGACAGCCACCCGGCCATCTTATCGTGGCGGAAAACGGCGGTTTCGCTGATTCGCATCGTTCCCTGTCCAACCGGCGCAATGCCCGCGGCCGTCGCTTCCAGCCCATCCTGATCGAGCCGGGGCAGAAACTGGAACAGCTTCATCTGCCCGGACGACGGGCGGCTGTTCTTGTTCATGAAATACAGCTTCCAGGCATCGGACGGCACGGTTTCCAGCTCTCTGGCCTTGCTAAGGACTTCCTTTGCCGGTACTTTGGAAATCAGCATCCAGCTGGTCAGGTTTTTGTTGCTCGACCGCCAGAAATAGTCCATCGGATCGTGAAGACCCCGTTTCGCCAGCGGCTCGCCGATGACGATCGCCCGGGTCTGCGACATGAACAGCGTTTTCTTCGTCTGCTGCTGAAGCATATTGAGCGCGTCGTTCACCGTCACGCCTTCGGTCGAGAAGACGGCGAACGGCCGTCTTCCAGCCGTACCTCCGCCCCCCGCGCTGGCAGGCGGGGAAGGATTTTGCAGCTGGACCGTCACCGCGACCCGGTCATTCGGCGCCGCATCGATCCCGATCCCCGATACGACGGTAATTTGCTCCAGGTTTTTCTGGCTCCAGCAGCCGCCGAGCAGCACAGCCGTCATCGCGCAGGAGCAGACAACGGCCAGGATGCGCATCGCGGTCATCGCCGTCCCTCTCTTGCCGAAGCCATGTTTTTTGCGGACCGTTTCCCCCACCACGGGATCCGGATCAGCGTTTTCATCGCCTGATCGGGCTTATACGGCGCAAGCGGGGACAAATAAGGCTTCCCCGCCGATTTGATCGAAGCCATATGGATGCCGAGCAGCACGAGACCGAGTACGATGCCGTATAATCCAAGCAGCGAGGCGAGCAGCAGCATGAAAAACCGGAGTATGCGGACCGCCCCCGAAAGGTCGATCGAAGGGATCGTGAACGATGCGATCGCGGTGCCTGCCACAACGATAACCGTCGGCGGGGAGATGATGCCGGCGTTGACGGCCGATTCCCCGATCACGAGCGCGCCGACGATGCTGATCGCCGAGCCGATCGCCCGCGGCATGCGAACGCTCGCTTCGCGCAGTCCTTCGAAGGTCAGCTCCATGACGAGCGCCTCCAATAGGAGCGGGAACGGGACGCCCTCCCGCGCGGCAAGAATGCTGCTGAGCAGCTCCGGCGGAACCATTTCGGGATGGAAGGTAAAGATGCCGACGTACATGGCCGGGAACAGCAGCGTCAGCATAAAGCCGATATAACGGATCCAGCGGATGAACGTCGCCACCTCGTACGATAAATAATAATCTTCGGGCGTTCGCATCAGATGAAAAAACGTGCACGGCACCATCAGCGCGAACGGCGAGCCGTCGACAAGCAAGGCGACCCTTCCTTCCAAAATGCCGGCGGCGATATCGTCGGGCCGTTCCGTGCTGTACACGGTCGGAAAGACCGAGGGCGCGGCATCGGCGATCAGCTCCTGAATGTAATGCGACTCGAGCACGCCTTCAAGGCGAATCCGCTCGAGCTTGCCGCGCACGTTGTCGACGACCTCCTCGTCGGCCTTGTCCCGCAAATAAAGCATGGCGACCTGCGTCCGGGTCACGGTGCCGACGGCGATCGTTTCGGCGGTCAGCCTTTTATTCTTGATCCGTCTGCGGATCAGGGAAATATTGACGCCTAGCGATTCGACGAAGCCGTCGCGCGGTCCGCGCACGACCCCCGTGGAGGACGGCTCCGTAATGCTGCGCGTCTCGTAGCCTTTCGTACCCGCCGCGACCGCGCCCTCGTAACCGTCGACCAGAATGACGGCGTTGCCGGAGAGCAGATGGTTCAGCGCCGCATCGACCGAATCGGCGTGCCGGATATCGACCGCGGTCAGGACGGAGTTTCGCAGCCACTCGTAGACGTCTCCTCCTCCGGATGCGCCGGACTGCGTTTGACCGGCTCCGTAAAGCAGCGGCGACATCATATTTTGCTCCAGGGCGCTGATGTCCGACATTCCGTTGATCCACAGGACGGCGGCCGGAATCCGGTCCGCCCCGATCCGGAATTCCCGGAATGCCAGGTCTGAGCTGCCCCCCAGCTCCTTGCGGATCCGGCGCAGATTGTCTTCAAGACCAGCCTCCAGCGGGATGGATTCCTGATCGCCTTGCCGCGGAACATGCTGCGAGACGGGGGTGTTATCCATGTTTTCTTTCATCCGTACCAACCTCGCTCTCGGTATGCATGTAGTATGCGTCAACGAATGGGCGCGTTATCCATTCTTCCCTGCGCATGGCCGGATTGCCTGTGCCGCATACTAAGGAACCGGGAGGTGATCCGCAGGACATGGAAAACAAAACGCATCGGGGCAACTACAAAGGCACGACGAATATGAAGGCGGAAAATCAGGACATGGCCTTCGTCAACGATACCGTCGAAGACGCCAAGTCCGTGACGAATTTCTCGCCGAAGCAGAAGAAGACCGATTAGTGAGTCTATGCCGGGCAAAAAAAATCCCGCCCGCAGCCGTTCTGGCCGCAGGCGGGATTTTGCTGTTTCTCACGCAATCGCGGGTTAAACCCAAGCATCGACTGAATATCCGCGTTCTTCCCAGTACCCGATATGGTCTTCGTTGATCAGCTCGATGCGGTTCAGCCATTTGACCGACTTGTACCCGTACATTTTCGGCACGATCAACCGCACCGGTCCGCCAAGGTCGCTCGGAATGAGCTTGCCGTCGTGAAGCATGGCGACCATGACGTCTCCCATTTGGTTGACTTGATCCAGCGTCAACGCATCGGTATAAACGCCGTCGCCGGAATAGAATTTGACCGTTGTCGCCCCCGACTGCACGCCGGCCTGCTGCAGCAGCGTCTTCAGCGGAATGCCTTCCCAGGTGTTTTTGTACACCGACCAGCCGGTCACACAGTGAAAATCGCTTACCTGTACGGTCCGTTTCAGCTTGACGAACTGCTCCCAGTTCCAGCTCATCTTGTTGTCGACGAGGCCGTCGATGGCGAACGACCAGTTCGTGTCGTTGTATTTCGGAATCGGGGTTACCGTGTAAATGCGGAACGTGCCGGTGCTGCCGCCGCCGATCGGCGGCGCCGAAGCGGGCAGCGGCTGCGGCAGCGGCGTCATGCTGTTGCCGTCCGTCTCGACCAGCTTATCGACGGTCGGACTGGTGGCTCCGAGCGAATTGCCGAGCCAGCGCAGGAACGACGGGCCGAGCGTGATGGCAAGGCCCGCCCCGACGGCCGTCTTGATAAACGCCCGGCGCGTATAAACCGCTTGAGGTCCGGCCGGCGCCGGGTTGACGCCTTCGCCTACGCGGCCGGTCTTGACCGTAAGCCGGTGCGGCTCTTTCAGCCATTTCGTGCGGGTAATCGAATGGTAGATAATATAGGGCAGCCCGAGCCAGGTCAGCAAATCGTGCACGAGCAGCGCATTTCCGGAGATGCGCGGCCCGACCGCCTGGAACTGCCAGAGCAGCACGCCGGAGACGAGCCAGCCGAGCAGCAGGCCGAGCACGACGAACACGTTGCCCCGCTGCTTCGGCTTGCCCTTCAGCTGCTTCCAGTGCCTGCCCGCCAATATCAGATAATAGAGGACGGGAACGAGCGACGCGATGCCGACGACGATATGAATCCAGCGGATCCATACCCGGCCTTCGCCGAGAAAGCCGCGCCAGAAGCCGCCGAACAGAATCAGTCCGGTTAAAGAGAGAATGACGACGATCCATCCGTTCCATTTATGCAGGGCGGCAAGCTTTCTGCCGTATCCTTTTCGAAGCTTATCCAGCCAGCTTATCATCCGGCATCTCCTCCCGAATGCGTCCTCCCGATGCGGAAGCGCTCATCCTTCTTTGTTCGTTCCGGGTTATCCCTGGGCTGCATCGGCCCAAACGGACCGAAAACCCGGGTATATTCATCCCGGGCTTCGGTTCCTCAGGCGGCGGGCACCGTGAACCAGAACGTGCTGCCCCCTGCTTTCCCGCAGTCGACGCCGATTCGGCCGCCGGCCTGCTCGACCAGCGATTTGGCGATCGACAGCCCGAGCCCCGCTCCGCCGCTGTTTCTCGTCCGGGAGCGGTCCACCCGGTAAAACCGCTCGAAGATCCGCGTCCGTTCCGCCTCCGGCACGCCCTGTCCCTGGTCCGACACGGTGATCCGGACCATCGCGCCGGTCAGCTGCTCGCCTTCGATGCGGACGACGCCGCCGGCAGGCGAATGGCGCAGCGCGTTCTCGAGCAGATTCTGGATGACGCGCTGCAGCGGCTGCGACGGCATCGCGCAGCGCAGCGTCCGTTCGGGCATCCGCACGTCAAGCGCGACCGAACCCGCTTCCGCGAGCGGCGCGAACCGCGGCAGCAGCTCGATCAGCACGTCTTCGAGCAGGCTCGTCTCCGGCTGCTCGGTCTCCCTGCGGCGGAGCGCGCCGGGCATTTCGGCCGCATCGAGCGTCGACAGCTCGAAGAGCTGGCGGATCAGGTTGCCGAGGCGGACCGACTCGGAGCGGATCGTGCCGATATACCGGCGGACGATCGCCTCGTCCTGCAGAACGCCGTCCTCGAGCGCTTCGGCGTAAGCCTGCAGGGAGGCGAGCGGCGTCCGCAGGTCGTGCGCCATGTTGGCGACGAGCTCCCGCCGCGCGCCTTCGGCCGCCTGCAGCTGCTTAAAGCTTGCCTCCAGCTTCCAGCCCATTTCGTTGAACTGCGACGCCAGCGCCTTCAGCTCCGCCGGTCCGACAAGCGGAACCCGGGCGCCGAAATCGCCGTCGGCGACGCGCGCCGAGCCTTCGCCGATCCGTTTCACCGCAGCCTCGACCGGCCGCACGAGCATGAAATGCAGCGCCACCGAAAGGAGCCCGGCCGACAGCGAAACGACCGACAGCCACAGGAACTGCTTCTCCGACAGCAGCATGAACCGGTAGAACACAAGCAGCAGGACGACAATCACAGCCGTACTCGCGATATTGGCCGACAGCAAATAGACACGGAGCTTCATGGCTGTCCCTTGGCATCGAACTTGTAGCCGATGCCCCAGACGGTTTTGATCCAGCGCGGCTCCGAGGGCGTGCGCTCCAGCTTCTCGCGCAGCCGCCGGATATGCACTGTTACCGTAGTCGTATCGCCTTCGAAGTCAATATCCCATACCCGGCTCAGCAGCTGACTGCGCGAGAAGACGCGGCCGGGGTGCTCCGCCAGCGTCAGCAGCAGGTCGAACTCCTTCACCGTCAGCTCCGGCTCCGCCCCGTCCGCCTCGACACGTCGCTCGTCGGGATAAATCGACAAGTCGTCGTAGCGAAGCGCCGCCGCGGACGACGCACGCCCGGCTGCGTCCGTTCCAACATCCTGACCGCCGGCTCCATCCGCCGTCCTGCCGATCCCCGCCTGTGCGGCGGAGGTTCGGCGCAGGATGTTCTTGACCCGCAGCACCAGCTCGCGCGGACTGAAGGGTTTGGTCATATAATCGTCTGCGCCCATGGTCAGTCCGAGCAGCCGGTCCGGTTCCTCGCCGCGCGCCGTCAGCATGATGACCGGCACGTCGCTCGTCTGCCGCACCGTCTCGCACACCTGCCAGCCGTCGACGCGCGGCATCATGAGGTCGAGCACGAGCAGGTCCGGCTTGTGATCCTCCCACAGCCGCAGCGCCTCGGCTCCGTTGTGCGCGGTTTGGACGGCGTAGCCTTCCCGCTCCAAATATCTGCGGCATACATCGGTAATATTCGTTTCGTCATCCGCAATTAAGATTGTGCCGGCCATGGCTGTACCTCCGTTTCGGCAATGTGTTTACATTTATTATACATGGGCGCGAGAAGGGCGAACATCCCGCTGGATTCCTCTTTAGTTTACCGAAGGCGTGTAACGGTTCGCGAACGGATGTCTTAATGAAATCGAACGAAAAGATTACGAAAGTATTAACTGATAACCATTGGTTAGTCAAACGGCGAACGAAGAACGGGAGGTTCACCACCGGCGCCTAATTACCGGGTGAACCTCCCGTATCGATGTCGATGTCGAACCTTCAATCGACCAAACCGCCGCGAATGGCGATCACAACCGCCTGCGTGCGGTCTGCGGCCTGAAGCTTGCCCAGAATGCGATGTACGTGCGTTTTTACCGTACCCTCCGAGATGTGCAGCGTTTCGGCAATTTCGAAGTTCCGTTTGCCGTAAGCCATCATTTGCAGCACCTCCAGCTCCTTCTCCGTGAGCGGTTCACCCGAGGCAGTGGATACGGCTGCACGATCCCGTTCCGTCCGCTCCGTCTTCATCGCCTGGGCCAGCGCTTTGGAAGCCGTCGTGCTGTGGTAAATGGCCGAACCGCGGTGCGCCATGCGGATGCCCTCCAGCAGCGTTTTCGTATCGGAATCCTTCAGCAGATAACCGGTCGCACCTGCCCGGATGCCTTCAGCCACATAGGTTTGGACATCGAAAGTAGTAAGCAGCATCACTTTGATGCCGGCGCCGGCGGACTGGATTTCGCGCGTTGCCTCAATCCCGCTTTGCCCCGGCATTTCGATGTCCATCAGCACGAGATCCGGCTTCAGCTTCAAGGCGAGGGAGACCGCTTCCACGCCGTCGCCCGCTTCACCGGTCACTTCCATATCCGGCTGCGCCCCGATAATAAACCGGAGCCCTTGCCGGACGATCGGCTGGTCGTCCGCCAGCATGATGCGGATCACGCCCTGCAGCGTTTCCTCCTTCTCCGGCACCGACTACCCCTCCCCTTCGATCGGAATTTCCGCCCGCACGGCAAGCCCGTGCGGAGGATTGAACGCCCAGGTCAGGCGGCCGCCCGCCGCTTCGCAGCGCTGAATCATGCCCTTGATTCCGAAATCCGGCTGCAGGTCCGTATCGCCCGAAACGATCCCGTCGTCGGTTACGTGCATGACAATGGCTCCGTTCTCCTTCTGCAGGCCGATGCGGACGGTCCCGGCATGCGAATGCTTCATCGCGTTCGTGAGCGCTTCCTGCAGGATGCGATAAAGCGCCGTGCCGGCAGCCATCGGCAGCTCGGGGAAAACGTCCTCGTCGCATTCGAACTGAACATGGATTCCCGAATGCGCGGCGCATTGGCTGACCAATCCCCGCAGCGCGCTCAGGCTGAGCCCGGATTCGTCGGCGCTCCAGTCGCGGACGGCCGAGCGAATTTCGCCCATCGCCTGCCGCGCAACGCCAAGCATGACCGGAACCTGCTCCGCCGCTTCTTCGGCCCTGCCGGGAAGCATCATTTCCACTGCCTGCAGCTGAATGATGAGCGAGGTCAGCTGATGGCCGATGCCGTCGTGGATGTCCCGGGCCAGGCGGGTCCGTTCGGACAGCGCCGCATACCTCATCGAATGCACCGCTACCTCCTGCAGCTCGAGATGGGCCTGCTGCAGATGCCAATGGGCTTCGTGAAGCTCATGCAGATGCCGTTTGCTGATGCGTGCGCCCTCCTTGAAAAACGAAATGCCCCTGGTGCCCAAATACAGCCCGATCGGGCCGAACAAATAATTGACGGGGTCCGGCGCATAGCGATTCATGAAACAGATTGCGGCCAAGGTCGCCGCCAGTCCCGCAACGGAACTCCTTATCAGCCGCTGCGGCGTGATGCCGAGAAGCCAAATCAGCGGCCACAGCATGCTCGATACGTAATTGCCGTTCGCAAAGCCGGTCCCCGGGTCGGGATGGCGGTAATCGAGAACAAGCGCGCCGAGCAGAATCAGTACGGTCAGGGCGGCATACTGCCGAAAGCTCCATTTCTCATGGTGAAGCCAAATAAAAACCATATAGGCCGCCAGCACGACCGCGATCACGATCCCGTCAGCCCACGCCAAGGCGGTATGCTTGCCGTATTGGACGAACAGAAACACCGTGGCGATCGTTACAACCAAACGGACGGGCAATTGCCCCATGGCAGGCCTCAACTCCTCGACGATTCTCCAAGACTGATGATTTTAGTCTAATCGGTGAGCCGGCGCTTTGTCTATGGCGGCCGTTACCGCACCGCGCGCGAAGAAAATGCCGAAAATCGAGAAGAAAATTTGGACATACGACGAATCGCCGCTGTTTGCCAAATGGGAGGCAACGCTCGCCGCGAGGATTCCTTTCAACGCCACCAATACGACGAAGGACAGGATGACGATGACGTTTCTGCGCATCTTGCTCATTCGGCCCTGTCTCGCTTTGACGATGGCGAAGGCTTGCACCGCGCCCGCCACAAATCCAAACAGGACAAAAAGGGCCAGGATGGACCAATCGGCCGGTCCCATTCCCTGAACCCGGTACGAAAATACAATGCCAACGATTAGAGATACCAGCGCGATCCGCATCATTCGGTTTTTTACGATCATTTTAACAGCCTCCGCTCGGATAATTTCGCTTGTGTTTCAGCTGTTTTCATCATACTGCGGAGGCCGAGCTCGCCGCGTCTACCGCCGGCTGGATTTTCATCCCGGCCGGGTCTATCCGCAGATAGACGGCGCGCGGCTTGGTACGACACTTGTCGGTCATCCTGTCAACCGCCGGCTTATACCGCTTTCTTAACGAAATAGATCCAGCCGGAGGCCAGAAACAGTACGAAGCTTCCGCCGATGACGAGCAGCAGCGTCGCCGCAGGTACGGCAAACGCGCCGTAATTGTAATTGCCGGCATGCGGCATCATGGCGAGCAGCGGCTGCGCCCATGGATAATACGGGCCGTAATGCGCTGAATTGACGATCAGCAGGTTCGGAATCGTGAATATCACATTCACGGCCATCGGGGCCGCGAAATTCGGCCATGCCGTCGATACGGCAAGCTGCAGCGCCGCAAGCGGCAGGCAGGCGGCCCAGCCGCCGGCGGCCGAACGCAGCAGCTCCGCCCAGGGCACCTCTCCGGCGAACCCGAGCGACGTGCCGATCAGCAGCAGCGCCGCCAGAAACAGCAGCTGCGTTACGGCGATCAGCAGCATGACGAACAGAAATTTCACGAGATACACCTGACTTCGGGAAACCGGCAGCGCCAGCAGCTGCTTCCATCCGCCGCCGGCATGCTCATACCGGCAAACGAGTCCGGCGAAAATACCGGTAAGCATCGGCAGAAACAAGAGCGCATGCAGCGCCGCCATCAGCTGGAGCGCCGTCAGCCAAGGGGCGCCCGTCTGAACGGTGCTCTGCGCGTTCAGCAGGACGACGAGCCCCGCGGCAATCGGGCTGACGACCGCAAGCAGCCATACGACGGTGCCGCGCACCTTGAGCCACTCGGAACGAATCATGCGAATCATCTACTTCACATCCTTCCGGGCGAAATGGACCGCGCCGGCCAGCAGCAGAACAGCGCCGAGCGCAATGCCGGCGGCGACCGGATAAAGCGGATGGTCCGCCGTGCCGACCAGGTACGGCCAATAATACGGCATCGCGTCGCCGAAGCGGCTGGCGAACAGGGAAAAGACGGTGCCCGCGATGCCGAAGGTCAGCGGCACGGCCTGGTTCTGGATCGTGACGGACAACCATACCTGCAGCGCGATGAAGGGTACGATCGCCAAAAAAGGGTAAAAGGCCTTTTCGAGCAGCTGTACATACGGAAGACTCGACATGTTGAGGCCCAGCGCGGCGCCGAACGCCGCCGTACCGGCCGCAAGGAGCGTGCTGGAGCACAAGAGCAGCAGCGCATTCAGCAAAAATTTGCCCGTGAATACCTGAGTCCGGGTGACCGGCAGCGCCAGCGTCATTTTCCAGGCGTTCGTCTGGTGCTCGATCCCCGCCGTCATGGAGGTGATGATCGCAAGTCCCATGAACAGCGTCGGCACCATGAGCGAGAAGACGTTGGAGAAGACGCCGCCCCACGGATCAGCCTTATAAATCTTCATCAAATAGTCGTAGCGAAGGCCGAAATTGACCGCCTGCAGCCCGACTACCCCAAGCGGCCCGAGAAAGATCAGAAACCAGATCATCTTCCTGCGAATCTTAAGCAGCTCGGCGGAAAGCACCCGCAGCGTCATAAGCTCCCCTCCCCGCCGGTCATGCCGAGGAAGATGCTCTCAAGCGAAGCGCCCTCCTCCTCCACCCGGTAGACGGCGAAATCGTTTCGCACGAGGGCGGCGACCATCGCGGCGACGGTCTCGTCGGGCGCCATGTCGACGGTCAGCCGGCTCCGGTCCCAATCGGCTTTGTACCCGCCGGCGAGCAGCAGCCGCCAGGCCTCCTCCGGATCGCTGACGCCAAGCCGGATTTTGCTCTGCGCCCGCTGCCGCAGCGTATCGATTTTATCCTGGAAAATGATCTGCCCTTTGGCGATAATGCCGACCCGTGTCGCCATCTGCTCGATCTCCGACAGCAGGTGACTCGAGACGAGCACCGTAACGCCCTGCTCGCGGGGCAGGCTCTTGATCAGCTCGCGGATCTCGAGGATGCCCGCCGGATCGAGCCCGTTCGTCGGCTCGTCCAGGATGAGCAGCTCCGGCTTGCCGAGCAGCGCGGTCGCGATGCCGAGCCTTTGCTTCATGCCGAGCGAATAGCCCTTGACGGCCCGCTTCGCCTCCTTGGTCAGGCGGACCGTGGCGAGCGCCTCGTCGATGCGCGATTTGGGGACGTCCAGCAGCCGGCGCACCGCCTCCAAATTTTCGACCGCGCTCAAATGGCCGTAATACGAAGGATATTCGACCAGTGAGCCGACCTTGCGAAGGACGGCCATCCGGTGCTTGCGCATATCCCGGCCGAAGATGCGGATACCCCCGTGCGTCGGCTTCGCCAGACCGAGCAGCATGCGGATCGTCGTCGTTTTGCCCGCGCCGTTCGGCCCGAGAAAGCCGTAAATATCCCCTTTTGCCATTTGAATGTTCACATCGCTGACGACGGCTCTTCCGCCCAGCTTCTTCGTGAGCCGCTCCGTCTGCAAAATCCATTCGTTCATTGCTGATCACCTCGGTAACAATCGTAATCGGTCAAGTTTAAAGCAAAGCGGTGGCGGCGTTTAAAATCCGTTTAAAATTCGTCCGCCCAATGCCGGTTTTCGGCCAAAAAAGAGACCGCCCCCGTGACCGGCGGTGTTTGCTGCATCGCACCTAGCAGTAATTTGTTCCCGCGCTCTTGGCCTGATCGTTTCACTTCACTCAAATGCTGAAGGTATGGCGGTTGACAAATCCGGGTAAAATTGTGTACAGTATTGCAAACGAATGGTTATACATGCTTGGAAGGGAATCAGTAGCTTTCGACACGTTGTCCCAGAGAGCCGGCGGCTGGTGCGAGCCGGTGCAAGTGCGAAGGTGAATTACGTCCTGGAGCATCCCGGTCCGAAACTGCCGCGCGCAGAAGGACGAGACGGCGGTCGGCCGTTATCCGATTGAGCGGAGCGTGCCGAGGCATGCTCAATGAGGGTGGTACCGCGAGAACTCGTCCCTGTCTTTGAGACAGGGGCGTTTTTTATTTTTTATCCTATCGGAGGTAAGAGGGGTATGGCGAATATGACAGCAGCAGGCGTCGATCTATTGGAGGATTTGGAGTACCGCGGCCTGATTTACCAGGTGACGGACCGCGAAGGGCTGGACAAAAAGCTGAAGGAAGGGCGGGTCACGCTGTACAGCGGCTACGACCCGACGGCAGACAGCCTGCATATCGGGCACCTGCTGCCGATCTTGATCCTGCGCCGCTTTCAGGAGGCGGGACATAACGCGATCGCGCTGGTCGGCGGCGGCACGGGCCTTATCGGCGATCCGAGCGGCCGTTCGTCGGAGCGTACGCTGAATACGGCGGATACCGTGGCGATGTGGACGGAAAGTCTGAAGCGGCAGCTGACGCGCTTTCTGGATTTTGAACGCAAGGATAATCCGGCCAAGCTCGTGAGCAACTACGATTGGCTTGCGCCGCTGGATATGATCACGTTCCTGCGGGATATCGGCAAAAACTTCACGGTCAACTATATGCTGGCGAAGGATTCCGTCGATTCGCGCCTTGCGAACGGGATCTCTTTTACGGAATTCAGCTACATGATTCTGCAGTCGTACGATTTCTACAAGCTGCATGTCGATCATGGCGTCACCCTGCAGGTTGGCGGCAGCGACCAATGGGGCAACATTACGGCGGGCCTCGACCTGATCGGCAAAATGGGCGGGGGCGGCGCCTTCGGCCTGACGCTCCCGCTCGTAACGAAGAGCGACGGCAAGAAATTCGGCAAGTCCGAATCGGGCGCCGTGTGGCTGGACCGCAGCAAAACGTCGGTCTACCAGTTCTACCAGTTCTGGATCAACACCGACGACAACGACGTCATCAAGTTTCTGAAATACTTCACTTTCCTGACTCGCGATCAGATCGAGGCGCTTGAAGAGGAGCTGAAGCAGGCGCCCGAAAAGCGAATCGCCCAGCGGGAGCTTGCCCGCGAGGTTACGCGTTTGGTGCATGGCGAAGACGCGCTCGTCAGCGCCGAGAACATTACGCAGGCGCTGTTCTCCGGAGACGTTACCCAGCTGAAAGAGGAAGAGCTGGTCGAGGCGCTGCAGGATATGCCGACCACCGTGCTGTCCGGGCGGACCGAAATCGGCCTGATCGACCTGCTGGTCGAGACGAAGGCGGCGCCTTCCCGCCGCCAGGCGAAGCAGGACATCGAGAGCGGCGCTGTGCACGTTAACGGCGTCAAAACGACCGCTGCGGACGCCGTGATCACCGCCGGCGAGCGGCTGCACGGCAAGTTCATCGTCCTGCGCCGCGGCAAAAAGAATTACTTCCTGGTGCGCTGCGAGCCGTAAACACCGGCCTTCCCGCACCAAGCCAACTGGCCTTGCCGCAGCAAGGCCAGTTTATTTTGGCATGGTAAGGGACTTTATAGGTAGTTCACGGTACTATCTTGATCTATTTATCAATTGATCGAATTTGCAATCTCACTCATTTTTTCCTTCTTTAAATTTCCACTGTCCATTTGTAAATAAGTCCCATCTTGTACCCATCGTAAATATCCCCCGGGTTTGTTATGAACCCAAGGGACAAATCTCGCTTCAACTCCGCTTATGTTAGCTTTCTCCCCACTTAAATCAAATTTAAAATTCTCAACCACAGTTCTGGTTTTACTCGTTTTATTACGAACATCGATAATGGTTTCTTCTCTTTTGATTTTAACCAGCCATCGGCTCGCCCGATGCAATAACGAGTTCATTTGATTCCATCGACAGTATGTAATAGAGACGAGTGAAAATATCCATTTAAACAGAATAATCCCTCCATAATTAATTCGGGTTCTTTTCCTAATTTAAAAAGTACGCTCGCCTTGAAATCATCTGTTCTTGTAATCCATCACTTCAACTGGAATTGATGGTTTATTATGTTCTGTTTTCCATCCCTCAATCAGCCATTCATATAGTTCGGGGGATTTTGCTCGCAAGTTTATTGAGACGCTGCTTAGAACAATCTCGTCTTTTATTGCGCCACAACTTTTAATTGTAACAGTTTGTGTTTCGGGAATGTATATATCAGCCGGAGATTTCTTGAGCTTAATACACTTGTAGCCGGGCTCAACGAAAATGGGTTTCCCTGCATTGAATTGAATTTTTAAAATCCTAGGGTATCCGTGCCTGCCATAATCGGGTTGAGTCCCGAGAGGAACCGAAGAATTAATCCAGCCTCCAATTTTTGTGATTAGAGCTTTTCCAGTCCCATCCGAGAATTTATATAAAGGCGAGGGTTTAGTTCTAGGGGGTCCCCCGACAACTTGGATGGAAGCAATATCTTCGATCTGTAGTATTCGGTTTATGGGTTCAAACACAATGTTATTGGTCGTACAAGAAGTCATAACAAAAATAATGAAAGCAGCAGCCGGCAAAATACAGCGATTTTTCAATCGTGCAACCTCCATTTTATCGTTGGTTCTTTCTCCCTATATTCTGCCCTGAGTATTGTTCTTCATTGCGAAGTTTTTCTGAACAGCAATCCGCCGGATTTAATCGATGGAACGAGCGTTCTCATAAAACGCTTGGCAGGATGAATCCCGAATTTTTAAATTTTTCCTTATCCGCATACTGGGAAGTCCGAATTATTTGAGCAATCCAGAAGAAACGCTGTGCCGCTTTAAGTGATACCATTTAAGAAAAATAGGAAAGGAGCAGATCGAAATGGCGGAAGACGCACACAATATTCAATTTCCCCAAATTGTATCCCGAGAAGAATGGCTTATTGCCCGCAAGGATCTTCTAATCAAAGAGAAGGAGGCCACCCGGGCAAGAGATGCATTGAATTCTGCGCGGCGCCGGCTCCCCATGGTTAAAATTGAAAAAACGTACGTCTTCGATGGGCCGGACGGCAGAGTCAGCCTGCCGGACTTGTTCGACGGCCGTTCTCAGCTCATCGTCGGCCATTTTATGTTCGATCCGAGCTGGGAGAGGGGCTGCCCGGGCTGCTCGGCCGGCGCTGACGAAATGTCCGACGGCCTCTTTAAACATTTACATGCCCGCGACACCGCTTTCGTTTACATTTCACGCGCTCCACTGGAAAAAATAGAAGCCTACAAGACTCGGAAGGGCTGGCGATTCCCTTGGTACTCCTCACACGGAAACGACTTTAATTATGATTTCCACGTTACGCTGGACGAGCGTGTCGCTCCGGTCGAGTACAATTACCGGACCAAGGCGGAGTACGAGCAGTTGGGCAAGCCATTACAAGTCGGTACGGGGAAGTCCATCGAGTTACCGGGACGAAGCTGTTTTCTCCGGTTCGGAGACGATGTTTTTCACACCTACTCCGTTTACGCCCGCGGTCTCGAACAGGCTGGCGGGGCTTATTATTTCCTGGATGAGACTGCGCTCGGCCGGCAAGAAAATTGGGAAGAACCGCAAGGACGCGCGAGCGCAGTTCGCGGCTCGAACCCAAGTTTTTCGGATTGAACCGCCGACCGCCGCACGCCGAACCCGCAGACGTAAAGCTTCCATCATGAAGAAAAAAATGCCCTTTGACCGCCGAAAAACGGCAAGGGCATTTTCTATGTCGCCAGGGACCTGCCATGCACCGAGCAGCCAAGTGACCTACATTATCCCTTGAATGCTCTTTGCAGCTCCGCAAGATCCAATTTTTTCATTTTAAGAAAAGCCTTCGTTACTCGCGCGATTTGCTCCGGCGTCCCCTTGCCCATCATCTCGTCCATCTCGCTCGGCGCAATTTGCCAGGACAGTCCAAACCGATCCTTCAGCCAGCCGCATTGCTCGGCCTCGGGAACCGCCGAGAGCTTGTCCCAATAGTAATCCATCTCTTTTTGATTGTCGCAATAAACCATGAAAGAGACGGCTTCGTTAAAGCTGAAGGAATGCTCTCTCGCACTGTCCATTGCGGCAAACCATTGATTCTCAAGCATGAAATCAGAGAACATGACGGTTCCTTCTCTGTCCGGTTCCATGCCTTGAGGGTAACGGGCCATCAGGCCCTGCTTTGAGTTCTGAAATACGGATGAATAAAAATGAATCGCTTCTTCCGCCTGGCCGCATTTATCGCCGGTAAACATGAGCGACGGCATGATCGCAGGCCGTTCTTCACCCTCCGGATCGGTAACGATTAACTGCCAGGACAAACCATACTTATCTTGAATCCAGCCATACCGCTCACTGAACGGATATTTATCGAGCGGCATTAACGCCGTGCCGCCTTCGGACAATTTGTTCCAAACCTGATTGATGTGTTCGCTCGCGTCCTTGTCTCGAGATGGGTCGAAATGAACGATGAAAGACACCGACGGATTGAACTTGAAAAATGGACCTGCGCTGATTGCCATAAACTTCTGGCCCCACAGCTCAAAAGAGACGAGATCGGAGTCGCCGGAAGGAGTGTCGCGGAGAGTTGTTCGATTCGTAATTGCGGAGTCCGGGAATAGGGAAGTATAAAACTCCGCCGCTTCATTCGCCTCCTTGTCATACCATAAATGCGGAACGATGGTTTGGATTGTTTTTGTCATCGTATTCCCCCTAATCTTCCGATTCATTTTTTATTTAGTGTACCACTATTGTTCGGTTTCCATTTCTTATCGATTGCTGAAAAATATTGCTCCTTTATTTACCATCCCATACGTTGCTTCAGCGAAGCGATTTGCGCCAAGCGGCGAAACGAATGTGCACGGCTTCCAAGAGTCTCAGGGAAGGTTCAAGCGGCAGTTGATAATCGCTCAGCTCCGCCCACACATCCTCCCGGTATGAACTTGCTGCCGGATGATCCTCCGTCAGCGCTCTTTTGAACCGAATAAAGGCGTTCATACCGTTATCAGCCATATGGTGAACGACCTGACGGATCGTCCAGCCTCCTGGACGGTAGGGAGAACGCAGCTGTTCCTCGGTCAGGTTTGCCACCGTCAACCGAAGGATCTCTCCCGTTCTCACAAGCTCCTCGATCCATCTGTTCCGCTGTTCTGGAGTCGGATCTTGAACGGGCGCAAATTTCCCGATCGGATAACGAAGTTCATCCATCGGCTCATCCCCTCTTTCGCTGATGTGATGCATCTATATTACCATGAAAGTATCACAAAAAACGGAAGAAATTGGTTTTATTTTAACAAAAACCAGCCCCTCCAAAAGGCTGATTTTTCGCGGCCGTCATGGCTCTCAGACCGTTTTCTTCAACCTATGAACCTTTAATTCAAAAAGGCTGCTTCCCATCCGGGAAGCAGCCAGTCGATGCGCGGCTGCGCGATCAGTGTGGTCTATGCAATCTGTCGCGATCCGTTGCATTATGTCATAAATTGTTGTATTCCGTCGATATCTGTCGTGGTCCATATACGATGTTGCGTTTTGTTACGATCGGGCACCACCTGAAAGAGGTTTTCCCCCACCCCTCGCACCATGTTCGACAAAGCATTCCGATTTTGCAAATAATTCCTGTCGATCGGTTTAGAAATCGTCCCGTGGGTTCCGCCAGGAATACTGCGGCTCGTACCCCAGCTTCTCGCGCAGCTTGCGGCACGTAATAAGGCCCTCCGTTCCTTCCAAGCGGGCGGCCATCTCTTTCAGATCAGGCCAGTGGCGTTCGACGACCGTCCGCGTATCCTCCCAGTGCCTGCTGTCCGTATGCAGGTAGAACGCTTCGAACAAATCGAGATTGGTCGCCTCAAGCGCCAGCGTGAATGCCTGCGCCGCATCGCGCGGATCGATATATTGATGCGTTGTGCCGATCGGCCCGCCGACATGATCCGGACGCGCTTCCGGCGTAATATTATATTTGTACATCTCGCGCTGGAACGGGTAATCCACGCCGTTAAGGCGGAAGGCGACGGTCCGAATGCCGTAGGCCAGTCCGAACGCCTTCAACGTTTCCTCGTTGATGAGCTTGGACAGGCTGTAGGAATCCTCCGGCCGCAGCGGATGCTCTTCGTCAATGGGCAAATAATCGACCTGGAACGGCCTCCCGCTGATTCGAAAACCGAGTCCGAGCACATAGTACGTCGAAGCCGCAACGATGGTCTTCACATGGAATCGGCGGGCCGCATCCATCAGGTAATAAGTTCCCATCGCGTTCACCCGCATCGTCTCGTCTTCCGGCATGCGCTGAATGCGGACGCGTCCGGGCTGCAGCGTCGTATCGTGCGTAATGGCTCCGAGATGGACAATCGCGTCCGCACCGGATATGTGGATCGCGCGCATATTGTCCTCGAGCGACGTCAAGTTTCCTTTAATAAACCGGACTCCCTTCGGAAAATGCTCCGGATCGGGCGATACGACATCAAACGCCGACACCTGATAATTGCGCTCCAGCAAATAATCGATGGTAAAGCGGGCCAGACGCCCGGCCCCTCCGGTTACCAGCACGTTTCGGGCTGCCGTCATCGTTTTTTTCACTCCTTATTTTAAGTCGGGTCAAACCGTTACACGGTCCGAAAGTTGTCGTATCCGAGCCGCTGCAGGTAACGTTTGCTCGTCTCGATCGCCTCAAGCGGCGTCATCATCGGATGACCCTTGCGGGTTGCGCTCCACTGATTGCCGTCCAGCTCGACCGAGGCATAATGGCCGTACCCGCGCTCTTCCAAATAGCCGAGGATGCCTGGGATATCGACAGCTCCCATGCCGAGCGGCGTGTATCCGAGAAATCCGGTGGGATCGATTTCCTTTCCTTCCGCATCCCGCTGTACCGGTCCGCCGATATAATCCTTGACATGCACCATGCGAATCAGCTCGTAATACTCCTTGATCAATCGGAACGGGTCGGAGCCTCCCTTGGCGATCTGACCGAGGTCCGGCGCGAAAGCGACGACACTCGAATCGACCGCGTTCATGACGCGGTGAATTTCATCCTCCGTCTCGACGGGTGTTCCGGTATGCGGATGAAAGCAGCACAGCAGTCCCTGATCGGTTATCCGCCTGCCCAATTCGTTTAAGGTCGCTGCGATGGCGTCCATATGCTCTGCGATGGCAAAGCCGCTGCGCTGCAGCATCATGCCGCCGATGACGACGACGGGACCGTTAAATTTGTTGTACAATTCGACCCATTCCATCACCTGCCGAATGCCGTCCTCGCGCTTGCCCGGATCGACGAGATCCAAATGGCAGTACAGGGACGTCAATTGCAGCCCGCTGCGCTGCACGGCCTCCGGCAGATCGCGTCCGCTGCGCTCCCATTCGTCCAGCACCCAGCCGAACGTTTCCGTTCCCCAGTAGCCGCACGAGCCGATGGCTTCGATCGCCTGCTGCACCTGGTCGTTATCCCAAGTAATGGCCGTGTGCCCGATCCGGATGTTAGGCTTCGTCATGGTTCTCCTCCGCGTTCCTGATTTTCTCTTCAAGCAAATTCTTCATATACCGGATTCCCCGCTCAAAATAGTCGTATTCCTGCTCCAACCGGTCCCGGTCCGGGTCCCACGCCATCCAGCCCGGCTCGATCAAAAGGTGCAGGCCTTCGGCGCGGGGACTATGCTTCTCGAGAAGATCGACGGCGAGCGACAAATCGACATGTCCTTCTCCGAGGGCGCACCCCTGCGCGGTCATCGGAATATATCCGCGCACCGGCATATCGACAATGACCATATCTTTCATATGGGTCGTAAACGTATAGGGTGCCATCGCTTCCATATCGTCCCGCGGATCGCAAAATACCGTAAACCCGTTGGCCGTATCAAGCGCCGCTCCCACGTTCGGAAGGTCCATCCGATCGAACAGATACGCCATCTCGCGCCCGGTAAAATCGCAATGATTTTCGACCGCGAGGTCCAGTCCTGCGTCCGCCGCGATTTTCCCCGCCTCGCGCAAAGCCGGGACCAGAGAGTCCAGATGCTCGCGCACGCCGAGGCTCCGGTTGAAGCGGCTCGTCTTGACGTTCAGCCGGCCGTAGCCGGTCCGCACGACCGGCATGCCGAGAAGACTCGCCGCCCCGATCGCGTTCACGAACCGCGACCTGGCCTCGGCATCCGCATGGGGGCCGCTTACGCCAAAGGCGCCGGGCGCGGTAAGCTCCAGCTCCATGCCGAGCGAATCGGCCAGCGCCTTGATTTCGAGCAGCCTGCCCCTATCATCCGGCAGATGCCCGAATCCGATCTGGTGTACCGTGCAGCCCAAAGCGGCCAGCCGGCGGATTTGCCATTCCGTAATGCCGTCCTTCGGCATGCCTTCAGGCGCCGGATAGAAACCGCCCTGCACGCCGATTTTCATGGAACGGAGCCTCGTGCCCGCATTCCGGTCCGTTTGCAGCAGATCAGCCATTCGTTCCCCGTCCTTTCCGAATTTGTAAATGAGGAATCGGCATACCGTCACCGCAGCGGGGAGAACTCATCGTTCCCCCCGCTTCGATAACATTGCCGCTTACGATTTCCCTTTCCAGTTCTTGTCGTATTCGGTTTGTTGAATCTTGAGGAATTGGTCGAGCCCGATATTTTTCAGTTCGGACAGATACGTATCCCAATCCTTCTCGATATCCCGGTTGCCGACGATGAAGTCGGCGGTAGCCGCTTCATAATATTTCTTCAGATCCTGATGGAGCTGATTGTACTGCTGGGCGGTATCGGGATCGAAGAAGAACTTCGGTACGGAAACCTTTTCCGCGTATTGGTCATAGCCTTTCGCTGCGTCGTACAGCGAGGTTTCGAGGTCGAATTGACCGGCGGGCAGCTTCGAGCGCGCGTCGGAGCCCCAGCGCTGCCATATGCTGTTGGCGCCGTGCCAATGCGCTTTCTGCGGGTCCTGCCAAATGTCGCTGCCGATAATCTCGAATTGCGCTTCGCCGCCGTTTGCCGCCACCGTGCCCGACTTCGGCTTATCCCAATTGACTCCCGGCGTGCCATAACGGCCTCTGGCGTTCGCATCCGCGGTGTATTGAAAATCGATCCATTTGATCGCCGCTTCCTTGTCTTTGACCGATGCGGGAATCATAAACTTGTACGAGCCAATCTCGCCGTAATCGTTGCGGTATGCATTCTGGAAGCCGCTCGGTCCTTTAAGCGGCATTACGATCTGATAGCGCAGCCTCGTGGCGTCGTTTGCCGCAAACACGTGCTGCCCGCCGCCGGCCACCGCGCCGACCGTCTCTCCGTTATTCAGCTCGACCGTCTGCTTCATTTGATTTTCGTCGTTGGTAAATGCCGCGGGATCGATCAGCCCTTCTTTGTAAAGCTTGTTCAAATAACGCAGGCCGTCCCTCCACTCCGGCGTTGCATAAGCGGCGACGATTTTGTCGTTTTTGACATACAAGCCGTCGCCGTCAAAATAGGTAAACGCATGCAGGATAAACTGATGGATATTGGCGTACCAGCTCTTAGGCGACCCGGTGATGCCGATTTCGTCCGCTTTCCCGTTGCCGTTCGGATCCTTTTCCTTCACCGCCTTCAAATATTGCTCCAATTCGTCCGTCGTCGTGGGCATCTTCATGTTCAGCTTCTTCAGGAAATCCGAGTTGATCCAGAAACGCATCGCCCGGTCGCAGTTGTAGCAGACCCCGAGCTCCCGCAGTCCGTAAATATGCCCGTCCGGCGCGGTGACCGACTTTTTCAAATCCGGGTACTGCTCGAACTGCTCCTTGATGTTGGGCGCGTATTTGTCGATCAGGTCCTCGAGCGGAATAAGCGCGTCTTGTGAGCCGTAAGTCGCCAGGAAGGAATTGTCGGCGCCAAAATCCCCCATGATCACGTCGCCCAGATCGCCCCCGGACGAGAGCTCGAGATTGAGCTTCTGGATCTTGTCGGCGTCCGGATACAGGTTCCACTTGATTTTGACATGCGTTTGATCCTGCTCCCATGTCGTCAGGTCGTTCTGGCCGTACTCGTACGATAACGTGTTCGGCCAGCGCGGCGTCGTCACCGTCAGCGTGGCCAGCTGATCCGAGCCGCCGTCCTTGGACCCTTCCGCAGCGGTGCCGCCTTCGCCGCCGTTTTGCGTAGACGAGCCGGATTTCGAGCCCGAGCAGGCGCTTACAGCCATCATGACCGCAAGCAGTACAATCCATAAACCGCAGACCCTTTTTCTCACATGCAATTTCTCCCTTCAATCTGGTTTATATAATCATCCCGATTGCCCGCCTGAGGCGGACGGATCGGCTGGTTATATCGTTGGCGCAGCCGATCAGCCCTTGATCGACCCGATCATTACGCCTTTGACGAAATGCTTCTGAACGAACGGGTAGACAAGCCATACCGGCAGGCTGGCGACGATAATGATGGAGAATTTCACCAGGTCGGCCAGCCCCTGCTTGCGCATCATCGATTCCGGGTCCGTTATCGTCGTCGGGTCGATATCGTTCTGCACCAGAATGTCCCGCAGCACGATTTGCAGTGGAAAGAGATGGTCGCTCTTCAGAAAAATGAACGCATTAAAATACGAATTCCAATGATAGACGCCGTAAAACAGCACGAGCACCGCCGTAATCGCTTTGGAGAGCGGCAGCACGATATGCCAGATGAACTTCACGTGCGAGCATCCGTCGATTGCCGCCGCCTCGTACAGCTCCGGGCTGATGCTCGTCTGGTAGAACGTCCGGGCGATAATGACGTTGAAGACGCTGAGCCCGGCCGGAAGCAGCATGGCCCACCTCGTGTCGATCATATGCAGGTTCTTGATCAGCAGATAGGTGGGAATCAGCCCGCCGTTAAACAGCATGGTGAACGCGAAAATATACATGATGAGATTCCGCCCGGCCATGCTTTTTCGCGAAAGGGGGTAAGCGGCCATAATGGTCAGCGTGATGTTGATGAGCGTCCCTGCGACCGTGTAGATGACCGTATTCGTATAGCCGAGCACGATTCTCGGATCGCGGAAGACGGCCGCATAGCCCTCCAGCGAGAAATCGACCGGCCACAGAACCACTTTACCCGTGACGACGGCTTCCCTGCCGCTGAATGAAGCGCTAAACACGTAAATCAACGGGTATAAGACGACCAGCAGCGCGAACAGCAGCAGCAAATCATTGATCAGGTAAAAGGTTTTGTCCGATCGGGACAGCGCCAATTTCGATTCCTTCATCGCTCGTCCTCCTACCACAGGCTGGTTTCGCCGACTTTTTTGGCAATCTGGTTGACCGTCATGATCAGGACCAAGTTCACGAACGAGTTAAAAAAGCCGATCGCCGTTGCGTAAGAGTAGTTCGGCGCCGACGATGCAAGACTGACGGAGTACACATAGGTCGAAATGACTTCGGACGAGGCCAGGTTTAACGGGTTCTGCATCAAATAAATTTTCTCGAAGCCGATGCCCATCATTTGCCCCATATGCAGGATCAGCAGCGTAACGATCGTCGGTGCGATGCCGGGCAGGTCCACGTGCCAGATCCGCTGCAGCCGGCTCGCCCCGTCGATGGTCGCCGCCTCGTGAATTTCCGGGCTGATGCCGGAGAGCGCCGCCAAGTAGATAATCGTACCCCAGCCTGCGTTTTGCCAGATGCCGGACCACACATAGATCGACTTGAACAAGGAAGGCTCGCCCATAAAATTGATCGGCTCGATGCCGAGGTGACCCAGCGCAATATTGACGATGCCGATTCGCGGATTGAGAAACTGCAGGATAATCCCGACCATGACAACCGTTGAGATAAAATAGGGCATATACGTAATGAACTGAACCGCCTGCTTGAACCTCGTCCGCATGGTGGCGTTCAGGGCAAGCGCCAGAATGATCGGAATCGGAAAACCCGCAACCAGCTCGTAAACGCTGAGGAGCAGCGTATTTCCGACGGTGCGGACGAACTGGTACGACTCGAAAAACCGGATAAAATGCTTCAGGCCCGCCCACGGGCTGCCCCAAATGCCCTGCATAATATGAAAATCCTTGAACCCCAGCTGCAGGCCGTACATGGGTCCGTATTGAAAAATGATCAGCCATGCGAAAGGAAGCGAGAGAATCAAGTAGAGCTGATAGTCGAGCTTGATTTGTTTCCAGAGCCGCCTGCGGCGGATGGCGGCCGGACGCTCGGAATAAGCCGCCTCCGCGGAAACTGAATTAGCCGGCATATTTACCCTCCTTTTACAACGAAAGCACTTTCAAATTTGGCTGTGGCGAGGCTTCGAATCAGCTGCCCCGGTGCAGACGCGTGAACGTCTCCAGACTCGCGAACGCATCCTCCGGTTTTTTTCCGGCCAGAATCGCTTGAATCGTATTGTTGTACTCGTCGCCGATTACCTGTCCCAGCCCGACATCGTAAAAAATGAACATCCGATTCATCGTCGACATCTCCTTCTGCAGCTGTTTCGTCAGCTGCGGCGTCCGGTTCGGATCAAGCTCCAGCTTGATGACCGGAATATCGCCCTCTTCCGCGATCTTCCGCTGAAATTTCTCGCTCGTGAACAGCTTGAGCAGCTGGACAGCCGCCTGTTTGTCCTTGGCTTCGGCATTGACGGCAAAATTAACCGACGTTTGCCCGAGCCACGTATCGGCATCTCCTTTGCCATTCGGGAAGACAGGAAATTTGACGACGCCGACCGCATCTTTCACCTCCGAGTCCTCTGCAATCATCTGGTTAATCACCCAGCTGCCCGTCACCAGCATCGCCGCCTTGCCCTGCTTGAACATGAGGTTCACCGCATCGTTATCCAGTTCCAGAAACGCATCCGGAAAAGCCCCCATATCGCGCAGCCGCTCCATCACGCGCCCCGTTTCGATAAAAGCCGGATGCAGCCAGTTTCCTTCGCCGTGCATAATGGCATCGTACGGTTCGCTGCCGCCGATCCGGTCTGCGACCATCTCGCTGAATTGTGCGGCCGTCCACGGCATCTTCGCGCCAAACGCAAACGGCGTCACGCGATTGGCCTTCAATACCCGGATCACATGCAGCAATTCCTCGTAGGTTCGCGGCGGGGTCAGGCCGTATTGCCCGAAAATATGCTTGTTGTAAAACAGGGCGACGGCGGCAAAGGAGGTTGGAACCGCATAAATGTGATCCCGGTACGATAACAGGTCGAACACGCCGGGCGCAAAGCTCGCCTTCCATGCCGGGTCCTGCGCAAACGCATCGTCCAGCGGAAGGAGCCGATCGGCGGCCGCATACGTTTGCAGAACGCCGGCCGCGTGGCTCATGAACAGATCGGGCCCGTCATTCGCGGCAAGTCTCGCCTTCAGCTTCGTATAATACGGCGTGCCCGGAATGTGGTGAACCGTTACGGTTGCCCCTAGATCGGGTCTCTTGTTGAACTCCTCTACCCCTTCGCTGTAAATGCCGGTCGTCGGCTGACCTTCCCTGAGCCAGTCATACATGACCATCTTGATCTTTTCCGGCGCCACCTGGGCTTCGTCCGGCCGGCTGCCAGCCGGAGAACGCATTATCCCGCAGGCGGTAACGGTGGTAAACAAAACAAGCAGCAAGACCGGCGCTAACGATTGAACCGTTTTCAGTTTCATCGTGGCCCTCCTATGAATGATGATAATCGTAAAATGCGCTCTGCACGATGCGGTACTTCTGACTTTTAGGTTGAAGATTCCGACTACTTATCCCTCGGCAGCGTGATTTGAACGATGGTCCCGCTGCCGGGGGCGCTCCGGACGGAGAGACCGTAGGATTTCCCGTAATGAAGCTGAATGCGCTGATGAACGTTCATCAGCCCGATGCCCGTCTCGAAATTGTCCGGCAGCCTGGACAGCGCCGACTGAATCTCGGACAGCCGGGACGGTTCGATTCCCGGGCCGTCGTCGGAGACGGTGAGCACCAGATCGTCACCCTGGAAACGGCCGCGGATTTCCACCCTGCCTTTGCCCGGCTTCATGTTCAAGCCGTGAACGATCGCATTTTCGATCAAGGGCTGCAAAATGAAAGGGGGGACAATGGTTTTGAGCGTATCCGGATGCATGTCGATATCGATGTCGAATCGGTCGGCATACCGGTATTTCTGGATATAGACATACTTCCCTACATTCGTGATTTCCCGGTCGAGGGTCACCATTTCTTTCCCCTTGATCGCTTCACGCATCAGATCGCCCAGCATTTTGGACAGCTTGCCGACGTCGGGAGCTCCCTGGATGCGCGCCAGCCAATTCATCGTTTCGAGCGTGTTGAACAGAAAATGAGGGTTGATTTGCAGCATGAGGGTTTTTAATTGGGAGCGCTGCTTCAGCAGCTCTTCCTGGTAAACCTGATTGATGAGGTAGCTGATCCGCATGATCATGCGGTTGAAGTTGCGGCTTAAAATGCCGATTTCGTTGCGGGAATTGTAGTGGAAGCTGACGTCGAGACGGCCCCGTTCGACGTTCTTCATCATGGCCGACAGCTGCCGGATCGGTCTTGAAATGCTGTTCGACGTGTAATAGGCCAGCATAATCGCAAGCACGAACACCGACAGAAAAATAACGAGCATCCATTTTTTCAGGATCGTCGACTGAAGCGAGTAGTTCTCGGCGGGAATGACGCTGACAAGCTTCCAGCCCGTATCTTTGATTTGACGGTAGACGATGATTAGCCTGCGGCCGTCGACCGTTTCGGCGAAGCTCCCCTGCCCGCCTCCCTTTATGATCCGATTCCGGGAAGGTAAGCCCGGCCGAATCTCGCCTTTCTCCTCATGGCCGCCCGAAATCGTTTGCCCGTTCTGATCGATGATGAACAGCTGTCCCGGAATATGCTTGTAATCGTCGTACAGGGCGTTTCGCTTGTAATCCAGAATAAAATAACCGATCTTCTTCAGGTTATCGACATCGTAAATCGAGCTTCCGCCCACGAGGAGAAGCGGGTCATGCACCGGGTTCACCCAGATCAGATTGCCCTTATTGTTCATAATCCGGTCCCAATCCGCCATATTCAGCGGGGGCGAAAACGGCTTGTCTCCCGTTTGAAACACGTCCCCATGCAAGGAAACGAGATGCACGGCTTCGATATCTTCGCGGTCGATGACCGCAGCGTACAAAATTTGGCTCACCTGATTGGCAAGCGTCAAATAATCGACCATGGACAGCTGCCCCGTATTAGCCTGCACCAGCGCCCGCCGCACCTCCGGATTCGTAAAAATCGCGTAATACAGCCGGTTGATCTCGCGCAGATTCAGCTCGATATTTTTGCTGACCTCGCTCAGCAGATCCGACGTATAATCGTTCGTTTTCTCCTGGATGAGCGCGTTCGATTTCTGGTAGGTCAGCGTGCCGATCAGGGCAAGCGGAATGAAATTGAGCAGCAGAAAGGCGATAAAGAGCTTATGGCGAATGCTGAGATCGGCGCTGAGCTTCTTCAGCTTCGCCGCGAGGATCGTCTCGCGCATCAGAATTCCTCCGTTTCCGCCTGTCCCGTCGACAACCGCTGGCGGAATCCGTGCGGCGTGACGCCGTAACGTTTTTTGAACATTTGGCCGAAATACCGGGCATCGCGGAAGCCGACACGTTCCGCAATTTCATAGACCTTGATGGACGGATCGGCCAGCAGGGCGGCTGCCTTCTGCATCCGGATGCGAGCCAGCACATTCACGAAATTGTCGCCGGTTTCCTTCTTAAACAAACGAGTCAAATAATCGGGGTGAAAATGATACCGCTGCGAAAATTGCTGGAGCGTAAGCTCCTCCATATAGCCGGTTTCCATCTCCTGCAGGATGCTCCCGATCACGCTGTTGCCGCAGCCGGAAACGCTGTCCTTCATCACCTTGCCCTCCAGCATGAACTGATATTCCTCCAGCCGGTGGCGCATATGCTCGTGATCCTTCTTCCGTTCCCGTTCGCTCTCGATGGACTGCTTCGCTTTCCGGCACTCGTGCATGATTTCATCCGGGTCGGTCGGCTTCAGCACGAAGCCGGAAGCGCCAAGCTGAATCGCCTTCAAGGCATAATCCAGCTCATGGTAAGCGGTAATAAAAATAACCTTCAGCTGCGGAAATTCATGCCTGGCGTTTTCGATTAATTCAAGGCCGTCCATGAAGGGCATCCGGATATCGGTCAATAAAATATCCGATCCGCTGACGCGGACGAGCTCAAGCGCCTCGAGCCCGTTGTCGGCCACTCCCGCCAAAACGAACCCTTCCTCCTCCCACGGAAGAATCGATAAACCTTGTCTGGTGATCGGCTCGTCGTCGGCAATAATAATGCTGATCACGTCATGGCCCCCTTTTTCGCGAAAATAGTCGTCTAAAGGATCCGGCAGTCTCTTTCGTAAGCGTTTTCAAAAATTTGAAGCTTGTTTACAACTACTATGACTAGTATGTACCCTCATAGTACTTCGGAGCTCCGTGTTTCTTCAACCGGGCCGATCAAATAATTGGCACTCCTTCCACAAAAGAAAGTGAAGCAGCTGCCGCGGCACGCTGCTCCACATGTTCATTTTCGGGGTTAAGCCGAGTCACTTCACGGACCGTACAAGCCGTCCCTGATCGTAGAGGTAATCGACCGAGGTGCATCCCCTGCTGCGCAAGCGTTTTCCGCTCTTCGTCTCCCTGATGCGCCGCATGCCCGATCACTTGCAGAAGCTCTTGAAGCACCGCCCGAACTTCTCCCTCTTTCAGCTCGTTCATTTCGCGTTGAATCGCGTTCAACCATTTCCCCTCCTTGTGATGTTCACTTGAATGATTTTTATCATAATTGTAAATATTTTACAATAAAGCATTTTAAATGACAACCTATTCCAAAGAGGAGTTTTCATCGTTCATACGGAATGATTATACTGGCTTTGCTTGACTGGTTGGAAAATGAATGCGGAGGGAATGGTGCCAATGAACGGATTCATCCGGGCTGTAAAAAATGCAGAGCTTGCCGTCGTCAAGGAAATGCTCCAAAAAGATGCCAAATGGATCGGCTGGTCGGAGAAAGACGGAAAAAATGCACTTCATTATTTGTGCGGTTTGGAGCGGACTTCAATAAAGCAAATAAAGAGGGCATTTCCCCTAAGAAATGGGCCGAAATGAACGGCAGGAAAAAAGCGCTGCGCCTTTTTTCGAACGAATAGGGAGAGAAGCCTATCTCAGCGGTTCAAGCCGAGAAGAAAGTTACGCGTACCGAAATAGGCATCCTTCCACCCCATTTTGGCATAAAAACGAAGCCCGTCCATGCCTTTGAAATAATAGGCTCCCGTTAACCGCTCGTTGAAATTCGGGATCGCGATTCCCATCTGCTCCTGGTACTCTAGATAGGCTTGAACGACCCCCCGTCCCGCCATGTGACGGTCGAAAATGGCCAGATCGACGAGAAAATCGCCGTATGCACAGTTGCCGTCTATGATCCCGGTTATGCGCGTGCCGTCAGATAAAATATTCCATTGGTGAAAATCGCCGTGGATAAAGCCGCGATGAGGCTCATTGTAAGGTATGTAAGCCATTAAACGGCTGTAGCATTCGTCGAACACGTCTTTTTCCAGACACGTGCTTTGAAATAAGTCGTACCAGTTTTCCCAAAAGGTCCCGGTTTGGTCCTCCGCAAATGAGGCCGCCGCATATTCCTTCCAGGTCCGATAGGCTCCGCTGCCGTCGGGCCGGATCCACCCGTAGCCGCTTGTCGTTCCGACATCCACTTGGTTTAAATGCGTCAAAATCCGGATCAGCTCCGGAAGCCGGCGAATCTGCTGCTCCGCCGGAAAATCCGCCAGATTGCGGCCATCCATCCGTTCCATGATGGAATAGGCGAGGGGGCCGGTTTTCCCCTGCCCGACACACCGGGGGTACGGTATACCCGCCTGGCCTGACAGCAGATCCGAAATGTAACGTTCGGTCTGGTACGCCCCCTCCAGGTCGCTGAATTTAATGACGTATCCTTTCCCCTCATGGCTGAAGGAGAACACCAGGCTCAGGTTCCCTCCCGCGAGCGGGGTTATCGCTTCCGTTTTCGAACGGAAATGAGTCTTCAATACGCTCTCAACCTCGCTGATGGCCAAGCTTGGTTTTTCGTATGCCGTCATCGCCCGCACTCCCCTCGTTTATATAAAACTGTTCCATTGTTCGTTCAGATAAATCGGCTATGAATTACGGTATATGACGATTCTGCCGCATTCTCCGATCGTATGCCGGGTCGCCCGATTATAACTCCAAATCTCCGCTGTAAGCATGCTCGATAATCCGGCGGATATCGGCGGCTGTCGTCAGCCGGGGATTGATCAGGACATTGCCGCTGCGCATCGAATCCTCGACCATTTTGTCGAGCAGCTTCAGGTCGACCCCGAGCTCCCGGATGCTGGCCGGAATATTCAAGCTTCTGTTGAGCTGCGTTACAGCCTCGACCGCCATTTCGCCGGCGCGGCGGGTATCGGCTCCGGTCGTATCGCAGCCGAGCGCCCGGGCGATATCGGCCATATGTTCCGGGCAGGCGGGCAAATTAAATTTCATGACATAGGGGAGCAGCGTGGCGTTGGCGATGCCGTGGGCAATATTGAAGATGCCGCCCAGCGTATGGGAAATCGCATGCACGTTGCCCAGCCTCGATTGGGCGAAAGAGGCGCCGGCCATCATGGACGCGACCAGCATCTGCTCGCGGCTGTGGACGTCAGAGCCGGCGAAATACGCTTTTTCGATATGACCCGCGATCATCCGGACGGCGGAAATCGCGAACGACTGGCTGACCGGGCTGGCCGCCTTCGACGTATACGATTCGATGGCGTGAGTCAGCGCGTCCATGCCGGTTGCCGCGGTAATCGGCTGCGGGAGCTTCACGGTCAGCAGCGGATCGAGAATCGCCAGCTGCGGAAACAGGTACGGGCTGATGACCGCCGCTTTGAACTTGGTCGCGAGATTGGTGACAATCGTCGAGGCCGTTACCTCGCTGCCCGTTCCCGCCGTCGTCGGAACCGCGGTCAGCGGCAGACCGGGCCTCGTCAGCTTGCCGACTCCTTCATAATCGAGAATATGTCCCGGATTCGCGGACATCACCGCAATGCCTTTGGCCGTATCGATGCTGCTGCCGCCCCCGAAGGCGAGAATGCCGTCGCAGCCCGTTTCCTTCAGATAAGCCAGCCCCTCCATGATGCTTTCCGCGCTCGGATTGGGCTCCACCCGGTCGAAAACGGCAAATTCGAGCCCGTGCCGGCTCAACGATTCCGTAATGGGGCCAAGCATATTCGCTTGGACGATGCCCGCGTCGGTGACGACAAGCGCCTTGCGGACGCCGGCGGAAGCCAGAAACTCCCCGGTTCGTTCGGACATGCCCGCTCCGCATTCCACCCGGGTCGGCATGAAAAATCGGTAATCCATTATATCCTTCTCCCTCCCGCAGCCGTAAGATTCGAATCGATTTCCCTGTATGGAAAAATGTAACGCATGGCCACCGGTTCATCAAGAGAAAAGTTTCGATATACCGAATTGCGCCTGCTCATGCCCGATGACGATCTCCGTCCCTTCCCTGCCGCTGCGGATATCGGCGCGCAATCCCATCTCCTTCAGCATGAGCGCTGCGATGGACAGGCCGAGACCCGCTCCCTTCTCGGCCGATTCCCCGCTCATGCCCGGCCCGCGGTCGGCGATGACGATGCACCCGCCGTGCTCCGGCAGGACGCCGAGACGGATATACCGGCCGGATTTAGCGTGGCGCCGCACATTTTGGCAGTAATTGTCGAGCACGCGTTCGAGCCACTCCGGGTCAATCGTCCAGACAAGCGGCTCCTCCGGCAGGTCGATGTCGATCGCGAAGCCCTCCTGCTCGAACACCGGATACCAGCCGGCAAACAGCGTCCGCGCCATCCGCACGATATCCACCTGCCGCGGCCGATACGGATATTTGCGGGCAGCCAGCAGCGAATAGGAAAACAGATTCTCGATCAGCTGGCTCAAATACCCGATTCTCCGCTCGATCAGCTCGACGGATTCCATCCCTCTCGCGGTCAGCGGCTCGATTCGAAGCCCGTACGCATGGCTGCGAATCGTCGTCAGCGGCGTGCGCAGATCATGCGACAGCTTGGCGATCAGGTCGCGGCGCAGAACCTCTTCTTCGGTCTCGCGCCGGCGGCTTGCCTCCAGCTTGCCGATCATGTCGTTAAACGAGCCTTCCAGCCGGCCGATTTCATCAGCGTTCAGCGCCTCCACCTTCGCCGGAATTCCGCTTTCGGACGGGGCGTTCATAGCGGACTGCAGCCGAACGAGCCTCCTGCGGATGCGGTTAAAGAACAGCAGCGAGCCGAGCAGGAACAGGCCGAGGATCAGGAGCGTACCGGTCACGAATAGAACGCCATAGTGCTCCCAAAGCCGCGCGCCCGGCGTCTTCAGCAGCCTCCGCGGCACCTCGAACACGATGAAGCCTTGCCGCTCCTCCTTCCCGATCAGGGCGACCACCGTGAACGGATCGCCGCCGCTGCGCTCCTGCATGAACCGGGCGGTAAAGGCCGGCGTCCAGACCGACGGCAGCGAGCCTCCGTCCGGCAGCTGCAGCTTGAGCGAGCCGGTCCCGTCCACCCAGAACATTCGCGCCTCGGGATAGTCGTTTTTCAGCTCGCGCAGCCGGCTCTCGATCGCGGCGGAAGAAGCGCCGCCGAGCTTGGCGGCTTCCTGATGCCACATCTCCTCGAGCTGCAGTCCGTTTTGATACCGGTTCTCACCGGCGCCTGTATGGATGCCGCCGAGCCAGCCCGGCAGGGAAGCGGAAAGCGTAACGACGAGAATCGAGAACGGAATCACGACGAGCGCGCACAGGATGATCAGCAAATATTGCGCCAGCAGCGAGTTTTTCAGCTTGAAATTCATTGCTTCACCCGGTAGCCGAGGCCGCGGATGGTCTCAATAACCGCCGGCTCGCCGGGGTCGAGCTCGATTTTCTCCCGAAGGTAGCGAATATGCACCATCACCGTCTTGTCGCCCTCCATGTACGGCTCGCCCCAGACGGCCTCGTAAATTTGCTCTTTCGTCAATATCTGGTTCGGGTGCTTCAGAAAATAGAGCAGGATTTGCAGCTGCTTGGCCGTCAGCGGAATTTCCTTCCCCGTCCGGCTGTCGACGACGGTCTGCAGTTCCGGTACGACCGCAAGATGCTTCAGCCGGATTTCCTGCCCGGCATTCGGGCCGAAACGGCGCAGCAGCACCTCGATTCGCGCCGCCAGCTCGTCCGGATGAAACGGCTTCGTCACATAATCGTCGGCGAACCGCAGTCCCTGCAGTTTATCGTCGACCGCCGCGCGCGCGGACAGCATCAGAATCGGCGTCTGCGGCGCTTCCCGCTTCAAGCGCTGCCCGACCGTAAAGCCGTCGAGCCCCGGCAGCATGACGTCGAGCACGACGATATCCGCATCCGCCGCCCGTTCCGGCGCGCCGTCCCCGGAGGTCAGCCACTCGACGGCGAAGCCGCGCTTCTCCAGATCGTCCTTCGTCCAGCGGCCGATTTCCGGATCGTCTTCGATGTATAAAATCTTTTTCACGTCACATCACCCGCCCGTGAAGGTTTTCTCTCATGATAGCAAACCGGCGCCGGAAGGAAAGTTTAAATGTCGTTTAAATTTCGCGGCCGGCAAGGGCATTGCCTGCAGCTGCAGCTCCGATCCGGGGCGGAGACGACCAAGAAGAAACGGCATGAGCGTCTTTTCGGCGGCAGGACTTAAGGCGAACAACATTAAAAAAGCGGCCGGCGAAGGTTTAACCCTCCGCTGCCGCTCTTTCCGGATCTCCGCCAACGAAACTTACAGCTGGCCTTCGATTTTGTTTTTCAGCGCGTCCTTCGACTGCAGGCCGACCATTTTGTCAACCGGTTGTCCGTCTTTGAACAAAATAAGCGTCGGGATGCTCATCACGCCGAATTGGGAAGCGATCTCCGGCTCTTCATCTACGTTGATTTTCGCGATGTTCGCCTTGCCGCTCAATTCCGTCGACAGCTCTTCCACGATCGGGAGCTGCATTTTGCAAGGTCCGCACCAAGGTGCCCAAAAATCGACAAGCGTTACGCCGTTCTCGATCGTTTGATTAAAGGTATCTTTCGTCAATGCCGTTGCCATAACCAATCATCCTCTCCAAAAAGTATGGTTCTCATGTATGAGAAGGGAGTATCCCGTCACACCGGCGGCGAGCTGACCGTTTCCTCGCATGCGCGGATTTGCCCGAGCACGTCGGAAATCGTAATGCCGTCGAAATACCGCTCCAGCTGCTTCTCCGCCCTGCAGAAAATGCCGTCCATCACTTCCCGCATATTGGAGCCGACGACGCAGTCCATGTCGGGATCGCCGGAGCACCAGCTCGGAATGACGGAGCCCTGCGCCATGAGCCGGTAAATGTCAGCCAGGGTGACGTCCGCCGGGTTGAGCGTCAGCTTGTAGCCGCCGCCAGCGCCTTCCCGCGTATCGACGTAACCGCCTCGCCTCAAACAGCTCATCACTTTGCGTATTCGAGCCGGATTGGTGGATACATTGCCCGCGATTTCCTCGCTGGAGGCCATATGCTCCGGCTTGTAAGCCAGAAATACCAAACTGTGGACGGCAATCGTGAATTCGCTGTTCATTGCTTTACGGCACCCCGCTTTGTACTGTAATAATATCAGTTACAGTTAAGTTTGTCAACCAGCGCGGCCGAATTTATTTTATGGCACCAGGCATCGATGCTATACATGGAAGATAACGTCTGCCGCCCTGCTGCAGCCTCGTGAAGTCCGGCCTGGAATAGGCGCCGTTGCTTGCTTTTGCGCAGGGGCTGCTATAGCATGAAGCTGTACGCCTTCGGCGGGAATCCGGAATGAATTCCCGATCATTGAATAGCAAGGAGGATCGATCGCATATGCAAATCGACGTTTATTCCGATATCGTCTGCCCCTGGTGCAGAATCGGCAAAAGCAATTTAACGAAAGCGCTCGAGCTGTGGGCGGCGCAGGGAGGCGAAACGGCGGCGGTTACTTACCGGGCTTTCCAGCTCGATCCGACCGTGCCGCGTGAAGGGCTTCCCTTCGCCGAAGCGATGGAGACGAAAATGGGCGGCCAGGAGGGCGCGCTCCGCGCGGCGCAGCGCGTAACCGAGGCCGGCGCAGCCGTCGGCGTGACGTTTCGTTACGACCGGATTACCCGGCTGCCGAACACGAAGCTGGCGCACCGCCTCGTGAAGCTGACGCCCGAGCGGCTGCAGGCCGAGACGGTGGAAGCGCTGTTCCGCGCTTATTTCGAGGACGGAGCGGATATCGCCCGCCTGGAGACGCTCGAAGCGCTGGCGGCCGCCATCGGTCCCGAAGCCGCGGACGCCGCCTCCCTCCTGCGGACGGAGGAAACCGCCGGCGAGGCGCAGGTCGACGCCGACCTGCAGCTGGCGGAGCGGCTCGGCGTAACCGGGGTCCCTTTCTTCGTGTTCAACAACCGCTTCTCGCTGTCGGGCGCCTATCCTGCCGAGCAGCTGGCCGAGCTGCTGAAGAAGGTCGCCGACGCTTAAGGCAGGTCGAACAGATCGAGCTGGATCGGCGCCGCCGGCTTCGTTTCCTGACCGAGCAGCGCCATCAGCTCCAGCGCATTCGCCGCGGCGTCGCCGCCCGAATTATTATTGAAAATAACGTATATTTCCTTGGTTTGGTCCTCGAGCCGGCGCAGCCGCTCCGCCCACTCCGCCAGCTCGTCCGCCGAATACCGGTACAGGTACCGCACCTCGCGCCAGTTCGGCGCGCTGGCGGCGTTCCAGCCCGCGGCGTTGCGCCCGTGGAAACGGACGACCGTAAGCTCGTCGTCGGTGACCTCCGGCACGACCGGCACCGAACCGGGAAGCACCTGAGGCTCGTCGCAAATGCTGTGCGCCCATCCGGCCCGCTTCATGAAGGCCAGCGTTTTCTCCCGCATGCCGCCTTCGAACCAGCTTTGATGGCGAAACTCGAGCGCAGCCGGAATGCCGTCCATCCGCTCCTTCGCCGCCCGCAGCAGCGCCACGTTCGTCCTGTCGCACCGGAACCACGGCGGATATTGAAAGAGCACCGCCTTCAGCTTTCCCGCCTGCCGCAGCGGCTCGATCGACTGAATGAACGCCCGGTACATCGCCACATCGTCCTCGAAGGCATGCCCGCCGCGCAAATGCCCCGTCATCCCCTGATAAGCTTTGACAATAAACGAAAAGCCCTCCGGCGTTTCGGCCGCCCACCGCTCCATCAGCTCCGGCTTATGTACGGCATAAAACGAGCTGTCGACCTCCACGATGCGGAAATAACGGCTGTACGCCTTAAGCTTGTCCCGGGCCGGAACGCCCGCCCCGTACAGCTCCTCGTGATCGCCCCAGCCGGCCAGTCCGACCTGAATCATGACGGCCTCCTCTTTTTCAGCCATTTACCGTTAAATGTACCGCACTTTGCGCCCTGCATCCACCTTTTTCGGCCACATCCAGCCAAGTCATCGTTGTCCGTCCCGTCACTGGGCAGGCGCCCCGTTCATGGGAACCCGGAACAGCACGAGCCACAAAATCGTCAAGCCGACGGAAAAGACATAAGCCAGCAGCTCGCGCCTGTAGAACAGCCGCAGCATCGGAAATAACGTCACGTCAAAAAGAAGCGACCACCAAAAGCTCCACCCGTTCGAATAAACAATACGCCCCGTCAGGCTGAGCAGCCATTCCACGCCGGCATACAGCGCGATCCACTGCACATAGTGAAAAATGACCGCCGCCGTCCTTTTCGGGTAATTCGACAAAAAAAGCAGCGCCGTCAGCGGAAACGTTACAAATGTATAGATGACTTCGGTCAGAACGGATTTCGGAAACAGATCGGGCTTCAGCGTCCACAGCATATGGCCCGAGCACAAATACAGGTACAGCAAATTGCCGATCGCAAAATACATCATCGCCGGCCGGTAATCCCGCCAGCGTCTCCAGTCTCCCCATATCAAGCTTGCCAGCAGAGCGCCCGCAGCGATCGCAACATGCATGCCTTTTACCTCTTCCGCTTTCGTTTCTCCATATCAATGCCCTTGTTCGGCCGATTTATGCGCTAGAGGCGTCTTGGGGACCGGGCCGGGCTTCCTCCGCGGGATAAAATTGCCAGCCTCCGGTCAAGCTAAAGGGAGCAAACCGAACCAGGGAGGGGATAGCGGTGCTGAAGCAGCCAAGCAAGCAAAGCTCGGCCGGACGGCGCGCCTTTATCGACAGCGCCCCGATGCCCCCGCTCACGGCCGGGTCGGCCGAGAACGCCGAGACGATCAAGCGGCTGCTCGGCTCGCCTGCGGATCTGTCGGTCAGATCGTTCGCCATCGGGGAATCCAGCCATTCGTGCGCGCTCATCTGCATCGACGGGCTCGTCGATAAAAGCCTGATCAACGAACAGGTGCTGAAGCCGCTGATGAAGTATTTTACCGGAAAAGAAACGCCCGCTCCCGATCAGCTGGCCCGGCTGATCGAGCAGGAAGTGCTGTCGGTGATCGAAATTCAGACCGCCGAGTCGATGGATGAAGCGGTCAACGGCATTTTGGAGGGGAACGCCGCCCTGTTCGTGGACGGCTGCAGCAGGGTGATCGTTCTCGACAGCAAGGGCTGGAAAAGCCGCAGCGTCGAAGAGCCGCAGACGGAATCGATCATTCGCGGCTCGCGGGAAGGGTTCACCGAGGACATCCGCACCAATACCGCGCTCGTGCGCCGAATCGTGCGGGACAGCCGGCTGCGGTACGAATCGTATAAAATCGGACGCCGCTCCAGACGCGACGTGGTGCTGGCGTACATCGACGGCATCGCCAATCCGCAGCTGAAGGAAGAGGCGGTGCGGCGGCTCCAAAGCATCGATGTCGACGACATCACCGGCTCCGGCACCGTCGAGCAATTTATCTCGGACAGCTTTCTCACCCCCTTCCCGCTCATGATCAATACCGAGCGGCCGGACAAGGTCGCCGGCGGACTGTTTCAGGGGCGTCTCGCCGTTCTCGTGGACGGAGACCCTTTCGCCCTCATTTTTCCGATTACGTTCTCTTCCAATATTCAATCGCCGGAAGACTTCTATCAGCATTGGCTGATTTCGACGGCCACCCGCGCCCTGCGGATGATTGCCGCGTTTATCGCAACCTTTCTGCCCGCGCTGTATATCGCACTGCTCGAGTTTCATCACGGGCTCATTCCGTCCAAGCTCGCCTTCTCAATCGCCGGCGCCCGCGAAGGGGTTCCCTTCCCGGCCGTCGTCGAAGCGTTCACAATGGAGGCGACGCTGGAGCTGCTGCGGGAAGCGGGAGTCCGGCTGCCCAAGCCGATCGGGCAGACGATCGGCATCGTCGGCGGTCTCGTGATCGGGGAAGCGGCTGTGGCGGCGGGCATCGTCAGCCCGATTATGGTCATCGTCGTCGCCGTGACGGCCATTTCGTCCTTTTCGTTCCCGTCGTATTCGTTCGCGATCGCGCTGCGGCTCATCCGGTTCGTGATCATGCTGGCGGCCGCGGTGTTCGGCCTTTACGGCATCGTGCTCGCTTATATCATGATCAATATCCACTTCGTCAATTTAAAGAGCTTCGGCGTTCCGTATTCCTCGCCGTTCGCTCCGTTTTTCTTCAAGGACTGGAACGACCTCATCCTGCGCGCTCCGGCAACGATGCTGAAAAAACGGCCGGAAATCATCGATCCGGTCGATCCAACGAGGCTAAGCGGGAACCAAAGCGGTGAGCGCGATGAAATGGTTTGAATACGGGAACAACCTGATCGGCCCGCGCGAGGTTTCCTTCAGCGTATCGTCGATTATCGTCGGCGTCGGCATCCTGACGATGCCCCGGCTTATCGCGGAATCGACCGAATCGTCCGATGGCTGGATCTCGATTGCCATTGCCGGCGCCGCGGCCGTCCTGTTCGGCTGGATTCTGGCCAAATTTTGCGTCCTGCTGCAGGACCGGGGCTTCTACGCCGTTGCGGCCGAGCTGGTTTCGGCGCCCGCCGCCGCGGCCATCACCGTCTGCATTTCGCTTTATTTCATGCTCTACTGCGCGTATGAAGTCAGGGCGATCGCCAACATATCGAAGCAGTACATTTTCGACCGGACGCCGGTCGAATATATCGCGCTGGCGTTTCTGCTCGTGGTCGCCTATGCCGTCTCGGGGTCCCGCGAAGGCATTATCCGGCTCAATATGCTGTTCCTGCCGCTGGTCATCGTGATTGCCCTGGCGGTGCTCATTTTCAGCATCGGCATTTTCGATTACAACGACTTGAAGCCGTTCTTCATCACGGACTGGCACGGTATTACGAAAGGGGCGCTGCAGACGATGAGCTCCATGCTCGGCTTCGAAGCGATCCTGTTTTACAGCACGATGATGGAGAAGCCGAAAAAAGCACCGCAGGCGGTCGTTGTCGGCCTGCTTATCCCGGTGCTGTTCTATCTGGTCATTTATATGATTTGCGTCGGTGTCTTTACCCATCAAGCGCTGATGGAGATTACGTATCCGGTCATCGAGCTGGCAAAGGAAGCGCAAATCCCCGGCGAATTTTTCGAGCGGTTCGAATCGCTGTTTTTTACGATCTGGATCATGACGATCTTCAACACCGCCTGCATGGCGTTCGACGTCACGGTATATGCGCTCGGCTCGATCTTGAAGCGCGTCGGCAAAATGACATGGATCCTGATTCTCTGCCCGACGATTTATTTGGCGTGTATGCTGCCGCGCAACCTGAACGAATTCGAAGCCTTCGGCATGTATATGACGTATTTCGGAGCGGTCGCGGCCGTGCTGGTGCCGTGCCTGCTTTATGCGCTCGCGAAGCTCCGGGGGGTGAAGCCGTGAAATTGCTCCAAGCTGCCGCCATTGCGGTCATTTTCGCGCTGCTCGCCGGATGCTGGGACCGGGTCGAGATCGACCAGCGGGGGTTCGTCGTCGGCGTCGCCATCGACCGGTCGCCGCAAAATGCGGATCCGGAGAAGCATTATTCGGTCGGCGAACGCATGCTCGGGACGTTTCAGTTTATCGTGCCGGCCGGGCTGAAGGGCTCCGGATCCGGTGAAGAGGGCACGTCGGCGACGCGAAGTTATTTCAATTTGGCCGTAAAAGAGAGCTCCATCAACGCACTGTCCGCGCGTTTGGCGACGGCAACGAGCCGCGCCCCGTATTACGAGCATTTGAAGCTGATCGTCATTTCCGCGGAGGTCGCGCGCGAGGACGCCGACTTCGCCGATATTCTCGACTTCTTCCTGCGCGATAACGAGATGCGCAGGGATATGCATGTGCTGATCGCCGACCGCGGCGCTGGCGAAATCATGAAAGAGAAACCGCCGATCGAGACGTATCCGGTCGCGTTCGTCGAATCCGCCATCGGCAATACGAGGAAAAGCAATTACATGGTGCCGGTGTCGCGCATCGGCGATATTCACGGGCTGATGCTCGGCAGCAGCAGCTTCACGATCCAGCGGGTCCGCGTGAAGGACGGCCGCATCTCCCTGATCGGCGCCGCCCTGTTCGAGGGAGAACGCCACCGGCTCGTCGGCATGCTGAACGGGGCTGAAACGCAGGGGCTTAATTTTTTAAGAAATCAGGTCAAGGGCGGGATCGTGCAGACGGAGTACAACGGCAAATCGATCGCCTTCGATCTTGAGCGGGCGAGCCGTTCGATCCGGGCAAAACGGGACAAGCTCGGCCGGTACACCTTCGACATCCGGATCCGGACGGAAGGGACATTGACCAAGTCGGTACGGGACAACGATCTGAATAACCCCGAAAATTTTGAAAAGCTCCAAACGAAATTCGAGGAGCAAATCGAAAAGGTTGCGAAGCTGACGATCAGGACGCTGCAAAAGGAATATAAACTGGATGCGCTCGGGCTCGGCGAATATTTGCGGCAAAACAAGTACCGCGAATGGAAGCCGATCGCCTCCGACTGGGACCGGGGCGAGAACCTGTTTGCGGATGCGAAAATCGAAGTCAAGGCGAAGGTTAGCCTCCGTCGCATCGGGGACATCAACGAATCCGAAAGGAGGTGACGGCTGGTGTGGAGCGCGATAATAGGCGTTCTGCCGTCGGGAACGATCCTGTTCTGCACGATCCTGTCGTTTGCCGTCCCGTTCTGTGTGTACAGGGTGAACCGGAAGCTGCACGAGGACGGCGATCCGCCGTGGAAAAAGCATGCCGCCCGCAACCGGGACGATGATTTCGGCGGCGGCGAGCGGGCAAAAGGCGACGGGCAGTACGGCGATAAGCGGCAGATGAGCGGCGAGAGCAAGAACGCCAGCACACAAGCAACCGTCACGGGAACGGCTGACGGCGACGGCTCCGCTCCCCTGCCGTAATGCAGCGATTTTCATGAAAGCCGCCGCCTCTTCATGTAACAAGATTCCGCGGCTTTTTCATATACCTCCAGCCTCCAATTTGAAGAAAAATTTCCCTTCTGTTCCTGCCGAATGTTCGATATTCTAGAAGCGATCGTACGCCAAAGGAGGAGACAACCATCAGCAAAAAACGGATTGCCATTATCGGCAGCGGCACCGCGGGTCTGCAGCTTGGTTATGCATTGAAAAACGATTTTGACGTGACGATTTTGCATTACGAGGACCCGTCCGAGATTCGGAGCGGAAGAATCCGGTCGACGCAGGTCCACTTCCATCCGGCGCTCGACCGGGAGCGGCGCTTCCGGATGCCGGACCAGGACGACGCGCCTCCCATCAAGACGATCCATTTCAGCCTGGGGCCGCAGAAGCTGTTTATCGGCCGGCTGACGCATGCAGCGGCTTCCGTGGATCAGCGGCTCGCTTTTGCCCGGGTCATGGAAGACTTGGAGCGGCAGGGGGTAACCTTTCGAAAAACCCGCGTAACACCGGACGATTTGAACGAGCTGGCCGGTTCGTACGAGCTCTTGATCGATGCTTCCGGCAAATCCGGGCCGCTTGCCCCTTTCCCGGTCGAGCCCGAATTGACGCCGTTTCAAACCCCGCAGCGAAAATGCGCCGTCGGCTATTTTAAAGGCGTCGCCCCGGTCCGGCCCGAGGGCGTTTCGATTACGGTCGTTCCAGGCGTCGGCGAAATGTTTGAAATTCCCGCCTTGTCGGAATCCGGACCGGTAACCGTTTTATTCGTCGAGGCGGTTCCCGAAGGGGCGCTGGATGCTTTTAAAGGAGTGAAGACGCCTCAGGATTTCCAAAACCGGATGGAGAGCATCCTGAAGGAATCGTTTCCCGATATATTCGGCCGCCTCGATCCCGGGCAATTCTCGCTTGCGGACGAGCAGGCTTACCTGCTGACCGCCATCACCCCGGTCGTGCGCCGGCCTTACGCGATGCGGAACGGAACCTTGGTGCTCGGCTGCGGGGACAGCGCCATCCTGGCCGATCCGATCACGGGCCAGGGCTGCAATACCGCATCCTATTGCGCGGACCGGCTGTACGAAACGCTCCTGGAGCGCAGGGACTCCCCGTGGGACGAAACCGTCGGCGCCGATTATTGGAACCGCGTCCGCACTTACGTGAAAGAGGTAACGGAGTGGACCAACGCGATGACCGGCCCGCTGCCGGGGCACGTGGTGAACATGCTGATGCAGGCGGCAGCGGATCAAAGCGCGGCCGACAAGATCGTCCATTGGTTCGAAGCGCCGTCGACGGCTCACGCAGCCTTATTCGGCACGTAACCCGGGCAGTACGGTCGCCGTCTGCACGATCCGGATCATTTTGCCATGATTGTTCCTACGAACGGACAGTTTAGCTGTGCCTTCTTTTGAAGCCGATGAATGCTTACCACTCTTAAGTTGTTGTAATGAAATAACGGGTATGTTAAAATGACGCTAATATTTGACGACAGGAGTTGAAGAGGATAATGTAATATTTCTTGCTTAGGTTTAAAGAATAAAACAAGTTTTCGCAGCCTCTGTTTTGTTCTTTACCGGCAAGAAAGTTACCTTATTCTTTTCACTCAAAAAATATTCGATCCGACTCGGCGAAGGGTTAGGTTTGCTTTTTTTGAGCTGTAAGAAAGGTCAACTTTCTTGCGGCTCTTTTTTATTTGTGCCAAGGAGGTTTAACGCCATGTCCTTGATCAAGGTAACCGATTTAACATTTGCCTATGACGGCAGTTACGACAATATTTTTGAGCATGTCAGCTTACAAATCGATACGGACTGGAAATTGGGCTTTACGGGGAGGAACGGCCGGGGCAAAACGACGTTTCTCCATCTGCTGCTCGGCAAGTACGAATACAGCGGAACGATTTCCTCCAACGTCAGCTTCGAGTATTTCCCGTTCCATGTCGAACATAAGGAGAACCTGACGTACGATGTGGTCGAGAGCATCGATCCGGACTATGAGCACTGGCGGCTCATGCGCGAGTTTTCGCTGCTCAAGCTGTCCGAGGATGTGCTGTACCGGCCGTTCGGCTCGCTGTCCAACGGAGAGCAAACGAAGGTGCTGCTGGCGGTCCTGTTTTTGAAGGAAAACCGCTTTTTGCTGATCGACGAGCCGACCAATCATCTGGATCTGCATGCCCGGAAGCTGGTAAGCGATTATTTGAACGGCAAAAGCGGGTTTATCCTGGTGTCGCACGATCGGGCGTTTCTCGACAACTGCGTCGACCACATCATTTCGATCAATAAGACCGATATCGACATTCAGAAAGGAAATTTCTCAGACTGGTGGGACAATAAACAGCGGCAGGACCTTTTCGAACTGGCCGAGAACGAGAAGCTGAAGAAGGACATCAAGAGGCTGTCCGAAGCGGCTAAGCGAACGAGCAGCTGGTCGAACGAAGTAGAAAAAACGAAAAACGGCACCCGTAACTCCGGCTCCAAGGTCGACAAAGGATACATCGGGCACAAGGCCGCCAAAATGATGAAACGGTCCAAATCGATCGAGCAGAGACAGCATTCCGCAATCGAGGAACGATCCCAGCTTCTGAAAAACGTCGATAGCTCGGAAAGCCTGAAAATATCGCAGCTGGCTTATCATAAGCACCAATTGGTCGAGCTTGACCGCGTTTCGATACGTTACGGCGAAAAAAACGTTTGCCGCGACGTCAGCTTTACGGTCGAGCAAGGGGACCGCATCGCGATCTCCGGTCCGAACGGCTCGGGCAAATCCAGTTTGCTCAAGCTGATTTGCGGCGAAGAGATCCCTTATTCCGGCGTGTTTCGAAAAGGGAGTCAGATGCAAATTTCCTACGTTTCACAAGATACCTCGCAGCTGCGGGGTGATTTGTCGGATTTCGCCAGAACCAGCGGGATTGACGAAAGCTTATTCAAAGCGATTTTGAGAAAACTCGATTTTTCGCGCCTGCAATTCGAAAAGGACATCGCATCTTTTAGCGGCGGTCAAAAGAAGAAGGTTCTGATTGCAAAAAGCCTCTGCGAACGAGCTCATTTGCATGTTTGGGACGAACCGCTCAATTTTGTCGACGTCCTGTCCCGGATGCAAATCGAAGAGCTGCTGCTGGAGCATTCGCCGACGATCCTTTTTGTGGAGCACGACCGTGAGTTTTGTCATCATATCGCAACAAAAAGCGTGGAACTGAACGTTTGACTCACATCCGGAAAGTTGACGTTGAGGCTGCAGATGATGAATATCAACGTTTGAAATGTCACCTATGCGAAAACGGAGCCCGCCAAAACCGCGCGGCTCCGTTTATTGTTGCTGCAGCCCAAACAAACGTATGACCGGTACCGGGGTGAATGATGCAGCTCAGCTGCCGCCGCCGGCGGGCATTTCCGCGCCTTCGGCAGGAGCGCCGTGCCGCTGCGCGCCGCTTGCCGACCGCGCCAGACGGGGCAGCGTCGCCGCATAATAGACGAACGAAATCAGCACGACGGCCGCAACCGCGATATAGATCCATTCAAGCGAGAGCGACCGCGGGTATAACGCCGAAATCACACCGAGCGCGACCGATTGCCCGAGCATCAGCACGGGGTCGATCCAGGCGGTAACGCGCCCCATCATGGCCGGCTCCGCGATTTGCGGCAGCCAGCCGCCGATGGCGATATTGAGCGGCGCAAGGACGGCGCCCGTAACGAGCACCAGCGTCAGGTAAACCCACACATTCGGCGTTCCCGCCATCGCGCCGACGAGGCCCGCCGTCACGAGCAGCCCCGCGATCATAACAATATGGGGCTTCAGCTTTTTGGCGAGGAGCGCCCCGGCCGCGCTGCCGATCAGGAAGCCGACGCCGAGAAAAACCGCAAACAGCGAAGCGAAGCGCTCATAAGCGTCCGGCTCCAGCTTATATTTCATCGTGAAAACCGGCAGCACAGCAAACGCTCCGTTCAGCAGCCCGAACAGCAGGAAGCCGGACACCAGCGCAAGCAGCAGCCGGTTGCCCAAGACATACTTGAGCCCGTCGCGAAAATCGCTCCATACCGCCTTCAGCCCCAGCTCACGCCAGGAGGACTCGCCGGCGGGAAGGCGGACGGACCGGTCGATGCGGCATGCCCGCACGAGCAGCGCCGAGAGGATCAGCCCGCAGCCGTCGGCCGCGACGGCGCCGTATACGCCCACCGTTTGGTAAGCCGCCGCGCCAAGCCCGACGCCGAACAGCATGAACACGCCCATTACCATCTGATTGAGCCCGGATGCTTGTGCGTACTGCTCCTCCGGCATAATGCCCTGCAGCATCGCCGATTCGGCCGGCCCGTAAAATTTCGACACCGCCGAGCGCAGAAACAAGACCGCAAACACGAGGGGTATCCAGCCCGCGGCGATTGTGCCAAGCAGCACCGCCGTCAGCAGGACGCGGATCCAGCCCGAATACTCGGCGATCCGCTGGCGGTCGAACCGGTCGGCAAGCACGCCGACGATAAAGAAAACGAAGAGCGTCGGCAGCGCGTACATCAACTCGGCCAGCGATGCGTATGCAGGCTGGCTGGAGAACCGGTCGAGCAGGTAGAAGGCGAACGCCATATTCCCGATCGTCGCGCCCATTTGCGAAGCAAACGACGCCGCGAACAGCTTGACAAACACGCCGTTGCGAAAAAGCTCCTTCATTCGCTCCGCTCCCCCTTCGTGCCGCTTCCGAGCTTCTGGACCTGCAGCAAATGCTCCAGCGAAATCAGGACTGTCCCGGTCTGCATATGCGTCGCCGCCGCTTCGTAACCGACCTGCGCGGCGCCGATCATCAGGCTGTCGCTGAAGCCGATAATCGCTCTCGACGCCGCTTCCGCCGGCACGACCGGCCGGAACTCGCCCGTCTCCACTCCCCGCTTAACCAGCTCCCCCAACAGCCGCACGGCCCGCTCGTAGCGCTGCTGCATCAGACCGGCAAACTTGCCGCTTTGGCGGGCGATGACGAAAAATTCGATCGTGGCCGGAATCATCGTCTCCGAAATCCGTTCGGCTTCCTGTTCGACCCGGTAAAACAGCTCTTTCAGCGATTCCCAGACTGAGCCCCCCGATTCAAGCGCCGTCCGCACCCACTGTTCATCCTCCTCCTCGGACTCCGCCACGATTTCCAGCATCATGTCTTCCGTGGAGGAGAAATACAAGTAGACGCCCCCCCTGCTCATGCCCGATTCTTCCACGACATCCTTCATCGTGGCCGCCTGGTAGCCTTTCCGGATAAATACGCGTTTTGCGGCCTCCACGATTTCCGCCCGTTTCGAATCCTTATGCGCTTCCGATACCTTCGGCGACATGCTCTGAACCTCCCTTAAAAACGACATTTATGTCGTTATTATAAACGACATGTGTGTCGCTGTAAATAAGCCGCATCAAAATTAAAGAGACCGATTCCGTTGGAATCGGCCTTTCATGGTAAAACGCTGCGAGCCTTCGTTCTTCGCCGCCCGCGGCATGCCGGGACGGGCGGTTAATGCGCCCCAATCGCCTTGCGAATTTCGGCGTTCAGGCTGGTCAGATTCGGCGTCTGCACCGTCTTGCGGTCGGACAGCCCGTATTTCTCTTTCAGCGTCAAAATGCGCGTCACGCTTTCGTCGATCCGTTTCTTGGAGATGCCGCCCTGCGAGATGCTTTTCTTCAGTGCGTCGATCACCGTAACGACATCGTCGTAGCCATGTGCGACGAGCATAATATCCGCGCCGGCTTTTACGCTCTGCACGGCAGCTTCGCCGATGCCGAAATGCTTCCCGATTGCGCCCATCGTCAGATCGTCGGTTATGACGACGCCTTGGAAGCCAAGCGTCCCGCGCAGTTCGTCCGTAATAATCGTTTTCGAAAGCGATGCCGGGTATTTAGGGTCGATTTTCGGAAACAGGATATGCGCGACCATCACCGCATCCGCTCCTTCGCGAATGGCGTCCGCGAACGGCACCCATTCGAACTGCTGAAGCTGCTTAAGGCTCTTGTTCACGACGGGCAGATCGAGATGGGAATCGACCGACGTATCGCCATGCCCCGGAAAATGCTTCACGACGGAAATGACGCCCTGCGCTTGAATCCCTTTCATGACCGGAAGTCCCATCTGCGAGACGAGATCGGACGTCGCTCCGAACGAACGGACGCCGATGACCGGGTTGTTCGGGTTGGAGTTGATGTCCAGCACCGGGGCATAATCGACGTTCATGCCCATCGCGCTGCTCGCCGCTCCCAGAAAACCTCCCATATCCGCAGCGTAGCCGGTATCCTTCGTTTTACCGACGTCCCAGGCGTCCGGAAACTTCTCCAGACCGGGGAGCCGGCTGACCGTCCCGCCTTCCTCGTCGACGGAGAGGAACAGCGCCGACGGATTGTCCCGGTTCCACGCTTTCAGCTGATTGACATATGCCGCAAGGCCCTTCGGATCGGTCACATTGTTTTTATAGAAAATGACGCCGCCCACATGCTGCTGCTGAATCATCGTTTTCGTCCGGCTTGTCGGCGTGTTTCCGTCCATGCCGGCGACGATCATCTCGCCCAGCTTTTCGTCCAGCGTCATCGACTGCAGCTGGCGCAGTACGTTCGCGCTCGGAGCGGGAAGCCCCGAACCGGTATCCGGGGAAGTTGCTCCCGCCCCGTCTCCATTCTGCGAGCCGCCCGTATTCCCGCTTGTTCCGGCTCCGGGCGAACCGTCTGCGCCGCCTCCCGCCCCTTCTGACGTCCCGCCGGCGCCGCCGCTCGTATCCGTGCCGCCCGCTGCGGCGTTTTGCTGACCGCCGCTTGCGCCGCCGTCCGCCGTGCCTTGATTCGTTCCGCCATTGCTCATCTCTTGGCCTGCGCCGCCTGCAGCCTGCTGCCCCGAATCGCTCTTTTGCCCGGAGCAGCCCGATGCGAAGATAAGCAGCATCGCAAGCACGGCAAGCCCGTATTTGCCTTTATGCATCCAAACACCACCGCCTATACCTGATGTCAGTCCATGGACGCGTCAATTTTCATTGTGTGCCAGACTGCCTTACTTTATCATACAACGAATGGACGGAGCAAAAGGTTGCTCTTGTCCGATATCCTTCCGTTTATTGGCCGGCGGCTTATCGTTAAAAACGAAAAGAGGTTCGGCCGCGAAGCAGCCGAACCCTTCTATTTAAAGCGGGTAGATGAACAACTTGAAACGGATAGATGACAACGATGGCACTCGAATTTTTTCATATGCGGCAGACTACGAAACGACGGCTTCGACTTTGCGCCAGGCCAGGCTGTCCTGCAGTGTAACGACCGGTCCGATGACGATGGCGACGGGGCTTACAAGATGGGCCGTCTCGGGATTGGCCGTAATATCGGCCAGCGTGCCGGTTACGATCCGCTGCGTCTCCCGCGTGCCGCTTTGGATCAGCGCGATCGGCACGGACGCGTCCTTGCCGGCTTCCAGAAGTCGCCGGACGATGACCGGAAGCTGCTGAAGCCCCATCAACACGACAAGCGTCTCCGCTCCGGCCGCCCAGTTCCAGTCGACGCCCGCGCCGTCTTTATCCACGCACTCGTGGCCGGTAATAACGGCGAACGATGCCGCGAGCTTGCGGTGAGTGACCGGAATGCCGGCATAAGCCGGAGCCGCGATGCAGGAGGAAATGCCGGGCACGATCTCAAATTCGACGCCGAGCGCGGACAGGTACAGCGCTTCTTCGCCGCCGCGACCGAATACGAACGGGTCGCCGCCCTTCAGGCGGGTGACCGTGCAGCCTTTCATGGCGCGGTCCGCGATCAGCGCGTTGATCTCCTCCTGCTTCATCGTATGATGCCCCGACGCTTTGCCCACATACAGCAGCTCCGCCGACGGGCTCGCTTCCTCGACAAGCTCCTCCGCCACAAGCCGGTCGTAAATGAGGACGTCGGCCAGCCGGATCGTTTCCAGCCCCCTCAGCGTGATCAGCTTCGGGTCGCCCGGGCCCGCGCCGGTCAAATAGACTTTCCCGTACATGCGTTCACGCTCCCCGCTTTACACGATTCGTTTGTTGCCGCCGTCACTCCGCGGCGGCGGCGAAGCTTGAACCATCCGCCGGCTTCGAAACCGGCACCGCCGCCAGCTTGGGAATCGATTCATACCGGCTGTCGAAATACCGGCTCATCGCTACCACCATGCTGCCCAGCCGCTCTTCCTCCGGATACAGCACGCGCCGGAGGCCTTCCTCGTGCAGCGTCTCCGCCGTCACCTTCCCGACGGCAACCGCCAGCACCGGGCCTTCGAACGCCTGTCGAACCGCTTCCAGCTTGCCGAGGCGGGCGGCGCATCCCATCACATAGCGGACCTGCACCGTGCTGGTCATCGTCACCGCGTCGACTTCGCCGGCGGCAATTTCGTCGATCAGCAGCTCCACGACGTCGTTCTCCGGCGGGATATGACGGTACGGCAGCAGCTCCTCGCATACGGCGCCCCGCTGCGCCAGCGCGCCGTTCAGGCGCGGGGCGGGATCGCCGTACAGCTGCAGCGCCACCCGCGCGCCGTGCATATCGTAAGGCTCAAGCTCCCGGAGCAGCCCGGCCGTCGTGCCGTCGCCGTCGCGGACCTCCGGCACGAGCCCGATTTTACGCAGCGCGTTCACCGTCTTGTAGCCGCGCGCCGCCAGACGCATGCGGCGAAGCGCTTCAATGAACCGCTCGGTCAGCCCGAGCTTGCCGGCCGCCTCCAGCAGCGCCTCGAGTCCGACGCCTGTCGTCAGCACGAACCAATCGGCCGGACGCGCGATGAGCGCATGCAGTTGGCCTTCGATCCGCGTATCGTCCACGAATACGGTGCCCTGCGCCGGCCGGAGCACGGCTTCTCCCCCGAATTTGCCGACCATGCGGCTCAGTTCCTCCGCTTTGCGCGGGCCGGTTACGGCAATCATTTTGCCTTCCAGACGAGCCATGGCCGCCGCCTCCTTGTTCTACCGATTCCTTAAGAAACCTTCGACTGCATCGCAAGCTGCAGCACGACGTTGCCTTTATCGTCGACGAAGACCGGGTACGTCTGAATGCAGCCTTCATCCGGCGCCTGCACAAGCCCGTCGTTCAAATCGATTTTCCAATCGTGGAGCGGACAATAGACGTGGTGATCGCACACCATTCCCTCCGAAAGCTTGCCGTTCTTGTGCGGGCAGTTGTTCTCAACCGCCTTGACTTCGCCGTCCGACAGCTTGAACAGCGCAAGCTCAAGCTCGCCAAGCCGGAATACGCGTCCGCGCCGGTCCGTAAATTCGGAAATATGTCCTACGATCACTTCATTCATTGTTCTCGTTCCCCTTTCGTTATCTCGCCCGCCTGGGGCCTTTCGTTATTGGGTAAGCCCCGTTCTGCTTTCAAGCTCTAAACTTTCGCTTCCGCCGGCGCCGTCAAAGCGTCGAACGCCTTGCTCAGCTCGGCATTCTCGACGATTTGCTTCCACGGATCCTTCACGAGTCCGAGCGTTTTGTCGATCCGCTCGCACAGCGCGTCGCGGTCTTCCTTGCTCTCCAGCGCTTTCTTAACCGTATCGAGCCCGACGCGCTGCGCCCATTCGCTCGTCCGTTCGTTCCAGTTGGCCGTTTCGCGATAGTACTGCAGGTAAGCGCCGGTCCATTCCAGCACTTCCTCTTCCGTCTTCACCTTCACGAGCAGGTCGGCCGCCCTTACGCGGGTTCCGCCGTTGCCCGCCACGTAAATTTCCCAGCCGCCGTCAATCGCCACGACGCCCAAATCCTTGATCGTCGCTTCCGCGCAGTTCCGCGGGCAGCCGGAAACGGCAAGCTTCACTTTATGCGGCGTATCCAGCCGCTCGAACTTCTTCTCCAAATCGATGCCCATCTTGATCGAGTCCTGCGTGCCGAAGCGGCAGAACGTCGAGCCGACGCAGGTTTTGACCGTGCGCAGCGCCTTGCCGTAGGCGTAGCCGGACGGCATATCGAGGTCGCCCCACATGCCCGGAAGATCCTCTTTCTTCACGCCGAGCAGGTCGATCCGCTGTCCGCCGGTGATTTTCACGAGCGGTACGTTGTACTTCTCCGCCACCGTTGCGATTTTCTTCAGGTCGGCCGGCGTCGTCACGCCGCCGTAAATCCGGGGAACGACCGAGAACGTGCCGTCCTTCTGGATGTTGGCGTGGCTGCGCTCGTTGACGATGCGCGATTCCAGCTCATCCTCGTGCTCATCCGGGTAAACCATGCCGAGATAATAGTTGAGCGCCGGGCGGCACTTCGTGCAGCCTTCGGGATTGGCCCACTCCAGCACGTGCATGACTTCCTTCGAGGTCGTCAGGTGCATCCGCTTGATCGCGTCGACCACCTCGTCGCGGGACAGCGTGGTGCAACCGCAGATGCCTTCCTTGACGGCGGCGACGTTGTCTTCGCCAAGCGCCGACGTCAAAATCGCCTCGACCAGCGGCTTACAGCCGCCGCAGCCGCCGGACGCCTTCGTGCAGGCCCGGATTTCGCCGACGCTGACGCAGCCTTTCTCGGTGATCGATTCAAGAATCGTATCCTTCGTGACGCCGTTGCAGCCGCAGACGATTTCGTCGCCGCTCATCGCCGCCACGAGGTCGCCCGTGCTGGCCATCTGTCCGCCGGAGGAGCCGAGCAGCACTTCCTTCTCCCGGCCCGCGAAGTCTTCGCCGCTGCGGATGAGCGAGAACAGTCGCGAGCTGTCGCCCGTATCGCCGAACAGTACGGCGCCGATCACCTTGCCCTGATCGAATACAACTTTTTTATAAATCCCGTCGATATCGTCCTGCACCCGGACCGCCTTCGTTCCGGGCTCGTCGTTAAACCGGCCCGCCGAGAAAACGTTGACGCCGGATACCTTCAGCTTCGTAGAAACGACCGAGCCCTGGTAGCCTTCGCTGTCGACGCCCGCCAGCTTTTTGGCCAAAATCGCGCCCTGCTCGTAAAGCGGAGCGACGAGGCCATAGGCGATGCCGCGGTGCTCGGCGCATTCGCCGACCGCATATACATTCGGCAGGCTCGTTTGCAAATAGTCATCGACCACGATGCCGCGGTTCACTTCGATGCCGCTGTCCTTCGCCAATTGCACGTTCGGCTTGATGCCGACGGCCATGACGACCAGATCGGCGTCGACATGCGTGCCGTCCTTGAATTTCAGGCCAGTGACGCGTTTCTTGCCCATGATCGAATCGGACTGCTTCTCGAGCAGAAAATTCATGCCCTGGCGCTCGAGCTCCGCCTGGAGCAGCTTCGACGCCGTCCGGTCGAGCTGACGCTCCATCAGGTTGTCGAAAATATGGACGACATCGACTTCCATTTTCAGATTGAGCAGGCCGCGCGCCGCTTCGAGGCCGAGCAGACCGCCGCCGATCACGACCGCCTTGCGGTAGTTTTTCGATGCTTCGATCATCGTCTCGCAGTCTTTAATGTCGCGGAAGGCGATGACGCCTTCCTTGTCGGCGCCCGGCAGCGGCAGCATGAACGGCAGCGAGCCGGTGGCGAATACAAGATCGTCATAGGAAGCGGCGATGCCTTTGTCCGTCGTTACGGTGCGTTTCTCCGTGTCGATGTGGGCGGCCGTCTGGCCCGCATGGAGCAGAATGTTGTTGTCGCGGTACCAGTCCCAGTCGTTGAGCACGATATCCTGCATGTTGGCGTCGCCGGCCAAAACCGACGAAAGCATAATCCGGTTATAGTTGGGATGCGGCTCGGCGCCGATAATCGTAATATCGTACCGGTGCGGGTTCAGCTTGAGCAGCTGTTCGACGAACGAGACGCCTGCCATGCCGTTGCCGATCATGACGAGTTTTCTTTTCATGCCATTCTTCTCTCCTCTTCTTCTCGCGATTTCCGAAATAAAAACATAAAAAGCCCGTCCCGCCGTCCTGACAGACTGGCGGAATGGGCTCCGTTGCCGATGAAAATGCGGCACGCCGTTGTGCCGACAAGTTTGCTTTATGGCACCAGTATAATGGGGATAGCCGACGATGTCAATAATGTTGACACGCTTTAAAATATTTTTAAGGCATGCCGCCAGGCGCATTCTCCATCTTTTTGCCGTCGACACCCCATGCGATGCTGTGTTATATTTTATTACACCTATACTGCTTGCATTGAGGTGAACGGTTCTTGTTAAAATCGATTTTGCTGGTTGAGGACGAAGCCCGCCTCATATCCATGCACAGTCTGCAGCAGAACTGCCGTACGCTGCACCGCGTTTCGACTCGGGAGGAGGCAAAGGGCCTGATCAGCGTCGTTGACGCAGCCGTTCTCCATATGCCGGCCGGGTTGATCGTCGACTGGCAGTCGGCGCTCACCAAGATGCGCAAGCTCCCGATCCTGTGGCTCTGCACCGAAAACGAGGCGCCGAAGGAAATCGACTGGGGCTTTACGCTGGACGGGATTTTATTCGGATCCATGACATCGATCGAAATGAATATCGCGCTCAAATGGGGAATGCGCGTTTTTCAGCAGCACAAGCGGTGGGCCGAGGAACGCGACCAGCTGCTGCAGCGGCTCGAGGAACGCAAATGGATCGACCAGGCGAAAGCCGTCCTCTGCGAAATCAAAGGCATCTCCGAAGCGGAGGCCTACGATTTTCTGCGCAAGCAGGCGATGAACGAGCGCAAGAGGATCGGCGATATCGCCGCGTCAATCGTCAAAGTGTATCAGCTGATCCACGGTTAATGCGAGTGACGGCCATGAGAGGTCAATAATGCAAAAAACATTTGGTGTCAGATATATTGACATGGACTTTCCCGCTCGCATATAATGCAACTAAGATCACAACGACGTGTTCGAATATTTTTCGGCAAGGCACACCGACGTGCCGCCGATGGCAAAGAGGCCGGATTGCAGTGGAACTATGACTGCGGTGCGGCCTTTTATTTGTTTACGATGAAGCTAACGAGCCCGACCAGCAAGTAGAGCGCCGGAGAAAAACAGAGAAACCCGGAACAGACAGAGTAAAACAGACAGAGCAAAACAGACAGAGAGAGAACAGATCGTTCATTTGGAGAGGAGTTTACCGGATATGATGGATCGGAAAAGTTTTTTGAAAAGCGGCCATATGCCGTCGCTGATCAGCGGTTTTCTATACTTTGACGTTAGCTTTATGATATGGAACCTGCTCGGACCGCTTGCGGTCATTATAATGAACGATTACCCGATGGACGCCGCGCAGAAGGCGAATCTCGTCGCGCTGCCGGTGCTCGGCGGGTCGGTATTGCGGCTTGTGCTCGGTTATTTAACCGACCGGTTCGGCCCGAAACGGACCGGCATGATCGGCATGGCGCTTACGTTCATTCCCCTGGTCTGGGGCTGGCTCGCAGTCTCTTCCCTCAGCCAGCTCTATATCGTCGCCCTGATGCTCGGTATTGCCGGCGCTTCGTTCGCCGCCGCGCTGCCGCTCGCGAGCCGCTGGTACCCGCCGGAGTATCAAGGACTGGCGATGGGCATCGCCGGAGCAGGCAACAGCGGCACGGTCTTCGCCACGCTGTTCGCCAACCGGATCGCGCAGCATTTCGGCAGCTGGCATGTCGTCTTCGGCATCGCCATTATCCCGCTCTTGATCGTGTTCCTGATTTTCGCCTTTACGGCCAAGGACGGCCCGACCCAGGTCGCACCGCGCAGGCTGGCCGATTACGGGCGAGTGCTGAAGCAGCGCGATACGTGGCTGTTCTGCCTGTTCTACAGCGTCACGTTCGGCGGTTTCGTCGGGATGTCGAACTATTTGACCATTTTCTTTAATACCCAATATGGGCTCGACCCGGTGCGCGCCGCCGACTTTACGACGCTGTGCGTCATCGCGGGAAGCTTCTTCCGCCCGGTCGGCGGCTGGCTCGCCGATAAGCTAGGCGGCCTGCGGATGCTGATGCTGCTGTACGGCGTCGTCGCCATCATGATGGCGTGCGTCTCCACGCTTCCGCCGCTGGCGCTGATCACGGTGCTGCTCTTCATCGGCATGATGGGGCTCGGCATGGGCAACGGCTCGGTCTTTCAGCTTGTCCCCCTGCGCTTCAAGCACGAGGTGGGCATCATCACCGGCATCGTCGGCGCGGCCGGCGGTCTCGGGGGTTACATTTTGCCGAAAATTCTCGGCAATCTCAAACAATCGGTCGGCTCGTACACGCCGGGCTTTCTGATTCTGAGCGGGATCGCGCTCCTCTGTATCATCGTCATCTTCGCTTTCCAGGGCTCCTGGAAGCGCTCCTGGATCGGCAGCGGCGGCAAGGCGCGCGGCGCCGACGCCGCCGTCGGCAGCTGAGCGGAGTCCGCGGCATGATGGACGCCTTCGACCCGATGGACATATACGAGCTGCTCGATGCGATGGATTGGTGGGGGCCGGAGCCCGAGCCCGCATCCCGGAAGCACCGCGCAGCGGACGACAAACGACCCGAAGCCGGCGCCGAAGCGGTATGATCGGCCGGCCGAACGCGAAACACACGATTTGAACCTAAAACGGAGGGATTTACCATGGCCGTTTCGCCCATCGCCGTCAAGCCAGATGCGGACCGGCTCCATTCCCACTGCTGCTACTGCAGCATGCAGTGCGGAATCGATCTTGTTCGGAGCGGCAGCGAAGCCGGCTGGGAGGTCAAGCCGAGCCAGCATTTCCCGGTGGCGACGGGCCGGCTCTGCCAGAAGGGACTGAACAGTCTCGGCCATGTCGTGCACCCGGGGCGGCTGCTGACGCCGCTGCGCAGGACGGACGCCGCATTGCCCGGCGAACCGTGGCGTCAAGCCGGCTGGGACGAGGCGCTCGACGATATCGCCGCCCGCATTCGCCGGATTCAGTCGCAGTACGGCCGCGACGCGGTATCGATTTTCGGAGGCGGCTCCTTGACCAACGAAGTCTGTTATCTGCTCGGCAAATTCGCCCGTGTCGGCCTTCGCTCGAAATATATCGACTATAACGGCAGATACTGCATGTCGTCGGCGGCCGCCGCGCAATCGCGCGCCTTCGGCGTCGACCGGGGCATGAACGTGCCGCTCGACGATATCCCGATGGCGAAATACATTATTTTGGCCGGCACGAACATTGCGGAATGCCAGCCCACGATGGTGCCCTACCTGCTCGCGGCGAAGAAGCAGAAGGCGATTATCGTCACGATCGATCCGCGGCAGACGATGACCTCGAAGCTGGCGGACATTCACGTCAACCTGCAGCCCGGCTTCGACTCCGTCTTCGTCAATGCCCTGCTGCACGTCATCGTGAACGAAGAGCTGTACGATAAAGCGTTCGTCGAAGCGCATACGGCCGGGCTTGACGAGGTGCGCGAAGCGGTGCGCCATTTTTCCCCGGATACCGTCTCGGTCTATACGGGCATCCCGAAGGAAGTCATTCGCACGATCGCCCGGGGCTTCGCCAAAGCGGAAACCGGCATCGTGCTGACGGCCCGCGGGCTCGAGCAGCAGGTGAACGGCGTCGAGCATACGCTCAATTACATCAACCTGTGTCTCCTGACGGGCAAAATCGGCCGGCCGGGCTGCGGCTTCGGCGCGGTCACGGGGCAGGCGAACGGCCAGGGCGGGCGCGAGCACGGGCTGAAGGCCGACCAGCTGCCGGGCTACCGGATGATCGACGATCCCCAGGCGCGGGAGCACGTCGCCGCCGTGTGGGGCGTAGATCCGGACGAATTGCCGGGCAAAGGCGTGTCGGCTTACGAGCTGTTCGGCAAAATCGAAGAGGGCGAGATCAAAGCGATGATCGTCCTCGGCTCCAATCCGCTCGTCTCCAGTCCGAACAACGCCCGGGTCGCCGCGGCGCTGCAGAAGCTCGAGCTGCTCGTCGTCGTCGATATGTTCGAAACGGAGACGGCTGCATATGCCCATTGGCTGCTGCCCGGCTCGTCCTTCCTCGAAGCGGAAGGCACGCTGACGAACCTGGAGGGCCGCGTCTTCCACCGGCCCCGGGCATTCGATACGCCGGGTGAAGCGATGGAGGACTACAAGCTGATCCGGCTGCTGGCCGAACGACTCGGGCGGGGGCAATATTTTCAATTCCATTCGCCCAAGGACGTGTTCAACGAGCTGCGCAGAGCTTCGGCCGGCGGCAAAGCCGATTATTCCGGCATGACCTACGACCGGATCAAGGAGCAGCACGGCCTGTTCTGGCCCTGCCCTTCCGAAGACCATCCGGGTACGCCGCGCATGTTCGAGAACAGCCAATTTTATTTGCCCGGCGGCCGCGCGAAGCTGCACGGCATCGTGCCCGGGAAGCCGGCGGAGACGACGGACCGCGAGTATCCGTACATTTTGACGACGGGAAGACTCGGCAGCCATTATTTAAGCGGAGCGCAGACGCGGCGCACCGCCGCGCTGAACAAGAAAGCGCCGCTGCCGATCGCGGAAATCCATCCGTCGGCGGCCGAGAAAATCCGGCTGCGCTTCGGCGACCGGCTCCGGCTGACGACGCGCCGCGGCTCGCTCGTGTTCGACGTCAAAATCTCGAGCGACATTCATCCGACAACGGTCTTCGTCCCGTTTCACTTCGGCGGCGATCACGCGGTGAACGCGCTGACGAACGATGCGCTGCACCCGATCAGCCGCATGCCCGAGTTCAAGGTATGCGCCGTGCGCCTCGAGCGCGTCGAGCGCGAAGCGCTCGGTGCGGAAGCGGAAGCCGCGGCAGCGGCTGCACCTGCAGCCAAGGCGAAGGAGAAGGCCAGCGGAGGCGAAATTCCGAACGCGGCGGGACACCCCGTGCGAATCTGAACGCGGCGGGCGCGTGGCGCGCGGCAAACGGGGAGACGCCCCGACCACTCCGTCTCCTCCGATGCGCCGCCCGTGCCCGCAAACGAGAAACGGCACGATCGATAGCCCTCGCTATCGGTCGTGCCGGTTTTCATTTTGCCGGCGCTCCCCAAGGAACCGCTCGAACGCCTCCGGCGTATTCAGGTTCGAAAAAGCCCGCCTTTCCTCATCATCCGGCTCGACCGTCTCAGCGGACAACCGTTTCAGCAGCCCCATCAGGCGATAATCGCCCTGCTCCAGCATCCGCCGGATTTCCGCTGCCGCCCGCGTATGGTACAGCGCGTGGAACGGCTGCCCCGGCACATGAACGATTTCCGGCGGTTCGGCGGCTCCGCCTGTTTCCGCTCCCGTGCCTGCCCATCCGTCATGCCGCGCAATCCGCTCCAGCATCCGCCTGGCGAGCGTCTCCGCGACGAACGGCATGTCGCAGGCCATGACGAACGCATACCCTTCGGGTGCCGCGCCGAGCGACGCGTGCAGCCCTGCCAGCGGGCCGGAGTCCGCATACACATCCGGCACGAATTCGGCCCGGACGGGAAGCCCTTTGAGCGCCTGCCGGTAAGCCGCTTCGCGGCTGCTATCGCCGGCGGCGACGATCAGCGGATCGCACAGGGCGAGCATCTGCTCCGCAAGAACCCCCAGCAGCGGGCGGCCGCCCAGCGGCAGCAGCGCCTTGTCCGTCCCCATGCGCAAGCTTTGGCCGCCGGCCAGAATGATCCCCGCGACCCGTTTATCCGGCATGTTCAAGCACCTCCCTTGACTCTTTTTTCAGCACCTCGTGCTGCTCCCAAGCGAGCTGTACTGGCGCGCGATGGCTTGTCAATTTCATGTTCCCTCCGGACACAGATACTTCATCCTTTCCTTTACTTGATAGTAGCACGTCCCGGCGCTTCGGTCATGCGCCGATTTCGGGGCCGCGGCGCCCGGCGGCGAAAAAAGAGACGCATGTCCGCGGGACGGAACACGGCGGCAACGGCAGCACTATCGCACCGCGTCGTCCCGCTAGGGGTGCTTGCGGATCGCCCGATTTGAAAAGATGGAGGCGGTGCCACCCTGCCGCATATGCTGTAACAAGGAGGGATTGCAATGTCCAACATGCCGACCGGCGGAGACCGGCCTTCCGCCGATACGATCGCACGCGCCGAACGGTACAGCGCCCGCAACTACAACCCGCTGCCGATCGCAATTACCGAAGCGAGCGGCGTATGGGTGACCGATGCGGAAGGAAACCGTTACATGGATATGCTGAGCGCTTATTCCGCGCTCAACGCGGGGCACCGGCATCCGCGCATCGTCGCCGCGCTGAAGAGCCAGGCCGACCGGCTCACGCTCACCTCGCGCGCGTTTCACAACGAGCCGTTCGCCGCGCTGTGCGAGCGGCTCGCCGGGCTGACCGGCATGCCGCTGACGCTCTTGATGAATACCGGCGCGGAAGCGGTCGAAACCGCGCTCAAAGCGGTCCGGCGCTGGGCCTACCGCGTCAAGGGCGTGCCCGCCGGCGAGGCCGAGATTATCGTGTGCGAGGGCAACTTCCACGGCCGCACCCTGACAGTCACGTCATTCTCCTCGGCGCCGGAATACAAGGCCGATTTCGGGCCGTTCACGCCGGGCTTCGTCACGGTCCCGTACGGCGACGCGGATGCGCTGGAGCGGGCGCTGTCGCCGCGGACGGCCGCCTTTCTCGTCGAGCCGGTGCAGGGCGAGTCCGGCATTCGCATTCCGCCGGACGGATACCTGAAGGCGGCCCGCGAGCTGTGCAGCCGCCATCGCGCGCTGCTGGTCGCCGACGAAATCCAGACCGGCTTCGGCCGCACGGGAACGCGGTTCGCCTGCGACCGGGAGGGCGTCCGGCCCGACCTGTACGTGCTCGGCAAAGCGCTGGGCGGCGGCGTCCTGCCGGTCTCGGCCGTGTGCGGCGGTGCCGATACGCTCGGCTTGTTCGAGCCCGGCTCGCACGGCTCGACGTTCGGCGGCAATCCGCTCGCCTGCGCGGTGGCGCTCGAGGCGCTCGCCGTCGCCGAAGACGAGCGCTTCGCCGAGCGGTCGGAGCGGCTCGGCCGGCGCCTGCTGGCGCGGCTGCGCGCGATCCGCCACGCGCACATCAAGGAGGTGCGCGGCTGCGGCCTCTTCGCCGGCATCGAGCTGACCGTGCCGGCCCGCCCGTACTGCGAGCGGCTCATGCGGCTCGGGCTGCTGTGCAAGGAAACGCACACGCACACGATCCGCTTCGCGCCGCCGCTTATCATCAGCGAAGCCGAGCTCGATTACGCCGCGGACAAAATCGAGGAGGCCTTCGCCTCCGGCTGAGGCGCCGCCCGCTGTGGCGGGCTCTCGCGGACCGCCGCGTACGGCCCCGGGCTCCTGTAGCGCGATTGCCTGGATCGCCCCGCCCCAGCCACCGTCCTCTGAGCCGGCCGCCGACAAGGCTTTGCCTTTACCTTCTTGCCCGGGCTCCGGCCCGCCGTGAATATCCCCGCGCGCGATCCGGTTCCGCCGGCCCAGCGTGACAAAAAAAAAAGAGGTGCATTGCCTGCACCTCTCCAAACGGTCCTTCGCTCGTTTCGATTTTCTCCGACACGCCCCGGCTGACGGAGCCATCCGCAGCCGGGATGTTTTGCCGGCCCGGGCTACCGCCCGAGCCCTTCATACATGGCATGCAGCAGACGTCCGGTCCGGTCGCAGCCGTACTCCCAGAACATAAGGCCGCCAAGGCCGCTGCGCCGGATGTACTCGCATTTGTGCCGGATCGATTCTTCGTCGTCATAGGAGATGAAGCTGCTGCCGTTGAACAGGTATGGCGCTTTCGCTTCGTCGTCCCAATACCGGGTATAGCCGTTCCTGCCAATGTATTCGGCGGTCAGCGCGGTGAAGTCCGGCCCGTAGCCGCCCGGGGTGCCGGTCATTTGGAGATGCCCGTTGTTCCGGTCCGGCACCTGATCCCAGCGGCGGGAATAGAACGCGGCCCCGAGCACGATTTTCTCCTTCGGCACGCCCGCCCGCATGAACAGCTTGGCCGATGCGTCCGCGCTGATGCGGAACAAATCGCCGCCCGGCGTATACAAATTCGTATGATGGCCCGTCAAAGTCTGAAAGCCGCCGCGCATATCGTACGTCATCAGCTGGACAAAATCGAGAACCCGCTGCACCCGGTCCATTTCCGTGCCGTCGGTGTAGTATTGATCGGCGCCCGCGGCGATGGTCAGCAAATAATGGCGCCCGTCCGCTTTTCCCTTGCGGTCCAGCGCCTCCCGCACAGTACCGAGCAGCAGCGTGAAATTCGTCTTGTCCTCCGGGCTTGACGCAATCCCGGCTTCGCCGTAGCACGGATATTCCCAGTCCAGATCGATGCCGTCAAGCGGCAATTCGCTCAGGACACGGACCGCCGATGCGGCAAACCGGCTTCGCCCCTCCTCCGTCGAAGCGGCTTCCGAGAAACCGCCCGCGCTCCATCCGCCGACGGACAGCACGAGGTTCAGCGCGGGATGCTCCCGCTTGATCGTCCGCAGCGCCGCCGTTTGCTTCAAATGCTCCGTGCGAATTTCATCGTCGCGTACATGCCCGAACGCGATGTTCAGATGCGTCAGCTTCCGCAAATCCTCCGGCTTCACGTCCGGCAGATGGGCATCGGACGCATAGCCGGCCACAATATAGTTTCGCTCCACGCTTGTCCTCACTCCCCCGCCTTTAGACGATGCACTCGTCCCAGAACCGGCGCAGGTTATCCATCGCGATGCGGGAGGCCGACCTGCATTCTTCCATTCCTTCGAACTCGACGGTGATGTACCCGTCGTAGCCCGATTCCTTGATCAGCCGGACGATTTTCCGGATCTCGATATCGCCCTGCCCGATAATCGCCCCGCGCAAATAGTTTCCGTACGCGGTCTTGAACCATGCTCCGTCGCCCGGGTGCTCGTCGTAGGGACGGAAGTAGAAGTCCTTGAAATGAACGAGCGACGCGTAAGGCAAGTTTTTCTTCACGCCGATAATCGAGTTCTCGTCCGCGCACATAAAATTGCCGATGTCGAGCGTCGTCTTGAAGTTCGGGCGGTTCACGGCGTGCAGGACACGCTGCACCCGGTCGCTCGCCTGCACGGAGAAGCCGTGGTTCTCGATCGTCGTCGTGATGCCGTACTGCGCCGCATAATCGGCGATGTGCTGGCTGCCTCTCACCATATGATGGAGATTGTCCTCAAACCACCGGATGCTCATTAGCTCCTCGGGAATCGTAAAGGCCGTAACGTCGTGGCGCAGGTGCTTGATGCCGAGGCGGCGAAGGAGATCGACGTGCTCCTTGACCCGGGCCACCTCCGCTTCGAACAGCTCTTCCGTCTCCTGGACGAAATTCGCGGGCATCGAATAGTTGGACAGCGCGATCCCGGCTTCCTTCGCTTTCTCCCGGACGGCATCCGCCAGCTCCGGGTTGTCCACCAGGGTAAACCCGTACGGGACGAGCTCCAGATGCTCCCCTCCGTTGGCGGCCACCCACTCGATGACGTCCAGAATCGTCATTTCTCCGGCTTTAATCGCATTCAGCAAGCTGTACGAGCTAAGTCCGACTTTCATCTTCATATCCCTCCGCATTCAAATGTGAATCACTTGCAAACCGCTGTCCCCTATTTCCGCAGCGATATTTTTGTTAGTATAAATTTGTTAAGATCATGTGACGGCCGGGGGAGAAGCAATTGAAATGGTCTTATTTTAGATCCAGGCTTTTCTTGAAATATATTTGGTCCTATTTGTTTATCCTGCTGATTCCGTTAATTCTGACGACCTTATTCATTTATCAAAATGCCGTCAGCAGCCTCCGCTCTCAAATCGAGCAGTCCCGTTACAACCAGTTGACGCAGACGAAAAACATTATCGACGCCCGTCTGAAGGAGCTCGGCGAGATCGCGTCCCGCCTCTCCTACGACGACAGGCTGACCCCGAGCCGCGTTCACGACCCGTATTACAGCCGGGACGCCATCCAGGCGCTGGACCAATACAAGGCGACCAGCTCGATCATCGGCGAATTGTTTTTGTATTTTCACAAGGATCAGCGGATCTATTCTTCCAAAGGCATGTCGAGTCTGGACGTGTTCGCGGACAAATACAGCTTTCGCAGCTGGAACCGGACCGAGCTCGTCAAGGACTTGAACGGCGTGAAATATCCGACGATGCGGCCGGCCGACGCCGTCAGGCAAACCTACCTGCAAAAATCGATTCTCGCCTACCTGGTTCCCATCACCCCCAATAACCCGAATCCGCACGGCACCGTGTTGTATTTCATCGAAGAATCCGAGCTGAACGGCCTGATAGATTCTATATTAGGCAATTATAAAGGATTGTCCTACATATTTGACGATAAAGGCCAAATTTTAGCTGCCAACCGTCAGGGCGAATCGATCGGGGATGCGGACGCCAGGTCCTTGTTCGACCTGCCTCCCGGCATTCACAGCCGGACGCTGAACGGCATTCCGCACTCCGTCGTTTCCGTCAAGTCCGGCCAAAACGGCTGGACGTATTTGTCGGTTATGCCAAGCACCCAGTTTTTCAGCAGCGTCGTGCACGTCCGCAGCTTCATCATCATGCTGCTCTGCATCGCCGCTCTCGCGGGTGCCTTCATCGCGCTGCTGCTCGCCCGAATGCAGTACGAGCCGATCTCCTCGCTTGCGGAATACGCGAATCATCCGAAGCGGACGGCCGGCGGCTCGCCCCCGCGCGGCAACGAGCTGGAACGCATTCATTTTGCGCTTCGCGAATACAGCTCGCTGGCGGATCTGCAGGAGCCTTACGCCCGCAACCACGTGCTCTACATGCTGCTCAAATACGGGAATACGGACAGCCTGACGCCGGAGCTTCAGGAGGCGTTCGGTCTCCGGTTCGACCGTCCCCGCCATTTCGCGATGGTAACGGGATGGGGCGCGCGGAACGACGGCCGGCAGGACCCGGAGAGCCTGCGCAGGCTTCTTGCGCGGGCGGAATACGCCGCGCTCGGCGCCTGCACGTACGGCGTGGAGCTTCCCCAGGCCGATCATCTTGCGCTGATCGTCAGCTTCGTCCCGGACGGTATGACGGAGGAATTCCTTCAGGTCCGGCAAATCGTCGAGGCGGTCCGCGGCAGGATGCGGGAGCTGTTCGACGTCATTCCGGCGATCGGCGTCGGCACCTGCTATTCGAAGCCGGAGCAGCTGAACCCGTCCTATATCGAAGCCTGCTCCGCGTTCGAGCTGCGGGCGGAAGGCAGCGCGGGCACCGCCACCTACTTCGAGAAGCTGTCCGATGAGCCGAAGCTCGCGTCCTGGATTCCCGGCAGCGAGCTGCTGAAGCTTTCCCAGAGCTTGAAGCAGGGCAGCTACGACGTGGCCGCGCAAACGATCGGCACGGCCGTCCGGAGCCTGCAGACGTCACGGCCGTCCGATCTGCTCGCGCGGTGCATCTGCTTCGACATCCTGAATACGATGCTGCGAACCGCATCGGAGCTGGACTTTCATGACGCGATACACGACATTGCGCCTCATGCGATTTCCGGCGGTTCATGGGAGGACGCGGAGAACGTCTTCCTTGGACTCGCGTCCCGCATCTGCGCCCAGGTCGAACGCAAAAACCGGATCGAGGAGCACTCCCAGATCGACCGGATCGCGGCGTACATCGATCGGCATTATGCGGATCATACGCTTAGTCTCGAGAAAATCGCCTTCGAGTTCGCCGTCTCGCCGTCGCACGTCAGCCGTTCGTTCAAGGAGAAGGTCGGTCTCAATTTCATCCAGTATATCTGGCAGAAGCGGCTCGAAGAGGTGAAGCGCCAATTAACGTCGACAAGCGATCCGCTGAAGGACATCATCGCCCGGGTCGGCTACCTGGATACCCCGAACTTCATCCGCCGTTTCAAGAAAGAAACGGGGCTGACGCCGGGGCAGTTCCGCAAGCTTTATGATTCCGCCGGCGAGACGGACGATTCGCCGGACGGCACCGAGGGCAGATAAAAATCAACATATCCGGTCACAATGGACGGGATATGTTGATTGTTTTTTCATCTCGCGGATGATTATTTGGCAGTTTGATTCCACGTGTCGTAGGCCTGCTGATAAATTTCGACCAGCCGGTCGCCGCCCATTTTCTTCACCTGCGACAAATAGTTGTCCCAGCCCGAGAGCGGCTCCTGGCCGGTGACGAATTTGGCCTCCATCTGCTTTACATACGTATCGAGGTCGGACCGGATCGCCGAGACCTCCGACTGCTGGTCGTTCGTCAAATAGACGTTCGGGAACGGCGCCTTGGCGATCGGCAGCAGCTTCGTCGCGTTTTGCTGATCCAGCCATTTGTCGAAGTCCCCCTGGAGCCCGTTCGTCAAATCGCTCGTATTGATTCCCGGCGCCACAATGCCATAATTCGGCGTCAGCTTCGATCTGTAATCGTCGCGGTTGCCGCCGCCCGGCACCGGCAGCCATTCCTTCACATGGTTCGTTTTGTCCTTATATTTCCAAAGGACGTTCTCGGGTCCCTGCGAGAACAGGGTCGCGCCGTCGTAGCTGTACAAATAATCGACCCAGCGCATGGAAGCTTCCGGCGACGGATTGGTGCTCGAAATCGCGAAGGTGCCATTGGCCGAAATGCCGGGATGCTTACCGTAAACCGGCGAGTCCGCGATCTCGCTCTTGACCGGTGTCATGAGCGGATTGCTCTCGTCCGAATCGCCGCCGAGCGTAAAATTCGGAAACCAGTCGTTGAACAGCCCGATCTGGTTATTCTTTCCTTTTGCTTTCTTCTGGTCGTCCGTTTGCGAGAACGTATCGTGATCCAGCAAATCCTCGTTCCACAGGCGGTTCATGAAGGTCAGGTAGCCTTTGTAGCCCTCTTCCTGGAACGGGTAGTGAACTTTGCCCTGCTTGTCGGCGTAAATATCCTCGTTGTACATGCCCCAGAAGCCGAAGAAATACATGCGCAGGTCGTCCAGCTTGACGGAAGTGAGCGGAATTTCGTCCTTTTTCCCGTTGTGGTTCGGGTCCTCGTTTTTGACCCGCTTCAGGTACGTGTACAGCTCATCCGTCGTCTTCGGCTCCGAAGCGCCGAGCGCCTTCAGAAACTTGCCGTTGTACCACATCGGGCCGCGGTACCAGACGGCGGACAGATCGATATACGGCAGCGCGTATATATGGCCGTCGGGCGTCGTGAAAGACTTGCGGATATCCGGATGCTCGTCGAAAATTTTCTTGAGGTTCGGCGCGTAGCCGCCGTCAATGTACTTCTCCAGCGGAAGCAGCACGCCCTGGCTGCCGTACGTCACCTGCTCGGCCGGCGTCAGGTCCGCCGCGTAGAAGATGTCCGGCAGGGTGCCGCTTGCGAAGATCAGGTTCTTCTTTGCCGAAAAACTGTCCGTCGGCACGTTCTGGTACTGCATTTTGATGCCCGTCATTTTCTCCATGTCCTGCAGAACGGGCATTTTGTTCCAGTCCTGTACGCCGATGTCCTGCGACATCATCTTCAGCGTCAGCGGCTTGCTGACGATCGGGAAACCGTCCTTGCTAACATCCGAAGCCGCATCCGCCGCCGGCTTATTCGCAGCGGACGTTCCGGCCGCCGCGCTTCCGGCGTCCTTGCCCGAGTCGGAACCGCAAGCGGCGAGCACCGACGCAAGCAGCGTCAGCGATACCGACAAAGCGGCGCTTTTCTTCATTGCTTTCGCCACATTCCTCTCCCCTTACCGTGAAAATATATGAGCAGATCAGCCCTTGACGGAGCCGATCATAACCCCTTGCACAAAATAACGCTGAAGAAACGGATAAATGGCAATGACGGGCACGATCGCCACGATGATCACGGCATATTTCACGAGCGCGGCAACCTCCGCCTTGCTGTTCAGCGCCTCCGCCGTCGTCGCATCGATCGAAACGCCGGCCTGCGTGGACAAATCCTGCAGCACCAAAATTTGGCGCAGCACGAGCTGCAGCGGATATTTCGCGCTGTCGTTCAAATAAATGAGCGCCGGAAAGTAGCTGTTCCAGTTGCCGACCCCGTAGAAAAGCGCCATCACGGCGACAATCGCCATCGAAAGCGGCAGGACGATTTTCACGAACAGCCGGAAGTTGCTGCAGCCGTCGATCTGCGCGGCCTCCTGCAGCTCTTTCGGGATTGAGGTCTGAAAGAACGTCCGGCAGACGACGATGTTCCAGATCGAAGCGGCCGACGGAAGGACGATCGCCCAAATCGTATTGATCATGCCCAGCTCCTTCACCAGCAGATAAGTCGGCACGAGCCCCCCGCCGAAGAACATGGTTACCATGAACATCGCCATAAAAAAGCCGCGCCCGGCAAAATCCTTTCGGCTGAGCGCATATGCCGCCGGAAGCGTTACCGCCAAATTGATGAACGTGCCTACCGCCGTATACAGGATCGCGTTCGCGTATCCGGTCCAAATATCCGCGTCCTGAAACACCCGCCGGTAGCCGTCGAACGTGATGCCCTTCGGCAGCAGCCACATTTCGCCGGAGCTGACGGCCTTCGGATCGCTGACCGATGCGCTGATCATATACAGCATCGGATACAGCACGACAACAAACGCAACGGTTAACATCGCGTAATTGAAAATCAGATAAGCTCTGTCCCTGCCCGTTTCTTTAATGGCCGAAACCGCCATAGCCGTTCCTCCCTTCTACCATAAGCTGCTGCTTTCATTTGTCCGGCGCACGATCTGGTTGACGAGCACAAGCAGGATCGCATTGACAACCGAGTTGAACACGCCGATGGCCGTCGAAAAGCTGTATTGCGCGTCCAATAGCCCCGACCGGTACACATAGGTGGAAATCACATCCGACGATTCCATATTGAGCGGATTTTGCAGCAGCAAAATTTTCTCATAGCCGACGCCCAGCAGCGTCCCCATATTCAGGATGAGCAAAATGGTCATCGCCGGGACGAGCGCCGGGAAATTGATGTGGCGGACGCGCTGGAAGCGCGATGCGCCGTCGATGATCGCCGCTTCGTGCAGCCCCGGATCGACGCCGGATAACGCAGCCAGGAAAATAATCGTGCCCCAGCCCGCGCCCTGCCAGATATCCGAGAGCACGTACATCGTTTTGAACCATCTCGGGTCGGTCAGGAAATCGGGGGTATCGATTCCGAGCCATTTGATCGCGTGCGGGATCAGCCCCGTCGAGGGCGACAGGAATGAAATGATCATGCCGGCCATGACGACGATCGAAATAAAGTGCGGCGCATAAGTGACCGTCTGTACCGCCCGTTTGAAAAAGCCGTCCTTCACTTCATTGAACGCAAGCGCAAGGAGGATGGGAATCGGAAAGCCGACGGCGAGCCCGTACAGGCTGATGCTGAACGTGTTCCACAGCAAGTCCCAAAAATAATACGAATGGAAAAATCGTACGAAATGGTCGAAGCCGACCCAGGGGCTCCCGATAATCCCTTTGACCGGAATGAAGTTTTTGAACGCGATCTGAATGCCGTACATCGGACCGTACACAAAGATTAAAAAGTAAAAAAAGGCCGGCGCGATAAACAGATACAGCTCCCAATTCCGTAAGACGCGTTTGAATAGGTGACGCTGTTTTCGTTTCCGCAGCTCCGGAAGCTTGTGCAATTCCGGAAGCGTGCCGCCTGTCAAGACGCTCTTGGCATCCTGCATGCTTCTCCCCCTTCCAGTCGATTTCTTGTTCCGCCTTACCGCCACCATAACCGACGAGCCGCCGCCTTGAAAATATGTCATTTCCGGACGGTACGGAAACGCTTGCACCGTTTAAAATCTCCTTTATTCGAAACAACTTCATCGGATTCGAATCGGGGCAGGCAGGCGTGAGGGAGCAAAAGACATTCGTGCCGATGTGTAAAATTTGCCGTAAGGCGGTCAAAACGCCGTCCTCGATCAATTTCGGCCTATCCATCGGATGAGCGGAACGGCTTATTGGAAGCGGTTTTTCTCATGTTATCAAAAATAACATACCGGTGTCCGCTGGAAACGGGTTCCATGTTTACGGCTTGGACGGGAAGGATTCAGCGCCAGAAATGGAGAAGTTGTCGGAACGAATTCGGATCGGAGGCGGGGGGATGGCCAGAACTTGGGAGGTCGTGCCGTGGGTAAGCAATTGGGCACGGATGTATGAGAAGGAAGCGGATATGCTGCGGGCGATATTCGGCGGTGAGCTTGAGGCTATCCATCATATTGGCAGCACGTCCGTGCCGGCGGTCGGCTGGGCCAAGCCGATTATCGATATTTTAGTTGTCGTCCGGAATATCAATGCAGTGGAAGGGTATCATGACAAAATGAGGAACGCCGGATACCGGCCGCGCGGAGAGAACGGCATTTCGGGACGTAGCTATTTTACGAAAGGGGAAACGCCGCGAACGCATCACGTCCATGTCTTTCAAACCGGCAATGAATCGATACGGAGGCATCTGCATTTCAAGGCTTTTCTAATGGAGCACCCGGAGGAAGCCGCGGCGTACGGCCGGTTAAAGCAGGAGATTCTCGCCGCCTATCCCCATACCGAATACCAGCAGGAGAAGGAAAAACGGATGCGCCCCTTCGTCGAAAAGGCGCTGAATTGGGGGCAGGAACGATAAACGACAGAAAAAAGTATAGCTTCTTACTTAAATTAATTATAAAATTGGAAGGGACGTACCTAATCAACCCCATTAAACTCTAGGAGGCATAATGTAATGACACAAGTCAGCTTCGATTTAACGGGTAAAGTCGCGATCGTGACCGGCGCGGGACGCGGGATCGGACGAACGGTTGCGGAAGGTTTGGCGCACGCCGGCGCGGACGTCGTGCTGACCGCCCGGACCGAAGCCGAGGTGCTGAAGGCCGCGGAGGAAATCCGGCTTGCGACCGGGCGGCGGACGCTTGGCGTAACCTGCGACGTTTCGGACAGCGCCGCCGTCGATTCGGCCGTGCGGCAGGTGATGGAGACGTTCGGGAAAATCGATATCCTGGTGAACAATGCGGGGACAACCGTCCGCAGTAACGCCTTCGAACTGAGCGAGGACGAATGGGATTTGATCGTCGATACGAACCTCAAGTCGGTATTCCTCATGTCTCGGGCGGCCGGCCGGCATATGGTCGAGCGCGGAAGCGGGCGCATCGTCAATATCGCTTCCGCCGCCTCCGAATTGACGCTGTCTTTTTCCACCGTTTATGGTCCGAGCAAAGCGGGTGTCGTCCACCTGACGCGTCAGCTCGCGATGGAATGGGCCAAATCCGGCGTCACCGTCAATGCCGTCAGTCCCTGGTTTTTCCGGACCTCTCTGAACGAGAAAAATCTCGACAACCCAGAGGTCAAGGAGGTTATCGAGCGGCGCACGCCGATGGGCCGGTACGGCCGTCTGGAGGAACTGATCGCGCCCGTCCTGTTCTTCTGCTCCGACGCTTCGAGCTACGTGACCGGGCAAAACCTGCTCGTCGACGGAGGCGCCTCCCATTTCGCCATTTGAAGCTTGGAAGCCGGGCGGTCTTCACGCCAGGCAAAATCAAAAAACCATCCGCCTTCCCGACTCGAAGAACGGATGGTTTTTTGCATTTCGCCGGTCGAAACCCGGCCCGGGGCGGCAGGTGATCTGCCCGCCCCGAGCCGAGAGCCGCCGGTTCGGTCCCGGATGCCGCTACTGAGCCGCCGTCCGGATCCAAACGGTCATTTCGCCTTCCTCCCGGTTGCCCCACAAATAATACGGCACGGCCTTCAGGCGGACCGGCTCCGCCGCCTTTTCCTCCGCCAGCGGCCGGTAAGACGCGTCCTCCGGCCAGGAGGCCCGGTCGTCCGCGCACCCGTCCGCTTCGATAACGACCGCTCCGCCGCACAGCCCCTCGTCGAACCTCGAATCCAGCTTCGCGGTACGCACGATCGACAGCGACGCCATCGGGCTGCCGTTGTCCGTTTCCTCCAGGCAGTACACGAGCGGACCGCGTTGAATCGCGGCTTTGCCCGCATTCGCCCGGATGTCCGGGCGGGCGGCGATCAGCTCGGCCGCAAGCTCGGGCCGCCACTCCACGACATCGCCCTGCGCCCAGGCGCGGGTCGCGACCGCGTACCCGTCAACGGCGTCGTATTCGGCCGGCGACCCGTTAATCATCATCGCGGCTTTGCCGCGGCACCACGACGGGATGCGCAGCGCCAGCGAGAAGGCCCCGCCCGGAACGCCGGTCAGCTCGAAGCGGGCATAGCCTTCCCAAGGCAGGCGCGATTCCTGCTTCAGCGACACCTGTCCGGCGGCAAGGTCGAACTTCGCTTCGCTGCCGATAAACAGGTGCGCATACACCGTGTTGTCCTCCGCCGCGGCGGTATAGATATAATCGTTCAAGGAGCTGAGCAGGCGCGCGACGTTCGGCGGGCAGCAGGAGCAGCCGAACCATTTTTGCCGGACCGCCTTGACGTGGTGCCGGCCCGGATTTTTCTCGGACGCCTTCGGCCAAACCTCGAGCGGGTTGACATAGAAATAACGCTTGCCGTCCAGCGACATGCTGCCGATAACGTTATTGTAGAGCGCCCGCTCCAGCACGTCGGCGTATTCGCTCTTCGCCTCGATCTGCAGCATCCTGCGGGCGAAAAAGATCAGCCCGATCGACGCGCACGTCTCCGCGTAAACGGTATCGTTCGGCAGGTCGTAATCGAACGTAAACGCCTCGCCGTGATGGGTCGAGCCGATGCCGCCCGTAATGTACATCTGCTTTTTCGTCGTGTTGTCCCACAGGCGCCGGCAGGCGGCGAGCAGCTCCTTGTCGCCGGTGAGCCGGGCGAGGTCGGCCATCGCCGTGTACATATAGACCGCCCGCACCGAATGCCCGATAGCCGTCTCCTGCTCGCGTACAGGTTTGTGCGCCTGGTTATACGAGAGCTGCTCGACGGTCGGGATTGGCAGCTCCTTCTTCGCCCAATGGTTGTAGCCGCCCCTGCGCTTGCACTCCTCGACGAAAAAATTCGGCTGCTGGCCGCGCTCGTCAATGAAAAACTGCGCCAGCTTCAGGTACCGCTCCTCGCCCGTTACCCGGTGCAGCTTCACGAGCGCCAGCTCGATCTCCTGGTGGCCGTCGTAGCCGCGCAGCTTGCCGGCCTCCCGCCCAAAGACGCTGTCGATGTGATCGGCGAATTTGCACATGACGTCCAGCAGCTTCCGCTTGCCGGTCGCCTCGTAATACGCGACGGCAGCCTCCATCATATGGCCTGCGCAGTACAACTCGTGCGCCTCGTGCAGGTTTGTCCACGCCTTATCCGGTTCCTTGATCGTGAAATACGTGTTCAAGTAACCGTTTTCATGCTGCGCCTTGGCAATGAGCTCGATTACGTCATCTGCGATCCGCTCCAGCTCGGCGTCCGGATGGCTTGCCAGCGAATAGCCGACCGCCTCCAGCCATTTGGCCAGGTCGCTGTCCTGGAACACCAGACCGCCGAATTCGCCTTCCTCGAGACCGGAGGCAATCCGGAAATTGCGGATCGCGAAGCTCGGCTCCGCGCCCGGGATTTTATCGTTCAGCGCGTCCCATTGATACGGAATGACCGTTTCGCGCACCAGTTTTGTATATCCGTTCCAAAATCCGTCCTCGATTCGTACCTGCTTGCCGCCATGTTCGCGGGTTGACAGACTCATTCGTTTTTCCCCTCCCGAAATATACGGATTGATTATGGTTCACACTCAGTTTATCCTTGTAAATAAGAACAAACTATGAATAAACCGAACCTGTTTTTATAAGATTTCACCCTGTTTCGGGAAAGGAGGGCCGGCGGTGGACAAGACGACGGTCATTGAAATGGAGGCGCCGCCGCTGCCGTATTACATTACGACGGGGCATTCCGTTTATATGCCGGGCGAGCAGCATCCGAACCGGCGCAGCCTCGGCATTTTCGATTTGCTGTGGGTCATGCGGGGCACGCTGTACATCGGGGAAGACGACAAGCAGTGGGAGGTTTCGCAGGGCCAGACGCTGCTGCTGCTGCCGGACCGCTACCATTATGCGGCCGCTCCATGCAGAACCGAGACCGCCTTTTATTGGATTCACTTCGATTATCATGGAAAATGGAGCGCACTGGACGCCTCCGCTTCTCCGTCTTACCCGGTCCGGCAGACGTGGGCCAACCCGTATACGCTGCGGCTGCCGCAATACGCCGAGCCTCCGCAGCTTGCGATGGCCGAGCGCCACCTGCGCAAAATGGCGGCCAACTCGGGCGAGCGCCGGTCCGCCGCCTATTGGAGCGAGCAGCAGCTGTTCATGGAGCTGCTGCGGCTGCTCGAGGAAAGCCTGCGCGGCGAGGGCGGCGGCGCCCCCGGCGCGGCGCTGGCCGAGCGGACGGAGGCGTATTTGCGCCAGCATTACCAGTCCGAGGTGACGAACGAATCGCTGGCGGAGGCGCTGCATTTTCACCCGAACTACATCGTCCGCTGCATGAAGGAGGTGTACCGCTGCACGCCGATGGAATATTTGCACGAATACCGGCTAGAGCAGGCGAAGCTGCTGCTGATCAAGACCGAGTGGCCGGTCGCGCAAATCGCCGAGGAAGTCGGCTTCCGGTACGCGCCGTATTTCTCCAGCCGCTTCAAGCAGTACGCCGGCATGCCGCCGCTGCGCTTTCGCAAGCAGTATTCGCTATAGCGGTAAGCGGGCCGGGCGCCGGACCGCGGTATGGAGCGGCCGGTGCTGTCCGGATCCCGCTTGAAACTTCCGGAGTTTCTCTGACGTCTATCCAATGAGCACGTTGAGAGGGGTTGATAAAAGTGAGGAAAAGGGCGAAGCTTGCCGTCTTGTTTTTTGCCGTCGCTGCTGTCGCTGCATCGAGTCATGCGCTGGCGGCGGAAAGGATCCCAATTCGGGTCAACGGCAGCATGATCGCATCCGGCGTTTCCCCCTATATTTCAAAGGGGACGACGCTTGTTCCTTTAAGCGTCATAGCGGAATTGAAAGGAGTTCGGATTGTATCGTGGGATCATCCGAATAAGACGGTCACGTTAGCGCTGAACAAACAACAAGTGAAACTGAAAGTCGGCGAAGCCTTTGCCACGGGCGAAAGTCAAACCTACCCTCTGCCGGCTGCAGCTGCTCTCCGGCATAATCGGGTCATGGTCCCGCTCCGATCGGTCGCCGAACTTTCGGGCGCCGCCGTCACCTGGGACTCCGCCCGAAAAACCGTTTCTGTCGATTCTCCGGCCGAAACAAGCCATCCGACCGCCGCGCGCCGACAGACGGCCGAGATCATCATTGACGGCTCCCATTATACGATTCCGGTCGTCAGTGAAGAACTTAAACGGTACAGCTTTGCCGCATCGACATCGAAGGGCATCGTCTGGTCTCCCGCGCCCGAGCGATCCGAATTCAGAGACCCGACCGTCTATTATCCGGACGAACCTTATACCTTTTATTTGAGCGATCCGAAAATTCACAGCCTGAATATCCATCAATCCAGAAAGCTGTTTGCGCTGCCTGCAGCCGAAGACGGCAAATATACGATACTGGACGGAATATACGGCGTCGGGGATTACGTGATCTATCACACTTACGTGATCGGAAAAGGAATGGCTCAGGCGTTTGAATCCCAGGCGTGGGCGATGAAGGTTACGGAGCCTCAAAGCCGAAAAAAAATCGAAACCTTTCATTCGGCGGGCGGATATTTTCATTCCTTCGGAATCGTTCAACAGGACGGGCTCTACGTTTCGTTAAGCCAGATTCCGGGAAATCCGGACGGCAGCTATAACTACGAAGCGCTTGTTTATAAGACAACAACAGATCAAACGGTCAGGCTGCAGAACTTTACGCGAACAACAAAAGGCCTCCAGTTCAAATTCGATGGGAAAAATTATACCGTTCCATTAACGCAGGTATGATTCCCACAGGACAAAAAGAACCGCCCTCGCCTGCAGCATGCAGGTCCGGGCGGTTTGAGACGGTAACGCATGCGCTGCGGCTTTATGCCTTCACGTCAAACGAGCTCTTCAGCGACACGATCCGGTTGAACACGATGCGGCCCGCGTCCGTGCTTTTCGGGTCGACATTGAAATAGCCGTGGCGGAAAAACTGGAATTTGTCGTTTCCGGACGCTTCCTGCATGTTCGGCTCCACGAAGCCCTTCAGCACCTCGAGCGAATTCGGATTGATCCGCTCCAGGAACGGCTTGTCGTCCTCGCCTTCGGCATCGTCCAGCAAGAGCGGCTCGAACAGATGGAATTCCGCCGGAACGGCCTGCGACGCCTCGACCCAGTGGATCGTTCCCTTTACTTTGCGGCCGGTAAAGCCGGTTCCGCTCTTCGTCTCCGGGTCGTACGTGCAGCGCAGCTCGGTGACGTTGCCGTCCGCGTCCTTGACGACTTCTTCGCATTTAATGAAATACGCCGATTTCAGCCGCACCTCGTTGCCCGGGAACAGCCGGAAATATTTGCTCGGGGGATTCTCCATAAAGTCGTCCCGCTCGATATAAATTTCACGCGAAAACGGAATTTGGCGGCTGCCCATCGCTTCGTTCTCGGCGTTGTTCTCGGCTTCGAGCATCTCCACCTGCCCTTCCGGGTAGTTGGTGATGACGACCTTCAGCGGCTGCAGCACGGCCATCGTGCGCGGCGCCTTCAGCTTGAGATCCTCGCGGATAAAATGCTCCAGCATCCGTTCGTCCACGACGCTGTTTGCACGGGCAACGCCGATTTCGCGGCAAAAGGCGCGAACCGCCTCGGGCGTATAGCCCTTGCGGCGCATCCCGCTGATCGTCGGCATGCGCGGATCGTCCCAGCCGTCGACAATGCCGTTATCGACCAGCATTTTCAAATACCGCTTGCTCATGATCGTATTCGTCAAATTCAGACGCGCGAATTCGTACTGATGAGGCTCCGATTCCATCTCGCTTTCCCGGATCGCCCAGTCGTACAGCGGACGGTGATCTTCGAATTCCATCGTACAGATCGAATGCGTGACCCCTTCGATCGCATCGCTGATCGGATGTGCGTAATCATACATTGGGTAGATGCACCAGGAGTCGCCCGTGCGGTGATGATGCGCATGCGCGATGCGGTAGAGCACGGGGTCTCGCAGCGTAATGTTCGGCGAAGACATGTCGATTTTGGCGCGCAGCACCTTTTCCCCGTCCTTGAACTCGCCGGCCCGCATCCGCGCGAACAGATCGAGATTCTCCTCTATGCTGCGGTCGCGGTACGGACTGTTTTGGCCCGGCTCGGTCAGCGTGCCGCGCATTTCGCGGATTTGGTCGGCCGTCAGGTCGCACACGTACGCTTTGCCTTTCTTGATGAGTACCACGGCGCGATTGTACAATTCCTCAAAATAATCCGAAGCGAAGTGAAGCTCGTCCCATTCAAAACCGAGCCACTGCACGTCTTCCTTGATCGCCTCTACAAACTCGGTGTCTTCCTTCAGCGGATTGGTGTCGTCGAACCGAAGGTTTGTGCGCCCCTTGAATTCGTCCGCCAGTTCGAAGTTGAGGCAAATCGATTTGGCGTGGCCGATATGCAGATAGCCGTTCGGCTCCGGCGGAAAGCGCGTGATGACCTCGCTCACTTTGCCTTCCTTCAAATCGCTCTCGACGATATTTCTAATAAAGTTGGAGGATGATGTTTTATTGTCCAAGGCGACCAACCTTTCCCGGATAACATGATTATCCTACTATAATACACAATTTCTCCCCGGTTTATAAATAGCGGCCGCTAGATTTTAGAGAGAAGCCAATCGATTACGGAAGAGGCCGGAAATTGCGCATAAAAATTTCAAAGAAGCCGTTGACTTTACCTGTTCGCGCGAATATAGTTAGTTTAGCTAAGTAAATATTTCGTAATCCGAAGGAGTGATGCGTCAACAATGCCTCCAGACCGCGACATAACCGAAGCGCTCATCCGAGCGATCCGCCAGCTTGGCCGCCTGCTGCGCCATAACATGAAACCGATCGAAGGCTGCACGCCGGCCGAATCGATTATGCTGTATGTCGTCCGCAGAACGACGGAACACAAGCCCGAGGGCGTTAAAGCGTCCGAGCTTTCGAATTTCATGCGCGTCGCCTCGCCGACCGTTACGCAGTCGCTTAACGTTCTCGAGGCGCGCGGTCTGCTCGAACGAACGTCCGATCCGGGCGACCGCAGGGTCGTACTCGTCCGGCTGACGCCGGAGGGGCGTCGTTTGACCGAGATTGCCGAGCATGAGCTGCATCGCGATATGCAGGACCTTATCGGCTATCTCGGAACGGATCGCACCGTGCAGCTGACCGAGCTGCTGACCGACGTTTACCGGTTTTTGGACGCCAAGGATGGTAAATCCGACCCCTGCATGAAACCGGAACCGAAACCAAACGAATGAAGGTGATTCCGTACCGATGCTGAAGCTTTTACATTTTTTGAAGCCGTACCGCATTCCCGTCCTGTTCGTGCTGCTGTTTGTATTGCTGCAGTCGCTGACGGATTTGTACCTGCCGACGCTCATGTCGAATATCGTCGATCAGGGCGTCGTGCATGGCGACACCCCGTATATTTGGCGCATCGGCAGCTTCATGCTGCTCGTGGCGCTGCTTGGCGCGGCCTGCTCGGTCGGCGCCAGCTTTCTTTCCGCCAAGGCGGCGGGCGGCTTCGGTAAAGATTTGCGCAGCCGCGTGTTCTCGCACGTCTCGCAGTTCTCGCTGCACGAATTCGACCAGATCGGCACCGCTTCGCTCATCACCCGCACGACGAACGATATTACGCAGGTGCAGCAGGTGCTGACGATGATGATGCGCGTTATGGTCATGGCCCCGATGATGTGCTTCGGAGGCATCATCATGGCGGTCATCAAGGACCCTGCGCTGTCGCTGATCATTGTCGCCATCGTGCCGGTGCTCGGCCTCATTATTTATTCCATCGTCAGCAGAGGGGTGCCGCTGTTCAAGGCGATGCAGGCGAAGCTCGACCGGCTGAACCTCGTGCTGCGCGAAAATTTAACCGGCATCCGCGTCATTCGCTCGTTCAACCGCACCGCCCACGAGCAGGGCCGCTTTAACGACGCGAACCAGGATTTGACTGAGACCGCCGTGAAAGTCAACCGGATCATGGCTTCGCTTATGCCGGTCATGATGCTGACGCTCAATCTGGCGAGCATCGCCATCGTCTGGTACGGCGGCAAGCGGATCAATGCCGGCCATATGGAGGTCGGCGACCTCATCGCCTTCATTCAATATGCATGGCAGATCATGTTCTCGCTTATTTTCGCCTCGATGATGTTCGTCATGATCCCCCGCGCCTCCGCTTCGGCGGTCCGGATTAACGAGGTGCTGAACATGAAGCCGGACATCCACGATCCGTCGGCGCCATCACGCGCGGATCTCAGCGCGACGGTCGAATTCGACAACGTTTCGTTCAGCTATCCGGGCGCGGAAATGCCGGCCATATCGGGCATTACGTTCAAAGCGGGCCCCGGCGAGGTGACCGCGATCATCGGCGGCACCGGCTCGGGCAAATCGACGCTGATAAACCTGATTCCGCGTTTCTACGACGTGACCGAAGGGCAAATCCGGATCGGCGGCGTGGATGTGCGCGAGATGACGCAGGAGCGGCTGCGCTCCGTCATCGGGCTTGTCCCTCAGAAAGCGGTGCTCTTTACCGGCACGGTCGCGGACAATATCCGGTTCGGCAAGCAGGACGCCGACGACGAGGAAGTCCGGCATGCGGCAGCCGTCGCCCAAGCCAGCGACTTCGTCTCCGGGATGAAGGACGGCTTCGACTCGATTATAGCCCAAGGCGGAACGAACGTATCCGGCGGGCAAAAGCAGCGGCTGTCGATCGCCCGGGCGCTCGTCCGCCGGCCTTCGATCTACTTGTTCGACGACAGCTTCTCGGCGCTCGATTTCAAGACGGACGCCAACCTGCGGGAGGCGCTCCGCTCCGAAACGACGGACGCAACCGTGCTGATCGTCGCCCAGCGGGTCAGCACCGTGATGGAGGCGGACCGCATTATCGTGCTCGATGAAGGCAAAATCGCCGGCATCGGCACGCATAAGGAGCTGCTGGCGACGAATGCCATTTACCGTGAAATCGTGGCGTCTCAGCTGTCGGAGGAGGAGATCGCATGAGTGAGCAGCAGCGCGGCCCGCAGGGAGCGGGCGGTCCGGGCCAGCGCCCGGGCGGAGGAGGTCCGGCTCCGGCCAATTTCGGATTCGGCCCGGGCCGGGGCGGTGCGGCCGGGCTCGGCATGCCCGTCCAGAAGGCCAAAAATTTCAAAGTCACGCTCAGGCGCCTGATCGGCTACCTGAAGCCTCACCGATTGGCGCTTACCGTCGTATTTGCGACCGCGACACTCAGCACCGTGTTCTCGATTCTCGGACCGAAAATTATGGGCAAAGCGACGACGGCGCTGTTCGAAGGACTGATGGGGAAAATAAACGGCGTCCCCGGCGCGAAAATCGATTTCGCCTATATTTGGCAAATATTAGTTGTTCTTGCCGGCTTATACTTGATCAGCTCGCTGTTCAGCTTCATCCAGCAGTACGTCATGGCCGGCGTCGCGCAGCGGACGGTTTACGGCCTGCGCAAGGACGTGAACGAGAAGCTGGCGAGGCTGCCGCTCAAATTTTTCGATTCGCGCACGCACGGTGAAATCATGAGCCGCGCCGTCAACGATATCGACAACATCAGCGGCACGCTGCAGCAGAGCTTGACGCAGTTCATTACGTCGATTGTCACGCTGGTCGGCGTCGTCATCATGATGTTTTCGATCAGCTGGGTCATGACGCTCATCACGATCGTAACGCTGCCGCTCAGCTTCGTTGCGATCAAAATGATCGCCAAACGGTCCCAACTGTATTTCAAAGGGCAGCAAAAGTCGCTCGGCGAGCTGAACGGCCACGTCGAGGAAATGTATACCGGCCACGGCATTGTCAAGGCGTTCGGGCACGAGGAAAAATCGATCGCGCGTTTCAATGAAGTGAACGAGCAGCTGTATCAGTCCGGCTGGCGGGCGCAGTTCGTCTCCGGCATGATCATGCCGCTTATGGGCTTCATCGGCAACATCGGCTATGTGCTTGTCAGCGTGGCCGGAGGCCTGTTCGTCCTGCACCGGCAAATCACGATCGGCGACGTGCAGGCGTTCATCTCCTACTCGCGCCAGTTCACGATGCCGATTACGCAGACGGCCCAAATCGCCAACGTCATTCAATCGACGATCGCTTCGGCGGAGCGCGTATTCGAGCTGCTTGACGAAGCGGAGGAGGTGCCGGAAGCGGCCGATGCAAAGGAAATTGCGGCCGGTTCGTCTGCCGGCGGCGGCGTTTCCGCCGTTGGAGCGTCAGCGCATGCCGTCAAACCGCCGAATGGCGACGTCCGGTTCGAGCACGTCAAGTTCGGTTACAAGGAAGACGCCCCGCTTATCGAGGATATGAATATCGACGTCAAGTCCGGGCAGACAATCGCCATCGTCGGGCCGACAGGCGCCGGTAAAACGACGCTCATCAACCTGCTCATGCGTTTTTATGAGCTTAGCGGCGGCCGGATTACGGTCGACGGCACCGATATCACCGCCTACAAACGCGGCTCGCTGCGCAGCTTGTTCGGTATGGTTCTGCAGGATACGTGGCTGTTCAACGGCACGATTCGCGACAATATCGCCTACGGCCGCACGGGCGTGACCGAGGAGGAGGTCGTGCAGGCGGCGCGCGCGGCATACGCGGACCATTTTATCCGCACGCTGCCGGACGGCTACGATACGGTACTGAACGAGGAGGCGTCGAACATCTCGCAGGGGCAGAAGCAGCTCCTCACGATTGCCCGGGCAATACTCGCCGATCCGGCAATCCTTATTCTCGACGAGGCGACGAGCAGTGTCGATACGCGGACCGAGATCCACATCCAGCAAGCCATGAGCGTGCTGATGAAGGGGCGCACGAGCTTCGTTATCGCGCACCGGCTGTCCACGATCCGCGACGCCGGCCTGATTCTCGTCATGAATCACGGCTCGGTCATCGAGCAGGGAACGCACGAGCAGCTTCTGGCGAAGAACGGCTTTTACGCCGACCTGTATCACAGCCAGTTCAGCCGCCGCAAACGTCAGGAAGCGATTTGATCGCTCCAATCAAGCAGAGACGGGTTTCGCCGACCTTTGGCGGCGAAACCCGTCTCTTTGCTTAAGAATTGAAGTTCAACGATAGGCCGGATGATATTCGTTCTTCTCTTCCAAGAAGAAACGGCTGACACCGGCCTTTGGAAAAATGCAATATTTTCCCTCAAATAGAGATGATAAGGCGACTTGGAATAAAATAAAACGAACAGCTCGCCTTTTCCAATAACAAAAAAAATCGCGTGAACGTCGCACGCGATTTTTTTGCCGCCGCTCGGCGGGGCGCCGGTCGGCGAAGAGACCGCCCGCCGGAACGGCCGCGCCTCTTTTATTCATATCGAAGCGATTCAATCGGCTGCATGCGGGCAGCCTTGCTCGCGGGGTAAATGCCGAAGAACAGCCCGATGCCGGCGGAAAATCCGAATGCCAGCAGGACGGCCCACCACGAAACCAGGAACGGCCATTTCGTAATGAGCGAGAACAAATAAGCGCCGCCAAGCCCCAGCAGGGCCCCTAATATGCCGCCCATAAAACAAAGCACCACGGCCTCGACGATAAATTGCCACAGAATAACGCCGGGCGTCGCTCCGATCGCCTTGCGGATTCCGATTTCCCGGGTCCGCTCGGTGACGGAAACGAGCATGATGTTCATGACGCCGATTCCGCCGACAAGCAAGGAGATGCCGGCGATCGATCCGATAATGATTTGCAGGATGCTGAACACGGAGCCGACCAGATTCTGGGCTTCTTCCCCCGTTTGCGAGAAATAAGCCGCGGCGGTCGTTTGATGACGGCTGGCGAGCGTGCTTTTCACCTGATCGATCACTCTGGCCATTAGCTCTGCGTCGCCCGAATCCGCCCTCACATATAACGTGCTCAGCCGACTGACGCCCCCTCCGAGAGCGGAGGAAACCGTTTCGATGGGAACATAAGCCGAATATTGATTTTTTGTCGGGATGGAAAACAAGCCTTTTGGCGTCTCATACACCCCAACAATTTGGTAATTGGAACCGTTCATCTGCACTTTGCGGCCGATCGCCCGCTCGTCCGTGCCGAAATAAGTCTCGGCATAATTCGATTCGACGACAAGCACCTTGCGGCGGGAACGCTCCTCGGAGCCGGTAAAGAAGCGGCCTGCGGTCAGCTTGATATTTTCCACCTTGACCCGGTCCGCCGTCGTCGCACTTAATGAGAACCGGATGTCGTCCCTGTTCGCTTTGCCTTCCAGGACGGCGTTCGTTTGACCGGAAATCGCCGCTACTCCGGCATTTCGGCTCAGCGCCTTCACATCCTCCAGCGTCGGCACCAGCCGTTCGCTCGTGCTGATTCCCTGCGAAGAGTCCGGAACCACGATAAAGAAGCCTTCGCCATAATTATCGATATCCGATACGATCGAGGACTTCCCCGCCTGACCGACCGAAACGACGGTTACCACCGCAGCCACGCCGACCACGATACCGATCATCGTCAGAAACGATCTGAATTTGTTGTCGCGCAAGCTTTCCAAAGATACGAGAATGCTTTCGAGCAGATTCATTCCTGCCTCCTGTCTTCGTTCCACCGATCCTCCAGCAGCGCACCGTCGGTGAAGCGCAGGATTCGTTTCGAATAGGCCGAAATATCCGGTTCGTGCGTGACGATGACAACGGTGACGCCTTCGTCGTTCAACTGCATAAACAGCTTCATAATGTCGATCGAGGATTGCGTATCCAAATTGCCGGTCGGTTCGTCCGCCAGGAGAACGGTCGGATTCATCGCGAGCGCCCGGGCAATCGCCACCCGCTGCCGCTGGCCTCCCGACAGCTCGTTCGGACGGTGGGACAATCGCTCCCCGAGACCTACCCTTTGGAGCAGCTCGGCCGCTCTCGCTCTCCGCTCGGATCTGCCGACTCCGCCGTAAACCATCGGCAGCTCGACGTTGCGCAGCACGCTCTGCTTGGGCATGAGATTAAAATTCTGGAACACAAAACCGATCTTGCGGTTACGGATGGCGGCCAGCTCTGTTTCCTGCAGCGACTGCACTTCCCGGCCGTCCAGAAAATATTTTCCTTCCGTAGGCACGTCCAGGCATCCGAGAATATTCATGACGGTGGATTTACCGGAGCCCGAAGGGCCCATAATCGCCACGAATTCGCCTGCCCCGATCGTCAAATCCGTGGCCTTCAACGCCTGAACCTGTATATCGCCGTTGATGTAGCTTTTGGAAACGCCCTGCAGCCGAATCACGACGCCTTCACCTTGGTTCCGTCCTTGATGTTTCCGGATACGTCCGACACGACCCGGTCCGAAGCCGTAAGCCCCTTCAGCACTTCGACCCGTTCTCCATCGTCCTGGCCCGCCGTAATTTCCGTCTTGACGGCGCGGCCGTCCGTCACTTTATACACGAACGAACGGTCTCCTTCACGGCCGACGGCATTTAACGGAAGCAAGAGATGCGGATCGCCCGGCAAAGCAAACTCCACATTCACGTCGTAGCCCGGCTTCAGCGGCTTCGCCTGCTGATCGGTTCCGGCATTGTCCACCTCGATGACAACCTGTACGGACGAATCGGTAGCGTCCGCCGATGCGGTTGTCGCCACCGGAGCGATGGCCGTAACCTTCCCTTTGACGGTTTGCGGAAACGCGTCGCCGGTAATGTCCGCTTCCATCCCCGGCTTCACATTTGAAGCATCGACCTCCAGCAGCGAAGCTTTGACCTGAAGATGATTCGTATTTGTAATGACCGCCACTTTCGCCCCTTGAGCGATCGATTGGCCCGCCTCCGCATCCAGCTCCACAATCGTTCCGCTGCCGATTGCCGCAAGCGATGCGGCCTCCTGCTTCGTCTGCAGCGAATCGATCAGCAGCTTCTCGTTCGCAATCTGCATGTCCACCGAAGCGGTATCCGGTTTTTCAACGTCCGCGGCAGAATCGATCTCATGATTGGCAAACTGCGTTTTGACGTCGTCGAAATGCTTCTTCAGCACGGACGTTTTCTGGTCCTCCAGCGATTTCAGCGTATTTTGCTCCTGCTTTAATTGCAGCTTGATGTCATCCATATTGAAGGTCAGAAGCGTCTGTCCTTGTTCGACGGCATCCCACTCCTGAACGGCCACATCCCGAATCGGGGCGGTTACCGGGCTGTAAACCGTATACGTCTTGGCCGCCTCGAGCTTGCCGCTCGCGAACACGCTGGCCGATATCGTCCCTTCGCTGGGCGAAGTCAGGCCGACCTTCAAGCTTTTATTGATTTGAAACAAGTTCCAGGCGATTAAAAGCAAAATGGAAGCGCCCAGGATAATCGCGATTCCGATTTTTTTCTTCAAGAAGCGTTTCCCCCTATCTGCTGCCGATCAAACCGCCAATAACGGTCAAAATCAGCCAAATCACAATCACATAGACGGTCACTTTTCCGGACCTGACACCGGTCATGACCTTCGTTCCGACGACCTGAAGCCCAAGTCCCCATAGCGAAAAGGGATTGAAAATGTTCAGGATGACAAAAAGGATCCCTTTCTTCACCGGGAGCAAAGCGGCGGGACTCAGGATGATGTCGTTTATACTGCCGGCGTCCGTTGCCCTCAGCAGAATTCCGGTTAAGAGAGCTCCGATAACGCCCGGAATTGAAGCATATATGGCCGTTTTCACCAGCTGCATATATTTGGCTTCGCCTTGAACCAGCGCGTTCACCAGCTTAAGCCGCAATCCCGTGATGAAGAAGATGACGATAAGCGAAACGATTGAACCTATGTATGCCCCGACCTCAGCGATGCGCAGGACGCTGGATTCCGATACGCCCTGAACAGGCGCCTTCTGAAGCTGCTCGTGAACCGTCTTATGAATGATGGGCATTTGCAGCCACGTACCGGCGGCGAGCATGACGATAATGACGAGAATTACCCACCATCCGCCCCCCTCCTTCAATTTCTTGAAGGCCGCTTCGGGCGACACCAATACGGTGAATAGTTGGCTCGTCCTTTTCCTCCCGATCGATCGGATTTATGGAAAAATTATAGTTGACCTGCATAGGGCTGACAACAAATAGAGTCAACATTAATAAAAACTTTAGAATCTGCATGTTTTTTCATGCACAGAGGAAATTTTCCTGTCAGATTGTTTTACGGAGAGGCTGAGGCTGAGGTTTCAACGGAATTTCTCTCGTCAGGCGATTTCTCTTGCGATAAATCGTCAGGCGGTCCCGTATAATAGAAGAAAGAGCGTACCCGCGTTTTATAGCGGACAAACCGGTCCATACTGACTATTAAAGGGGAACCGGGAGGGATACCGATGTTCAGACGATTCAATTGGGGACTGCTGGCCGCAATCGGATTTTCGGCAATGGTATGGGTACTGATCATTATTTGGCTGACCAGGCTGCTGTGACGGATGGATGCGCTTTCGCCGAGCCGCTAGATTTTCCGGTTATACGGATGAACCGAACACCCGCATAAACTGCCCCTTATTGCTGATTTTCGTTTTCGCATAGACCTTCTTGATCAAGCTGCGCACCGTCCCTTCGGCAATCCCCATTTCCGAAGCGATGCGCAGCACACTGTAATTCATCAGCCAGCCGTATGCATCGGAAAAATGAACGCCCCCAGCACAATGAAACTTTTCCTGAATTCCATAATCAACAGCCCTATTTCTTAATCCCGCAGATAGATATTTACAATTCATAATATTCTTATTATATAATTGAGATTACAAAATTGGGAAGGAGTAACATATGAATCGAAGTGAGATGGTATTTGAAGGTCCGATGCCGGAGATTTCATTTGGGATGCTGCCTGCACATGATGAACAGTACAATTGTTAATCTTTAGAACTGTATGTAGAGACTAAGTACAGTGTAAGAAGAAATATTGTAAAGAAGCTGGGAATCATCCCTACCATTCTGCATGCGATTGTTAGTCTTTGGAGGGGCTCCGAATTCAATACGCTTATTACAGGAGGCGGTACTTTTGTTCGATCGCAAAAAGCTCGATTTCTTCGCGGCATCTGCTGCGGAATGCACTCTCGCACCGGATGAGGCGGAGCTGGTGCTTGCGGAATGGACCGCTCCCGGCTGCTCGCAGGACCGAGAGCCGGAGTTTATCGCGCCGCTCCATGTCCACCGCTCGGATGACGAGGCATGGTATGTGCTTGAAGGCACGCTTGCTTTCAGGATCGGGGACGAAACGGTGGAGGCTTCCGCCGGCGGAGCGGTAATCGCGCCGCGAGGTAAACCGCACACGTACTGGAATCCCAGACAAGAGCCGGCGCGATATTTGATTATTATGACCGCGAGGATCCGTGCCTTGATTGACGCCATTCACGCCACAGACAAGCGGGACCCGGAATCGATGAGGCGGCTGTTCGAGCGGTTTGATTCCGAGCTGATTCACAGCCCCTGACATAGGGATCGACACCTAAAGATAACGGCTGATTGCCGCAAACGTTCGTTTGCAGCAGGGTCACTGCGCTCTTCGCTCGGAGGAGCCGCTCCCTCTCGCAGAACCGGTCCATTTCCGCCGTTCTTCTGCCCGCACATGTCTGCTAATCCCGCTCGTAAATCGAGCCCGTGCGGCTCGCGAACAGCTCGCCGTATACTTTCTCGGCGTAAGCGTCGGTCATGCCGGCGATGTAGTCGGCGACGAGCCTCGGCCACGTCCAGTTGTCCTTCAGCCGCTCGAAGCTCTCGATCCAGTCGGGCGGCACGATGAGCCGTCCCGTCTCCTCACGCTTGAACGTTTCCCACAGCCGTTGGAGCATGATTTCGCTGCGTTTCTGCAGGCGCTGCACGCGAAAATCTTTGATCAGCGTCACCCACGCCAGCTTTTTCAAAATTTCCATCGTCCGCAGCAGCTCCAGGTCCTCCTGGCCGTCCGCCACGAACGTGACCCGCTTCCAGCCGGTGCGGGCATCGTCGATAATGCCGACCCTGCCGGCGAATTTGCTCACCCAGCGGGCTTTCATTTCGCGTCTGGCGCGCGAAGCCTCGCGGCCGCTTTCGGCGTAGACCGCCTCCCACTGCTCCAAATAACGCGCGCATACCGAACGAACCATCGCCAAAATATCGACCTGATCCCAGCCGACGTTCGTATTGCCGGTATCCTCCACGATTTCCTGCACGAGATGGGCCGCCAGCCGGTCGTCTTCGAAAAAGCTGCGGTTCATCTGGATTTTGCCCGCGCGGATGCCATCCTCGATGTCGTGCGTGGAATAAGCGATGTCGTCGCACAGGTCCATCAGCTGAGCCTCAAGCGTCGCGCAGCCCTCCGGCATGCCCCACAGCCCGCGCAAATACCGGATGCCTTCCCACTCCTTCGGATACACGCCCTTCAGCCGCCCGGGCTCCTCGAGGCTGAACGGATATTTGTTGATCGCCAGCAGCGCGGCGGCGGTCAAATCGAGCCCGCTGTCGCTGCCCGCCCGCTTCTCGAGAAACATGAGAATGCGGTAATTTTGCGCGTTCCCCTCATAGGGCAGCCCGTGCTCGGCGGTCAGCAGCCGGTTCAGCACCTCTTCCCCTTTATGGCCGAAGGGCGGATGCCCCAGGTCGTGCGCAAGCGCGGCGATTTCGACCACTTCGGGCTGAATGACCAGCCCCGGATGAGCGGTTTTGGCCAGGAAGGGCTCCGTCTTGTTCAGGCGCCGCGCCACTTCGCGGGCGATCTGCGACACTTCCAGCGAATGCGTCAGACGCGTCCGGTAATAGTCGCCCGTCCCCGCGCCAAATACCTGCGATTTCCCCTGCAGACGGCGAAAAGCCGGCGATTGGATCAGCCTGGCGTAATCCTTCTCGTATTCGTCGCGATCCTCGCTGGAATGCACATTTTCGGTATCGTATAAACGCAATTTGCGTACATTCATCGGCTTCTTCCTTTCTGATCTGCCGTGCGAGCGAGAGAGCACGCGTCTGCACGCGGCCGGCTTGCCCGCCCGGGCCCGCGCCCGGGCAGCTCATGGCGGCATTACAGCCCAAGCTCCACGAACGCTTCGTTCATTTTTCGCCGCAGCGGCGTTTTCACGTCCTCGCCGGCAAATGCCGCGTCCAGCGCGCCGCGGACCAGACCGGCAATGTCGTGCTCGGCAAGTCCGCACCGTTCCATGAGCGTCAAATATTCGCGCGTTAGCGTCGTGCCCGAGACGGTCCGGTTGTCCGTATTGACCGTCACGGCAAGCCCTTCGCGCAAAAAATCCGGCAGCGGGTAGTCCCTCCACAGCTCCACCGCCTTGGTCTGCAGATTGCTGACCGGGCACATTTCGAGCGGGATGCGCCGCGCTTTGACGAGCTCAAGCACGGACCGGTCCTGCGTCAGCCGTACGCCGTGGCCGATCCGCCGGGCGCCCAGCCGTTCCACCGCCTCGCGGACATTGTCCGGCCCGGCCGCTTCGCCTGCGTGGATCGTGACCGGGAGCCCGAGCCCGGCCGCCAGCCCGAACAAGCCGCGGAACCGCGATGCCGGGAACGACGCTTCGTCCCCGGCCAGATCGACGGCGACAACGCCGCGGTCCCGGAACCGGGCGGCCGCCTCCACGACCGGACGGTTCACATCGGCATCGTGATGCCGCATGCAGATCGCGATCGCCCGGCTCGCGACGCCGAATTCCGCTTCGCCCTGCCGCAGACCGCTCAGCACATGGGCGATCGCCGCGTCCGGCGTCATGCCGCCAGCGGTATGCAGCTGCGGCGCAAAGCGCACCTCCATGTACAGGCAGCGCTCCTCCGCAGCCTGCCGGACAAGATCGCAGGCGATGCGCTCCAGCGCCTCGCCGTCCTGCATGAACGGCAGCACGAAATCGAAGGTTTTCAAGTAGTCCCGCAGACTTTCGCAGTCGTCCGGGACGGTCATATAGGCAAGCAGCGCCTCCGGAGTGTCGGCGGGAAGAGCGAGCTTCCGCTCCCGGGCAAGCGCCAGCAGCATTTCCGGCCGCACGCTTCCGTCCAGATGGACATGAAGGTCGACCTTCGGAAATGCGGCCATTCTTCGCTTTTGCTCCTCATGAACGGACGTCAACACCGATTCTCCCCCTCCTCCGATTATCGTATTCAAGTCAAGCGGCTTATGACGCCGATCTCTCATTTTAAATGAGGTTTATTCACACCGATTTGCCACGGACAAGCCGCGTAATCTTATTCTAAACCAAAAACGGCCGAAATGCCCCATTTTCATGGAGCAGCCGGCCGAAATTTTCAGGCTGCCATTCAAAACTTCCGTTACAGCAACGACTCGATCGAGGGCTTGATGTCATTCGGTACGACCCTCGGCTCGAAACGGCCGACGACTTGTCCGTCGCGGCCGATCAGGAATTTCGTGAAATTCCAGCGGATCGAGTTGTCGTTGCCGCTCTCCGCCGCGTCCTCGCCCTGATACGGCGCCGCTTCCGTCAGATAGGCAAAAAGCGGATGCGCCGTCTCATCGCGGACATCGGTTTTTGCGAACAGCGGGAACGTCACGCCGTAGTTGATTTTGCAGAAGGACTGCACCTCTTCGTTGGTGCCCGGCTCCTGCTGGCCGAACTGGTTCGACGGGAAGCCGAGAATTTCGAGGCCTTGTCCCTTGTACTGCTCGTAGAGCGCCTGAAGCCCCTCGTACTGCGGCGTAAGGCCGCATTTGCTGGCCGTATTGACGATCAGCAGCACCTTGCCTTTGTAGTCGGACAATGATTTCGGCTCGCCGGTAATCGTATTCGCCTCAAAATCGTAAACCGTGGTCATGATCGGTTACCTCCTCCAAATATTCGTTCGAATGCGGCTTCCGGCAATCGGCCGGCGGATAGCATTTGATTCAAACGTAGCGATTTCTTCCAGGGAAGTCAAGCATCAAGGACGCGCGGGAGGGAAAGACTGTTAAATTTTCCTTTACATGCGAGGCGCCCCCTGCTAAAATGGCATCACCTTATATGTTAACCATAATGAACAAATTCAGGTTAACAATTAATAATCAGGCGCTGTCCAGAAATCACGGCGAAAAGCATCCCAGCCGCAACTATGCGGGATTGCAGGAACTAGCTGACCTGGCGGCCATAGGATACATGCCGTAAGAAAGTAGGGGCGGCAAATAAAATCGGGAGAGGTGCGAGACATGACAATCACGGCGAAGACGGACTGGTTCAAGCTTGCGCATAAAGCGCTTGACGGAGAGCGACTTCACTTGGCGGAAGCGCTTGCGGTGCTGGAAGCGGACAATGACGAGGTGCTGCCGATTTTACAGGCGGCTTATCAGGTACGAAAGCATTTTTACGGCAGGAAGGTCAAGCTGAATATGATTATGAACGCCAAAAGCGGCCTGTGCCCCGAAGACTGCGGCTACTGCTCGCAATCGGCCGTATCTTCGGCTTCGGTCTCGAAATATTCGCTGCTCGATAAGGAAACGCTGCTCGCCGGCGCGCGGGAGGCGATGAACCGCAAAGCGGGTACATACTGCATCGTCGCGTCCGGCAGAGGTCCGACCGAGAAGGAGCTGGAGCAGGTTGCCCTGGCCGTAAAGGAAATCCGCGAGACGATGCCGCTTAAAATTTGCGCCTGCCTGGGTATTTTGAAGGACGGACAGGCGGAGAAGCTGGCCGCGGCCGGCGTTCACCGCTACAATCACAACCTGAACACAAGCAGAGCGAACTTCCCGTCGATCACGTCGACCCATACGTACGACGACCGGGTAGAAACGGTGGAAAAAGCGAAACGGTCCGGCATGTCCCCCTGTTCCGGCGTCATTATCGGCATGGGCGAGACGCACGAGGAAATCGCCGACATGGCCTTCGCGCTCCGGGAACTGGATGCGGATTCGATCCCGGTCAATTTTTTGAACGCCATTCCCGGCACTCCCTTGGAGAACGCCGGCCGTACGCCGGCCATGAAGGCATTGAAGGTGCTTGCGCTGTTCAGGTTCGTCTGCCCATCCAAGGAAATCCGCGTCGCGGGCGGCCGGGAGGTGAATCTGCGCTCGCTGCAGCCGCTGGCGCTTTATGCGGCGAATTCGCTGTTCGTCGGCGACTATTTGACGACCGAAGGTCAGAAAGCGGACGCCGACCATCGGATGATCGAAGATCTTGGGTTTGAAATCGAAATGTGCGCGCTGTAGAAAACATGAGGGGACGAAGCGCTTCGGAGGGGAAGATCGCTGACGCGGGCCCCGGCCCGGGCGGCGGTCAAACCTTTTTCAAGGGAGAAGCCTCAGAAAAATCGAATGGGATCTTGCGGCTTCATCAGGCACAATTCGTACCTTCAGCCGCCTGCCCCTGCAAACAGCCGAGCGAAACAAACAACCTCCGGCACTTGGAAAGCGGTCCGGAGGCTGCGGCTGGCAGGTCAGGCGTTTTTCTCTTTATTCAAGCGGCGTTTGAAGTAGATGAATACCGGCAGCGGAACGACGATCCAGCCCAAGGATTTGATCATCGTGTTGACCGCCTGGCGCTCCGTCCGCTCCCTCTGCTCCGACAGCATCAGGTCGTAATCCTTCCTGAGCTGTTCGTCCGACAGCTGCTGCCCGTCCGCCGGCTTCGGATTGCCTTTGCCGTCCAGCGCGATCCCGGTGCGCATCTGCTTGTATTCGTCGTACGTCTGGTAATACGAAGAAGGAGCGACGAGATCGGCAAGCCCCATAAACACGCCAACGCTTCCCCCAAGAACCATCATCAGCGTCACGAACAAAATCAGGTACTGATAAATTTTGTGAAACATAACATCCCCCTCTGCGTTTGTCTTGTTGTTTTTGGCGGCAATGACGGAGACCATAAAGAAAATCAGGCTGACTGCAACGACACCCACGATAAAAAGGATAAACGCAAACACGGAACCCCTCCTTTCGCTCTCTCTCCTTTCGTATCATAGCATAGCGGAAACAATCCTTCTTACGCTTTATTATGGAAACGGTTTCGCTTCTCTATTCACCGCGGGACCGGTTAACCCGCCCCTCCTGCCGCGGGCATCTCCGCGTGGTCGACCGGCGCTCTCATGCAGCGAAACACCGCGGATAGGGAGCCGCGCACGGTGAAGAAAACGAAAAAACCTCCGGACCCTTTATAGAGCCCCGGAGGTTTTCGAGCGCGTGCTTGCTTGCGGTTCCGACTGTTCCGCGGTTACCCGAGCAGTCCGGCTTCCTTCAGGTTCAAATAGCTGACCGTGACCGTCTCGAACGGAGTCAGGTTGCGCACCTTATCCTGCTCGACCGTCATCCATTCCACGCCGCCTATCTCGCACGCCGCCTGGATCGAGCCCTTGATGTCGACGACGCCGGTGCCGACGGCCGTCCATTTGCCGACCTCGTCCGTCCCGTAGACGTCCTTCAGGTGGATCGCCGGAACGCGGCCCGCCATTTTCTTCAAAATATGCGCCGGCTGCGCGCCGCCGACCGCGATCCAGGCGACGTCAAGCCGGAAAAACACGTTCTTGGGATCGGTATACTCCGCCAGAAGGTCAAGCGCATATACGCCGTTAAACGTCGTTTTGAACTCGTGATCGTGGTTATGATAGCAAAATTTCAGTCCTTCGCGGGCCAGCCGCTCCCCCGCGGCGTTGTACAGCTCGGCGTCACGGAGCACCTCTTCCCGGGAGTTGCAGGTCGCCCACCACATCGTCACATGCGACGTTTCGAGCGCATGGGCGTCCGCAATGATCTTGTCGAGATCTTCCCGCAGCGCGTCCTTGCCGGCGCTGTGCGTCGCGACCCGCAGCCCGAGGTCGTGGAACCGCTTGACGTTTTCTTTGACGTCGCCCTGCAGCAAGTAATGCGCCCCTTCGATGCCCTCGTATCCGATTTCCGCGACCCGCTTCAGCGTGCCCCATAAATCCTGCTTCACTTCTTCATGAATGAGTCCGATCAGGCCGAGCTTCGGTCTTGTCATTTCGATTGTACCTCCTTTATTTTGTAAGCGGCGGAGTGCGCGAACGCCCCGTTCTCCAGCATCGTAATGAACGGATTGTCCGTCACGCCTTCAAGCGGCAGCGCCACGCGGGCATGACGGCGGACCGATTCGTAGAAGGCGAAAATAATTTCCGCCGCGCGCAGCGCCTTTTTGTAGGACAGCTCGGGCTCTTCGCCCGTTTCCAGGCAGTCGAGCGCATTGCGGACAAGCCCGATCATCTGCTCGCCGGGCTGCAGCTCGATAACGGGCGGCTTCCAGGACGGATCAGCGTACACGGCGGCTTGGCGGAATTCGCCGTCCCAGAATACCTCGATGAAGCCTTTCTCCCCGATGACCCGGACGCCGCCCCAGATGTCCATGTCCGGCCCGCCCAGCTGGATGTTGGCCCGCACGCCGTTCTCGAAGACGATGATGCCGGCCGCCACCGACTCGGAAGGCACGTTGAACCAGTTATACGTTTCGCTCGCGTCGACGGCGCCGAGCACCCATTTGGCCGGGCACTCGTTCATGAAGCTGAGCGCCTGGTCGAACGTATGCGTGCCGCAGTCGAGCAGATTGGGCGGCGAGAACAGGTCCATGCGCAGCAGCTTGCCGAACACCCCGTCGCCGATCATCTTCCGCACCGCCCGGTTGCCGGACGAGAAACGGCGCTGATGGGAGAACGTCAGCTGGCAGCCGGTCCTTTCCGCGATCCGCGCCAGCTCCTGGCAGTCGCCCCAGGTCGGCGCCATCGGTTTCTCCGACAGCAGCGCCTTGACGCCCGCTTCCGCGCAATCGCGAAAAACGGGGAGATGAAGCGGCGTCCACAGGCAGAGAATGACGACGTCCGGCCGTTCGTTGGCCAGCATCTCCTTATAATCGGTGTAGACAACACCCTCGAAGCCGAATTCGGTATTCAGGGCGGCGGCGGCTTCCGCATTGATATCGGACAGCGCGACCACTTCGCACCTCGCATCGGCTTTGACCCCGACCGCATGCTCGTGCGCGCGTCTGCCGCAGCCGATAAAGGCTACGCGGTATGTCTTGCTCATCGGTCACTCTCCTCTCGGCGTTAAAGCGTTTTCATTTAATGTTCGATAGAACGTCCGTCTATTTCAATTATTGAGAACGCACGCCAAAATAACAATGGAGCGAACCTTCAAAAAAATGGACTCGTTTGATTTTCCGGCCGTGCGGAGGAAGGATCCCGCTGCGAAATGAAAATAACCGCAGATGCTTGTGGCATCTGCGGCCGGTCGCGTATCCGCCATCAGGGACGGCGGATGCTTGCCGTTGCCGAGGGATGGGTTGTTTCCGTTCCCGTCATTGCATTAAGACGCGGACAATCCGTGCCGCGACTGAGTGGCGGCCCCTCCTATTCCGGGCTTTCCCGCTGCAGCTTCAGGTATTCCCGCAGCATGGCGAGCCGCCAGACGAGGATCATGCCGAAGGCAAGCACGAAGAACAGCGCGCCCGTCTGCGGAATCGTCACGTACCGCTCGATCTCCTCATGCAGCAGCAGCCGGAGCAGGATCAGGATCAAAATGATAAAAATAAACATTTTCGACCGCCGCAGCACGATTTCCCCGCCCGACCGCTCGAGCTTCGACGTGCGGATGAGCGGATAGGCCAGCAGCAGCGCGCCGACGGCGAAGGCGCCGAGCGCCCACAGCAGCGGAATGCGCATGAAAGGCGCAACAAACATCAGGAAGCCGGACGACATGCCGAGCGGCGGAATGATGATTTTGCGCAGATTGGTCGGCCGGTTCGACGCCCGAAGGCGCAGAAACGCCACGGCGAACCCGGATAAAATCGTCACGACCAGAGAACCGATATGGGTCAGATGAACGGTTGGCGGAAAAATGCTCACGCGGATTGCAGCTCCTTTTCAAGCGGCATAAGGCGTTTTCTTTTATCGTACCTATTTTCAAACCGCGTTGCAAATGTTTAATCCATGTTGCGGACGATCAAATACGCGATAAAGCCGAGCGGGCCCAAAATCAGGACGACGAGCGCCCACAGGCAGCCGATATTGCCGCCCCGCTTCTCCGACGCGTCGGCCCATACCCAGAACAAGCCTACAATCGATATCATCCACAGCAAAAGCACGAATCCCAAAGCTCCGACGCCTCCCCGCTGCAGTGCGTTCCTTCTAAACTACATGCCGCGGTCGGCCGACTTATGTCAAAATTGTGTCTGTGTTAAAATGTGTCTGTCGTCCAATCGGGACAAAAGGAATTGTAAGATCGGCGAAGGGAGTTCGAAAATGGAAGCGAGCACAAAAAAGCCGAGCGGACTGCTCCATGTTCACAAGATGAACGATCATTTCACGCTGACGCTGTATTCGGCATCCGGCGAGCTGGACGACTACGTCGAGCATTATTGGATCGTAAACTGGGATCTGCGCGGACGGGAGCCCTACCTGTCGGAAAATCTTCCTCATCCTTCGGTCCATCTCGTCGTGGAGCCGGGGGTATGCCGGGTTGTCGGGATCGTCAAGGAGAAATTTTCGTTCGAGCTGAGCGGCCGGGGCTTTGTATTCGGCGTCAAATTCCGGCCCGGCGCCTTTTACCCGCTAACGGGCGTCCCCGTCCGTTCGTTCACCGGACGGTCCATCGCGGCCGTGGAAGTCTTCGGCCCCGAAACGGCCGAGTGGGAAGCGGCGGTCCGCGCCGCCGAAAGCGACAGCGCACGGATCGCGCTTGCGGAACGATTTCTGCGCGGGCGCCTGCCCCGGGAACGCGATGAGACGGCCGGGCTCGTCAGGACGATCGTGGACGTCGTCGCGGCGGACCGCACGATTGCGACTGTGGATGCCGCGGCGCAGCGGTTCCGCCTGTCGACGCGCATGCTGCAGCGGATGTTCGGCAAATATGTGGGCATCTCGCCGAAGTGGGTTATCGGGCGCTACCGTCTGCTCGAAGCCGCCGACCGGCTCGCCGAAGGGCAGTCCGTCGATTGGGCGCAGCTTGCCGCCCGGCTCGGATATTACGATCAGAGCCACCTGATCAAGGATTTCAAAAGCATCGTGGGTCTCTCTCCCGAGGAATACATCCGCAAAAACACGAAAACCGGCCCCGGTTGAACGCCGGGCCGGCCATCGTATGCGTTTAATTTTTCATACCCTGCGCCAGCTCCACGAGTCTGCTCAGCGTGTTCCAGTTGCGAACCGTCGCCGGCACGCCGAGCTTCGGCAAATTGGCTGCGAGCTTGGCGTTGCGCACGCTCTGCCGGAACAGCAGATAGACGTCGCGGCCGGCAATCCGGTACTCGTCGTCTCCGTTGTCCGCGGCTGCAAGCTTGGCGATGCCGGACGCCGGAGGCGCCTCCGGCAGCAGCGCGGCATAAAGCGTCTCCGCGTCCGTATTGGCGGCGGCTTCCGCCAGCACTTCAGCCGTGAACGGGCAGCCGTGCGCGATCCCTTCCAGCTCCTCCGCCGTCCGCAGGACGGCCGTCAGCGAAATCCCGAATACCGCGGCGATCTGCCCCTCGATCCGGCTGCGCAGCGCGGCCTCCTCTTCTTCGGACTCGAACAAAATGTTGCCGCTCTGGATATACGTCGACACGCGGGCGAGTCCGATGTCCTCCAGCGCCGTTTTCAGCTCGGACATTTTGATTTTATTTTTGCCGCCGACGTTTATTCCGCGCAGCAGCGCGATCCAAATGCTCATTTTTCTCCCCGCCTTCGCTCAGGACCAGCCGAAATCGAGCGTACGGCCCGTTTCCACATACGATTTGAGGCTGCTCAGGATGATCGGCCAGCTTTCCTTCGTGCGCTCGTAGGAAGGGTGACCTTCCGGCCAGCGGTCGTTTACGAGCGTGACTTTCGTGCAGGCGCCCACCGTCTCAAGCGTCAGCGTCACCCTCGTTTCCAGCTCCGCGTGCCGCTCTTGATAAGAGGGTCCGGGATGCTCGGTGTAGCTCATCAGTCGATGCGGCTCATATTCGAGTACCGTCCCGTAGACGTGTACCGTTTCGTCCCCGTCATTGCCCGGCCCGACATATTGGTAAGGAGAGCCGGGTTGGAAGGTCGAATTCAGCACGCACCCGAAAAAGACTGCTTTCGTTCCTTCCGGCGAGACGAGCGCCCTCCATACGTCCTCAGGCTTCGCTCCGATATAAAGCACATACGTTAAAGCTTCCATAGCAGTCCACCATCCCTTCCGCATAATCGAGCTTGTACAAGCAAGTTTTCCCCATTATAGACGAAACGAACGACGGTGTATTGTAAAAACGCGACAATTCCCGTTGCCTTTTCGCATGCTTCCCCGGCATAATGTCCATAAAGGAGCTTGTCTTTTTATAAAGGAGGGGGATGCGGCGATGAGCGTTTTGTTCGATTTGCATCCCGGCGAGGCGCGCGTGCGCCGGCTGGGGGATGCCGACAGCAGGTTTGCCGATTTGGCCCGTCTTATCGGTCCGCTGTCCGTTCCGGCGCAGGCGGATGCCTTCGCGTTCCTGGTCCGGTCGCTGATCGGGCAGCAGCTTTCCGTAAAGGCGGCGGCGACGATCACGGGGCGCGTCCTGCAGCATTGCGGCGAATTGACGCCCGGCGTCGTGCTGGCCGTCCCCGAAGAAAATCTGCGCGCCGCGGGCGTATCGAAGCCGAAAATCGCCTATGTCAAAGGGCTCGCCGGGCTGACGGAGCGGCAGGAGCTCGATTTTGCGCGCTTCAGCGGCATGGACGACGCCGAAGCGGTCGCCGCCCTGACGACGGTGAAAGGGATCGGGCGCTGGACGGCCGAGATGTTTCTGATCTTCGTGCTCGGCCGGGAAAACGTGCTGTCGCTCGGAGATGCCGGACTGCGGCGCGCTGCCGCCTGGCTGTATAAAGATGCGCCCGGAGGGGAAGACGCCGCGCTCGATCGGCTCGGACGAACCTGGGAGCCGTACCGCAGCATCGCTTCGCTCTATCTGTGGGAGGCGATCAACCGCGGACATGTCGGAGCCGGCCCGTTCGGGCAATCGCCGGATGCCGCTGCGCGTTCGCGCGGCGGCGGAGGGGAGGGCCGCGCATGACCCCTTTCACGATGCGCGTGATCGAGATTATCCGGAGCATACCGGAAGGCGCCGTCATGACCTACGGTCAAATCGCCGAGCTCGCGGGAAGCCGCAGGGGAGCGCGGCAGGTCGTGCGCATCTTGCATTCCTCGAGCCGGAAATACGGCCTGCCATGGCACCGGGTCGTCAACAGCAAGGGCGAAATCGCCCTGCAGGACGAGGAAGGACGCAGGATGCAGGCGATGTATCTGCGAGACGAAGGCGTCCCCGTCGACGACCGGGGCCGCGTGGACCTGCCGGCCCGGCAGTACATTCCGGGGCCGGACTGAGACGGAAGCCGGGCGGCGGACGGTGAGCCGAATTCGGCTGTAAGTGCCGGGCGGCGGACGCAGGGCCCTATTCAGCTGAAAAGACCGGGCGGCGGACGGTAACCGCCCGCGCCCGGCCTTTCCGCTACTGCGCGGCCGCCTTCACGGCCGCCAGCCTCGCCCGGACGTCCGCCGGCAGCCCGAGCCGCAGCTCCAGCTCCTCCTTCTGCCGCAAGTGGTGGCGGAAATGCATCGCCACGAGGCGGTACCACTCCTGCGCATTCAGCCAGCCCAGGCGCGGATGCTCCATTTTCATATTCGGGTTCACATCCGCAATCTTGCCCGCCCACTCCTCCATCTTTACCTTCACCAGATCCAGCCCTGCCGCAAGCTCCTCCCTGCTCTCCGGATTTTTCGGCGTATACTGCGGCGAAGCCGGAACCTTGATTTTGACCGGCGGAAAGGCGTCCAGCCTGAATACCGCTTCGCCCGCCTCCGTCTTGCCGAGCGGCTGCTCCCGGTCCGCCGATGCGCAGGCCTCCGCATTCCGAAGCTGCATAAACAGGGACGCCCCGATCAGGTGGTGATACAGCTGGCCCAGCGACCAGTTATCCTCGCTCGCACCCGCCTGCAGCTGCTCCAGGGTATAATGCTCCAGATCGCTTTTGTACGCCTCAATCAATGCGTAAATGTCCATTCAAACCGCTCCTTTTTTCATAAGGTCTACAGGTTTCATTTTAACCGGGTACCACTGACACCTAACTGTCAGGGTTTACAGGTTTTTCTTATACTGTAACCTTGATGCCAGTGCCAAGGTACTGATTTATCTTATTCTGTAACCTTGACATCTCGGTGCCAAGGTTTACTGATTTATCTTACTCTGTAACCTTGACACCTCGGTGCCAAGGTTTACTGATTTATCTTACTCTGTAACCTTGACACCTCGGTGCCAAGGTTTACTGATTTATCTTACTCTGTAACCTTGACACCTCGGTGCCGAAGGTTACTGGTTGATCTCCTTGGTAACTTACCGTCAGTTGAAGGCGCAGACAAAAATCCGCCGAAATATTTTAAATATACGTTGACATGAATATTCCTTTAAGGGTATATTTAGAGCAAGACAAAGAAAACATTGTAAGAAGGAGGAGATTTCAAGGATGAAGCTTGTTATCCGAACTCTCCGATGAACAGGATCATGCTCGCCGTATTAGCCGAGCCAGCCCGGTTATCCATGCTCGAGCTGCTCCGCAGAGGCGGCCCGTTAACCGCGGGGGCAATGGCCTCTCGTCTCAGGCTGAACCGGACGCACGCTGCCAGGCATCTTCGCATTCTAAGACTTGCCGGAATCGTCGAAGCGCATTCGGCCGCCAACCGGCGCGTTTATAAGCTGAAGCCGCGAGCTTTAGGCATGCTCGGCGATTGGCTCGACCTTTTTCTTGCCGAAGGGGACGATCGATTGGACCGGCTGGACGATTACCTGCACGATCTGCAAAGACCCGCAGTGATTTTCGAAGCAGACCTGGCGAAGATTTCAAAACGATGGAAGTCATGACGATTGAGGAAAATTAAAAAATCGGAGGGTTCGTAAAATGAAAAAAATCGCGATTCCGTATTGGATGTTTACCGGGCTGCTGGCGGCGTTCATGTTCTCGGGTTCGATTCCGGATCTTCTCTCCACTCCCGATGCCGTCGAATTGTTTAACCAATTGGGGTATCCCGCTTATTTGCTCCCGTTTCTGGGCGTTGCCAAAATATTGGGCGTGATCGCGCTGTTCATCCCCGGATTTCCGCGGGTGAAGGAGTGGGTGTATGCCGGATTCGTCTACGATTTGGCGGGGGCGATGTATTCCACCTTGGCCAGCGGCGGGCCGGTCGGCGGATCGCTGTTCTTCCTGCTCGGGTTCGCGATGATAGCCGGCTCCTACATTTACCATCACAGAAGGCTGAAAGCCGCTTCATTCGGCGCCGGCGCCCGGGAGCTTCGCCTGCAGGCGGGAAATCCGAAATACGCCGAGTAATCTCGGAGATGTGTGAATAAAGCTTTCGCCCGTTCATACGCGAACGGGCGTTTTCGCTTTCGCATGACCGGACTTATTCCGGACTGCCGCTTACGATTGTCTTCACCCGGCCGACCTCGCCGCTCGTCAGCCTGACTTTGATGCCGTGCGGATGGGTAGGCGAATTCGTCAATAAATCTTTGACGACGCCGCGCGTCGTCTTCCCCGTCGGCTGATCCTTCTTCAGCACGATCTCGACAGTCTGGCCCGGCCGGACCTGGGAACGCACTCTTCCGTCCATGCTTGTTCACCCGCTTTCCATCTGATGTTCGCTTGCGTGCCGGCACGTGATGCCCGCTTCAGGCTTTCTTATAGCTTAAAAAAATACTGCGGTCAGCGCAACAAAACAACCATATTCCTCGTCTAACAAGAGAAGGAAATCCGCAACAGGGTAATAAGAAGATGAGGTGACTTTACATGAAAAAATGGGCAAACCTTGCACTCGCCGTTCTGCTGTCGGGCGCATTGCTTGGAGGCGTATCTTATATGCCGGGGCAAGCCTCCGCCGATACTGCGGTTACCGCCGGCTGCCGTGCCGACGACAACGGGCTGGATCTGAAGACCGTCGCCGATACCGGGAATCCGCATTTCCAGTCCGTCCAATTCCTGAGCGTCAACATCGGACGCGCCGCGGGCAACGGCTTTATGCTCGGGACCTCGGACGCCGGCTGCCATTGGCAGGCGATCAATAACGAAGGCAAATACGTCTTCACGCAGATGCAGTTCCTGACCAACAAACTGGGCTACGTGCTCGTGCAGACGGACCCGACCAAACCGGTCAATACGCTGCTCCGCACGGCCGACGGCGGTTCGACGTACAAATGGATTCCGACCGGCAATCATCCGTTCGGCCGCGTCCGCTTCTTCACGCAGGAGACCGGCTTCGGCTATACCTGGAACGGGGCGTATAAAACGACAAACGGCGGGCAGACGTGGACCAAGGTGCAGACGCCGGCCAACACCCGGTATACGCAGTTCATTACACCGACCAAGGGCTGGGCGGTCGTCTTCCTGGTCGGAGGCGGCTACCAGGTGCAGAAGACGACCGACGGCGGGCTTCACTGGACGAACACGCTGACCGTCAAAGCCGAGGACAGCTTCGGCGGTTCGATCTACGGTACGGACAGCGAAGACGTCTGGGTCGTCCTGCTTGGCGGCTCCGGCATGACGCAAACCTCGTATTCCGTCTTCCATACGACGAATGCGGGCGCGAGCTGGCAGCAGGTCATTTCGAACCCGACGGCGGGCGGCGGCCCGGCTCCGGGACCGAAGGCGAAGGCGGGGACGCTTGTCGGACCGACGGGCCGTCCCGACGATATGCAGGTTTTTGGCCGCAGCGCGGCATTCCTGGCGGCCGGCAGCCCCGGGTACGAGCAAACCTTCTTCGGACACTCGGTTGACGACGGCAAAACGTGGACCAATCTTTCGTCCGTAACGGGCAGCGACGCGAAAATCTCGTTTACGTCGCCGAATAACGGCTATTTGGCCGTGACGGACTCGTTATATCCTTCCGTATTCGGCACGACCGACGGCGGCAAGACGTGGACGAAGAAATTTTCGCTTCCGACAACGCCGTAATCTGATCCGTACCCCAAGCCCCCGGCTGCGCCGGGGGCTTATTTTGCATGGATGTTGCCCCGCCTTTCATACCCTTCATTCACAAATCCTTCTTATCCGGAGTGATCGTAATCACAACGCTGCCGCGCTTATTCCGGTACACTGCAGGTAAGAAGAACGAAAATGATGGAAATGAGGGATTTTAAAATGCTGAACAATTCTGCCATTGCGGTCATCAAATCGACGGTGCCGGTTCTCGAAACGAAAGGAACGGCCATTACGAAACGGTTTTACGAGCTGCTGTTCGCCGGGCACCCCGAGCTGCTGAACGTCTTCAACCACGCCAACCAGAAGCAGGGCCGCCAGCAGGCGGCGCTCGCAAACGCCGTTTACGCGGCGGCGGCCCACATCGACCGGCTGCACGAAATATTGCCCGCCGTCCGGCAAATCGCGCACAAACACCGGAGCCTCGGCATTAAGCCGGAGCATTATCCCATCGTCGGGGAGACGCTGCTTGCCGCTATCAAAGACGTGCTCGGCGATGCGGCTACGGACGAGATTCTCGCGGCATGGGCGGAGGCGTACGGGGTTATCGCGGATGCCTTCATCGGCGTCGAAGCCGGGATGTACCGCGAAGCGGAAGCCCAGCCGGGCGGATGGGCCGGATTCCGGCCGTTTACGATCCGGCGCAGGGTCAAAGAGAGCGGCGCCATCACATCGTTCTATCTGTCGCCGGCGGACGGCGGGCCGCTCGCTTCCTTCAAGCCCGGCCAGTACGTAAGCGTCAAAGCGGATATTCCCGGGCAGGCGAATACGCATATCCGCCAGTACAGCTTGTCCGATGCGCCCGGCAAGCCGCATTACCGGATTTCGGTTAAACGCGAAACGCATGCCGGCGAACGCCCGGACGGAATCGTCTCGAATTACTTGCACGATTCGGCCGGCGAAGGCGATACGCTCTTGCTGTCGGCACCGGCCGGAGATTTCGTGCTGGACGAATCGCATCCGCTGAGGCCGGTCGTCCTGCTGAGCGGCGGCGTGGGCTTGACGCCGATGATGAGCATGCTGCTGCATCTGACCGCCGCGCAGAGCGAACGGCCGGTTACGTTCATTCATGCGGCCGCAAACGGCCGGGTGCATGCGTTCCGCGAAGACGTTCGCCGGATCGCGGAACGCTGCAGCCGGGTCCGCGCGTATTTCTGTTACAGCGAGCCCACGGACGAGGACCGCGCCGGAGGCGTCTTCGACAAGGAAGGCCGAATCGATCTTCCTTGGCTGCAGACGATCGTCCCTTCTCCGGATGCCGACTTTTATTTCTGCGGCCCCGTTTCGTTCATGCAGCGGATCTACCGCGACCTGCGCGGCCTGGGCGCCGCTCCGTCCGATATCCGCTATGAATTTTTCGGTCCCTCCGGAAGCCTCGACGCTTGACGCTTGAAGCGCATGCTTCTGTACCGGCCCTAAGCCGGCGGCATGACGGGGGGTCCGGGACGAATCGTTCCGCCTTCTGCGATGGGATCAGCAGCGTCACCTGCGATCGGCGCCAAGTCACTCGTCCGCCGGCTTCAGCCGCTTCCTTCCTCCGCCCGCAGCCTGCGCAGCAGCCGGTTGACCGTTTCGCGCCGCAGGCCCAGCAGCTGCCCGATCTCCTCCTGCGTCAGCAGTTCGCCAAGCGGAGCATCCGGTACATAGGATGCGAACCAGCGGTTTAGCCGCTTCAGCTTTTCCGCCGGCTCGAGGGCGGTAAGCTGGTCGATCCGCTGCTGCATCGTGCGCAGCCTGCTCTGCAGCAGCAGCGCCGTCTCGCGGTATTTGGAGGGCTCGCGCTCCAGTTCGCCGTACCATTCCTTCGCCGGAATCATCGTGATCTCGCATGCGGTCAGCGCAATGGCCGTGCCGTGGTATTCCTTCGGACTGATCAGCGAATGGTGAGGAATCGTCTCTCCCGCCGCAATGATGTTGAAAATAAACGGCGTCCCTCCGGGATCGGTCCGCACGATTTTAAGCAGTCCGGCGTCGATGCGGTATAGCGGCCCGGATTCGCCCTGCCGGAACAGCGTCTCGCCTCTATGAAGCCGCATGCTCCGCCGCCCCATCCGTCCCTGTTCTCGCTGTCATATCGCCATCTCCGCCTTCCGGTTTTTTTCTATTATTGTAGCGTATCCGGCTGCGGCGGCACCATTCTTTTCGGCGCTTCCAGCTATTCGGCGCGCCGCTCCCTATCAAGCAGGGGCGCATAACGCCGCAATAGCTTGTACAGCGCAAGGTTCAGCAGAAAGACCAGGATGTAGACCGGACCCGAATACCACGGCGACCAGCCTTTGTAGGTGAACACATGGAACCAGCGGGCGGCCCCCCATTCCATTATTTCCGCGATAAACCCGCACAGCACCAGGTAAGCCCCGAGCCGCACGGCGCTGAGTCTCAGCATGGAATATATATATACAACGAAATAACCGGCAGGCGGATAAGTAAAGAAATAAAACAGGAAGTCGGTGATTTCCATCTGCGGCCTATCGTTCACATCGTAAAAATCGTAAGGCGGCACCGAAATGGTAAAATCCGCGGTTTGCGCCAGCGCGTAATTCAGCACCCACAGGCTGACGATGTCGATCGGCGCCAGCCGCTTCGGCAGCAGCACGATCAGCGACCAGCTGATCAGCGACGAGACGATGAAAAACCACTCGTTGTCGTCGAATTTGACCGGTCCGTACAAAATCATCCCCGGATCCCGCCCCTTCTCATTATGACCCGGTACAGCGCCATAAAGCAGCCCGATATCCCGATGAGCCCCGCGAACAGGAGGGCCGAATCGTAAAAGGTCCAATTGACGAACGTCAGCAGTCCCGTAAGGCAGTACAAATAGTCGAGCAGCAGCATCAGCGCGAGCACGGCTGCCGCGGCCAGAACCTTGATCGCGCGGCCGACCGCACGGTCGGCCGCCAAAGCGAGAAACCATACGATCAGAATCGGAATAAGCAGCACGCCCGACTGCCTGAGCGTCCAGAACCCCAGCCGGGCAGTATTGAAATGAACGGCTTTCATATTAAAACTGACGATAATGAAAGACAGCTGCTCAAACGAAGAGACAAACGACCAATAGGCGATGATTTCCGGCCAAATGAGCCGTCTGGCCAGCCATTTGACGGAAACCAGCGCCGCGGCGCTAGCAGTGGACATGCAGACGAACAGAAGCAAACCGGGTCCTCCTTTCCGCCAAGCCGATACCGTTTCATTATGTTCCAAGACTGCCCGAAATAGTCGAACAGCCCCCGACCGGGATTCGGTCGGGGGCTGTTCCGGCGGGGCCAATAAGAGCTGCCGCTATCAGCCGCGAATCAGCGATTCGGCTCCGTCGATATAGATCGGCGTGCCCGTAATGTGGCTCGATTCGTCGGATGCAAGGAACAGGACGAGGTTGGCGACCTGCTCCGGCTTGCCGGGCCCGTCCTCAAGCGGCTGGTCGCCTTCCGGGAACTTGACGGGGATCGTAATCTCCTTCAGCTCCGGCTTCCGCTCCGTATTTTGGTCGATCTTCGTCGAAATCGCCCCCGGGCAAATCGCATTGACCCGGATGCCGAACTGGGCAAGCTCCAGCGCCGCCATTTGCATGAACGCCACCTGACCGGCTTTCGATGTCGCGTATGCGCTCATGCCGAAGTTCGAGAATACGCGGTTGCCGTTGATCGAGCTCGTAATGACGATGCTGCCGCCGTTTTTCTTCAGCTCCGGCACCGCATATTTGACCGTCAGGAACGTCCCTTTCAGGTTGATGTCGAGCGTCGTGCTCCAATCCTCGGGGGCCATATCTTCGATCGGCGTTAGCGTCCCGTTAATGCCGGCGTTAGCGAACACGATATCGAGCCGTCCCCATGCGTCCACCGTTTTGCGTACGGCGCTTTCGATATCCTCCGGCTTCGAAATATCCGCTTCGGCCGGGATCGCCTCGCCGCCCGCCTGCTCGATCTGTTTTTGCACCTCGGCAACGCGGTCCTCCTTCTTGTCGACCAGCGTCACCTTCGCTCCTTCCTGCGCAAGCCGCACCGCAGCCGCCCGGCCGATCCCGGAGCCGGCGCCCGTCACGAACGCCACCTTGCCCTGTACTCTTCCCTGTCCATTCGCATCTGCCATCGCGTGACATCCTCCTTCCGTTTGGCTCGCCGGCTTTCCGGCTTAACCGTTCTTCACCCATTTGTTATTTCCTAAAACAAGTCGGCTATGCATGACCTTACGCCAAAAAAACGTCCCCGCCTCGGCCTTTTCAGGCAAAGGCGGGGACGTGAAAACCCGCTGTTAACAAATGACAGGTATTGATTTTTCACCGGCCGTCTTAAGGCTTCTGTCCGTCTCCGGACGCGTCCGCCACGACCTGCTGCGAGCCGTCGTCCGGTTTGCCGTACTGCTCGTAATATTCCTCGAGCGTCAGGCCTTTCTCGGCGATCACCTGCGCAATATCTTTTCCGACGTACCGGATGTGCCACGGCTCATACTTGTACCCGGTAATCTTCTCTTTCCCTTTCGGGTAGCGGATAATAAAGCCGTACTCCGACGCATGCTTCGCCAGCCACTCGGCTTCCGGGGTGCCGCCGAAGCAGTCGGTCGCGGCGCATTTGCCGTCGCTGCCGGACACGTCGATCGCAAGCCCCGTTTCGTGCTCGCTTGTGCCGGGCAGGGCGCTGTACGTACGCGCCTTCGCTTCCCCATCCCGTTTCACATAGTTCTCGAACACCGCTTTTTGCGTCGCGTACGACCGGTAGGCGGATACGCCGGCAAGATAAATGCCGTCCTTCTTGGCTCCCGCAAACAGCTGCTCGAGCGCCGTCGCCGCCACCTTGCGCATTTTCCGCTTGTCGATTTTCTCCTTGAAAATAAACCGCACATCCGGATAGACGAGATCCGGCGGCTCGTAATTGTCCGGCAGCTCGTTCTGTTTATTGACCAGGGCGGTGATGCTGTCCGGCTGTGCCACGACATGCATGGCGCCGTCGCCGTCCGAATCGCCTCCGCCCTCTTGCTGGGCCGGCGGGGACGGATTCGTGTTCTGTTGGCCGGCCGTATCGGGACCGGTGTCCCCCGTACCGGAATTCGCGTCCGGAGGGGCCGCCGAATTCGAATCGGAACCGGAATCCGCAGCCTGATTATTTGCCGGCGTCTGCTCCGCATTCGAAGAAGTACCCGGTTCCTGCAGCAATCCTTTTATATCCTGAAATTTGACCACAACTGCGATCGCGCAAACCGCTACGATCAGAAAGGCCCATAGGCCGCGTCTTCTTTTTCTCATCTTTCATCCTCCCGAGACTCTATAGACGAATCATAACGGCAAAATGTTTCGGGAAGATGCAGGAAACATTTCGAACTTGTATCAATACCGCATATCCGCCCGCGCAGCCTCAGCTTTTGCCCGCAGCCATCCGCTCGGCCAGGAAATCGACGATATGCATCGCTTCCATCTGCCCGCCTGCGCCGTGCTTCTCGATGCCGAGCTTCATCTGCAGCAGGCAGCCGGGGTTGCTCGTCAGCAAATAGCGCGCCTCCGTCCGGTTCGCGTTGTCCATCTTGCGCTCCAGCACCCTGCCGGCCATCTCCGGCTGCGTCACATTGTAAATGCCGGCCGAGCCGCAGCAGCTGCCGGCGTCGGCCATTTCCACGAACCGCACGTTTCCGACGCGGTTCATCAGCTGCCGCGGCGCCCCACCGCTTTTCATGACATTGCGCAGATGACACGAATCCTGGTACGTAATAAGCAGCTGCTGCGCGCGTCCGTCTTCCCCAGCCGGCTCGGCAAAATCGGGGACGCGGCCCTTCTCGGCGATCAACCGGCTGACGTCGATGACCCGCGAGGCGAACCAGGCGCCGTCCTCCCGCCAATCGTCGTCCTCGTGCAGCAAATGATCGTATTCGATCAGCAGCGCGCCGCAGCCTCCGGCATTGGACACGATATAGTCCACCCCGGCCTCTTTGAAGGCTCGAATATTGCTGCGGGCCAGCTCCCTCGCCTTGCCGAGCTCGCCGCTGTGCGCATGCAGCGCCCCGCAGCAAACCTGCGAATCCGGGATGACGACCTCGAAGCCCGCCTCGGACAGCAGCTTCACGGTATTGACATTCGTTTCGGCAAACAGGACGTCCATAATGCAGCCCCGGAACAAGGCGACGCGCGCGATCATCTTCCCTTTAGCCGGATAAAACGCACCGATTCGCTCGACCACGCCCCGCGCCGTCGCCTCGGGCAAAATCCGTTCCATATCCCGCATATGCTCCGGAAACAGGCGCATGATCCCCGTCCCCCGCGCAATGCGGCGCAAGCCAGACTTTTGGTAAAAGCCGAGCGATCGCCCGAGCCATTTCAGCCGGCTGCGATGCGGGAAGACGCCGTCGAAAAACAGCTTCCGCAGCCCTTTGACCGGCACGGAATGATCGGCGTGATCCTCGATCGAGTCGCGCGCCTGCTCGATCAGCTGGCCGTATTTGACGTCCGCCGGACATACCGGCTCGCAAGCCCGGCAGCCGAGACAATGGTACATCTGCTCCTGAAACGCCTCATCCGGGTCCATCAGGCCGTCCGCGACCGCCTTCATCAGGGCGATGCGGCCGCGCGGCGATTCCGGCTCCATGCCGGTCTCCTTGAAGGTCGGGCAGGCCGGCAGGCAGAAGCCGCAGCGCATGCAGTTCGTCAGCTGGTCGTAGTTCAGCTTCTCCGCCAGCGCCCGGGCAAGCGGGTTCTCGTGCCGGACGGCGGGTTTTGCGCTCTCTGCGGTCAGCTTATCCATGCTGAACCACCACCCTTTTCCTCGTTTCTTTGGCGAACATTTTTCCCGGATTAAGCAAATTGTGCGGGTCGAACGCCTGCTTGATGCCTTTCATGACGCCAAGGCCGGCCGGGCCGACCCGCCATTCCAGATAAGGAGCCTTCACGAGACCGACGCCATGCTCCCCCGTAATCGTGCCGCCCAGCTCGATGGACGCCTCGAATATTTCGGCGAACGCTTCTTCGACCCGGTGAATTTCATCCCGGTCGCGCGCGTCCGTCGTGGCGGTCGGGTGCAGGTTGCCGTCGCCCGCGTGCCCGAACGTGGCGATCGTCACGTTGTGCTTGCGCGCGATCTCGTTGATGCGCAGCACCATGTCGGCGATTTTGGACCGCGGCACCGTAGCGTCCTCGAGAATCGTCGTCGGCCGCAGACGGGCGAGCGCCGTGAGCGCGCTCCGCCGCGCCGTCAGCAGCTTCTCGGCCTCCTCGCGCGTCGCCGCCACTTCAACGCGGTCGGCATGCTCGCTCTCGCAAATTTCGGTGATCCGTGCAATGTCCCGTTCGACCGTCTCCGGGTCGCCGTCCTGCTCAATCAGCAGGATCGCCTCCATATCGAGCGGCAGGCCAAGCTTCGCGAAATCGTCGACCACGCGGATCGTCGGGTTGTCGAGAAATTCGAGCGTCGCCGGGATGATCCGCGACTCGATGATTTTCGAAACCGTCCGCGCCGCGCCGTACAAGTCGCGGTACATGGCAAGCATCGTTTTCTTCGCCTTGGGCGGCGGCACGAGCTTCAGCGTCGCTTCCGTGATGATCGCGAGCGTCCCTTCCGATCCGATCAGCAGCTTTGTCAGATCGTAACCGGCAACGTCCTTCATCAGCTTGCCGCCGGTGCGGATCACCTCGCCGCTGGCCAGTACCGCTTCGAGCCCGATCACATAATCCTTCGTTGTCCCGTATTTCAGTCCGCGAAGACCCCCGGAGCATTCCGCGATATTGCCGCCGATCGTGGAAATGCGCATGCTGCCCGGATCGGGCGGATAAAAAAGACCGAACGATTCGATATGGGCCGTAAATTCGGCCGTAATGATCCCCGGCTGAACCGTCGCGGTCAAATTTTCGAGGTCGACCTCCAGGATGCGGTTCATCCGGTGCATGACCATGACGACCCCGCCTTGAACGGGAACGGTCCCCCCGCACAAATTCGAAGCCGATCCGCGGCTGATCACCGGGATGCCATGCTCCGAAAGCACTTTCATTATCTCCGATACCTGTTCCGTCGAGGACGGATAAATGACGCCGTCCGGCATCGACTGCAGCATCGGCGTCGCATCGTAGGAATGCGCGACCAGCGCCTCCTGATCGTCGCGGTACCAGGTCTCTCCGACAATCGCCCGCAGCCGCCTTGCCGCCTCCGGATGTATCATGAAATGCAGCCTCCCTTTTTTGGCTATAAAAAATAGTTCAGGTCATCTGATGACTTTTGTTTTAGTATAGCTTATGCTACTAATGACGTATAGACCTTTTTTGTCCGCTCATTTGCATATTGGAGGTTCGATCGCCGTGCGCCCTATCAAAATCGAGGCCCGCAAGGGCCATGAAATTGTCGCCAGCCATATTTTGCAGCGCATTGAGAGCGGCGAGCTGAAGCCCGGGCAGAAGCTCCCCTCGGTCGTCGATCTGGCGGCCGCTTACGGCGTCGGGCGCTCCACGATCCGGGAAGCCGTCAGCGCGCTGAAAGCGACGGGCTGGCTCGATGTCCGCCACGGAGGCGGCACGTTCGTCAGCCCGGTGCTCCCGGCCGGAGCGCGCGGCGATACGGCCGATCTGTTCAAGGACGCCGAATCGGTGCTGGAGCTTTTGGAGGTCCGCAAGGCGCTTGAGACCGAGGCGGCCGCCTTGGCCGCGGAGCGGCGGACCGCCGAGGACTTGGGGAAAATGCGGGCGATTTTACTGCGCATGGAGCAGGTGATGCTGGACGCGGACACCTCCGAGGGCGAGCGGGCGGACGTGCAGTTTCATACCGCGATCGCGGCCGCTTCGGGCAATTCCCTGCTGCTGCAGCTGATGGAATCGATCTCGCTCCGGCTCGGCGATTCGATCCGCCGCACGCGCGAGCTGTGGTTTTACGAGGAGCAGGCGACGGCGGAGCGGCTGCTCGAGGAGCATAAATCGATCTTCGCCGCCATCGAAGTCCGCGACAAAGAAGCGGCCGCCGCCCGCATCGGCGCCCACTTGGCGAAGGTGGAGAACGTGCTGAAGCCCGCGCTCAGAGACGCGGTCTCGGCCGAGTCTGCGGAAGAGTAATAGCAGTCGCTTGAGGACGGCCATCTGCGGGGGTCGGGTCCGCGCATCAGAATTCATACGGCGTTTATATGATTTACCTATAAGCAGATAAGGAATAAATATTTTACACTTATGAAGGAGGCGCGCATAATAGGGGTAAATTGGATGACATTGGTCGTTGAGGAGGGAACGGAATGGGAAAAATGTTTGAGGCGATGCTGCCCCAACATGAGGCATTCATCCGGAAACAGCGGATCTTTTTTGTCGGCTCCGCGCCGCTGCAGGCGGACGGTCATGTTAACATTTCACCGAAAGGGTACGATGTGCTGCGCATTTTCTCCCCGACGGAGGTCGCGTACCTCGATGTGACGGGCAGCGGCAACGAAACAAGCGCGCATGTGCTGGAGAATGGGAGAATCACCTTCATGTTCGCCGCTTTCGAAGGCCCGCCGATGATTCTCCGCCTGTACGGGACCGGGAGCGTCGTGCTGCCCGGCACGCCCGAATGGGAAGCGCTCGCCCCGCATTTCACGCTGTATCCCGGCACCCGCCAGATTGTTTGCGCCAAGGTGCATGCGGTCAAAACCTCGTGCGGCTTCAGCGTTCCGTTCTTCGACTACGCGGGTGAACGCGACACGCTGCTGAAATGGGCCGAAAACAAGGCGGACGACGAAATAACCGATTACCGGCGGACGAAAAATGCCGCCAGCATGGACGGCCTGCCGACGCCGATCGGCATCGGGCTCGGTGTCCGGCCGTAACGAAGGCGAACGGGTCACTTATCATCGCCGGAACAGCCTTAGGCCTTAGGCCTCGACATCGGCTTGTTCTTCTTGCCGCTTGTCCGCCTGCCGAAAAACGTTTGCCCCTGCACTGTTGGTGAGGTCGATTCTGCCGGCTGTGGCACTGCACTGGGAGACGGCAATCACCGCTGCGCAGCCGAGGAAGGCTCCCCCTCCCTGGATCGCCGTTCACCATGCTGACCGTTCCCGCCGTTTCCGCCGTTCGCTCCGTTAAATGCCCCGAACCCTCGTTCGCCGCGAATCTTGCTTCGGTCGGGGTGCACCATTTCTCCGCCCAGATGACCGGTATACGAAACAAGTCCGGCTCCTACCAGCATCACGAGCAAATATACGATTGTTTTGCCGATATCGAATTTTTTCTTCCACAAGACGCCAAGCCTGACGACAGACAGGGCGATTGCCAGTATCATCGTCAGCTTGCCGAACAGCTCGTGCCGCGGAAACAGCGGATCGCGTTCACCTTCCGGTCCGGTCATGACGGCCAGGACCGCACCTGCCGTTCCGACAATCAGGCACAAAAGACCGGCTGTGTGCCAATCCTTCCGCTTGATCAGCACGGCCGCCAGATCAAACAGGAAGCTGAACAGCAGCATGGCGATGGGAATATGGATGACTAGAAAATGCGCGTTTTGGATGATGTAGCTCATGAGTGGCTCTCCCTTTTTTCAAGACTTGATATCCGTTATAGCACCTGAGTCTTAAAATCTCATGAGAAAGCGGATATGCCCCATTTCCCTGCCGATTGCGCATGGGAGCGAACTTGATTACGAGATCCATCTGGCCAGCAGGTAGGCGGCACCGGCTGCCGCGCCGCCGATCAATGCGGTTTGCCACGCGCTTTTGACGGGACGGGATCCCGTAAACTTTCCTTTTACCCATCCAAAAACGAACAGTGAAATAAGCGTTATAACGACCGATATAAGCAAGGCATCGAGCGAGTGAGCGAAAATCAGATAAGGCGACAAGGGGATCGCCCCGCCAAAAATGTAAGAGAGCCCGATGGTCAGCGAGCTGTTTCGGGCTCTTTTCGGGTTCGGCTCTTCCAGGCCCAGCTCGTGCTTCATCATAAAATCAACCCAACGCTCATGGTCCCGACTGATGGCATCGACCGCCGAAGAAACGGCTTCCTCGGGTATCGACCAGCTTCTGAGCACCTCGGCCACCTCTTCGCGTTCGCATTCGGGCAGCTCGATAATTTCACGCCGCTCCCGCTCCAATTCGGCCAAATAATGCTCCCGGTCCGTCCGCGCGGCCAAATAACCGCCCAGGCCCATTGCGATCGAGCCTGCCGCGATTTCCGCCAGCCCCGCCACGACGACAAGATGCGTATTGGAAACCGTGCCGGACAAGCCGGCCGCCAATGCAAAAGGTACGGTCAGGCCGTCCGCCATGCCGATGACGATATCCCGGATGATTTCGGGTGCCTCAAAATGCTTTTCCACATGTTCGTTTCGATGCATGATATCCGCCTCCCTTTGACAATGAAAATCGTTATCTTTACCCTGAAAATGACACATGCTGCCGTCCTGTCGACGGCAGCATGCCAAGAAGCGGATTCAAATCCCGCGGAGTATCTACAAAACGAAAAGGGGGCTTTTACCCCGAACGCTTGTCCTGCGTTAACGCGTCCGGCCCTTGCCCGGCCGACCGGCGGAAGCTCCGCCGCCTTTGCGGCCTTGTCCGCCGCCGTCCGGGCGCTTGGCACCCTGGCGCGCTCCGGTTCCCCGCGCCTGCGCCGGGCCGCCGCCCGGGCGCGCGCTCTTCTTGGGGCGTACGCCCGTGCGCGCCTCAAGCCCTTCGCGGGCGGACCGCTTCGCCAGCTCGCGCGGGCTCACGGCCGCGGGCTCGCGCCGGCTCCCGGCGCCGCTGCGCTCCGCGCTTGCGCGCCCGCGCGGGGCGGCTTCGCCGCGCCCCTGCGCCTCCACGCGCTCGCGCCGGCTCCCGGCGCCGCTGCGCTCCGCGCCTGCGCGCCCGCGCGGGGCGGCTTCGCCGCGCCCCTGCGCCTCCACGCGCTCGCGCCGGCTCCCGGCGCCGCTGCGCTCCGCGCCTGCGCGCCCACGCGGGGCGGCTTCGCCGCGCCCCTGCGCCTCCGCGGGCTCGCGCCGGCTCCCGGCGCCGCTGCGCTCCGCGCCTGCGCGCCCACGCGGGGCGGCTTCGCCGCGCCCCTGCGCCTCCACGCGCTCGCGCCGGCTCCCGGCGCCGCTGCGCTCCGCGCCTGCGCGCCCGCGCGGGGCGGCTTCGCCGCGCCCCTGCGCCTCCACGCGCTCGCGCCAGCTCCCGGCGCCGCTGCGCTCCGCGCCCGCGCGCCCGCGCGGGGCGGCTTCGCCGCGCCCCTGCGCCGCGCGCTCGCGCCGGCCGCCGCGCTCCCGCTCGCCGCGCGCAGCAGGCTCCGCCGGGGCGCTCCGCCGGCCCCGGTCCGTCTCCGGCGCGCCCTGTTCGCCCGGGATCGACTGGCCGATGCCGCTTTCGATCGCCGCCAGCTTCATGCGGTCGCGCGGCGTCACGAACGTGACGGCGACGCCCTCCCCGCCCGCGCGGCCGGTCCGTCCGATCCGGTGGATGTAGCCTTCCGCATCCTGCGGGATGTCGTAATTGAACACGTGCGTGACGCCCTCCACGTCAAGGCCGCGCGCCGCCACGTCCGTCGCGACGAGCAGCTGCAGCTTCGCCTCGCGGAAGCGCCGCATCGCCTGCTCCCGCTTCGCCTGCGACAGATCGCCGTGCAGCTCGTCCGAGCTGTACCCGAGCTGCTGCAAAGCCTCGTTCAGCGCCGCCGCACGGCGCTTCGTCCGGCAAAAAATGACGCCGAGGTAGGGCCGCTGCTCGTCGATCACCCGGCACAGCGCCGCCATTTTGCCCCGGTCGGTCGTCGAAACGGCAAGCTGGCGGGTTCCCGCCACCGTTACCTGCGGAGCGCGCACCGTAATATTTTGCGGGTCAAGCATGATGCGGGCCGCAAGCGATCGTACCGCTCCGGGCATCGTTGCGGAAAACAGCATCGTCTGCCTCCGGTAAGGAAGCGCGCTTAATATGGTTTCCACCTCGTTGAGAAACCCCATATGCAGCATTTGATCGGCTTCGTCCAGCACGAGCATCGAGACGCGGTCCAGCGAAATCGTTCCCCTCCGCATATGGTCGAGCAGCCTGCCCGGCGTCGCCACAACGAAATGCACCGAACGCTGCAGCTTGCGCATTTGCGCCTCAACGTCCTGCCCCCCGTAGACGGCCAGCACGCGAAAGCCCTCCTCCGGCAGCAGCCGCCGCTTCAGCTCCGCCGTGATTTGCAGCGCGAGCTCCCGCGTCGGGGTCAAAATCAGCCCGCGCAGCTCGTCGCCGGCCGGATCGATCTTCTCCAGCATCGGCAGCAGGAAAGCCAGCGTCTTTCCCGTACCCGTCTGCGCCTGGCAGATGACGTCCTTTCCTTCCAAAATAACCGGAATCGCGCCTTCCTGAATCGGCGTCGCCTCATGAATACCTTCGCCGCTCAGCGCTGCCGCACGTTCCTTCGAAATGCCCAATTTTTCAAATCCAGCCAACAAATCCACCTCATTTATAGGTTCCACCGCTGCAACAATCGGTATTTCCTATCGTACCACAAACCCGGCCCCGCCATGTAATGAAACCGAAAAGCGGTTTTCAGCCTCTTTTCAGCGAATCTTCAAAATCAATTCATAATGAACCGATATACTCGAATCATCGAATGAAAGATTTCGAGGATGGACATCGATACTTTTCGGGAGGAGCCTCGGGTGAAAAAGAATAAATGGATGAAATGGCAAGCAGGCATGGTCTTTGCAGCCGGCATTGCCGTCATGTTCCAAGCGGCACGAACAAGCGCACCTTACGAAGCGAAGGTCGCGGCAGCCGCTTCCCCGCAGGATCGGCCCGGCATGCAGCAGCAGCAAGATCCGGTCTTCGACGAGTGGGAAAACGGAGGGCAGCATGCTCGCGGGAGACATTTCCGGGGCGGCGATTCGTATGGAAGCGGATCGAACGACGGTTCGTCCGGCGGCAGCCTGTACGGCGGCGGATCGGCACCTGCCGAACCGTTCGGCGACGGAGGCCCGCTTGGAAGCGGGCGATCCGGCGCCCATTCCAGAACCGGGCGGTCCTGAACGATTTTCTCAAGAGAGGTGCATATAAAATGGAACCGCACACCGCATCCGCTCCCGGAGAGGAGCCGCTGCATGCATTTCGGTTTAAAGCGATGAACACGTCGGTCGAATGCGCGCTGCAGTGCCCGGCTTCCCAGCGCGGGGAACTGGAGCTGCTGGCGCGGGATTGGTTTGGAACGGCCGAACGGCGGTTCAGCCGTTTCCGCCCGGACAGCGAGCTCAGCCATTTGAACCGTCTGGCCGGAGAGCGCTGCATGATTTCCGCCGCGATGACGGACGTGCTGCAGCTCGCGCACGAATATACGGAAATAACGGAAGGGCTGTTCGACCCGTTCGTGCTGGATGCGCTGCTTGAAGCCGGGTACGACGAAACGTTCGATATCGTCAAACTCCGCCCGTCCGCCGATGCGCCGCCCGTCCGGACGGAGAGCGGACCGCAGCAGGCCGGCCGGCGGCTGCGGATGGAAATCGATCCGGTCATCGGATCGCTGCGGCTGCCGCCGCATGCCCCGATCGATCTCGGCGGCATCGTGAAAAGCTGGTCCGCTCAGCGGCTCGCCGCCTATTACCGGAACCGCCGCGGCATCGGCCGGGGTCTCGTGAATGCAGGCGGCGATCTCGCCGCCTGGGGGGATCCGGCGGACGGAGCGGGACCTTGGCGCATCGCGATCGAGCATCCGTGGACGATGGAAGCCGACGCCGGTCTGCTCCTGCTGCACAGTGGGGCCGCCGCGACCTCCGGCACGCTCGGACGGCGCTGGATGTCGCCGCACGGCCCGAAGCATCACCTGATTGACCCCGTTTCCTTGTCGCCAAGCGACAGCGATATCGTGCAGTGCACGGTCGCGGGCCGCTATGCGGTGGAATGCGAAATTTGGGCCAAAACGATCTGCATCGCCGGAGCCACAAGAGGGCTCTCTCTCTTTGCGGAGAAGGCGGACCCCGGCTGCGAGGCGCTGCTTTTTACGGCGGACCGGCGCGTGCTGCTGTACGGGAAACTTTCATCGCCGGAACGCAGGTGGCTGAACATTCCGGACGTCCGGCTTCTCCCGGTCAAGCGCAATTCCGCCGAATCCCGACATGTTGGAGGTGACTGCCGTTGATTTCGTTCCTCGTCAACCTGCCCACTTGGCAAATCATTCGCGTCACCGGCATCGTCTCCTATATCCTGCTGACGCTCGGCGTTGCGCTCGGCATTGCTTACGGATTGCCGTTATGGCCCCGGAAAATGAAAACGGTGCTGTACAAAATCCATTCCTTCGCCACGATTTCAGGCACGGCACTGGGTCTCTTGCACGGCGCCGTTACCGTTATCGACACCTACGTTCCGTATACCTGGCGCGAGCTGCTCGTCCCTTTTACCGCCCATTACGATCCGGTGCTTAGCGGGCTCGGCACGCTGTGCGGCTATGCGATGCTGCTTGTCATTCTGACGACAGACCTGCGGAACCTGCTGAAGCGCAGAGTATGGCTCGCTTTCCACCTGCTGTCCTACCCGATCTTCGCGATGGCGGCCATACACGGCTTCTTTATGGGAACGGACAGCCGTTTCCCCGGCATTCGCCTCCTGTATCTGGCATCTATCGTGCTGGTCGTCCTGATGTCGCTTCTCCGCTCGGCGTTCGGGCCGGCTGGCGGGATGCGGGTGTCCAGGCAGGCTCCGCTTTCGCGGAACACGCCCGTCACGCAGCCTTCTCGGCCCGGGCAGCCGGAGCCCGAGCTCGTCTCGCCCGGCAATGCGAGCAGACGCAGCGAGCGGTTTCGCGATACGCGGCATGCCCCGCCGCGAGGTTAATCCGGCCCGCCACTATCTTTGCCCCGGCGACAACCTTCCCGTTATCGGTTAAAATAGACGGATATACCGTTTGCCGGGATGCCGCGGAGCCTTGCGCCGGTGCTCGTATCGGCGCCGTGACCGCGGTGCGGCAGCGGGATCATGCGAAAGAGGTCGAATAACGATGAATGAAATGAATGCGACGGATACCGCCGTCCGGCTCAGCGGGGTATCGTGGAACCGGGACGGCAAGCAGCTGCTGCAGGACGTCGAATGGACGATCCGCCCGGGCGAGCATTGGGCGCTGCTCGGGCTGAACGGTTCCGGCAAAACGACGCTGCTCAACATCATGACCGGTTATATTTGGCCGACATCGGGGACGGTCAGCGTGCTTGGCCGCACCTTCGGCGAGGTCGATCTCCGGCAGCTGCGCCAGCTGATCGGCTGGGTCAGCTCCTCCCTGCAGGAGAAGCTGTACGGCACCGATAAAGCGCAGCACGTCGTCATCAGCGGCAAGCATGCGACGATCGGCTTGTACGACCGCCCGGACGAACGGGATTTCGCCCGGGCGGAGGAGCTGATGCGGACGCTCGGCTGCGCTCATCTGTGGGACCGCGAATACCGGACCTGCTCGCAGGGCGAGAAGCAGAAGCTGCTCATCGCCCGCGCGCTGATGGCGGATCCGCGGCTGCTTATCCTGGACGAGCCTTGCAACGGGCTCGACCTGTTCTCGCGCGAGAGGCTGCTGGACAGCATCTCAGCTCTGGCGGAGCAGGCCGATGCGCCGACGCTGATCTATGTCACGCATCATACGGAGGAGATCCTGCCCGTATTCACGCATGCGCTGCTGCTGCGCAGAGGCGAAGTGTTCCGGCAGGGCCGAACGGAGGAGATGCTGACCGGCGATACGCTGAGCGCATTCTTCGACTCGCCGGTTGCCGCCGAACGCCACGACGGCCGCTGCTACGTCCGGATCGCCCGCCCCGCGGAGACGGCCAATCGCGTATAAATCGGTACTGCCGAACTGTGGAGACAGCCAACCGCAAATAAATCGGTACTGCCGAACCGCGGAAACGGCCAAACGCAAATAAACCGGTACTGGCCGTACCGCATGCAAGACCGGCTGAAAGAATACACCGTTCCTTTCCTCACAAAAGGAAACGGCTGACGCCGTCCTCTGGGAGCAAGCTATAATCCATTCCTAGATCGAAAAAAACGATCCCCATTCCGTGCCGAAGCGCTCTTCTGCGCCAAGCTTGGAATAGGGATCGTCTTTTTTGCCTGACCGCTAGTCGGGGCAAGCCGTAAATTGTTCGCGCACATCCCGTACGGCGGCTATCAGCTTCGACGGATCGCGCGACAAATCGATAAACTTCGCGGCCAGATGGCCGAGCCCCGCGCGAGCGGCGATGCGCTTTTCGTTCAACACCCACTCTCCGCGGGCCGCCAGCCGGGCATGCGATTCTTCGATAATCGCCCTTGCCAACGTGCCTGCCGTGCCGACCGGATCGCCGTTAGCCGCATAAGCTTCCTCCGCGTAGGAGAGATGCAGCAAGGCCGAATCATGCCAGAACCTGCACGCTTCCTCGCGAAGCAATTCGGGATATTCCGGCTTCGGCAGCGAGCCGGTCAGCGTCCGCCCGAGCGCCAGCTCCGCAGCGACGACGTATGTCGGAATGCCCGCCAGGTAGAAAGGCAGCCGTTCCACCTGAAATCGCCCCTTTTCCGCTGCCTGAAGATGGCGCTCGACTTCGTCAAGGTCGCGGTAATGCACATCGACGCGCCGGCCGTCCGCCGTCAGCCAGGCCCCGCCGTTCATGACGCCGCCGCCCCATTCTCCCGTCCCGAAGACCGTGCCGGGCCAGCCCAGCCGGCGAATGCCATCCGGCTCGAATGTCCCGCGGTAATAAACAGCGAAATCGTAATCGCTGCCGGAACGGTGCTCCCCCGTAGCCCTCGAACCGCCGAGCGCAACCGCCCGGACGCCCGAAACGGAGGCCAGACGGTTTGCAATATAAGCGATAAACGCGTCATCCGTCGAATATTCCATCTCATCACCCCGGTTTTATTTTACCGGAACTGCCGTCCCGGCTGCGGGTAACGTTCGGTTTAAATCGTTTTCACCCGGTTCCCCACCCGCGAAAGGTTCGATGCTCACCGCCGGCAGTTTCACCGTTTTTTCATTACCTTACGGTCAATCGTGTTAAGCAATCTATGGTAAAATGGAGGGACCGAACAAAACGGGGAGTGGAATCATGAGCGAGAAAACGATGGAGAAAAAGTCGTCGTCCTGGAAAACGATGCTGATCGTGATGTCCGCCGTGCAAGGAATTATGATGCTGGCCTTTACCAGCGCTTCGCCGTTCCTGGCCCTGTACATCGAACAGCTTGGCGTGCACGATATGAACAAAGTCGACATTTGGTCAGGCGTCATCCAGTGCTCGACTCCGCTTTTTGCGGCGCTGGTGTCGCCGATCTGGGGCTCGCTGTCCGACCGGACCGGGCGCAAAATGATGGTGCTCCGCTCGACCATTGCCATCGCCTTCTTCAATGTGCTGGTCGGATTCTCGCAAAATACGTGGGAGCTGCTCGGACTGCGCGCGATGCAGGGCGCGTTCAGCGGCTTCTCCGCAGCGGCAATCGCCCTCGTCAGCACGGCCATTCCGGAAGAAAAGCTCGGCTTCGCGCTCGGCTGGACCCAATCGGCGGGGATGGTCGGATCGCTGGCCGGCCCGCTCGTCGGCGGATTCCTGGCGGATACGGTCCACAGCTACAGGGCCGTTTTTTATTTGACGTCCTTGTTTGCGGTCGCGGCCTTCCTGGTAACGCTCATTTTCGTGAAGGAGGAATTTCCGGGGAAACAAGCTGCCGGCAAACGCAAAATGTCGCTGGCCGGGCAGTTCCGCGCCGTGAAGGAGCTGAAATCCGTCCATACGATGTTTCTCGTGCTGTTCATTACCCAGTTCTCGGTCATGAGCGTGCAGCCGGTGCTGCCGGTATTCATGAAGGAATTGATGAGCGGAACGACCGGACTTTTGGGGACGATCGCGGGCGTCGCGTTCTCCGTAACGGGCCTCGCCGATCTCATCGCGTCGCCTTTTCTCGGCAAACGCAGCGATCAGCTCGGCTACCGGCGTGTGCTCACGATCTGCATGACGGGCGCGGGGCTTTTTTATTTGCCGCAGGCGCTGGCGCCCAACATCTGGGTGTTTATCGCGTCGCGCTTCGGGCTGGGGCTGTTCATCGGAGGCATCCTGCCGACGGCGAACGCGCTTGTCGGACGGCTGACGCCGGCGCACCAGCGAGGCCAGGTATTCGGGCTGACGTCCAGCGCGACCTTTCTCGGCTCGTTCGCCGGGCCCCTGCTCGGCGGATTCGGTTCGGCCGCGCTCGGCATCCGCTGGATGCTGGGAATTACAAGCATGCTCTATTTGCTGAATATGCTGTGGGTCCGGCTTAAGGTGAAAGATCCCGTGGCGGTAAAGGCATCGGCCGGAACCGTGCCCAAGCAGGCTGGCCGCGCGTCAAGAACCGTCGAGAGGTTCCGCTAGACGATCAGATCCCACAGCTGTTTGCCGACGAGCAGCAGCGTCATCGCGACAAACAGCGGACGCACGTAACGGGCGCCCTTTCGGATCGCCACCTGCGAGCCGATCAGAGAACCGAGCACCATGGCGGCGCCCATGATCAGCCCGAGCCGGTAGTCCACCCCGCCAAGCAGCAGGAAAACCGCCAGGCTCGCGGCGTTGCTGCCGAAATTAAGCACCTTCGCGTTGCCTGCGGCGGATACGAAATCGAAGCCGAGCAGCAGGAACGCGAACAGCAGGAACGATCCCGTTCCCGGGCCGAAAAAGCCGTCGTAGCCGCCGAGCAGCAGGGCGGCGGCAGCCATCCACAGACCGGACCGCCGGGTCAGCGCCCGGTAGGTCCGCACGTTTCCCCAGCTTTTGCGCAGCAGCGTATAGACGGTAACGGCAAGCAGCAGCACAATGACGAGCGGCTTCAGGAAGCCGGACGGAATGTGCTGCAGCGCATAAGTGCCCGCTCCCGCTCCGAGCAGCGTGAGCGGGAGCAGCCGGCCGGCCAGCTTCAGCTCGACGTGGCCGGATTTCAGAAAAGAAAGCGTGCTGGTCAGCGAAGACATCGTCCCCGCCAGCTTGTTCGTGCCGAGCGCCAGGTGCGGCGGCAGGCCGGCCATCAGCAGGACGGGCACCGAGATCAGCCCGCCTCCGCCGACAACCGCATCGACGAACGCGGCGGCGAATCCGCCAAGCGCAACCAGCAATATCAGATCTAGCGTTAAACCTTCCATTCGTTTCCCTCGCGTCCGCTACGTCTGCCGGGCTTCGAGCCGGCGCGCGGCCAGCGAAAGCCCGTAATTGACAGCAAAATATAAACCGGCGGCCAGAATCAGAATCGGGAACACGATCTTCGGACCCTGCCCCATAATAATGTTGGCGTGATGCATCATTTCGCCGAGCGAGATCATCACCGTCAGGGACGTATCCTTCAGCAGCGAAATGAACTGGCTCACGATCGGAGGCACCATGCGCCGCAGGCCGATCGGCAGGACGATGTGGCGCAGCGTCTGCATATACGACAGGCCGGAGGCTCGTGCCGCTTCCGTCAGCCCTTTCTCGACCGAGCCGAGTCCGCTGCGCACGATTTCGGCAATCATCGCCGCTTCGAAGACGGTGAGTGCGGTAATCGCCGCCCAGAACGGCGGCAGCGCGATACCGAGCTCGGGCAGGCCGAAGCGGGCGAAGAAAATAAGCAGCAGGAGCGGCAGGTTCCGCACCAGCTCGACCGCAGCGCCAAGCAGCGCGGACAGTACGGGAATGCGCGCGTAACGGAGCGCGCCGATTAGGCACCCGGCCAGGAAACTGAACACGATGGCCAGAAACGCGAGCCGCAGCGTCACGCCGAAGCCCTCAAGCAAAAAAGCGAGATTGTCCGCCGAATAAGCCGCCCCGAAATCCATGTCTCCCGCCCCCTTACCCGCTTCGCGCCAGCCGGCGTTCGAGCATGCGGGACGCGAAGCTGAGCGGAATCGTGAGCACAAGATAGAATAAAGCGACGAAGGCGTACGTGCTGATCGTATCGTACGTTTCCGAGTTGATGAGATCGCCGAAATACATCAGGTCGAGTCCCGCGATCACGCCGAGAATCGACGAGTTTTTCACCAGGTTCAAAAACTGGTTCGTCACCGGCGGCACGACGATCTTGACCGCCTGCGGCAGCACCACGTAACGCATCGCCTGGTTGTACGTGAGCCCGGAGGAGCGCGCCGCCTCCATCTGTCCGCGCGAAACGGACAGAATGCCCGCCCGGATCGCCTCCGCGATATAAGAGGAGGTATAGACCATCAGGCCGAGCGTCCCGGACACGAATTCGTTCAGCACCAGACCGAGCGCCGGAAGCCCCAGATAAAACAAGTATACCACCAGCAGCAGCGGAACGTTGCGAAAAAACTCCACATACACCGTCCCGGCCGCATTCAGCGCCCGGAACGGCGCGATGCGCATCACGGCGATGACCGTGCCGATGGCGAAGCTCCCGGCGAGCGCGAGCAGACTGGCGAGAACCGTGTGGCGGACGCCTTCCAGGTATAAGTCCAGATGCTCGGTCAAAATGGAAATGTCGATCATTCGCGCTCCTCCTTTCCTTCCGCCGACGGATTATGCGGCCGCCGGTTTTTCTCCGATCCATTTTTCATAGATTTTGTCGTACTCGCCGCTCGACTTCAGTTCGTTTAACACCTCGTTGATCTGCTGGACGAGCCCGGCTTCCCCTTTCTTCACGGCGATGCCGTACGGCTCGTCGGTGAAGGTGCCGCCAACCACTTCGAAATTCGGATCCTGCTGCGCCATGCCGTACAGGATGGCGTTGTCGGTCGTCAACACCTCCCCCTGCCCGGCGCGAAGCGCAGTGAACGCCTCCTGGTAATTTTCGTACTGCTTCACGCGCAGCCCTTCCACGCGGTCCTCGATGTTTTTGATCGAGGTCGACCCTTTGACGCCGAGCACCTGCGTATCCTTCGTCACGTCGTCCAGGCTGCGGATCGGGCTGCTTTTCTTGACGAGCAGAGACTGCCCGGCCTTGAAATACACGTCTGAGAAATCGACTTCCTTTTTGCGCTCCTCCGTCACCGTCATCGTCGCGACAATCAGGTCGATCTCGCCGTTATTGAGCATCGGAATACGTGTCTTCGACGTCACTTCCTTCAGCTCGAGCTTCGTTTCGTCGCCAAGCAGCTTCTTGGCGATCGCTTTGGCGATATCGATATCGAACCCTTCGACCTGGCCCGATCCCGTGTCCTTCAGCCCGAACAGCTTCGTGTCGAATTTGACGCCGGCGATCAGCTTGCCCCGCTCCTTGATCGTATCGACAACCGAAGCATCGGAAACCGCCTCGCTTTCCCCGCCGGCGGGTTCTCCGCTTCCGGTCGTTTTGCCGCTGCCGCCGCCGCAGGCCGCGGTAACCAGCATGAGCGCCAGCCCTACCAGCCCGGCGGCGAAAAATTTTTTCCGGTTTCTCATTCCGATCCCCTCGTTTCCTTGATTTTTATCGGTTAATGCTGAAGCAAACGGCTCAAAAACAGCTGCGCCCGTTCCGCCCGCGGATGCGCGAAAAATTGCTCAGGAGGCGCTTCCTCGACGATCCGCCCTTCGTCCATGAAGACGACGCGGTCGCCGACCTCGCGGGCGAAGCCCATCTCGTGCGTGACGACGACCATCGTCATCCCTTCGCCGGCGAGCGTCTTCATGACGCCCAGCACCTCGCCGATCATTTCCGGGTCGAGCGCGGACGTCGGCTCGTCGAACAGCATGATCTGCGGCTTCATCGCCAGCCCGCGGGCAATGGCCACCCGCTGCTGCTGCCCACCCGACAATTGCGAAGGATAGGCGTCCGCCTTCTCGGAAATGCCTACTTTCTGCAGATAGATTCGTGCGGATTCCCGGGCTTCTGCGGCTGGTATGCCGCGCACCTTCATCGGCGCCAGAATAATATTTTCGAGGACGGTCCTGTGCGGATACAGATTGAAATGCTGAAAAACCATGCCGATCTCGCTGCGCAGCTGATTGAGATCGGTCCCTTTGCCGTTGACACGCTTGCCGTTGACGGTCAGCTCGCCGTCCGTTATCGGCTCGAGGCCGTTGATGCAGCGGAGCAGCGTGCTTTTGCCCGATCCGGACGGGCCGACAATTACGGCTACTTCTCCCCGGCCGATCGTCAGATCGATGTCCTTTAATGCGTGGAAACGACCGAAATGCTTGTTTACCCGCCGAAACGTAATCATAGGTTCCCTCCTTCCGCGCATCGGCTGCTTGCTCACTTTATTTATCCATAGATATGCAAGCGGCCTGTTTCGCAGAATAACGTTCCCTACATGCCGTAGTGTCAGGCGTTTCGAACCATCATGAAAGCCATGCCTTATGCGGCCTAAAGGATTTATAATAAGATCAAAAGAAAAGGAAGGACGTGACGGATAGGATGAGTCAACCGCTCAGAGTGGTCATCGGAGCCGGCGGGATTTGCAACAATCCGGGGTGGCTGCACACGGAGGAAGATGAGCTCGGCCTGCTGCGAAGGGCCGATTGGGAGCGGACATTCGCGCCCGGCTCGATCGATGCGATCCTGGCCGAGCACGTATGGGAGCATCTGACTTATGACGAAGGCGTGAGGGCCGCAGCGTTGTGCGCCGAATTTTTAAAGCCGGGCGGGTATATCCGGTGCGCGGTGCCGGACGGAAATTTTCCGGACGAGGCGTATCAGAAGCTGGTGCGGATCGGCGGCCCGGGCCCGGCCGATCACCCCGCCGCAACGCATCAAATCGTGCATACGCGGAAAACGCTCACGGCCATGTTCGAGGCGGCCGGACTTGAGGCGGAGCTGCTTGAATATTGCGATGAAGAAGGCCGTTTTCACGCGGCCGAGTGGGATGAAACGGAAGGCTTCATCTACCGGTCCAAAAGGTTCGACCACCGCAACCGGGACGGCAGGCTCGGCTTCGTATCGCTCATCGCCGATGCCCGCAAGCCCTCCAGATAATCGGAGCATTAAGATAGATGGAGTTTACTCTCGCAGACTTTTATGTAACCTACGGTTCATTTTCCGAAGCAATTGGAGCTGCTGTTACTTGGAAAAAACGATCGTCTTCTAATGCAGCAAAGTACATTGATTTCCCCCAAAAATAATTAACATGCCTCAGCAAAATCACAAAAAGCTCTACATCCAGCCGATGTAGAGCTTTTGTATTCCATTTGCTGCTCGTTAATCCCCTTGCTTCCCACGGCGCTCCACGAAACCCTGCAGGATATGACCCTGGATAGGGTCATATATGCATAATGGACCTGTTTGCCCTCCTGGGTGCGTAAGATTAACGGCGCGGCAACAATATCCCGTCTCGCTTTCTCAAGTATCGTCCGCCGGCGCTACTGCGTGAGCGCATTGCGCACGGCCAGAATGTATTTCGCCTCGTCCAGCGGATTCACACCTCGGCGGGGACGCTCGGCGGTTACGTCCGGCGGGCTTTCGCGGTAGCCGTGGAAAAACGTCGATAGCGTGCCGCGCCCTTTCGTCAGCGAACCGAGCCGTGCCGGAAAATCGAGCGAGGTCGCGACGGGCAGCAGCCCTTCGAGCTCCATCCGCTCCCGGCGGACGACCGGCGTATCGAACTCGCCGCGCATGACGACCAGCTCGTTCATCAGCTTCCCGCCGAATTCCTCGGGAACGGACAAGCGGAAGCGCAAAATCGGCTCGAGCAGCTTCGTGCCGACGTTAGCGAGCCCGTTCATGATGCCCATCGGCGTCGCCACGACAAAATCGAGCGGGTGCGTATGCCAGATATGATGCTCGCCTTCAAGCAGCGTCACCTTGAGATCGGTCACCTCCCAACCGCGCAGGCCCTGCTGCAGCGCCTCCGGCGCGCGCCGCGCCACCTCGTTCTGGTAGCTCTCGAGCAGCCGCTCGCGATTCGCAACCGATTCGTAGCGCAGTCCGCTCCCCCGCTCGCCCGGCTCAATCCGAAAACGCAAAATCGCCCAGCACGGCTTCGGCGCCAGGTACGCGACATAGCCTTCCCCTGCAGACGCAGGCGTCTCTTTATAAATAACGGTTGGCGCGCCGAATTCCACCTCGAGGCCGAACCGGCTCCTCAGCAGGTGCGTCAGCACCTCGATCTGGATCGGCCCCATCACCTTGAGGTGCAGCTCCCGTTCCTCCTGCAGCCACTGCAGGTCGAGCAGCGGATCCTCGTCCGCCAGCTCCTGAAACGCCGCGACGACGGCGGGATATTCCGCCTCATTGCGCCATTTCGCCTGCACCGTAAGCAGCGGCACGGCAAGCCGCTTCTCGCCCGGCACGCCCTCCGGCGAGCCGACGATGTCGCCGATGCGCGCGCGGTTCCAGCCGTAGACGGCGGCGATGTCGCCCGCCCGCAGCACGCCGATGTCCTCCGTCTTCTGCCCCTGCAGGCGGCGGATTTGCGTCACTTTCTCCTGCAGCTCACGCGTGACGTTCACGACCGTATCGCGGTTTTGGATAACGCCTTCGTACAGGCGTACATAAGCAATCCGGCCCATCGCCGGGTCCTTCTCGATCTTGAAAATAACGCCGGCTGCCGGCTTTTCCTCCGAGCCGCCGGGGGACGGCAAATAACGCACGATCGCATCGAGCAGCGCGCGCACGCCGATGCCTTTGCCCGACGCCCCGAACAGCACCGGGAACAGCTCGCCCTTGCGCGCGCAGCGGACGAGCACCGGCAGCATGTCCCGTGCCGAAAGCGGCCCTTCGTCTAGATATTTCATCATCAGCTCGTCGTCAAGCTCCGCGACGGCTTCCATCAGCCGCAGCCGGTACGGCTCCGCCCATTCGGGCAGCTCATCAAGCGCGTCCGGCGTTCCGGCTGAACCCGGCTCTTCGCCGCCGCCCAGCAGACTGACCGCGCCAACGAACGCCCCTTCCGCGCCTTCCGGAGCCTCAATCGGAACCGCTCCGGGCGACAGGAAGCGGTGAAGCTGCCCGAGCAAGGCGCTCGCGTCCGCCCCGATCCGGTCCATTTTATTCACATAGAGGATGGTCGGGATGCCGAGCTCCCGGAGCGCCTGCCAAATCACCTCGGTCTGCGACTGCACGCCCTCGACGGCCGACACGACGAGCACCGCCCCGTCCATGACGCGCAGCGAGCGCTCCACCTCGGACAGGAAATCGACATGTCCCGGCGTATCGACCAGGTTGATCGGCGTATCCTTCCACGTCAGCCGGGTTACCGCCGCGCGGACGGAAATGCCCCGCTCCCGTTCGACATCCAGCCAATCCGTCTGCGCCGTGCCGGTGTCGACGCTGCCGAGCGAGCGGGTCAGGCCGCTCAAGTAGAGCATATGTTCGGTTGTCGTCGTTTTGCCCGCATCGACATGAGCGAAAATGCCGACATTGCGCAGGTTCGTTTGCCCTTTCATTTGCCCGTACGTCTCCTTTTTTCGTCACAACGTCAAATCCGGTAGCTCTAGCTTACCCGAGGCGGCCCATCGCGGCAACATAAAAGGCGTTCGGCATCGGTGAAAACCGGCAATCCGCTCCAGCCCTTCCCGCACGTCCGGCGAAAAAAAGAAAGCCCGTGCCGCTGCACAGGCTTCCCGCCAAGAAATTTACATTTCCCCAAACATGAAATTATACAGGAGCGACGCCACTTCCGCCCGGCTCGCATATTGCTGCGGCGCAAAGCGGTTATCCGGGGTTCCGTGAATAAGTCCTTTGGCCGCTGCCGTTTTGACGTAAGGAACGGCCCAAGACGGAATTCTGCTGCTGTCTTTAAAGCTTAACGGGTTGTCATTCTGCAGCGGCTCCTGCATGCCCCGCACAAAAATCGCGGTCATTTCCGAACGCGTTACCTTCCGGTTCGGCTTCAGCGTGCCATCCGCATAGCCCTTGACGATTCCGGCTTCGACCGCCGCCTGCCAATATGCCTCCGACCACGCCGGAATGTCGCTGCGATCCGCGAACTCAAGCTCTTTGCCGTCCGATTCCAGCCCTAACGCTTTCACCGTCATCGCGATATATTCCGATCGCGTAACCGCTTGATTCGGCCGGAACTCGTTGTTCTCGTATCCGGTCACGATACCGGTGCTTCGCAATGCCGAGACCGGCTCATAGGCCCAGTGTTCTTCGGACAGATCCGCAAATGGTTCTTCCGGCGGCATTGTCATCATGGACGCGATCGGACCGATTACGCTTGCTTCCCCGAATTCCGCCGCAAGCGAGGGATCCTCTTCCAGCTGCTCGGTCGTAATCACCTGATCGGCCGGAGGAACCGGATAGGTAATCGTTTGGTTCACGTTCCAGGTCTGGCGGTGAAGCTTCACATTGAAATCGACGAATGTCAGGCCTTGCGGAGCGCTCAGCCCCGCTTCCGACACCAGGCTTGCGGGAATCTTAACGCCGACCGCCGCATCGAATTGGTCGATGCGTTTATCGGCATTGATCCAGACATCGAGTGCCAAATCCACGTCCCAGCCGGTCGATTTTAACTCTTCGACGTTCACCGTCTTCAGTTCTTCGACCAGCTTCGCCAGTTCCTCATTGAGGCCGGCACCGGGCTCCAGCGCTTCGGGCGGAACCGTTTCGCCCAGGATGTCCGTCAGCTGCCGGTCCAGATCGGGCGTTTGACTCAGCTTCTCCAGGAATACCGTTACCGCGTCCACCATCTCTTTAAAATCCATGCTGATGCGGACATGCGTGGCCGGCTCGCTGCTGCCGTCCGGCAGATCGACCGTTTCACTGCCCACAATATCGACATGGCGGAGCGTAAGCGGATTTTGCTTGATCAGCTGCTCCACGAGCGTTTTCAGCTGCTCCGACATTTCGTCCGGAGACGCCGCCGAGTCATTATGAATACCGAGGAACTTGTTGTCGGCCGACGTCTTCGCGAATATATCGTTTCCTTGTAGATACAAATCCAGCGCAGGAGCCTTCGTGCCCGGCCACAGTCCCGTTTCCAGAATCGGGCCCGGGCCCTTCAAAGTAACCTCGGCATGCGCGTGTTGAAGATCCTTTTGCTGCTCCATGATGATGACGCCGCTTTTCAGCGTCTGCAGCACCCGTTTCGTCTGCTCGTCCTGAACGGGCAAATTGGTATCGACGGTCAGCAGGCTTTTCGACTCGTAAGCGGTGACCTCCGTTCCCTTCGATAATGCTTCCGATAAAATCGGCGCATTCGATACACAGCCCGTCAGCACCAGCAGCATGGCCAGCACACTCCCCACGGCCCATCGAATACGATAAAGCGGCTTGCGATTCCCCATTCCTTTCGTATACCCCTCTCAAAGATGTTGACTTGGAACGCATGAATAATATAGCATCGCAGGCAAAAACCGCATATGTATTTTCTATTGGTAATCCAGAAGTATTTTGGAAAAGCGGAATGCCGTTGGCAACGACTGAAAATAATTTCCACTCGTCCTGACTCTTTCGATCTGTTATTTTGGTTATAAAATCTATTTATTGAGGTATCTATGTACCTGTTAACGCATGAATATCGAAAAAAGGAAAAGATATTCAAGCTATATCTCGCTTTATTCGTTCTGTTTGGAGTCGTGAATACGATTCTAATCTTCTTCGATTCCGGCATTGGAAAATCTTCCGGTCTTCAAATCGCTGCCAATCTGTCAGGTTCAGCCGTGATCTGCGATTTTGCCTGGCGCAGAAAAGGATGGGCGGTGTATGTGATGAAGTTTGCGGTCTGGACGAACATGGCCGGTCTGACGCTTGTTATTTCAGGCGCTTTCAAATCGCTAATTAACAATTGAACGAACAGAAGCAAGAAACGGCAGTCTGCTGCGGAAACCCGCCTTAGACTGCCGTTGATTTTATTCCTCACTCGAGAGTCGTTTACAGCTTCAAATAATTGGCATTCTTAATATAAACCGTGTCGTCTTCCTGTCCGGCCTCGGGCGGCGTATCGCCGTCATGCTCTTCCATGCTGTCCGGTTCGCCGACGACGCCTTTATTGATGAGCAGCTTGGTGCGCACAATCCCGCATTGTTCGGCGCTGCCGTTAATAACGCCGAAATTGACGATCGACCCGGCCGCGTTCATGAGCAGCTCCGGCTCGACATCCGGCGAAATGTTCAGCACGCCCTGGACGATAAAAGCCTGCGTTTCGGCCGTATATTTCAATTCCGCAGCGGTCAGCCTGTATTCGCCCTCCACGACGCGCAGCTTTCCTTTGCAGCCCACGACCTGCACAGCGGGATCCGGTGTTATAGCCAGCACCTCGTCCGTCAGCTCATCCCCGCAAAGGATCATGGCATCGGAGTGCAGGCTGATGCCCGATTCGCCCAAGGCTGCCGGGGAGACGCCGCTGTCGATCCGGATGACTCCTTCGGCATGCAGGCGTTTGTTCCGGACTCTCTTCAGCAGATTGCTATCCAGAGTAAGGTCGTTCTCGACATAATACGTATTCAAGGGGATCGTCTTTATAGCTGCTTTGTGAAGATGAACGATCTTCTCCGTTACGGCGGGGAGCAGATCCTCCCGAATAACGAGCCGGTCCATAAATTCGACGGCCTGCAGTTTGCCGCTGAGGAGCGAGGCGTCGACATCGTCAAGCATGATGACCTTTCCGGCAAAGGAAATGCGGGCGTTATCCGCGAGTGTGTGCAGGTAAAGATTATTAAGCCGAACGGTTTCGGTTACCAGCTCCGCATCGTTCATAAACGAGATGAGACGCCCGTTATGATTCACGGTTTTCTGCTGCACAATGCCGCTCAAACGTTCCGGGCACCACATTTTTCCGTTTACAATCATGCCCGCGACCTTCAGCTTCAGCGCTTCCTCGTCCGCTTCCGGACGGATGACCACGTCTCCATTCACCATGATAAACATCGGCTTTTCGTTATTCAGCGAAGCGATCTCGTATCGGCCGTTAACCGTGCTCAGCACGGTATTCTCGGGCACTTCGGCCCGCACGTTGATATTTTTCTGCGAAATGCCTGCAAGTAAGCTTGATGTAGCCTTACTGTAGAGAAGCACATTAATGTTTTTGAGGTGGCTTACCCCTTCCAAGGTTTGTTCGGTTGCAGCGGTAATGTCCAGCACGTTCACGTTTTTGATCGTTTTGCTCACGTCGTTCTCCTCCTTTTACTGGTCAACCTGTTTTCTGAGCAGCCGCATGGCCGTGTGAAGCCGGGTCCGCACGGTGGCGTGAGGAACGCCCAGCGAATCCGCGATCTGCCTGCTGTTCATGCCATAGAGAAAGCGCTTTCGAACAAGCTCCCGGAGCGGGGCGGGCAGACTCTGCAAAAGCTCTTCCGCGGCAAGGCCCGATACGTAATCGACCTCGCTCCCAGGCTCATGCCCTTCCGGCAGGCCGACCACGTGCCGGTCTCTTCGCAGCAGATCGAGATGAAGGTTTCGCATGACCTTGAACAGCCAAGCCCGCCGGCTGTGGTCCGCCAGCCGCTGAAGCGTGGCCCAGTGGGTCATGGCCCGCAGAAACGTTTCCTGGAGCAGGTCCTCCGCGGTCTTCTCATTCCCGGCGATCGACCTCGCGAACCGCTCCAGCTCCGCCTTGTGCAGGTTATACAGCTCTTCGATCATCGTGGAAGCTCCAATCTGGATACCGGATTTTCGCACCGTGTTCGTTTGTCATGTGTATAACGTTCGAGACGGGTAAAGTGTTTGGCGGCGGCCGAAAAAATTTTTTCAAAGAAGAAACGGCTGACGCTGACTCTAAGTGCGGAACAAGCGATATAGCGAGTTTTTCGATCGATTGAAAAGGAAACGGCAGCCTGCCGGGACGGGAAACCCGTTGACAGACTGCCTTATTGCAAACATTTGCGCCTCCTGCCGAGGTGCCGGAGGTTCCCCGCCGTCTAAGCGTTTAAGACTTACTACGGGAAAAGCGAAGGATTAGCTCGGCTGCGCGCAGGCGAAGCTCGCCGTTCTCATGCTGCAGCATCTCCTCAAGAACATGGAGCGCTTCCCGTTTCAAAACATCGCTTCGATTTCTTTGAAGATGAAACGAATATCTTCTTTTCCGCAGGCCGCGCAGTCCCCAATCCGCCAGCGTCCAGGTATGTTTATGCCGCTGCCGCAGCTCGGCCTGCCGTGATTCTTGCCATTTTTCATACGTGTATGGGTGATGAAGCTGGATCATATATGTGATTCCTCATTTCCCGCACTCAAGAACGGGCGAGCTCATGCACCATCTTAAAATTGCCGGGCTCCGCGCGGAAGCCGATCAGATCGCGGTTGATGTGCAGCATCGGCCCGTTCATCGAATCGTTGTGTGTTCTTAAATAAGTTACGCCGCCCGCCCGAGCCGTCCGGGTGCCGAGCATTTTCAGGGCGAGCGCAATGCGGCGCCCGCGATATTCGGGGAGCACGCTCGTATATTCATGGTACATTGCCCGCGTCTGTTCGTTATATTGAAGCGTGACGACACCGACGAACCGGTCGCCGTCCTTCGCGATATGAATCCATTCCGGGCGGACGCCGTGCAGCTCAAGGGTCCACTTTTTCCATTCTTCAAACCAGGGGTAGCTCCCCGAATAACCGGGTATATCCACGGCCGTCACTTTATACAGCTCGTAGAGCTTGCGCTCGCTCTCTTCGCCCGGCTCCTCCGCCAGCGTGATGAAACGGATGCCGGCCCGTTCCGCGCCGCCGATCGCACGGTCCAGCTCGCCGCCATCGAAATCTCCCAAATCCAGAACGGATTCAAACATATGGCGTTCCTTCACGTAACCGCGCCTTGCCGCAAACGCGACCGCGTTCTCGTCCGTTTCCCGAACAAAAAGAGTCAGCTTCGAAGCTTTGACTTCGACTGCCCATCGGTAAACCGTTTCATATAACTCGCTGCCGATTCCTCCCCCGCGATGTTCCGGATGAACGACAAGCGTAAGGAAAAGCTCCCCCGGTTCCGTCCAAGGAGCCCGCCAGGCGGTGGTATAAGCGACAACCTGCCCGTGCTCGTTTTCCGCCACCCATTTGGGCCGGTCCCATCCCGTCAGCTTGCCCTCATCGTTGTACTCCAGCCGGCCGGGAGGAATTTTGTCTTCGTCTTCTTTAAGCCGCTCAGCCGTCGTCGGCTCCGACCAAATCAAATTAAGCAGCGGCGCAGCCGCCGCAAAATCGTCGGGCTGCCTCATATTTCGAATCGTAAATTTTTTCATCGTCCCACCTCCAAGCGCGCGTCAAACCGCTCCGTGACCATTATCCCATGACCGGAAGCCTTCGGCACGGTAAAGTCCGGGTATAGAAAAAGTTTCCGGATAATTTCAGTTAAACCGAATTTCCCCTTTTATTTCGCAGGTGCTCCTTGTAATGTAAATCATAGAACGGATGCGATTCGGAAAGGCGGGCGTGAGATGAACGAGAACTACACCGAAAACATCAGGCGCAATTGGAACGAGTGGGCGGATTCCTGGTATCTCAAATACCGGACGGAAGAGGCGATTTCGGCCATTATCCGGCGTCCGGAGTCCGCGTTCCATTCAACAACGTACGCCATGATTCAAAGGGCGATGCCGGACTTTGAGGGAAAACGCGTTTGCGTCCCTTCAAGCGGCGACAATCATGCGGTTTACGCTTTTCACCTCATGGGGGCGCAAGTCACGTCATGCGATATTTCGGAAAGACAGCTGGAAAACAGTTCCAGCATCGCTCAAAAGCACGGCTGGGATATCGAATTTATTTGCGCAGACACCATGAAGCTCTGCCAATTGGACAGCGATGCCTACGATTTCGTCTATACGTCGAACGGCGTTCACGTATGGATCTTTGACCTCAATGCCATGTATCAGAGTGTTCATCGCATTCTGAAAGGCGGCGGGACGTATATCATGTTCGACGTTCATCCCTTCATGCGCCCGTTCGGAACGGCTTCCGCTCATGCTCTCCAAGTGGTCAAACCTTACGACGCCGGCGGTCCATTCGAAGCTACGCCCACCTTTCATTGGCGTGTGCAGGACATGATCAATGCGATGATGAGTTCGGGCCTGAGCATCCGGCATATGGAAGAGATGTACGCAGAGAACGGTTCATTCTGGGAGGATCAATCGTCGGATGACGCTGCGCCCCTGTCCGAGCAAGAGCTTGCGGATAGATGCAATTGGAAGCTCAACCCTCTTGCGGCTCTTCCGCAATGGTTGTCGGTGCAGGCGGTGAAATGACGGCATGATTTTGAAAGGACGCTCAGAAAGACGTGAGCCGAGAGGCAATTTCAGTCCATTTTTAGAGGAACAAATTCACCTTGGGGAGCGTGATTTTGCGTACCGACAAGTTATCGCAAACGGATTATCGTGGTTTTCAAATGAAATCAAATGTACTATGCTGGATGTAAAAGGAGGTTCCATAATTGGAATTGATTACACATTCCGTTCGAAACCCTTCACGGCTCAAACTGATGATATCTATGATCGTCTTGGGTTTCATTTCACTGGGCAATGTCATTCGGCATGTTCAGGAAAAGGAAGCTTCTTGGGATCTATATGCTTCTGCGGCGTTGTTTCTGTGCTGTTTAGCGGCTTTCATCCAATCCCTTATCCTGTCATTTCAGAAACCGACGGGGCTCCGTCTGCACGAGGATACCCTTCTTTTGAACGGGACTTCCATTCGAGCAAAAGAAATTCAGGCCATTATGAAAATGGGAACGTTCAGTACCACGGTTGGCATTAAGCCGCACGGGAGAAGAATCGTCCCCCTCCGGATGTGCTTCCGATTTGCCGGCGACGAATTAAACGGGATTGCCGATCTTGCCGCTTGGGCCGAACGGAACCGGGTCAAGCTGGTCGATCAGGCTTTTCAAAGATGGATCTGAAGCTTGCCGTGAAGAAAAACAAGTCTTTTGAAATCCCATCCTAATTATTGAAAGGTGTGACCGCTCATGAAGTTCAGCCAGATGCCTTACGAACGGCCCGATGTGAAGCAAATGGAGCAGCAGTTCAAGGAGCTGATCCGGTCGATGAACGAGGCGAAAACCGCCGAGGCGCAGATCGAAGCCATGGAAGGCGTCAATCGGCTCCGGAACCGGTTCGAAACGCTGGGTCAGCTGGTGGAAATCCGCCATTCCATCGATACAACCGATGAGTTCTACAAAGCCGAGCAGGATTTCATGGACGAGAACAAGCCGGTCGTTCAGGAATATGTGAGCGATTATTACCGGGCGCTGGTCCATTCGCCCTTCCGCGGCGAACTGGAAGCCCGTCTGGGCAGCCAGCTGTTTCGTCTGGCCGAAATGTCATTAAAGACGTTCACCCCTGAAATCATCGAGGACTTGCAGCAGGAAAACAAGCTCATTTCGGCATACGCGCAGCTGATGGCATCGGCCAAAATACCGTTTGAAGGGGAAGAGCGGACACTGCCGCAGCTCACTCCCTTCGAACAGTCGACGGACCGGGCGATGAGACGGCGGGCTTCGGAATGCCGGTACCGGTTTATGGCCGAGCACGAGCAGGAGCTGGACCGGATTTTCGATGAGCTGGTCAAGGTTCGAACGGCTATCGCCCGGAAGCTGGGGTACGACAATTTCGTACCGCTCGGGTATGCCCGGATGAGCCGCACAGACTACGACGAGAACATGGTGAATCGTTTCCGCAGCCAAGTGGCGGAGCATATCGTCCCGGCGGCGACGCGGCTGAAAGAACGTCAGCGCCGGCGCATCGGCGTCGATCAATTGAAATTTTACGACGAAAGCTTCAGCTTTCCGTCGGGCAATCCGAAGCCGAAAGGCGATCCGGACTGGATCGTAGCAGGCGGCTCCGAAATGTACGAGGCCATGTCTCCGGAAACGGGAGCGTTTTTCCGCTTCATGACGGAGAACGAACTGATGGATCTGGTGAGCAAAAAAGGCAAGCAAGGGGGCGGCTACTGCACGTTCCTGCCCGATTACCGCGCGCCGTTCATCTTCTCGAATTTTAACGGAACTTCCGGCGACATCGACGTCTTGACGCATGAGGTCGGCCACGCTTTCCAGGTGTATGAAAGCCGGCAGCTCGGCATTCCGGAATATTTCTTCCCCACTTTCGAGGCGTGCGAAATTCATTCCATGAGCATGGAATTTTTCGCGTGGCCGTGGATGGAACGGTTTTTCAAGGAGGATGCGGAGAAATACCGCTTCAGCCATCTGTCGACCGCCCTGCTCGGCGTCGCGTACATATCGGCCGTGGATGAATTCCAGCATTTCGTCTACGGCAATCCGGAGGCGACGCCGGCTGAACGCAAGAGCGCTTGGCGAAGCATCGAACGAAAATACTTGCCGCACCGCGATTACGACGGGGTCGATTATTTGGAGCGGGGCGGTTTGTGGCAGCGTCAGCTTCATATTTTTCACTATCCGTTCTATTATATCGACTATGCGCTGGCGCAGGTGTGCGCCTTCCAATACTGGGACCGGATGCAGAAGGACTACCGCAGCGCTTGGGACAGCTATCTGACATTGTGCCGCGCCGGGGGCAGCCGCTCTTTCCTCGAGCTGGTCGAATATGCAGGGCTGACCTCGCCGTTCGAATCCGGCTGCGTCGAATCCGTCGTCGGCGGAATCGAGCAATGGCTGGACGGTGTGGAGGATCTGAAGCTGTGAAGCAGGTCATCCGCCATTTGTTCGGGGCTGAGTGGAACGCTTCGCGTTCGCTAAAAGCGATAGCTTGGAAAAAGAGTGCAACCTTTTCATTGCGACTGCCGTTTGAGAGGATGTCAGCAAACGACAATTCGTAAGTTTGAAAGGAGCACTCGACTTGAACATGAGCAAAAAGAAAGTCATCGCAGCGGCGGCAATCGCCGGACTGCTCGGAACGACGGCGGCTGCCGAGGCTTCGGGCCTGATCGGCAAAGTGAGCGGTCTTCTGCGGAATGACATTGCGGTCACCGTCGACGGGGCAAGCACCTCGATGAAGCCCGTTATGATTAACGGCCAAGCCTATTTGCCGGCACGCAGCGAGGCGGAGGCGCTCGGTTACGATGTGACCTATGACGCCAAGGACAAAGCGCTCGAGCTGCACAAGCGCCAGGAAGAAGCGGCGGAATATATGAAGATGACGGGCGTCATTCAAAGCATTGAGCCGGCCGGGAACGGCACCTTCCGGATCGAACTGATGGGCAGGGGCGACGCCCGCTGGATGATCCTGACCGCGGACAAAGACACGCAGCTGAAGGATAAGGACGGCAAGCCGATAGCCGCCGGCAGCCTGAAGACGGGGACGCAAGTCATAGCCGAATACGGTCCGATGGTGGCGATGAGCTACCCGGGGCAATCTCATGCCGCCCAAATCGTGTCGCTCGGCGATGAGCTGGTCAAGGAAGATGTACTGGGGTCGGTCAAGCATACGGACGACGGCTGGCAGATCCAGTTCGGCGAGACGGAAAACGGCGTTTTCGCGCCGAACCTGACACTGACGGCCGGCAAGGAAACAACGCTGCTGACGTCGCTGGCGGAAGACGTGAAGTGGGAGGATCTGAAAGCCGGCACGAAAGTGCGCGCCTTCTACGGTCCGGACCTGACGAAGAGCATCCCGCCGCAGGGTCCGCTCTTTTACCTGGTCGTTCTGTCGGATAACGGGCAGCCTGTGCCGGCGGATGAAGCGGAATTCCGCGATTTGGGCTGGAAAACCATTCCCTCCGAGCAGAAGCCGCATGTGACGACGAAGAAGGACGAGGCGAAGGTGGAAGTCGTGGACGCCAAAGACTCCGGCGTGCTTGCATCCACCGACGAGCAGAAGCAGGCGCTGCAGAAGCTGCAGGAAGCCGGAGGGAAGCTCGTGCTCGTAACGTACAATACGGATCAGGACACGCTTCTCGGGCCCCTCACCCTGGCGTTCGATCCGGATTCGAAGACGCTGATTGGCTACATGCCGAGAAGATAATAGCAAGAAGGCTTGCCTGGACCCTGTTAAGGTCCCTGCAAGCCTTCTGTTTTGTGCTGGCAATCTTCTTGAATCTTATAACGAAATTTGACCGCCCGCATATTCATCACGCCGATCTTCTGAGCAGTTTCCGTGCCCTCCAATTGCCGCTAGCTCTGGTACGTCTTTAAAAGGATAGTAAGGATCATGGTGAGAATCGTTACAGCAAGCAATACAAAAGCAAGCGCCGATTGTCCCGCTGCGTATAGCGCCCATGACGCCCCGGTGAAGACAATTAACTGGAGAATCAGGCGGAGCGGGGGTTTAACGGGTATTTTTGCTTTAGGAGAGAGAACGACGCCCCAAAAGACGGTGACCACAAGCGGCGTTTCTATCCCCAGAAGGATACGAAGAAGCTGTCCGTCTGCCGCATGAAAGCCCCAATAGCCGTATGATGCCAAGGATCCTAATTCAAGCAAGAAAAAACGAGCAGCACGAACGATTTTAATGGACTCATCAGATCTCTTCACCTCCGCTATCGACTTGCAGCATGTAAGCGCCGCCTGTCAGAGCTCTGAATATTCGATTGTCAAATGCAGCACGGCCGGCCGGTCCGTATCGTTCCGGTACAGGTGAGCGGCATCGGCGCGGAAACGGAGCGCGTCGTACAGTCCGAGCCTATGGTTCGTACCCGCAACGGTAATGGTTACCGTTCCCGACATGACGGCGGCCGTCTCGATCGTTCCGGCGGGATGAGCCTCCGGCTCGTAGAAGCTGTGCGGCTGCAAAAAAGCCCTGTACGTCTCCGTCCTCGATCCCGCAGAGCTGCCGAACATCGGCTCCACCCGCCAAGGGCCGTCCGTGAAATGAACCCCTTCGCCGCTCCGCGACACTTCCGCCGGCTGCTCGTCCTGCAGCAGGAAGGACAGCGGCACGGACAGCCCGTCCGCTATCCGCCACAGGACGGACAGGCTCGGATTCGTCTCGCCCCTCTCGATTTTGCCGAGCGTCAGCTTGCTTACGCCGCTCCGGCCCGCAAGCTCTTCCATGCTGAGCCCCCGCTCCTTGCGCGTCCGGCGCAAAATCGAGCCGATGCTGCGCACAAGCCCCTTCATTCGCTCATCGATATGCTCCGTCTGATCTTCCATCCTGCGAACATCCCTTCATAGAAGAAAACTATAGTTTACTTATTTTCAATTTTGGTATAGTATAACGTACTATAAATGCGCTTATCAATTGGGAAATCATCGTTCAGGTTGGAAAGAGGGAATACATCGTGGGTAAAAACGAATATACAGGCGCTCGGGGCAGCCTCACACTTGCCTCGATGGCGGGAATATTGCTGATCGCCGCGTGCCTGCGCGCTCCGATTACGGCGGTCGGACCGCTCATCGGCGAAATTCGCGAGCATGCCGGGCTGTCCAACGTGCTGGCCGGACTGCTAATCTCACTGCCGCCGCTTGCCTTCGGGATCATGTCGATGGTGACGCCAAAGCTCGCGAAGCGCTTCGGGATCGAAATGACGCTGCTGGCAAGCCTGCTCGTCCTGACAATCGGCATAGCCGCCCGGTCCCTGCCCTATACCGCCGCGCTATTCGCCGGAACGATGATGCTCGGCTTCGCGATCGCCGTCGACAACGTCCTGCTGCCCGCGCTGATCAAACGGGATTATCCGCTTCGCGTAGGAATGATGACGGGCTCCTACACCGTCACGATGAGCACGTTCGCCGGGCTGGCCTCGGGCGTCAGCGTTCCGCTCGCCCTCCATTGGCAGCTGGGCTGGCGCCTATCGCTCCTTGTATGGGGACTTCTGAGCGCCGCCGCTTTTCTCGTATGGATTCCTCGGGTCCGGAGCATCCGTCTCCCGAAGGTCGCCATCGCCAGTGCGGCCAGCGCCAAGCCGCCCAAGAGGAGCAGTCTGCTGCGCTCCGGGCTGGCCTGGAAGGTTACGCTGTTCATGGGACTGCAGTCGCTGCTGTTTTACGTGACCATCGCTTGGCTGCCGGACATTTTGCAAGCCCGGGGGATGAGCGAGGCTTCCGCAGGATGGATGCTGTCGCTCATGCAGTTCGTCAGCCTGCCCGCCTCGTTTTTCCTGCCCATTCTGGCCAGCCGCCGGCGCAGCCAGCGCAGTTTGGTCATTGTGATTGAGATCGCATCGATCGTCGGCTTCGGCGGGCTGCTGACATCCGGACCGGTCGCGCTGTGGGTATGCCTGCTCGGGCTCAGCCAAGGCGCCAACATCAGCCTGGGGCTCACCTTTTTCGCTCTGCGCACACGCAACGCCGCTCAAGCCTCCGAGCTGTCGGGCATGGGGCAGTCGATCGGCTATCTGATTGCCGCCGCCGGACCGGTTCTGCTCGGGTATCTCCATGACGCGACCGGCTCATGGCCGCTCATCCTATGGCTGATGGTCGCCGCTTCGGCGCTTGTTCTCCTCGCCGGCGTCGGAGCAGGCAGGGACACCTTTATCCCGGAAGCCCAATCCGCAGACCGGCGGGAAGAGTCCGAGAGCGCCGAGGCGCTCACCCCTTAACCCCCTCCGACGACATTTGGGAAAAAGCCGCGAACCGGCGCACTTTCCGTCTCGTCGAATGGTACGATGCTGCCTTTTACTTGAGTAAGGGGCAGCCGCGCGGCTGTCCCTTTCATTTGGCAACCCGTGAAGATACATATTTATGCAGTCCGTATTTTGTCTTAAAGCGTCGATTGTCTTTGGTTCGGTGCCTTGAATATGGTAGGATAGTCGACCTCGTCGTATTCTTTTCGTACTGGAAAAGCGAGTTGTTCTTGGGGAGATATTCCGGTACGGAAAGCAAATTGTTGAACACTCATCATAGTCTGCATGTCGAGACGTTTATACGGTTTCCATTTGGATCGAAAAAGTGAAATGCTGCCCACCATACTGGATCACCCACGATGGGAGAGCATTCGATATTGAGCTCCTTTGACCGCTTATGAATATCCAGGAACGTTTCCTTTTCCAGATAAAAATAAGGTCTAGCTGCTGAATTGGTTCTTTGAGTTACTTCCTTCACTTTCTCTAACCAAACGCGATCTCCATAAAAAGAAGAATCTTGGTAGGGACTCTTCCCTTTTAGCAAAGCATATCCGCTAGGCACTTCCCGTTCCGAAGGAATAAGACCTAAGAAATGAGTGTACCAGGCTGTGGAAGCTTCCAAATCAGTAACTCCAAACCTAACTGGAACATCTGCGTACGAAACAAGACGAGAATTTGGAAACAATCCTTCGAACTTTTTTAGATGAACGGCTGTTATCCTCGTATCATCAAAAGCATAGACATCCACGTGCCTTCTTCCATCCGGCCCAATCTTCGGAACGGTATGTTTGATGCCGTGCTGCTTAAAGTAATCAAGCGTTAAATCCCAGTCTCCAACCGCAAAGCAGAAACGCGCATCACCATCATGACGACCAACTAAACTGAGGTGTTCAAAGGTAGAGTCAACAGCCTTTAAAACAATCTGCCCACCGCCAGGCATTAAAAAGAAAGCTTTCTCACCGTGATAATCTTTGTGTCTTTCCCTACAAGTCCATCCCATATGTTCCGAATACCAATCCACGGCTGGATCAAAATACTGACTTTGGATCAGGATAATCCCGCCGTCCCATTTAAAATGTGCAAGCGCCAAATCCATTCCCCCTTCCATTAATATCCTTAGTTTACTTGAGAGGCGTTTTTCCATATATAAAAACCAAGAACATAAGCAAGTACACAGCCAATCATTGTATCGAGTAATCGATATTCTAACAAATGTGCTGTCACTGGACTGCCGGTGCTGAACATCATTAACATTAACGGTGTCATAAGCATGGCATAGATCGCATAACTTCGGTTTTTAAAAATGGGGCGAAGCGCACCAAGTAATCCGATAACGACTACACTATTCCATTGCGGCAGAGACCACAGCAATAAACAGCTTCCGAGTAGTACACCTACCGCTGTACCTATGCCTCTTTGAAAAATGCGTCTTTGTGAATAGGCTAAATCACGTTTGAGGACAATAGCCAGGGTCTGTCTACTTGACGGGGTGCAGTTCATGCGGGATAGCCTTTCTAAAACTTCTTAGCACAATCACATCACTTTATTGCTATCTTGGCCCATTTCATCCGTCTTTTTCCGCAAATATGCGCCATGCTCTTGTGTCCACGTCCACATTGCGGCGAAAATCGGCTGCAAACCTAGCCCGCTCTCCGTAAGTTCATATTCGACATGTAGTGGTATGCCTGGGTAAAGCGTACGTGTGATGATTCCTTTTTCCTCTAACAGTCGCAAGCGATCTGTCAAAGTTTTCGGACTAATGGGCTGCAACCTCCGGCGTAATTCCCCGAAACGTCTGGTTCCGTTAAATAATTCGAATAAAAGAAGTAATGTCCACTTTCCGTCCAAAATCTCTAGGATCGGTTCAACGGTACCAGGGCAGGTACGATCCATCATCGCGATCACTCCATAGTTCATTATTTGAAACTATTGCACTAAAATGTAACTACTTTTCAAATGTACCACAGATCGATTACGATGTGAATGGAAAGGCGAGACCCTGAAGGATGATTAATATCATACGAACATCCGAATCGGGGAATCGTGCTAACCTGAAGTAACTGAATCGAAATTGAGGAGGAACGTTTAATGAAAACCACTTTATGGGCAACCCTAACTGCTAACGGCAATTATGCACAATCCAGCCCCGATAACCCACCGAAAAAGGAAGCGTTGGACGACTTCGCAGCGCAAGCAAAGGCAGCAGGGAATTTCATTGTCGGACGTAAGACGTTTCAGGAAATGACAGACCCAAGCAGAGTATCCCAAGAGGAACAGGTAAACGCGGAAGGTCCTTTCAAGGGGATCGACATCGTTGTTTTGTCTAAGAACATTGAAAACATCCCCGGCGTAACGGTGGTAAAGTCGCCACAAGAAGCCTTAAGCTGCCTCCAGCAGAAAGGACACCAAACCGCTCTCATTAGCGGCGGTGCGAATATTCACAATTCGTTTCTAGCACAAGGACTTGTAAACGAAGTGATTTTCAATGTGGCTCCTGTATTAGAAGGTAAAGGGTTAAATCTGCTAATCGACAAAGACAATTACCGATTCAAGGCTGTACGATTGCTAGGCTGCAAACCTCTCGGCAGCGATGTCGTTCAGCTGCGGTATGCGATTGACTGATAGATGCGAAATTCCTTCAGTAACTGGTTACAGCGAGGATAAGCCAAATGATACGGAAACAAGGCCCCTTTAGTTGAGGGGTCTTCAGATCGTTACTTGTGATACGGTTCTCCGCGGAGGATCGGTTAGCTTAATGGGGCCGTCTGAATTTATCTACGGCGTTCTCATGTTGTTATTTTCTGCGCTATCGTCTTTCGTTAGTTCGGCAACTGCTGTGCATAGTTAGTTAGCTGTTGAGCATACTGCATGATCACTTCACACAATTCCTGAGGCCGCTTGATGATGAAAGGCATGCCAAGGCCAGCGAGCTTGTGCGCCATCCAAGGCAAATCGGAGACCTCACACTGAAAGAGAATGCCTTCACCCTTCTCCTCAAAAAACACCTCGTCATCTGAAAATAGAAATAAGAACACCCACCCTACATGCCCACCAAACTCCCCGTTAATCCCAACAATATTGCTCCTAAAATAAAGGCAGCAATATGTATTAAAATTTTGTGCCGCAATTTAGTTGTCTTTAAAGAAGGCTGTGATAATGCCCGAGTTGAGCGTTCGGCATGTCGATGGTTATGCGGGTTATCATAAGGTTCCTAGTGTGATTCTTGTGGGGTACTGGGCACATGCGCGGCGTAAATACGATAAGCGTTGAAAGCAGCCCCGTCAGCGACGAGAGGTAACAAGGATTCGGTAGCTAGTCAAGGACTGGCTTATTGCAATGCTCTCTTCGCCATTGAGCGCGAGCTGAAGGATGCTTCGCCAGAAGAACGATATGCCGAGCGAAAGAAGCGGAGCCTTCCGATCCTGGAGGCTTGTTCGGTATGGCTCAAGCAACAGCACTCTCAAACACTGCCAAAGAGTCTGGTTGGAAAAGCGATTGCTTACAGCCTGAATCAGTGGGGGAAATTGACTGCCTTCCTGAACGATGGTCTGCTCGAGATCGATAATAATCGCAGTGAGCGATCGATCAAGCCATTCGTAATTATTCAATATTTAAAGTACCTGTTCGAGCAGCTTCCGCAGCTTCCGGATTCACAAAATCCAGAGGCGCTCGAGCCTTATTTGCCATGGTCATCTATGCTTCCGATTACTTGTCGCGTTATGGGATAGGTATCACAAAACTTTTGGTCTTAAATGGAGATGGAGCTAGTTGTACGTGATGGGACGCTTACAGAGATGCTAAAAAAGGAAAAGCAAAAACTCGAAAATAACCGAAACGTTTTGACCGGTCTGGCTGGAATATTAGATCCGCTGCCGCGGCAACGAGGATCGGTTTACCATTCTGAGGGACGAGGCAAAAGCTGAGAAAGGCGCAAGATTCGGATGGTATATTGCGCAACTTTCGTCCTTATCTGTTCCTCGATAAGACCCACCCGTCCTTTCATATCTAGCCTTAAGGATTAAGCTCTCTCGGGTAAAGTTAGACGCTGGTACTACCCCTTATTGTAATATCCGACAGAAAGCTCTTGTTGCATTTGCTCTTTTAATTCTTTTAATACGCCGGTGAGTTTTTCCGCTCTGCTCTTCCAAGGGCTTCACGCGTTCCGTGGTCTTCGCCCATATTCCCGAGGCTCGACTCTCTCTTGTCCTTTTCGAGTCTCTTTTGACGACGCGGCAGGATTCACTTGATGTTAGGCCTGCTGTTTTGCTCGCACTCCTCTCGGAGTTACTTTGTCACAGGGCTTCAACCTTAGGATCTCTCCACCAGTTGCCTGTCAGCTATGAGGCGACTTGGATCTTACCTCGATTGATATTCAACCAACAGGTATTTTTATCTCATAAGGCTGACAGGAACTTTAAAGAGCACTAAAAGTCCTGCAATGATCAGTACGCTTAGCCCGTAGGCTAGCAGCGGTTTTTTATAATGGAGCCGTATGAACGGCAACTGAACAAGGTAAAAGACCACAGACCAGCCGAAACTCCAACCGTTATGGTAACTCATTAATCCCATTTTGTAGTTAACGAATTCGACGGCAGAAAAAAGAGCCACCCAGATGATCATCCAGGCAACCTGTTTTATCCATCCAGTCGGAAACCGTCCTAAATAGATAAACATAATGGCTGGATAAGAGAGAAACGTTACAAGCAGATTGTTATACGTATGATTTGGAATGATATCCGTAGGGGCATAGGTCCACAACGGATAATTGTAGGTAAGAACGTTATATAACAGGTCCAGCAGAATGACGAAGAGAAAGGTGGACTGATATTTCTTCCAGTTCCGCCAATCTCCCCAAAGCCATGCAGCAAGAATCCATAACAACATGCGTACGATAATGTACATTTACACCATCTCCCTAGCCGCAGGACGAAGCCGAACAGGCCGTCTCCCGTCACATTCATAAACCGTCCGTTTATTTCTTGATTCCCATTTCCGAGATATTCACCTTGACATTCAAGTCCACTTTTAGTGTAGGATAATCTTTTTTCCATGCCTCTTCGTTCCATTGTCGTGTTTTACTCCTGACGAAATCCCCTAATCCGAGCGGGTCTATCTCTTCCTTTTTACATAACCCGATTAGATTCAGTCCGGTCGTTTGAATATCATGTTCCAAAGAATCCTTAATTAGGTGGAGCTTCTGGTTCGGAAAGCGAACCTTCCGTGCATCTCTAACTTTGCTGTTTACGACAAGGTTGATGATCACCTTCATATTTTTTGCATCATGATCATGACTGATTCGGTAACTCGCTTTTGATCCGACATTGTCCAAGGAAACATAAGACCCATCGTCAAGTTTTACCTCAAAGACACCGTGCTTCGTATTACTGACAAGCAGTTTCATGATCCGCGTTTGTTTCTCGTTGATGGATACGGCATATTTATCATCCTTAAATAAGGCTAAACCGGCAATCACGACTTTATCGTTCTGCAATTTAAGGAGCGGTAAATAAGGGTCCATTCCTTTACCTGCAAGCGAGTAATCAAATTCGTGAAGATTTCGGCTGGGAAGGATCCCCTCGCGTGTATTGGTTTGAAATAAATTATACAAGAACATCCCTTTCTCTTCCTTTGAACTAAAATTTGCTTCCAACAGCTGCTTTGCCCTTCCGTCGACAACGGCCAAGTACATTTTTCGCGAATATTGGGCATTTCGTAAAATGACATCGATTTCTTGTGCCAAACCATTTGCCGCCTTATCTTTTCCAAACAAGACCACGGATAGCTTTCCCGGATTCATGGGCCGCTCCAGCTGCATATTCATTAAATCGGCGATACCGGAGCTTGTATGCCCCGCTTCCGAGATCAATTCGTCTGAAACCGAACTTGGCTTTCCGGACTGAAACTTGGGCACCGCCAGCGTAACTTCAAGCTGATGATTCGGTGTTTCATCCAGGGCAGAGACAAGAAAGAGGGTGACTCTGTCCAAAATTTGCTGCTTCACACACGCGGTCAGCAATAAGCAGATAACCAACAGGACGAATAAAACCCGGTTCATGTCGTTCTTCTCACTTTCTTTCGGATGGAATTAAATACGTACAGAAATGGGATATACACAAAAATCACGCATACTCCGATCGTGGATAACCAGGATTGAATAAATTCAATTTCGTTTCGATCCGGAATTAAACATACGGCAATGAAAAGCAGAACCAAAAAAATCGGCAGAGCTGTCCGTTGTTTTACAGGGAACGTCAGCTTAATCACGCGGCTTGAAGCCCAAAGACATAAGCATAAGATCGGAAATAACCTAAATGTCGTTGCCGATGCGCCGATAAATTCAAAACGTTCAATGAAAGGAAATTGAACGAATTTATATTTAGATAATGCCGGCCAAATTTCGGTTGATAATTGCTCGGACTTGAACAATAACAAGGTAAAGAGAATCTCGACTATATAAAGGATCGTCATGCCGACAATTGCCCAGTGCGCCCATTTTTGCGACTTTTTTGGCGATTTGATGAACGAGTAACAAAAAAGCAGGATCTCCACGCCCATATAAGAAAAAGTCAATTCCTTTGCCGCTTTGATGATTTCGCTTGGCGAGTGATCCATGACGGGCAATAAGTTGTTGAAATGAAGAAAGGGTGCCGTAAAAACCATGGATATAAAAAGAATATGGTTAATAAAGCTACACAAACAGATGCCGACGATAACTCGAAATCCCCCCGCAACCATGTAATACGCAAGCAAGAGCAGAGCCAAAGCCAGCGGCCAAGTCTTCTGTTCAGGAAATATCCATACTTGTATAACTTCAATAAAAACCCGTAATTGATAAATTGAAATCATCAGGAAATAGAGGATAAAGAGAAGGTTAAGCCCTCCGCCGGCCCATTTCCCAAAAAATTGTTGATGGATTTGGATAAGGTCCGTCTCATTATGGTTAAGAATTCGATACATCATAAACAGGACGATATGGATACCGATTGCGCACAGGATGACGGAAACCCAGGCATCCTGGCCGGCCAACCGAATAGGTTTGACCGACATGGACACGAATCCTAACCCGAACTGCATCGATTGAATGACAACGAAAATCAGATAGGGCGAAACGGTAAACCTGTTGCTGTCTGACGCATTCATCGGCAGCACTCCCGGAGCGGAATCATTCGTCGATGTCCTTTTTTAAATTTGCATTTTTCTTATCGAATCTTACGGGCTTCTTGGACCTTAGAAAACCTGGCCGATGATGGAATTTTGAAATCGGAGGGCGTATTGCCGTATCAACCAGGCTGGAAGGGCGAAATGGATAAAAAGGAACCAGATAAGGCATGCCGAGCGAGGTTAACCGCAACAGATGGGTAATAACGGCAAGGGCGCAAATAAACACCCCCAATAACCCCCATACTTGGGCGGCGATAATAAACGGAAACCGAAGAATTCGTATCGTGTTGCTCCTGAAAAACGGGCGTTGTAAAGGAAGCCATTGCCAACAACGCCACAATAATTAATAAAAAATTGCTGGTCAGGGCGGCCTCAACCGCCGCGGTACCGAGTACGATACCTCCGACAATACCGATGGTTTGTCCGATTTTGGAAGGCAATCTGGCGCCCGCTTCCCGCAATAGTTCAATGACAAGCTCCATAATGAGTACCTCCACGACAGGGGGAAAAGGCACATTGATTCTGTAAGAAATAATCGTGGGCAAAAAAATATTTGAAATACCGTGACCGTGATAGGTTAGAACAGCAACGTATACGGCCGATGCCAGGACGGAAAACGCAATCGAAATAATGCGGATCAAACGAATGAAAGAGCCGACGACCCATGGCAAATAATAATCTTCGTAGGAGGTGAAAAACATCCAAAACGAAACTGGCCCCAGAACTGCAGTTGGGGACCCGTCGGCCAAAATGCAAACCTGTCCCACTGTCAAGCTCCACGCAACGCGATCCGTTCTTTCGGATCCAAGCAGCTGAGGAAAGATGGAGTTTGAATTATCCTCGATGATCTGTTGAAGAATGGCAATGTCAGCCACTGTGTCAAACTGTATACCCTCCAGTCGCTGGATACAGGTATGGACATATTGTTCGTTCGTAATTCCGTCGAGGTAACAAACGGCTACTCTCATTTTGGAAATACTGCCTACCGTGATCTCTTTGATTCGCAACTGGGGAAGGGGAATACGTTTGCGGATCAGGTTAAGATTCGTATCCAGCGATTCAACAAAGGCCTCCTTGGGGCCTTCCACGTTAAACTCGACTTCCGGTATGGTTACTTCGCGGCCCTTGGATAAGACGGCATTGATCAATATACAGGCAGGATTGTGACGACCATGTTGAATCGCTACATATCCCCGCAATAATTTATCTTGAATGTCATTCCAATCGGAGGATATTTCTTTTTCCGCAATCGGGATGGAATGGAACAAATCATGCCAGGATATATCCGAATTGTTGCTGAAGGAATTAAGGATATGCTCTTGCAAGATTCTTGAATCCGTAAGGGATTTAAAATATCCAATACAATAGGGCTCATTTTTGGTTTTATGATGGAAATAAACAAAATCTGAGGATTCCATAAGCGCTTCCCATTTTGGAGGTGCTGAATTCATGAACGAATCACCATTTCTTTCCCGGGCTGTAATTTGGAATTATTATCCCGCATGCCGCAGACAATTATGCGCCCGGAAGAAAGGCCAATAGATGCCGCCAACTTCGCCATAGCAGATCTTCCGGCAACCTGGCCGAAATCGGGTAGGAGGCCGGCGCTGATCTGCCCGTTTATCCACGATCACCGCTCCAAGCTCCGTGTCGTGAAGATGTGCGCCCTATTCCGAGTGTCTCGAAGCGGTTATTATGAATGGACGCGGCGGCAAAAAAGCAGTCGGTCCAAGCGTCGAGAAAAGCTGGAGCAACACATCAGGCGGATATTCCTGGATTCGAGACGTTTGTACGGCAGTCCGAGGATCTGGCAAATGTTGAAAAGGAAGGCGTTCAGGTCTCCGAAAAAACCGTCGCGCGTGCGATGAAAAGGATGGGTCTGAAATCACGTACCGTGAAGAGATACAAGGCGACAACGAACTCGAATCATCATCTGCCTGTAGCCGAGAATGTGCTCGATCAAACGTTTACCGCTGAGGCACCGGGAAAGGTCTGGATGACGGACATTACCTATATCACGACGGACGAGGGCTGGTTATATCTCGCCAGTGTCATGGATTTATACACCCGTAAAATCATAGGCTTCCACATGGACGAACGAATGACAAAAGTACTCGTAATCACGGCGCTTGATTAAGCCTACAACCGTCAACGGCCAACTCCAGGGCTTCTACATCACTCGGATCGTGGAAGCCAGTACGCTTCGGCAGATTACCAGCAGCGTTTGAAGAAATACCAGATGATCGGAAGTATGAGTCGTAAAGGAAATTGTTACGATAACGCCTGCATCGAATCCTTCCACAGCGTGCAGCAAAGGCTGCCGGTCTCGGCAGCCCTTCGTCATGATACTATCGTTCAACCATACCTACCTTAACCGAGTGAAGAAAAATAAGTTCGTTACTGGTTCACCGTGGCCACAACAGATTACTCTTTCATTTGGACCATCCAAATCACATTGGTATACAGTTTATCGATAACTGTAAGAGTAAGTTTATCCGGTATGGTTTGGAGTCTTGGAGTCCTGGAATACGAAATTGAAACACATTTTCCATCCTTTTGCTCAATCCGCCGCCACATCTCCATAGGCGCCGCCTTGTACGGCACGGCTATTTCTCCACCCCATAGCGGGCCGCGATAATGCCCGACTTGAACGTTCGGCTGGACAGCAGCTTGAGCCTGATTTTCTCATCGCCGCCGTGGAATGCCGATTTTCCGCTGCCCAAAATGACCGGACAAATCGTCAGCAGGAATTCGTCGATCAGGCCGAGCTCAAGCAGCGTCTTCGCCGCCCCCGGACTGCCGAAGATAACGAGATTTTTGCCAGGCTGCTCCTTGAGCGCCTTCATCTCCTCTGCGATGTTATCCTTGATCAGCATCGTATTGTTCCATTCCACAATGTCCATCGAGCCGGAAATGACGATTTTCTTCACATCCTGCAGCCATTTGGCATGCTCCATAGCGTGCCGCGACGCATTCGGATTGTCCAGCATCGTGGGCCAGTAGCTCTCCATCATCCGATACGTCGTGCGTCCGTATACGGGAGATCCGACTTCGGCTACGACCTCCTCGGCATATTTCTCTAATTCCTCGTTGTACGGAATCCAATCTAGTCCTCCGTTCGAATCCGACGCATACCCGTCCAGCGACACATGCATGAACAATACGAGTTTTCTCATGGTTACTTCTCCTCCGATTTCGAATTTAGTGGTTCGATTTTTGGGCAGTAGGCCCGTGTTTCGTCCTGCTCTTACGTCCACTATAAATCGTTACGTTACGTGAGGTTCAAGTGGAAATCTCAATTTTATTCGAAAACAATATTGCTGCGGCCACTCATAATACAACGAGGTCCATTTACATGCTTCATATTTAGGATGAAGTTTATCACCCGTTTACCTTCTGTTTACTTGCGCTCCTTAAAATAAAGCTATCCCCCTTCAGGAAGGAGTGATGAGATGACCTGGAAAAATGAATGGCGGCTGTCGAAAAAATGGGGATATGTGTCGTCCGCGGCCCTCATTCCCTATGCCGTTATCAAAATGCTTTGGGCGAACGGGATCATCTTTCTCGCTTCCGGGAAAGGCATTGCTGAGCTTCACGCATCCATGAAAACCGAAAATGATCCGATCAGCCGATTTTTTTACAGTTACGGTATCGACGTTACCGCCGTTTTAGCGCTGATCGCTTCCCTTCTAGCGCTCGCTTTGGTTCGGGATTGGAGAAGCAATCGGTTGCGCTGGGTACTGATCGCCGCAGCCGGTTTAGGCGGATCGGTTTTCGTTACCATTTGCCTTATAACCTTCTATAAACTAGTGGCCGGTTCCATCCGTTTTTCCGATTTTCCCGAATTCGATCCTTGGGTGCTGCTCCCGGTTTATGGAGGCTTCCTCGTATGGGGCGTCGCCATCTGCATGGCAGCCTTGTCCTGCTCCATCCGAACTTATCGGCGTACCCACCAGAACGGTTACGATGCGAAGACGCCGACGGTCCGATAATACCGATTTATTTCCAAGGAGGTAAGCATACAAATGAATGAGTCAAGACGATCGAACTGGCCCGGTTATGCCGGATTTTTCTGGGCGTTAATGTACGCGGTCTTTGTGCGCTTTTATCAAGCGGCCGGCGGAACGGCCGGTTTGCCGGGAAAATTCGAGAATCCCGAAGGATTTTTCAGGGCGAGTTACATCGCGGGGGTCTTCATCATGATCGCCGGATTCGTTCTGCTCGCACTCGTCAAGCCATGGGGAAAAATTGCGCCTATGTGGATGCCCCTATTCGGAGGCAAAAAGATTCGCCCTTTCGTGCTGTTGATCCCTACGCTTGCCGGCACCGCGTTCGCACTCGCTCACGGATTTGGCGGGGAAATAACAAAATTTCTTGCAATGGCGGACGTGATTACCATTCATTATCCGGGATGGGCGGAGCTCGATGACCGCAGACTGGCTCTGTGGGATGTTTTATTCTACGAGCCTTGGTTTATCATCATGGGAATATTGGCCGGTCTGACGGCGTACCATTATGCGCGGGCTTCCGGTATTCCGCTTTCCGTACGAAGAAGGTGCACCGTCCTTTTTTTGACTCTGGTCTCTCTCTTAATTGCGTTATTTGTATTTCTCATTATATTGGATTTCTAAAATTATAAGCATCCTGTACAGCGCAAAATTGGGAATGGTATAGTTAATAAAACGGGTTTCGCGCTTTAATGATATGAAATGAGGTGACAGCATGCGTGACGAGCCGATAATGCTGGTCGATGACGAGGAAGGCATTCTAACCATGCTGGAAAATATCCTTCGTAAAGAAGGGTATTCCCATATCGTAAAAGCCGGTTCTGCCGCCGAGGCTCTGATGGCAGCGAGAACGACCCGATTCGAAATGATCGTACTCGATGTTATGCTGCCGGATCGGGATGGGTTTTACTTGTGCTCGGAATTGCGCAAAACAGTTACCACCCCGATATTGTTCCTTACCGCCCGCTCCAGCGATTTAGATAAGCTCCAAGGCTTATACCTGGGCGGGGACGATTATGTAACGAAGCCGTTCAATCCGATGGAAGTCGTCGCGCGAATCCACGCGCAATTACGACGCAGTAATCACTATGCGTCCGAAGCTTCAAATAACGAGGAAGTGTACCGGTACGAATCTTTTTCCGTCAACCGATCGACCGGGCAGCTGATCGTTGGCAAAGCCGATACGCCTTGTCCGGCCAAGGAACTCGAGCTGCTTCTCTTTTTTTGCAAGCACCCGAATCGTATATTCACCGCTCAGCAGCTGTATGAACAGGTGTGGGGCGAAATGGTGCAAGGTGACGAAAAGACCGTCGTCATCCATATCTCCAGACTGAGAAAGAAGCTGGAGACCGATCCGTCCGCTCCCCAACTGATCGTTACGTTAAGAGGCATCGGCTACAAGTTCGTACCGCCTCTCAGGGGTCAATTATGAACGTAATGCTTCGCATGGCGCTGCAAATGCTGATCGGTTTTATTATTTTGTTCGTATGCATTCAGGCCGCTTCCATTGTAGCCGTGCGGATTTTATGGCCGGATGCGGCCTCCGACGGAAGCAGCATCAATAAAATTCAGATCTACATTTTAGTCTTATGCGCCGTTCTTTTTCTTCTGACTCTGCTTCTGATCGGCTGGTATCTGGGGAAACCGGTTTATTTCGCCATTGTCTGGTTGAGACGCCTTGCCGAAGGGAATTATGAATCGCCGGCGCGCTGGGCCGAAATCCATACCCGGAAGAACGGCTCGCCGAGGCTGCCTTATGCCGTTTATAGGGAATTATTCGATCATCTCGAACTGCTCGCCCATACGCTTGAGCAAAACAATAAAGAAAAGATGCTGTCGGAACAGATGCGACAGGAATGGATCCGCGGAATTTCACATGACTTGAAAACACCTCTGACGTATATATCCGGTTATTCCTCCATGCTGTCCGCCGACGAATACCGATGGAGTGAAGAAGAACGGAAGGAGTTCCTGTCTGTCATCCACCGAAAGGCCGCTCATCTGCAGGAGCTCGTGCAGGATCTCAATGAAACGGTGTCCAACGAGATTCCTCTGAAAACGGAGGAAACGGATATCGCGGAATTGCTGCGCAGAACGGTGGCGGATGTTGGCAGTGCGCCCTGGGCGGCCGGATATTCCTTTACGATGGAATCGGTTTCCATTCCTGTTGCCGTCCCCTGCGACCCCAAGCTGCTGACTCGCGCCATTCGCAACCTGCTCGTCAATGCCGTCGTCCATAATCCGGAAGGAACCGAAATATCGGTATCGGTTCAAGTATATCGTCCCGAGCAGGTCGAGATTCGAATTGTGGATAACGGTATCGGATTTGGCGGCAAAGTCGGTATGAACGACACACGAGCAGCATCCGCCGGACGGCCGGGGCTGGGTCTCACCATCGCCAGGCAGCTGATCGAGGCACACGGCGGACAGCTGACCATCGACAGTGAGCCGAACGAAGGAACCTCCTTAACCATCAAACTGCCGCGGAAATAACCACTCCGGTCTTCCTTCGGCACGCTGTACCCTCTTTTATCTGAAATCTCCAAGCTTTCATATGAATTGAAAAGCGACTTCAGCTTATCCGCAGTATTTTGGAATAAAATCTCATTTATTAGGACAGCCTAAATATTCAAAAGGGAGGTTGTCCTATGGAAAAAAGCAATGACAAAGCTTGGTACGATCAACTCGGGGAGAAGGTCAATCCCGTTGTAAAAGAATCCGACGGTCAACCTGGAGTCAACGGAATTGAAAATGCAGAACACCCCACTCGCGATCCAAACCCCAATGCCATGTTCGGCGAAGTTTTCGATGAGACATTAAAAAATGTTCAAGATTTCTTTCAAGATAAAGATGATGAGAAAACGAATGAATAAAAAATATCCACAGTGTTCGTTATTTTCCTACATGAAGGGCTGCCGCGCGGCAGCCCTTCAGCATTGTGCTATCCGTATCCATTTAGCTTTTCATGCAAAATCTGATACATGGTTTTTCCTTAGCCAATCGATCATAAATTCAAACAGCTCTGTTGAATAGGTATGTTCTTGCTCCCGAGAAGGAAGAGAATCATTAATTTGCTTCACATTTTCTTCAACGGAAACAGATTCAATAAAACGTACTAAGTTTGGAAGGAATGAATTTAGAGCTTTAAAGTAATGTTTCTGCGGCTCAACACATGTTAGATTCATTTCGAATCCACCGCGTCTTCTTGTATGGTCACCTTCTTTGCGTTTACGTAGTTCTGCTTCATTGGCGCTCAATACATAATACTGATCTGGGAATCCAATTTTTTTAGCATGAAATTGTTTTCGATAAAAATCTGCAACAAAATCAAGAGATTGACCTCCGAAAAGGGTGAAATTAAAATTGGGTCCATAATTCCACGTGGGCGAAATCTGCCCAATCGTTGAGTGAAAATAGGGCGGCTGCGCTGCGGCACTTGCTCCACTATCGTCATTCGTTAGTGTAATATTTCGTTGCTGATTATGGATACACCAACCGCTTTATTTTTATCATAAGCAATTTTAATTACTGCTATTTCTACAATCTCAGAATGGAGGGTGACCAGGTGTTTTGAACAGTAATCAAATGCTGCATTAAGCCTAGTTTGACTCAATCTGTTTGCGATAGTGCAATGAGGCGTCCAACGATTTGGTAAGTAAAATGATTCTGGATTTGAGTATTCACGAAATCTTGCGTGGTGATCTGTATGTAGATCAATGAGTTGTTTTGATGGAGCAGGGGCTAACATCAAGGTGCCTGTATTCAAAAATGTAGAAAGAGCATTAAAAACGATTTGAATTTTGACCTTTGAACGATATAGAGCCTGAAAGGCTAACAAAAATTCATCATCGATATCTGAGTAGTCTGCAATAGTAATATGTGGTTTCCTATCAGAAATATCGTAGGCATAGTCTGATATTGAACTATCACTTAACCCTTCCCAAATAGCATTAATAGCCTGCTCAGTTTTTTGATCAAAGTGGGCGACTACCGCAAACATTTCTCTTCCCCCTACAAAATCGCCTTTAACTGAATGACACCATAATACCACATATTGGAACTATCCTGCCCGATAGTTGAGCAAAATGGAGCAACTGCGCCGCGGCAGCTTGCTCCACTATCGTTCCCGTTTGTTTAGGCTATGGCTATGTAACCATAGATAAGGATATGGTCTTCATAATATGGATTTTTTGGAGAGTAAGGACATGCTTTGTCTTCTCGTCTTCAGCCTCTGTGTGGAGATACCTCTCTACAAGCCTGTACCCGAATAAGTGAAGGATTATCTCGTACACACAATGATCGGAAATTCGGGACACATCCGCATACTCGGAAAAGCCTTTGTAATACATGGGGATACAACGCCGGTAGTGTTCGACCATGTGATCGATATCCGCTTCATCCGCGATCAGGCTTGCGATATCCTCGCCCAGGTAGCCCCATCCGCTGGTATCCCAATCGATGAGCGCAAAATTTCCGTCAGCATAGATCAGGTTGGAAACCCAGAAGTCCCGGTGACATAGCACGAGGGGCAATTTTTCAATACGGGTGAATATCTCATCTGCTTGCTCATCAATGTCGATGAGCATTTGCCGCACGTTCAGCGGCAATTCACAGTCCTCCGACCGTATATAATCGTAGACGACCGGCCATGACCGGTAACGCAAATACGTATTCTTCATTAAATCCACATGGCTCAGGTTGGTCAGGCTCTGCAGCACGGCGGGTTGCTCCGCATACAGCCTGCCTTGAAAGCGCCCTAACTCCAGCGCGGCCTTTTCATACATGTCACCGGTCAAGTCTAAACCGGTTACGCCATCGATATATTCCAGCCATAGCTGGATTTCATTTTCTTCAGCATTGATTTCAGCGTGATAGCATGTCGGCCAGCGGAAGACATCCGAGAACGTTGCTTTTAAGTCAGAAGCAAAGAGATCATACTCCCGGCGCCATGAACCCGGATCGCCGTAACGCTCCCATTTCCTCTGGATTTTCAGCATGATTCGGTACGGTAGTTTTTCGCCAGCCGCGGTTTCCGCGGTCCCTGATACCAGGTACACATTTCCCACGGTTCCACCCTGTAACGGCATAGTCTGGCAGTCAGCCGCGATGATATCCTTCTTGAACCGTTGGTTTAAGGCATAAATCAGCTTTTCAAGTTTAATATTCATGTATTCCTCCATTTTCTTCTTTGTCAATGAAGTGCTTAGATGATTATATCAAATGTAATCCCTTATTTTGGGAAGAGTTTCGTTATAACTATTCTCCACGTTCTATGAAAAAAGGAACAGTCGCCAACCGCGGCAATCTGTTCCTGGTCTTTGCACTATCGTTATCTGTTAGTGGAATTACGATGATTTAATCATGGATATTTTAAACATCAACTGCATTGAGATATTTATTGTCAATTATCAAAACCGGCCCAATTTCTTCTTTTAATTTTATTGTAAAACCGAGAATAGTATCTTTCTTAGCCTTAAACTGTTCTGATTTATTAAAAAAGTGGTCAATAATAGAGAGTGTAGTATTAACAGGAATTATATTCTTGAATTCCATTTTAGGTGTTGTCATCTTCAAACTGCTTTCATATTTTGGATTCATGAAGGGTTCTATCCATTCAATATTATAATCTGTCTTCCCATTATTTCTTAATTTAAAATGGTATTTGTCTCCCTTTAGCTCTGTCCCGCTGATTTCTAAATCCATACCTGCCTGCGTCAGACCCTTTATTACTGAAACAACAGATCCATCTTTCTTATCAATGAAGTACGAGGCAGCATAAGTATTTTTAATTGGAGGATTATGTGCCGCATCAATATTAACCTGCCACACCTGAATATCCTTGTTTTTTGTAGATGAAAAAGTGTATGCTAACTTTGTTTGTGAATTGAATCGGGTCCAAACCTTGACATCCCTGTAGCCGTCTTTTCCAGCTTGAATAAGAGCTATTTTCTCCGCTTTTTCCTTTGATATTGATTGAGTAGAATTATTAGTTACGATAAATATGCTGAATATGAATACTGTTATAATACCACCGATGTAATAATAGCTTTTCACAATATGTGATTCTTTATGTTTTTTATAACGATTAATTGCAATGGGTAAATTTATGACTCCTAAAATAAAGGAGCTAATAATCGGTAGCAGTTGAAATAACATTGGCGATGCATTTCCGTTCCCCACGGGTCCTATTTTAGGTCGGTTGCCATCCCCTATTCCATACAAGACGCCTAATATTGGAAATATGATACACGCAATACATGCGATTATATAGAGTACAAATCTGTTCAGAGTTCAACCCCCCTCATGATCCCGGTGTGCCTTCAATTCAACTACTTTACCACAAACAAGATGAATTGGAAATTCTCTATAATACGCGACGCGCTGCTCGCAAGCGGAGGTACCAGTTGTCCCTGCTCAGTGTTGTCTAATAACTATATTTCGCATGCCATTAATGGAGACAAGCCACACATTAAGAACACACATTCATAACCTAACCGAAAATAAGACAGCAGCATTTCGAAATATGCTCCGTGGTATAACAAAGTATGACGAACCGAGAGCAAGTGAAGTTATTCTGGTGTCGTCTACATTGAGCATAAGGAGCTGAAATCATGAGCACATTGAAAGGCAAAATCGCATTGGTAACGGGAGCTAGCCGGGGGATGGGACGCGCCATTGCGCTGCGGCTGGCGCAGGATGGCGCACTGGTCGCTGTCCATTACGGCAGCAATCGGGACGCCGCGAAAGAAACAGTTCGCCGTATCGAGCTGCAAGGGGGATCGGCATTTGCTATCGGTGCAGATTTTAACATTGCGGGCAGCATCGAAATGCTGTTTGAAGCGCTCGATGCCGAGCTTCAAGAGCGCACTGACGGGAACCGTTTCGACATCCTTGTAAACAATGCGGGGACTGCTTTGATATCGTCCATCGAAAATACAACGGAAACCGATTACGATCAAATGATGGCGGTCAATATGAAAACGCCGTTCTTCCTCATTCAACAAGCGTTGCCTCGGCTCAAAGAAGACGGACGCATCATTAACACATCCTCCGCTGTAACCCGGATTGCCATTCCAGATATTCTCGCCTACAGCATGTCCAAGGGAGCGATCAACACACTAACGCAAACTTTAGCAAAACAGCTGGGCCAGCGCGGGATCACGGTCAATGCGATTTGTCCGGCATTTGTGGAAACCGACATGAATGCAGGGATGTTGCAAAATACAGAGGCGAGGCAGTTCGGTGCCGACTTCTCCATTTTCGGTAGGTGGGGGCAGCCTATAGACATCGCGAATATTGCAGCATTCCTTGCCTCGTCGGATGGCAGCTGGGTAACAGGCCAGTGCATCGACGCCAGCGGCGGCTCACATTTGTAATTTACGGACACCAATACGAAGATCGTTGCTTAAGGTACTAGCCGTGGAGGACCATGTAAAAACAGTCGGGCAGAAATTAGCCTGACTGTCTTTCTGCTTTGTGAGAAAACTAAATCGTACCGAGGGAGCTTAGTCGTTCATATTCAGTCCATAAAGCCAGTTTAGACTTTCCCCAAGCAGAAACCAATACCAATCTGCAGGGAGAAACATCCATCCGAGTTGGTATAGAAAATAGGGGCACGACTAGTGATTACCGATTGATATTTTGAATAATTGCGCTGTAAAAAAAATCTGCAAAATGCTCACTGCCATATTGATTAAAGTAGCTTTTGAACCTGGCATCGAATTTGTAGGTATGGGCAATGCAAGCCAGTAATTCTGCATCGCATGTCATGAATGGCATGAGATTTTCTTTCCACTCTTCGATTAATCGCTGCACTTCATCGGAGGAAGGGTCCTGATGGATATAAGACGCAAGTTGTTTATATATTTCTTCAATAGCGGAAAAACGTTTCTCTTTTTCACCTGAGGATAAATTTTCCATCGTTTCATGATACACTTTGTACGCCTCTGTTTCGCCATAAATGAATCTTGCCTCATAGGCGTACTGTTCTTTCAATGGCAAAACGGAAGAGCGGTTAAAAAGGGGCAAATGGCTAATATCATTCCCCGAAACGTATTCATCGAGCGCAGTCATGATGTTTTCCAATCTTTGTTTTCTCAATAATAACGTTTGTCTCTGCTTCTTTAATATTTGTTTCTGTTCTTGCTTGGTCAGCTTTAAAATGTCCGCAATTTCGTTCAAGGAAAAATCCAATTCCTTTAAGATTAGAATGGTTTGAAGTTTTTTCCAAGCTGCGTGGGCGACTTTTTGATAAATATGATCTGAACGCAGTGATTTTATGTTCATCTCTCTCACTCCTAGTCATGCATTCTTAGAGAGAATTATGCACTATGACCTAACGTCATAGTCAAGAACTTTGCTAATTACCCCACTCCCGGTCAGCCTTAGCCTACAGTTTACAGATACCTTTTCAAATTATTGAGAATAACCGTGTAAGCGTTGGGCCACAAATGGATGCCTTCTACGGTGAATTCCGGCTTCAAATTTCCTTTCTCGTCTGTTAAGCCTTCGTTCACATTAATAAAAGAAAACCCATGATGCTTGGCTAATTGTTCGATGGCTTCATTGGCCTCTAAAATGTTGGCGTTTGTTCGGGTGGCAAACATCAATTCTTTATCGGATCGATCAAGTCCGAAGTCCGCTTCCGCATTGACCGGATAGTAGGCCATCACGAAAACCTCACACAACGGCAATCGAGCTTTAATCTGGCTTAAAATGTGATTGTAATTCTTAAGCAGGGTCTCTTTGCTGTACCCTTCCTTCACGGAGGCTCCGATATCATTCGAACCGATATTAATAAAGAGCTTGCTTGGCTCTAAATCAAAAATGCAGGTATCCATCGATTGCAGCAGATCTACGGTTGTCGTACCACCAATTCCACGATTATAGATCACGCGATCAAGAGCAAGATTCGACGACAGCTGCATTTCATAAATTGGGAATCCTTCCATTAAGGAAGATCCGACAAATAGGATTTGCCCTTTTTTGGCGTGCCGGTTCAGCATGCGATATTCTTTCAGCTTGGAATGGTTCATAACGATCACTCCTGGTATAGAAAATTTTGTTTCCGGTTGGCAGCCTGCTCTGGTTTGCACTATCGTGCTCGGTAGGTCAATCGTTTGAGGAATCAAGCTCGTCCGATGAAGGCGGCTCAAAAATTTGTATCCATTCTTGAAGTTTTGCTTTTGGTATGAAAAAAGCTCCTTCTGTACGCATATCATTTCTAGCTTTTAGACGTTCAAATAACTCTTCTTCAGGCACATCTACAAAATGGATTTTAAAGTCCGCCCCTAAATTTTTGGCTCTATTACGAAACTCGTCTCGTTGACTTCGAACCCAGCATCCAAAATCCAGAATGACATCAACACCAAGAATTAAAACGCTCGCCGCCACATCCCACATTAGGGATTCCACGGAATCATGTCTGGAATCATGCTTAGCTTCGTCAGATTCCGTCATGTTTTCCCCGAAATCATGCCCAAATAATTTGATATGCCATTCATCAGGAGTAAGGCGAAGGGCGGAGTATTTCGTTTCAAGTTGTCGAGCCAGTGTGGTCTTACCGCTGCACGGGAGACCAACCATTAAATGAAGTGTCGCCACGTGATTCCACCTCCTTATTATAAACGGATAGTTACACATTGTTTTGCATTAAACATCCGGATCGTTGAAGAAAGGCCGCCCGCCGCGGAAGCCTTAAGATCCCTTTTTAAGGAGCTATCGTAACTCTGTCTTGCTTATTTTGATTGAACATTCACCTTGAGCGGCGGGTGTAATGGCTTTAAGCTTAATCCTATACAATTCATCTCCCCACATTTCTCTCATGACTTCGTCCTCGAGTGAAATTTTCTCTATCGAGCCAGTATACATTTCGCTGTTATATTGTATTATTACCATATTGTGATTATCATCTTGCAAGACAAAGCTTCCGTTTCCTTGGGTTTGAAGAGGGTGAGGCGTTATGAGAATCTGTGTAATATCATCCGTCACTTGATTTAAAAGGAAATTGTCATGGATTTCAATATACGGGGACGAATCACGAATGAGACTTATTGTCCGTATCCAGCTTTTTATTTTGGCGGAGTCGGGGTAGGCTCCCGCGATGTTCATCGATAACGATGCGACCTTATCTTCAAGTTTATACTCGACATCATCGGCTCTAAATTGTCTTCCATTCTGTTGATGAACCCCATTTACAATAGGCAGATTGTGATATCCTGATTGCATCGCCCATATTGAATACCTCTCTGAGAAGAACGATTTAGATGTATAAGTCAATAACCCGGGATCTATAATCATAGGGGAGCCATTGCAATATATAATGAATTGTCCAATATCATTGTGATTATGGCTTTCATCGTTATGCCCGCCCTTAGCAGCCAGGAATAGCCCTTTGGACGACCCTTCCTGCTCTCGTGCCACCATCACTTGAATTCCATCAAGCCACGCATCTCTGATGTAAGGTGATTCTCCGGAATATTGCTCCACTTCCGTATAATGAAATAAAGCGGGTAATAGGCGAAACATGGATGAAAACTCTGAACGGATTGCTTCTTCTTGCTTCTTTTTCTGTACCATTGCTCCAAGTTCACACAACCTCTCATCTCCAATACGACGGCCATAACGATACGTAAGTTCTGCAGGGATATGTACTTGTGCCGGGCTGTCAGCAAAGTTGACAAAATACGAATCATCAATAAAAGCTTTGTAAATGTAACGACCAATTTGTTGAATTTGGGGTTCCTGGTACACGTCAATTTTTCCGCCTGAAACGCCGTAAAGCAGTTCCAGACAATCGAAAATCGTTCCTCCGGCATACATCCAATACTTCGGACCTTCCTCACAACCGCCATCTGAATGGAGTCTATAAATATACTGATCCAAACTTCTCATCACCTTTATCACCGCTGCTTCTCGTCGATTCGGATCGTCCTCCAACAGAATAAACGCCGCTAAGCAATTTGAATTACACCATGAATTCCAATTGTTTAACATCTTCTCTTGATTGAAACCCATCCACCAAAAATCAGTCCGCTGTAAATAAGGATCGAGAATCCTCCTTTTCACTTCGAACTGTATACGCTCGCATACCATAATACTAATCCCATCCAGTTTTGTTTTCAGCAGATAATACGTCCATGCGAGCAGAGCTGCCGTTTCGGCAGAGAACAATTCAATGATTTGATCCGATACGTCTGGAAGGGGATCCTGCCTCTTCATCATATAGCTGTGACCAGGGATCCCCCAGAATGTTTCTTCACATATGCACCATATTCCGTTGATGATGTCATCCATAAAGCGTCCCTGATTCTCGAAACATTCGGCTATGACTAAAGAAGCCAAAACCTCTCTTCTTGTCCATGAAGCAGCGTCAAAATGAACACGATTACCCGTTCTGCTATAATCCATATATTGAGTGGCAGTTATGGTAGGCCATGAATAATTGAGTTTACTTGCACCTTTATTAATCCAAAACGACCTAAGATTTAATGGCAATTGATTCCACTGGTTTCGGTCTTCGATTGTAGGAAACGGTCTGTATTGTTCCCGAATAAGCAAACACTTTCTAAGGCTATCATTAATAAATCGCTCTGCTAGCATCGAAACGTCGACCTCTTTTCAATATATTAATTACATAGGACTATTCACTAATCAAAACAATTGACGTTGGATACGTTGAAAAAAATGAAGATCGTGAATGGGTAATATCTACATTAAACGATTTAAATAACCGTCGACTGCCGTATCTGGGCTATAGGATCGCCGATTAATCGAAGTTGCCAAAGATAAAATGAAGAGACTTAGACGCCACTAGAGTAACGTATTCTGCAGCTAGAAACAACCTAAACAGGGCACAGAATGTACATTCTGTGCCCTAATTTCAAACAAAACAACTCGGAACCGGTAACCATCTTAGTGCCTTGAGCCAGATGTTAATTTGTAATGTTCCATTACTTATCGTCCGAATAATTAAGCTATCCTGCCCAATCGTTGAGTGAAAACGGAGCGGCTGCGCTGTGGCACTTGCTCCACTATCGTACCCGTTAACTCAATACTTTACCGTTGTAATTCTAATGATGTTCCCCAACTAATCTTAATTGTCGGTTTGGTTTGTAATTCCAACGGAATAACAAAGTTCTCTTTATCAAATTCGATGATTAGACTTTCGGAATCATTTATCCGTTTTATAATGAGGTTTTGAATGTTCTCTAAGTAAAACTTGTTTATTTCTTCTTCCTTTAGGTGTGCACTCTTAATTGTCCACATTTACTTGCCTCTTCAAAATCAAATTCAGCAATTAAATTACCACGAGTTATTTTGAAGGAAACGGTCGTGTATTGCCAAGGGAATCCCTCATCCATAAACTCAGCATCACACTCAAATAGGTATTCTAATTCAAAAAGTTCAGGGGTTTTAATCGCTACCACCTTCTAAATAATTATCCACTGCCCCAATCATAACTCATTGTACAATCACTCTCAATTACGACGCTAAACTGCCAATTTTGTTGAGTGGATCGCTCAGAAACGAAAACAAGCGATGGATCGGTTCCATCGCCGCGCTATCGCACCCGTTAACGCAGCCTGGCTTGATTTAGTGCGCGCCTAAAAAAAAGCCCGCGAAATCAGCGGGTGGATTAGTCTGTATTACTTTATTTCCACGTCTGCCGTCGTTTGTGCTGGGTAAGATTGGTCAACACCGCCACCGTCCGGAATATTAATACTCACGTGGTCGCCTGCCGCGACCGCGTCATAATCGACTTGTTCAACCGAGATCCACATCGCGTTCGGATCGGCGTTTTTCAATATTTCGTTAAGGGGAGCTTCGAAATCGGACGGCTTGTTACGGACCACGAGGATTCTCCCGCTTTCTTTTGAGACAACGAAACCTTCATTGTAATCCCAACGTTCATCGGAATTGCTTGAAGATGAACAGCCTGTTAAAATTACCGTTAACAGAAAATACAGAAACACCAAGCTTTTCCTCATTTTTTTACCTCCAATGGTTCATCGCAACCCCTAATCGTTTAGACGCTAGTCAAATCTGAAAAGTTCCGTTAGCTGCACTATTTGCCCCGTTACTTCAATAGCCAGGAGCAGGTCGCCGTGGCGCCTGCTCCAATTTCACTATCGTATCCGCTTGCGTGTGCCTCGTCAAAAAAGACTTACAGCTTTTTGTATGCAATTTTCCTATAAACCACAAACCCTTGCTTGTTATAGAAATTACTCGCATGTTCATTATTAACATAATAACTTAGTTCAATTAGGGTTATTCCCTTACTTCTGGCAATGTCATATATATGACTCATAAGATGCGTTCCATACCCTCGCCTTTTTTGCCCTTCTATGATACTGATATCATGCACTAATACTGACTTTCTCTCTTTCGTTATGGTATCTTCGGGATACTCGATGATTTCAACGCATGCGTAGCCAAGTGCTTCTTCCATATCCTCCAAAACTAAATAAACCCGATTCTCATTCTTCACCAACTTCTTAAATGATTCTCGAATATTTTCGAAGTTGTATGGCACAAACAACTCTGGGTATAACTTTACATGTAATTCGTGTATGTGTTTATTTAAGCGTGCAAGCATTTCATAATCTGTAGTTTGGGTAATTTTCATAACTATCCCTCCATTTTCTGATGATATTGAAATTGAATTCTTTTGCCCTTTACAGTTCCCGATACCCCCCTCTTATTTCCTTCTTTATGACGTGTTTTTCTGCGTTATCCTGCCCCGTTTGTTGAGCGGATCGTTCAGAAACGAAAACAAGCGATGGATCGGTTCCATCGCCGCGCTATCGTCTTCGTTAACGGAATGTATTAGCTTAATGACAGAAGGAGCAGCTGCCGCGGCGGCAAACTGCTCCTTGGAACTTTCACTAACTTAATCCGTTAGCCTATTAAACATGTTTGTATCTACTCAGCTGTTCGAGCGACTGTGAAGATGTATGCAGCATCCGTGGTGCCGATCAGGCGAGTGACCGTAAAGGACTTTTCGGCACCTATTAGGGGAACCGGCTTATTAATAGGTCGGGTATAGCTGTCCATCGCGAACGAGCCATCTTTTTCCTTCACGAATGGCATGATATCGGCATTCCCTTCGGGAATGTCACGGTCCGTTAAGTTGCGCCCCTCAAACTGGATACCTAACCTACCTTCCTTTGTCTTGATATAACGGAAATTAGTCAATGCAAGTTCACCATCTTTATTGGCGACTGGATAATCATTGTCACGAAACTGTTCGAAAGCTTCGCCTACCACAACCCGTGTATCTGTGACATGAAGAAGATGCTGATTGGTCAAATAGCTATACTGAACATTCGAGTGATCCAAGAATAGACGAATCGGCAAAAACATCGCACCATCTCGCAGGACAGGTGACGTATCCATTCGGACTTCCGTACCATCTGCATGGGCTCTTAATGAACCGATGGTCAACTTGTACACGTGGTCTAACCAGGTGACAGTTGCGGTCTTCGACTTGGCATCATAAGCGACATGTCCTCCCATCAGATCTTCAAGCGTTCGGGCGGGAACAAGCAATCGTTGATTCTCATCAACATACGGTGCCGCCGGCTTCGTATAGAGGATGTAGAACATACCAATCTTCAGGTTGATGGCTGTGTTATTCGGGCTTGCGTTTGCCCTTCCAGATTGAACAGTTAAAATAATAGCAAACAGAAATAGGAACAACAGTGACACATAAGAAGTTTTTTTCATTGGTAATCCCTCTTCTATAAAAATCGCTCAACGTTAATACGAATACGACAGTGGTTTTGTTGCGCCCGTTTAGCTAAATGAAGCCGCCGTGCGATCCCGCTGCGGCAGCCTCATTCAGCTCTTGTCTCTGTTAGTTTAGGAAACGAACCTAAAATACAGGGGACTGCTTACCATCAACATCAGGAGCTGAAATTGGAAATATCATTCCAAGTATGCCCATACCCGCGTAGGTGTTGTATTCGGTCATTAAGTCAGTCTCACGCCTTACAACTGTACGCATCCATTCCACAACCAGTGCGAGCGTTCGTACCGATCTGCCGCTTGATTTTCTCGATTCTACCTGTCCATTTTATTGACTGAGGTACACTTGAGATTCCACTATTTCTATGGGCATACGAAATGTGAAGAAGCAAGCACTCGTGACGTCAGTCGTAAAAAAAATTGCTTCTTCGTCCAGATTTTTTATGAAGAGTGATTCAATAACGGCCTTGCATGCCTATCCTCAATTGGATATCTCTTGAATCAGGCGGACCTATGACTACTGTCTGGTCGATAGGCTTGAGCACATCAGCAAGTTGGGCCGCATTCACGCCATAGATCATCTGGAACACCTCGGGAGGTGTCTTTCTAAGGATATCGGACCCGAATACGATTTGCGCGGCATTATTGTCGAAAACAGCCACAAAATGGGTGTTATCCATCGTCGCGGTTTGCCAATGCCACCAGCCCATCGGGATATAAGCCGTCTGGGCGGGCTTGACGCGGTAACTAAGTATCTGCCGGGAAAAGGGGTTGAGAATGGAGACGGCAACTTCTCCTTGTACTACGTATTGAAGTTCGGATGCGTTTGGGTGCCAATGGGCCTCTACGCTATGGCCTTTACTCAGATAGACGTCGAGTAAGCCAAGGTTTTGCATTACGGGTAACTGCTTAGCGAATTGCTGAAGAATGAAGTTTTGAGCGTTTTGCTGGAATAATAACGATGTTCTTAAATCAAAAGATAGATTCAAAGAAGGAGAATTAAGTGCATCCATGGCGCTGTTGGATGACATTCGTAATATCCCGCCTTTCTGGATTGGAGATTGATTACATAATATATTCACTTGCCCAGATACACGTGCGTCATTCGAGAATGGAAATAAACAAGATACTTTTCATTTACTGTATTTATAATTAGGCGTCAAACGGATGCTTCCAGCAGCGATATTATCCTTGACTTGGATGGACTTGTAAACGGCTGAAAGTTATCGATTGTATATGTCACGTTGCTGCCATTCCGCTTTGTCATGCTCGTCAGCTGATCCCGCTTATCGTATTTGTCGGGAATGTTATAAAGTTCTTGTTATTCGAGTTTGATAAGAACTTTATAACATTAAAACAAAAAGCCGCAACTTATGCGGCTCAATGTTACTATGTTCTTGTCATCCGACATATCCCTAATTACGCAAAGAAGCTACTTTAAATACGAGGCATCAGTGCCAGCATCTTACTGTTTTCTCGGTGAGATCGGTGTCATCTATCCACAACCTCGTATCTAGGCCTTGCGCGTTTTTTTGCAGTACGTTGGCTCCCGCAAAATCCGGACAAGGTATCCAGTTGCTCTCTGATCTGGTAAGTCAGGACGCGGCAAATGTACTAGTTCAACAGTAAAAAACATCAGGTTTGAGTCACGCATACCGCGGGTATAATGGTTGAGGATCTCACGAAGCTCTAAGTTAGTTGGAAAAACATTGCCTTTCCAATGCGGATATGGGACATTCTAGACATGGAGCTTCGAGAGATCACCGATATGCGGCTTGGGTCTAGTCCTCCTTTGGGTGGCCAAGTTTCACGAAGCCGATCGTTCCGCAAACATCAACGAGTTGCGGGAAACCTCCCAGGGGATGATAAGGACCGAAGTTAGATCCACTCACGGCGACAGCCATCTCGGTGGTCTACGCTACTGCATCAATTCTTATCGCTCCGATTCATCCATCGAGATGATATGGAGAGCGAGGGCTACGGCAAATATCTCGATCAGATTGAGGAGGTTTAACATGCATCAGCGCGCTGTACTCGCTGGGGGATGCTTCTGGGGAATGCAGGACTTGATCCGCAAGCTTCCCGGCGTCGTCTCGACTCGCGTCGGCTATACTGGCGGTGACACTCCGAACGCGACCTATCGCAACCATGGCACTCATGCGGAGGGGATTGAAATCGTCTTCGATACAGCGGAGACAAGCTACCGACGCATCCTGGAGTATTTCTTTCAAATCCACGATCCTACGACGCGGAACCGTCAGGGCAACGATATCGGCACAAGCTACCGTTCGGCGATCTACTATGCGAGCGACGAGCAGAGAAAGGTGGCGGAGGAGACGATCGCCGACGTAAACGCGTCGGATCTGTGGCCGGGCAAGGTCGTCACCGAAGTGACGCCTGTCGGCGACTTCTGGGAAGCAGAGCCGGAGCACCAGGACTATCTGGAGCGCTATCCGAGCGGCTATACCTGCCACTTCCCGCGCCCCAACTGGGTCCTTCCCAGGCGGGAGGCCGGTGGCGCCCCGTCAAGTAGACAACAATGAAATAAGAGCACTAAGCAACTTAGTTCGGTTCTCCACCGGACTAAGGTTGTTTAATTTCTTCTGAAACCGCTTGTGGTTGTAAAAGTGAATGTACCGGTGGACCTCATCGATGATCTGATTCTGTCCCTTCTTCATTCTGACTACAGGGTGAACCCCTGCGAATTCATGAGCCTGAGTGAGGAAACGGAATCATTTCGAGGGAGTTTAACAAAGTCTGCTTGGAGCTGCTCCGTCGGGAATGACATTAGGTTCTTGTCATTGGCTCGTGACAAGAACTTGATGTCATAAAATAAAAAAGCTGCGATTTACGCAGCTTTTTATGGGGTAATGTTCTTGTCACCCGACACTCGTCGATACAAGCCGAAAACATGTAGGGTCTGTCAAGAAATTTGTGTAAACTCATTTATAAGGAATTCCCCCGGAGGGGGAATTGGCCCGTTAACGTAAGTGCTGGCCGACTCGATCCGGGAAGAAGACCGAGAGCTGGAGCAGCATTTGCCCCCAGTTTTGAACGCGGCCTGTCCACTTGCGGACAACGTCCATCGTGGAGAGATAGAGCATTTTGAGGAGCGCTTCATCCGAAGGGAAGATGCTCTTGCCCTTCGTCACTTTCCGTAATTGGCGATGGTAACTTTCGATGATGTTCGTCGTGTAGATGAGCTTGCGGATCTCGGGAGGATACTTGAAGAAGGTCGCCAGTTCGCTCCAGTTGTTGCGCCAGGAACGGATGATGAGCGGGTACTTCGTGCCCCAGATTTCTTCAAAACGATCCAGTTCAACGAGTGCTGCTTCCTCCGTTGTCGCCTTGTAGATAGGCTTCAGATCCGCCGTCACTTTCTTCAGGTCCTTGTACGAGACATACCGGGTTGAATTCCGGATTTGATGGATGATGCACTTCTGGATTTCGGTCTGTGGATAGCAAGCGGAAATCGCCTGCGAGAAGCCGGTCAGGTTGTCGACGCACGTAATGAGAATGTCCTGTACGCCGCGGTTTTTCAGCTCATTCAGCACGCTAAGCCAGAACTTCGCCGATTCGTTCTCGCCGATCCACATGCCGAGCACGTCCTTGTTTCCATCCAAGTCGATGCCAATGACCATGTACGCCGCCTTATTGACAATGGCTCCGTCTTGCTTCACTTTAAAGTGGATGGCATCGAGAAAGACGACTGCATACACACCTTGCAGCGGCCGATTCTGCCATTCTTTAATGAACGGCACGATCTTGTTGGTCACATTGGAAATGAGCGTCGGGGACACGTCAATGCCGTACAGGTTAGCGAGATGGTCTTGAATCTCCCGCGTGCTGACGCCTTTCGCGTAGAGCGCTACGATCTGATCCTCGATGCCGGTGACATTCGACTGATGCTTCGGGGCATCCATATTTTACCACAGTGTAATGGTATTTTTAAGCGTTTTAGGAACTACTTTACCTGTTAGAGGTCCATGACCAAAAGACGCAGCCTTTTTAAAACTGTTCAAGCTGCGCCTAGTTTTGTATGGTCTATTTTCAGTGGTCTTGTGCCACTTTTTTATCGCCGATAGTAAAGTTATTCATCGCCTTGGCGTTCATAGGCTTTCAACGCTTCGGCAAACATCGTCTTCACGGCGGAAGCAAGCTCCTCCGGCTCCTGCACGACCGCATCGCGCCCCAACGAGAAGAAATAGCCCGCAAAAAAGGCGAACTCCTGCTCCGGTACCGTCCCTTCCAGTACACCCGATCCGTCCGGCTGCATCACCACCTCGGGCAACGGAAATAGCCATCTTTTCTCCTGAACCTTCTCTACGCCCCGTTTGCTCAGTTTGGCTCTGAAATAAGTCCTCTTCAAGGACTCATGAAAATAAGGACCCCAATTCGTTAAATTAACCTTTCTCAAGTGACCGGTGCCGGACGCTCTTCCTCCCCCGCCCTTGCCGCCGACCTGATCCTATCCGCTCGGAATAATCGGAACGCCTTCCGCTTATAGCAAAAGGCCGGGCAGAACCAGAATCCCTCGTCCTCGTATATCCCGATCGGCTGAATAACCCGGTCTCCTTCCGGATCAACTCCATATGTGATGACAACGGCCTGCTGCCTAATGGCCGCCTCAAGCAGAATATCGAGAAAGCCGGCTGTCTGTTTGCGTTCGGGGGTATGAAACTTCTCGATACGGTGCTTAACATCGAGCACACCGACGCCAATTGGGAAAAACACATAGGCGGATTGCAGCGGAACGAATCCGAGCCCATTTTGCAAATAGACGGATAGAATGAAGTAAAAGGCAGCTCCAGTCTAAGCAGGTCGCGGGTACAAAGAAGGCCGCGAGGATACCTCGCGGCCAGCCTATTAAGTATCTCAGTGATTGTCAGACTGGATACTCACATATACGAAAACCTTTTTATTCGGACTGTAATCTTGGGCCGTATGTCCTTTAACGCTCCACGATGCGGTGTACCCTTCAGGTATTTCGGCAGCGCTATACTCGGTACCATCCGGGAGCTCCTTCGCCGTAATCGGTATTTGGTGACCGTCACCCGCGGTCTCCATACGGAGGTCATAATTTTTGCCTTCCGGAGAAATCATGGAGACATTCACTTTCCCATGCTCGCCTTTCGGGAAGGTCCAAGATCCGCTCAATACTTGGTTTGGCGACGAAAGGTACCCATAATATAACGAAACCCGATACGTGTGCTGGTCATCCGAATATGTCTTGGAATCGGATAGCTGAAAAGAACCGGAAGTCGGAACGGCAGCCGTAGTGACGATCACTCCTTGGTTCAGACTTTGATTGCTATCGGCATCGACGGCGACCACTGTAAAGAGGTAGTATGTTTTTGGAGACAGCCCCTTCACCTCATAGCTGTTCACGTCCCCGTTCAGAGTAGCTAGCAGCGTATTGTCCCGGTACACCAAGTACTTGTCTACACCCGTATCATCCATGGCCGGCTGCCAATTCAGCTGTACGCTGTTATAGGTCGCATCGGTAACTGTCAGCACGTCATCCTTAGGCCACTGCGGCGTTTCAGGAGTGGATCCGCCAATTCCTTGGACTTGTACGGGAGTCGTGGCGTTAATCCCAATCCATCCCCAATTCCAGACGGTTCCGTCGCTTGTGAGTGCCAAGCTGTCTTCAATTCCCGCAGCTATGGCTTCCACCGAACCGAGACCCTTCACTTGAGCGGGATAATAATGGCGTGTCGTTGTTCCATCGCCCAGTTGGCCAGAAGAATTATCTCCCCACGCCCAGACTGTTCCGTCGGTTTTAAGCGCCAAATTATGATCATAGCCCGCAGCAACGGCGCTCACTGAATGGAGACCCTGCACTTCTTCAGGAGTAAAACGATACATTTCCCCGCCTGTAGTAAATCCCCACTGCCATACCGTCCCATCGCTCTTTACGGCCAAATTATGGTAACCATTCGCGGCTATGGCGACCACCGAACTGAGACCTTGTACTTGAACGGGAATATTAGAAGTGTAGGTTGCCCTGCTTCCAATGCCTAGTTGGCCGTACGCATTACTGCCCCATGCCCAGACGGTTCCGTCGCTTTTAAGTGCCAAACTATGATCTTCTCCCGCTGCAATAGCGACTACCGAACGAAGATCTTGCACCTGAACGGGACCCGCAATATCAGAGGGCTCCCATCCATCGCTCGATGAATATCTACCATCGCCGAGTTGGCCCCATCGATTGTCGCCCCACGTCCAAACGGTCCCGTCGCTTTTGAGTGCCAAATTATGAATATCCCCTGAAGCAATGGCGACCATGGAGCTGAGGTTGCATACTTGAACGGGAGTCGTTCGATCAGAACCGTCCGTTGGATCGCATAAGCCAAGTTGGCGTTCGTAATTATCGCCCCACGCCCAGACGGTTCCGTCACTTTGGAGCACCAAATTATTCTGAATACCTACAGATATGGCGACTACAGAACCGAGACCTTGTAGCTTAGCGGGGGTTTGAAATCTTGGCGACCACTGCCAAACGGATCCGTCCGTTGTAAGAGCTTGAGGAGGACCTCCTGCATCAATCATCGTTACCCCCGATTTCGAACTCTCTGCTACCACCGTGGAACTGGACACGGCCGCGAATGCCTGAAAGGGCAAAAGCAGCGTCAGCAACAACATTCCGAAAATGAAAAGCATCAACTGTCGTTTCATCTATCTTCACTCCCATCTTTGAATGTACACCTTAATCTACTATATTGAGAAAATACATGAATCCGATTTTGGCATTCATCACGTATCCCGATTATTAAGAAAGGTCAGCCGAACGGTTTCTTTCCAAACGATACGGGTTTGGTCGAAGTCGGTGATGGTTCCGTTAAACTGGTAAAGCAGCTGTTTGCTCGCAGCGGTTGCTTGGACAGGTAGAAGCAGCATAAGAAGCATCCATCCCGAAGCCAGCAGCATAAATCGTCGTTTCATCACAGCCCCCCAAATGGCGATATATTAATAGTGTAACATAATATGGAATGTGATAATCCTGCTTAATGTACTAATTCCAAACTACCATATATATTACAAAAATTGGATTTACGTATTGGGCTATGTGCCTATGTTTCTGTTCTACCTAGAACCCTCCTTTAAAAAAGGGGCATAATTACTCAAAACAAGATTTATCACTTTATTTCTGTTAGCAAAAGAAATCCTGGAATCCTACTAGGCACGTTTTGGATCAGGTGTTTCCTGAGTATAAGGGCGTTTTCGGGGATCTTCACTCTGCGGTCATTTTGAGGTGAAATGGAGAATAGGGAGGACAACAATGGTCCTCCCTTTATTGAGCAATCGTGTTTCGATAGCTCAATCGATTGATTTTTAGAGCACCTTCACCATGATGTAAAACGAACTGCCAGGCGGATAATCTTTAATCTCCCCCACAACTTTGTAGCCTTTACATTCATAGAACGAACGAGCTTGAAAATCAAAAGTCGCTAATTTCGCTTGTACGGCACCTTTCTGTTTTGCAATTCCTTCTGCTTTTTCAAGTAATGTAGAACCTAGTCCCTCACCGCGATCGTCTTCATGAACCCAAAGATAGTTAACTTCAAGCCAGTTCCAGTATACTTCTGCCGTTAGGCCGCCAACCCAGTTATGATTGTCATCCGAAACCATAATGTTGATTGGTTGGACGGCCCCTTGTTTTCTTTTCTCAAGATGATGAACGGAATGTTTATTATTGAATTCTTTGATCATGTTGTTTAAAAAAATGGAAAGATCAGGTTGTGTTTCTAAGACAATGTCTAATTTGTACGCCATCGTTTATCCCTCCAATTTCATTGTACCAAGTAATTGTAGACTGCATAATTATTCCGGTTAACGGAGTGAGGCCGCCGCTCGATTCGCGGCAGCCCCATTGAACTCTTGTTCTCCGTTCACGTTTAATGTGAGTGAAAAAATTATCTCAAAACGCACCCTGATTCCACAAGAGAAACTTTAATTGGAGCCAAAATGCCCGTTACTTGGGAAAAGGGCAGCCGAGCGGCTGCCCCTTCAAAAGTTAGATCCACCTGCTGTTCGACATGGCCACATCTTATTGCATGGCTTTAAGCTGGCTCGAAATGATGCCAAGGTGTATGGCTTCGTGCATCAGAGCGAAGTTGAACAACTCGCCGGAGGTCAGGAATTGGAACGGACCCATGACGTATGGCGATTGCAGCTTCCTATCCATCATCTCGGTCGTCAGTTCGGAGAGACGGGAAAGCTGCGCCATTAATCGTTCGGTCAGCTCCTCCTTCGAGGGCGGAGTCATCGTCCATTCCGAAGGTTTTGTTCCAGAGCCGAACAACGATTCATAATGAGGCGGAATTGCAGACGGGAGTCCGAAGGATAAAGTGGAGTATTTATCCATCCAATACACCATATGACCGACATTCCAACGAATCGTGTTATTGAAGCCTTTCACTTGAACATCGAATTGATCCTCCGAAATGCCCTGAAGCTGCCCGATCACGATCTGACGCAGAACTTTTCCGCTTGAAATAATCGAATTGGCCATGGTTAAAATGCCTCCTGTTAAATTGTTGTCCGTGTATCGCTTTCACATCCAAAGTGTACTTCTCTCTCTACAAAGCAACAATCACGAGATTCCGATTCAATTGATCGGTTTCAGTAATGATTGAACAAGCGATTGGGATAAACTGGATTCTCGTTTATAATGATGAATGGAGACCGAATATGAAAAGGGGGAACGAGGAGTGGAGTTTAGGCAGCTTGAGTATTTTGCCGCCGTTTGTAAGGAAATGCATTTCTCAAGAGCGGCCGAGAAACTATGCACGACACAGTCGAATCTGAGTCAGCAGATCAAGTTTTTGGAAAAAGAGCTTGGGATGCCTCTGTTCGATCGCATTGGCAAACGGATTGCATTGACGGAAGCGGGTAAAATCTTGCTTGATCAATGTCATATCATCTTCGAACGCATCGACTATATCAAGGGAGCGATTACGGATCTAAAGCGTATGGAAGGCGGCAGGCTGGACATCGGGATTCTTCCCGGAGATGGAGATTTACTGTTCGATAATTTGTTGATCAATTTTCACCGTACATATCCCAAGCTTTCTATACAAGTTACGGAGAGTGTGGATGTGTACGAACAGGTTGTTGACGGCACAAGAGATCTTGGCGTTACTATTGTGCCTGCGAATCCGGATGATCGCATCTCGATTATTCCTTTGTTCCACGAGGAGTTTGCATTGGCCATCCATTCGGATCACCCCTTTGCGAAGTCAAAGGCGATCCCCTTCGAACAATTACAGCAGCTTAAGATGGTCATGTTCGGTCCGGACCATCAGATTACGAAGGTCATTCATACTTGCTGCCAAGAAAAGGGGATCGAATTAGACCATTCAATCGTAACCCCCACGTTATCGACGCTTCTGTCCTTAGTCGAACAAGGGATAGGAGCGGCCATTCTTCCGCGGCTGCTGCTAGATTTCCTCAAACGCGATAACATCTCAGCCGTAAAGCTGGTCAATCCAACGCCAAGCCAAGATATTTGCATCCTATATCGAACGGATAAATATATGGGGCAAGCTGCAAAAATTTTCATCGACGAGCTGCAGTCTTTCGTTCAAAGTGTAATGGATCTTTCCGCTCGGTCGTTGGGGTAAAATAAGGCGCCGGGTTGGCCCACACAAAAATAGCCGGCTGCGTGAACATGGCAGCTCGACTGTCGTCGTTTCTTTATTCAGCTATCGTAATCCGCTAGCGTAATCATAGCAGGGCTTTAGGTTCTGACATTCCATTGTTATTCCGTCAACACGCGCATCAAAGCTTTCGCCGGGGGCAGCCCAAACTCTTCATCCCCGCGAGTCAGCAGAACCAAACTATTGATGATCATTAGATACCAGGACAGCAGTTCCCGGGGATTCCCTGCCGAAAACTCACCCGCTTCCTGCCCTTTCACGAAAATCGGGAGGAGCTGCTCGATTAGAGCATTTCCGGAATGCAGCTTCAAAATCTGCGAAGCCTTCTCCGGAATATTTTCCGACTGACGAGCCTGCTGAATGAACATAAAGGCGTATTTGTTGTTCTCGTCCAGCATGTCTCGGGTCAATGCGCTAATCTGTTCGTAGGGAGTGCCTGGCAGCAGCTGAATGGACTGAATCGCTTTGCCCGCCTCATCCATCAGTTCCTCCACGAGTTCGGTGAACAACTCGTCTTTGGAAGAGAAATAGCGATAGATCAATCCTTCACTAATCCCGGCTTCTTCAGCAATCAAGCTCGTTTTGGTGCCGCTGAAGCCGCGGCGGGCGAATAGCCTAAGCGCCGCTTGCTTGATCTGCTCCCGACGGTCGTCGCGAATTTTTTCCAGCTGCCGCTTGTTTAAAGGTGACAAATCTCTCATACTCCGTTCTTTTAGAGAATATTGTTTTTTTATTATAGCTCAAGCTTCAAGATTGCACCTAATGGCAGATTCTATCGTGTGACTGCTATCGGGCGCACCCGCTTGTTCAACTCATCGAGAAATTGTTCCGGACGGGAGAAGCATGCCAGGTGGCCGGCATTTCTAATGAGCGCAAACTCTTTATGAGGAGCTTCAATCTCTTCGAAAAACGCTTTTACCGCAGCAACCGGGGTGATGATATCGGAGTCCCCTTGAAAAATAAAGAAAGGCAATTCAAACCTTTTCCCGAGCTGGCCGTAATTGAAGGTAACCAACTCCTGGAACAAGTGCTCTAACGAGAATTTCATCCCTTTGAAAACATCGATAATATCCCGGAAACTGTGATCCGGAGAGGCGAGAAGAGCCGGCAGGACAAGGTCCATTACAAAGTTCGGAACATGCTGAGGAATCTTTACCATAAAACGATTTCGTTTATCAAAATCCGGAAGTGCCCAACGGGAAGGATCCGGCCCCATCCGTTCCAGCAAGCGGGCGCCTTTTTCCATTCCCGCGGCACGCATGACCTCCAAGGCAAGGTTTTGTGCAAGGTGTTTAGGGTCTGGCGCATTCTGATCCGTTCCGACATAAGCATGGAACAAGTTGGGGCAGCGTGCCGCCATGAGGATAGCCGGCAGGCTCCCGGCGGAGCTTCCGATGAGAACCACTTTGTCCTGACCGAGCTTTCGGCTCACATGCGCCGCGACCTCGACCCCGTCTTCAGCGATCCGGTCGAAAGTAATCGTTCCGCAGCCATTTTGGCCGTTGCGGCGAAGCGTCTTGCCTGCACCGCGCTGGTCCCAATGCACAATGGTAAAGTATTTTTCCCAAGGGCGCAGAATGGGGTGAAAAATGGAGTACGTCGATCCGGGACCTCCGTGAACGAACAACAGAATGGGATTGTCGCGTGCTTCACCGCGAATGGTCACCCATTGATCAATACCCCCGATTCTCACATAAGAGCCTTCGGCGATGCCGTTCGGCGCTTGTATGCGAAGGATGCGGGCATTCTTTCGTTGGTTTCTTTTTCTCATCAGCAAATCAGGCAGAATATTAGTCTTGGCCATGGTAGACATCCCCTTTTTATGAGTGAGTCATTTACTCATTAAAAGTAACATCTTTTTTAAAACCTGTCAAACGATTTTCCAATTGCAGTAAAACCGCCCATCCTGTAGAGCGTTAAATTTCCGCTTTGCCACAAAACGAGCGCCTCGGTACGATGGGAGTACGCAACGGGTCATAGCCCTTAAATCCCTTTATACAGGAGTACGCTCTAAGGAATTCTGCCCCGGCAGCAGAGTGAAGGGCAGCCGCGCGCGGCTGCCCTTTTTGTTTTAAATAAGTTGTCTAGTTTACGACTTCACCCTGAAGATTCACAAACAACCAGCGGAGACATGGACGTCGGAGTTGGTTTCTTTCCTATGCGGAAAACGGCCGGTAGTCTGCTTCGGCGCCGGCTTCCGCAGTTTCGTTAACGTTCATCATAAACTTCCGGTTGTGATTTCGCCTGCACGTTCGTAATTTACGACAATAACACCGGCTTTCCATTATCTTAGCTGGAGCTCTTTTTACATCACCGTTAAACTCTTGATTTAGCCTAGAAAGTTCTTCTGCATCGGTTAAAGATGCTAGTCTTACTTTTGCATCAAAATTCATCTCTGTTCACCTCGTCCACTATGACAGATAACATATTCTACCACAACATAACTGAAAATTGTTCTAAATAACCGCCCGATAGCGGAGTAAGGCCACCGCGTGTTTCCGCGGCCGCCTCATTGAGCTCTTGTCTTTCGTTATAGGGCAGTCGCAATGCTTTCATCGACGTCGCCTTCTTAATGACATGTTCAGCAAAATGAACAATGGTAGAGAAATTGCAAGAACTAAAATGATTATGATGAATCGATTATCCGTTTCTTTATTAATGGAAGGTATTTCTGAAGGAACTTCTTGAGGGATAGTTATCTTAGAGAGTTCATATCCTGCTCCCAATGCTTTAAGTTCTTTTTGTGCGGATGCAAGATTCTTAGTTCCTTCACAGAGTCCGGTTTCAAGTCGATCCGGATCACCGTAAGCAAAAACGATATATTCTTCATTTACTTCGAATCCCTCATATCCACAACTTGCTGAACTCGATGCTGTGTAAACAGTCGTTTGAGAACTCAATTCTCCTTTCCATACCGTTTTCACTTCGAATTGGGCTTTGACAGGATCTGCGGAGGACCAAGTCTTCCCTTTATCGGGTTTTGTCAAATTCAATACTTTGCCCGTAAAAATAGCGGTCTTTCGATTCAACTGATCCTCTATACTTGGGGATTTTGCACAAGAGCATGCATTGACAGTGAAAGGCTTGACGACAAACCACGTACCAAGCACGAACAAAAAAATCAGTACGACCTTTGTTGTTCTTTTCCACATTTTTATCACTCCATCGGTGGAAATCTCCTCCATATAATTATTAGACGAATTTAGCCTCATATTGTTGCGCAATTCTGGCCCTTAGCAGAGAGAAGCCGCCGTCGATTCCGCGGAGCCTTGTCTCTTGTATCCGATAAGTTAGCGCCCTTTACTTCCCTACGGTACGGTTCACCGCAATGTTCTTCTGTATAACAAGAGCCGTCACTGACGATTCCGATGATTGGATAACCAATTCAAGTCCAACGATCTGGGGATTGGGAAGGAAGAACTCTTGATTCTGCTGAAATAAAACAGTCATGTGAGATAAAGGGAGGATATTCAATGGAAATCGAAAAACGGATCAATGAAATGGGTCTGTATCTGCCGGAGCCTGCAAAAGTGCCAGCCGATGTTGTATTGGATTTTGCATGGGCCCGTGTGTATGGGGACAGGGTGTACGTGTCGGGACATAGCCCACAAGCCGCCGATGGCAGAGTAGATAGGTCCATTCGGGCGCGTCGGCGCTGAGGTGACACCGGAGGAGGCTGTAGAGGCGGCACGGTTGGCCACACTCGCCGTGCTGGGCAGTGTTAAGCGCGCCATCGGCGATCTGGACCGCATTGCTGCCTGGCTGCGGGTCGACGGATATGTGCTGGCGGCGCCAGACTTCAATAGGACGACGAATGTGGTAAACGGCTGTTCTGCCCTTCTTCATCATATTTTCGGGCGCGAAGCCGCTCAGCACGCCCGCACGGCGATGGGCGTTGCAGCTACGCCGCTGAGCTGCCCAGTCGTCATTGCAGCGGAGCTGGCATTGAAAAAATAAACGGCCGTCAAAAGATGACAATCCTTGCGTCTCGGCGAATAATCTGAGGATTGTCATCTTGATTACAGTTTAGGTATTTATGTTTCGATAAATCGACTGGATGGTTCCTTTCGTATTTAGGTGCACCGCTGTATTGGGCTGTCCGTGAGCGACCAAAAGTTACTGTCGTTGGCGTTTAATTTCTTCGCTTTGACGGATGATCTCGTCAACGACGTGCTCGATCGGTGCGGTGGCGTCGATTATGATTCCGTTTTTCGGAATGTCTTCTTTCGTATGGTGCAATCGCATAATGAGTTCCCGTTCCGCCTTCTTTCCGCCCCACTCATTTTCCGGTCGCCCGTCAAGCCGCCGGTTCAATATATCAAGATCGACCTCGAGGACAAATACGCCGTCAAATAGGTCTAAAAATTTTGAAAAGTTCCTCGAGCCACCGCAGAAAAAAGTTACCGCCTCATCCTGGTTGGCGATCAACGCTTTTACTTTATCTACATGCCAAATGTGGTGCTCGTGCGTGACGCCATCCGTCGGTGTACCCGTTTCCGGATCGCCTTGATAAGCCAATTCACGGTCACCATTAATGGCATGGTAGCCGCGCCGGTGCAATTCTTTGCAGACTGAAGTTTTGCCTGTGCCGGAAACGCCTTCAATCAAATAATTCTTGATGCCCATAGTGACCCTCCATTTAGCCGGATAAACACAATATACTGGATATGTCTATCTGTCTGCTAAACTGCCAAACAGTTGAGTGAAAAATAGAGCAGCTCCGCCGCGGCGGCTTAATTTTCGTTAGTACACCACAACTTCTTGAGTTATAGGTATTGCTGTATAGCTGACTAACCTATTATTATTTAAGATGCATTTATGTTCAAAGCACCTTTCATTGCTCAATATTGCTGGCAAGAAATGAGGAATCATTTCTCCAACACCAAAGTTACCCTCAGATAAAATCCAGTCTATTGGTTTCCAATCTAGAATACCTTCATCTACTTTTGAAGGAGTCAAATAGACATATTCGTGTGGTAGTTCCGCTAAAAATGCATACATGCCTCCTGAATGCCTTCCATCGATATCCCACGTAACGATTCCTTTATATTGAATATTCAATAGTTCAATTCCGGTTTCTTCAAATGTTTCACGCACTACACATTCTAACGGTGTTTCGTTTTCTTCAATTTTACCTCCTACACCGTTCCAGAGTCCCTTTGCTGGAACAAAATCTCTATTTAACAAAAGCAAATTGTTATTTTGTTTGACGAAACATATCGTATATTGAAGCACTTAACCACTTCTCTCCACATTATTTCCATATACATTCTGTTCGAATATAATTCAAAATGCCTTCCTTAGCTAAGCGTCAACTGCATTGCTATCATCAAGCATTTTCAATAATTCTATGGATATTTCATCTACTTCACTAGCCCTGTCGGATTTGCTGGGGTTATGGTTATATGCAATATCAATTAAATCTTGTCTTAATTCTGATACAGTTGTTGGGGGTAGTTCACGTACCAAGACGGTTAGAAGGAAAAACTTCCACTCTCCATCATTTGTCTGTAGTATTGTTTTGATGTGTGGTACCAGTTCCTGATTGAATGGAAGCAAAATATCCCGAATCTCAGTTGCTACAGGCCAATTCCCATCTTGAAGCCAAACCAGTAGTTCAGCAATAATTGGCCGAATAGTATCCTTATCAAGTTTTTTTAATTCTTTTGTTCGATCAAAATCATGTTTATGTTTAGGAATAAGTTCCCTTACATCCATTTCTACACCTCAAGTCATTTGAATAGTTTAAATATCGTTTCCGTTGAAGCGGGCTGCCTGAATCGGCAGCTAAGACTCACACAATAACAGAGCTATTGAAATTCCTTTCTCAAAGTCGTTTCGCATAACAATGTCTAGCCTTTCCCCCGTACATCGGTCGGGTAAACTGGAGGGTAAAACCTGCAGCTTCCAGATTCTTTATACTCGGAACATTTTCAGGATGAACAGTTGAATATAAGTATAAACAATCTTTCTCCCTTGCCCGCTTTTCCCGTAAGTCATGAAAGCATCTTTGTAAACCGAGACCTCGTGCAGATTCATGGACTACCGTTGAATCCAGTACGGCAACTTTGGACAATTCCTTCTCTGGCACCCCGAATTCCCTCCCAAGATTACGCTCGCTCATACCGGGAAATGCCAGAACAGAATATGCAACGAAAATCCCATTAAGAAAAGCACCGTAAATTTCGCCTTTTTCTTCAATGTGCTCGTCTATATATTCTTCGTCATCCATAGCAAAAAGATCTTGGGAAGAAATCCGAGAAATTACATCCATCATTAGCGCTCGTACATCTCTTACTTCCTGGTGACATAATCGGCGTATCTCCATTTCGGAGCTGCCTCTTATCCGCATAGTTGGAATTCCCTTCACTTGAATTCGATTCCAATTATTAGTATCCCGCTCTGTTAGTACAGTGAAGGTGCCACTCGATCCCGGGCCCCCCGCATTGAACTCTTGTATCCGTTAATTCATGAGATCTTTCTTACGTAAAGCTTCTTGAAATAAAGCCAGATTAGCCTTTACCCAGGGAATATTTAATGCCTGACCCGGATCGAAAAACCTCTTCCCTTCGTTTCATCGTTACTTTCGAAATTATCTAATCCTATAATTTTAGCCGTATAAAAAACCATATAGCTTTCTGGGTAAGGATATTTCCAATGTGGAGGCTTTTCACCATTTAACCTAATGAGCTCATGTCCGATGAGTTCTGCAGATTCGATTCTCGCGCCAGTTTCTTCAAATAATTCTCTTTTCATTGCTTCAAATGGAGTCTCCCCCGGTTCAATGTGTCCTCCTGGAATATCCCAGCCTCTGTCGGTTAGATTTGTTAATAATAGCTCATGATCTCGAAAAGCAAGAACAAACGAACAGGTTATATTTTCTTCAATGGGAAGGAGATCCGAAATGACTAAATAAGTTTCATTTGGCAATGGTATTCCGTCAGCATTCTTCTCTTTCCGAACAATTTTCAATAAATCTTTACCTCGCTTCACGTACTTCACTAATTTTAAATGCAAGTTGAATGAGCTCATTTCCGAGCAATTGGTTCAATGAAAAAGTAAAGGGTGTGGCAGAATCACCTGTCCACACCGCATTTTTATACCTTGATCGTTTTCCACTTTCCCTTTTTATAACGGTATACAATTAAGAATGACCTGATCGACTGGTCAACTGCAATTGCAATCCAAGCCCCTAAAATCCCCCATTTAAATAAATTCACAAACAATAAACTTAGAACCACCCGGAATCCCCAGACGCCAATAAAAGTGGAGTAAAGCGGGAATTTCGTGTCTCCTGCTCCTCTTAGGGCCCCGGAACATACTAATTGGGCGGCCTGGGCCACTTGTACAATCCCTACCATACGCAAGGCGATGGCCCCCTGCCTGATCACTTCTGGATCATTGGTGTAAGGAATCATGATGTAAGGAGCAAACAAGAGAAATAAAATGCCCACTGTCCCCCCAAGCAGCATACCTAATTTAGCTGTTTCCCAGCCGAACTTATCGGCCAGTTCCGGCTTTTTAGCCCCTAATGCTTGGCCAACCAATGTGGTTGCCACAATCGCAAAAGCCATACCCGGCATAAAAGTCAATCCCAGCACACTAAATGAAATCTGGGTTGCAGCATAAGTGATTGTTCCAAGACCTGCAACAACTTTAACAAAAATGATTTGTCCACCTTGCATCGCAAATTGTTCACCTGCAGAAGGAAGACCAATCTTAAAAATTTTGCCGATCACCGAGCGATCAAAAATCCAAAAGTTTTTCAGCGATAGTTTCACCGTAAATTTTCCGCTAAATAATACATAAATCATCCAGATAGCGGCGATGATGCGGGCCACCGTTGTTGCAATGGCCGCCCCGGCTAAACCCATTTTCGGGACCCCAAACAATCCGTAAATCAACGGAAATCCTAACAGAACTATCAAAATATCAGACAGTACATTAATTTTCATCGGTGTCCGAGTATCACCAGCGCCTCGCAGGACCGCCGACAAACTCATGGCAATCGTGGTAAACCCTAACGAAAAAAAGATGATCCGCGTATAGTTGACTCCCTCAGCCAAAACTTCAGGGGCCGCTCCCATAAAATAAGCAACTGTTTTGCAAAAGTGGTACCTAAGCAAACTAACAGAATTGCGAGAAACAGATTAAGCAGAAAAGTTTGCTGTGCCGCCCGATTGCCTTCTTCAAATTGTCCGGCACCAATGGAGCGTGCTACGATAGCAGTGGTCCCAACATTTAATGCAGTAAAAATGGCTAATGAAAAAAACACCGGTTGATTCGTTAATCCAACAGCCGCCACGGCTTCAGGACCGACGCGTCCTACCATCATCATATTAATCATTTGAACGAAATTCAGTAAAATCATTTCGGTTAAAGAGGGAGCCGCCAATTGCATCAACCGTTTTCGAATGACTTTCGGGCCCCCGGCTTCTAACGAGGGGATCTCGTCTGGTTCCAATCGCTTGCTTTTCGGTTTCACACGCTTCTGTACAACCCCTAATTGTTTTTGAAGCTTTGGCATATCAATGGGAGTCTCCCCCTATCCTATTATTATTGATAAGGCTTCCTATAGGCTTCTTGCAATCTTTTTGGGATCAGACCAGGCTGAACGGAGCCACCGGGGGACTGTCAACCCTTGGAACTGGAAGGACTTCAATATTTGTACTTGTAATGAAAACCTATCCGCATTCAAGCAAATATTGCGGGATCATTTCTTCTTCCCTCATTTCAGTCCCTAATTGTGCAGCCAACTTCAACACCGCTGCCTTGGGACAAGGGCGGAGTAAAGCAGGTTCAGCCATTTACTGTACCTCTTGGATTCCACTTACGCTTGATGTACTCGATTGATTCTTTTAATATTCCTCATTATACCATCTCGAAGAATTTCTTTATTCGCTTCTTCGTCAAAAATATTGTGATTTCCTTTATAAAAGCAAAAAAGAACACGGCCCATTGATTCAGCATTGGACAAGCGGTAGTATTGGAGTTCAGAACAAGGAAATTTCGGCATACACGAAAAAGAGCCTTCGCCGCGTGCAACGGCAAAGACTCTAAAGATAAAAAGGCTGTGGACACCCACGGTGCGCAAAGTATGAACTAAGCGAGACCCACCGTTAGGGAGCCAACCTAATTACGCGGTGGGTTTTCGCTTGTTTAGCTTTTGTTTTAATCGATAAGCAGCAGCCTGTCTTTATGATACTAGCCTAAATCACTTAAACTATTATTCCTACTCCTCAACTTCAAAAATGGAGTCAATGATAATTGGAAGATTGTCTCTAACTGAGACAGCTCCAAACACTGAACGTGCATGGACACCCTTTTCCCCAAACACATCCAGCATGAGATCAGAACAGCCATTTAACACTTTATGATGTTCTTCAAAATTAGCATCAGCATTGACAAAACCCTGAATTTTAACCACGCGTTTCACTTTCTCCAGAGAGCCTAGAGCCGATTTCAGTACAGCTAAAATTTCAATCCCAGTCTGCCGTGCAAAGTGATAACCTTCTTCGGTTGTATAATCTTGACCCAGCTTACCTTTAGGGTTTCCTGCAGACCCCTTGCCTGAAACAAATAATAGCCCGTTTACTTTAACGAAGTTGGCGTACTTAGCTGCCGGTTCGCTTGCATTGGGTAGAACGATTCCTATCGCTGCTAATCTGCTGTCACTCTTATTTCCCCCGCTCATTAGGATTGAAAAATTAAATATCCGCATTGTACCGCCATCAACGGGAACTGCAGGATCAATTTTTCCGCCGGGCAAAATCCAAGCGGAACGCCACTACTGGTGGCCGAAATCGGCTCAGCTGTCACCGTTGACTGTTTTTACTAAATTGTTCATTGATGAAAATCATTTTTATTCAGATTTTCTATAACATCAATTTTGTCCTGCACTTCCTGGGTGTTAAAGTATTCCGCACTTTTTATCAAGTAATCCTTAAGCGCCTTTTTGTCGTCACTGGTTTTGTTTGCATAACTTTCACTTCTTATTTTTTCAAGCCCACCAGTTATTAGGGCCATAATTTCGATTCCATTGCGTTCTTCATCTTTTAATTTATTCAAGCTTAGGTACAATTCTTCACCTTCAGCCACAATCGAGTCAGAATAATTATCATATAAATTTTCAAAGAACACCGAAAAATCCACAAACATATTAAAGATATTATTAGATCCTATGCTGCTAATTTTTTCATAATTGGAATAAGAATATATTGGTCCATATAATAGAGTTAATTCTCGATGCATATTGCTTAACTCTTGTAAATCCCTCTGGTAATAATTGAATTCTCTTCCCACTTCGCCAAAGTATATTTTCCCATCACCGATGTCTTGAGTTAGTGTCCTATGGATGGAACCAATTCTGTAATTTTGAAACATCGTAATCAAGAGCAGCGTCAACGGCAGCCTCATATTTCTTTGAGTTTTTGTAATTGATTACATTGATTGTTACTGAAATTATTAATAATGCAACGGCTATTATGGCTGCAACCTTATAGATTTTCAATGTTCCACCCCTTTTTATCTATAAATTTGCTTTTCGAACTTGGCTTTACCACAACTGGCTGCACCTAAAGCGTCCTTATCTCCTACCCAAAAAGACACAGCCTTTTAAACCTGCTCAAGCTGCGCCTAATTTTTGTGTTATCTTGTTTTAGAATACGCATTACGAGTGAATCTCAGGAGTTCAAAAACCTATAAATTGCATCTTTAAAATTTTCTGGTTCTTCGAGATGTGGACTATGATTGCTGTCCTCAAAAACATGAAGCTTTGAACCTGCTACTAGGCGATGTATTTCATCCGAAAAAGCAAGCGGGCACTGAACATCATACCTACCGCACATTACTAAAGTTCGTGTTTTAATTAAATTCAGGCTGTCTCGAATATCGAACGAAGCCAGATGCCGATTATAATAATCCAACCGCTTTTGAACGGTTCTGCCGCTGCTCGGTTTACTGAAATACTTGTCCCATTTATCGGAATAATGCAAGGACATTTCAGTCCATTCTCGTGCTGAATGAGCTTTTAATTCATTACTTGAATCGGTTGATTTTAGAATGGCGAAAATTTCAAGAAGACGATAATTATTAGGGTTTTCCCTGCAATAAATGCTACTTTCGATCGCATGTACTCGTTTGAAGCTGCAGCTCCTACGACAATTAAATGATCAAGGGTATCCGCGTAATGGATTGCATAGATAAGTCCCAGCATCCCGCCTGTTGAATGCCCCGCAAACGACCATTGTTCATAACCGAGCGAAGTTCTTATTGCCTCCAGGTCCTCAACGGTTTCCATCATGCTAAGCTCGTTATCTTCTGCGGCGCGGTCCGAGTTCCCGCAATCCTTCAAGTTAACCAGAATCACTTTCCCTTGTTCCGTGAAGAGGTCTGCAAAATAATTCCCGCGTTTCGTAAACGCTGAATAGTAATGCGTCACGCATATAGGGTTACCTTCTCCTGCAATAAACACTTCGAATAATCCTCGAGTGGTAGATATCATTTTCGATTCCCAGGCATTCAAGTAAACACCTCCTCGTCAGTTCATTTAAAACTGCCGCGCGGCGAGTAGTTCAACACGAGATACACCGCCTGAATAAAGAAGCTAAGCGATTATAGGGTTCGTTTTAATTTCACTTCAAAATTCGGATTAGAGCGCTGCGCGAGATGCACTTCTGAATGCAGTTCAAAGAAACCGCTATCAATCCAAATCTTAATTCATTTTATTATCCTTTATTTCAAGTATCATTTTTTTAATTTCGTCCATCTTTTTTATCATCGAATATTGATTTCCGATCATGATCACGATGCTGGTTATAAATATGATAACAATTAAAATCGCCATTATTCTTCCTCCACTTTCTCATGCTCTGATGTCTAGCTTTTACAACATTATAACCGTACAAGCAGATAATCACAGTTCCAAATAAATTCCTTTTTACATCGAGTTGAAAAATATGTACATGATGCGGATCCCTTAGAAGTATTTTATTGTATAAAATGGAACCGTCAATCTCAACATAAGGAGAGCGGAAGCGTTGCTTAACATGAGTTACTAAAATTTAAATAAGGGAGTTCCACTTTATGACCCATATATCCATGAATAATCACGTTGTTACACTGATTAATGTATTCACAGTTGATCCTCAAAATCAGGAACGTCTAGTCGAGTTACTTACCACTGCAACAGAAGTTTCAGTGCGGCACGCGTCCGGATTTATTTCTTGTAGTCTCCATCGAAGCACGGACGGGACTAAAGTGACCATGTATGCTCAATGGAGAAGCGCGGAAGATTACCAAGCAATGCGAAATGACCCTAAACCCCTTCCGTATCTTCAGGAAGCATTGACGATCGCCACGTTTGAACCGGGCATGTATGAAGTCGTCAAAACATTTGAACCAGCCAATGAATAAGAGTCCCGCCAGCATTTTAACGAATATATTCGAATGCGTTCAATAACCCCACTTCCGATTGTTGAGCGAAAAATGGAGCAGCTGCGCCGCGGCAGCATGCTCCATTATTAGTTACCTTTTAGGGGAATGCGGTTTCCATATGTCTCACAGCCTCGTGATAGGGTCGCACATCATTTATTTAACAAAGGCTATTGCCGTAGCATCCGTTAATTTCACTAAGACCATCAGCCATTATTTATCAAATACTCTACCTTTAACAAGAATGTATTTTAAAGATTCCTGTTTATTATTAATGAAGGATGGAGTAAAAGTCCATGTATATTCAACAGAGCCATCTTTCTTTACAGCCGGGCGTGTTCGGTAAGCATTGTCTAATTGCGCGGAGTTACCAAATAAAAAATAAGGATGAACGTCTTCAACACCTTTTGGTAAATCGGTTCCTGTTATATTTTTTGATTTAATTGTAATTTTGTAATTAGCCATATCCAACACGTAGAATATTGGCATAAAAGCATTGTTGCTCTTTACAGGACCTTCTCTATGATCAAGGTCTTCATAATTTTTAATCAGGTCGGTTTGCATTAAGTTGTCACCGGTTAAGGTGTACAGTTTATTCGAGGAATCCCATTCGCTTTTAATGTCAAGGTTTTTAATCAAATACCCCAGTGGAATAAACATGGAACTTTTATACAGGATCGGAACGGTATTAGAACTCTACCCTTGCGATCTCTTATAATCGCTCCGCCAGTTACAACAATTCTCATGAGATGGTAACCTCTCCGCTCCCTAATATTTTAATTTCAACCAGACTTCGTGTTTATTGATTCGAAGCCGGAAGACCTGTCCACGCATGAGCAGCTTAAACTTCAATCCAGTTATTTCCGAAATAATTTTTTTCGTCTTCTGCCTCTCCAATACCCAATAAACAAACCAACTAAAGATAACGCGGTAAGGTTAATCCATATATAAGCGGCTAAATCCCGTTTCCGCCAGGCCTCGACAAGCTGTCCTGACTTTGCACGTTTTTCAATTTCCTTCACGACTTCATCGTTCGAATTAAATCGTTGTTCGGAAGAAATCAACGGTAAATCTATGCCCCCAGCAACGATCCCCATCGGAGGGAAGTAAACCGCCCACGTTTGTTTTGTCCACCGATCCAGTTTATAGGCAACAGACGCATTTCCTTCTATCGGTCGATTGGGTCCCACCTCTGACCAACGAAAGCTCCAAGAACATAATAAGAAGACTACCAGCGCAAGAAAAAACCACTTCAGAATACCGCCCCCAATGAAATCTATTATTATATTTACAATTCATTACCCACTGATATCAAGGGGTTTATGCCTCATTCTCTCCCTTCACCATGCCGAAACGTTTAATTCCGGCCACTTGCTTTTCCACTTCGTTACTTTCTGATCATAAATGTCTTCCGTAATCAACGTTTTGTTCGGCCGCAACGTAAGGCTGAAAAGATCCGCCAGCCCGAAAGGGGCGTACACGTGCCATTTGCCATGTTGTTCAATACGCACCCCTAAAGCGGTGGCTGTCGTCGGCCACGTTGCAATCGCTTCCTCAAGCGAACGATAAGGATTCAATCTGATCCCGAATTTCGACTCGTACCAGAGATGGACTCGGGCTTGATTTTTGACATCGATAGGCAGCGGAACGACTTCGAAACACATGGCCGCCTTTTTTACGATTCGATCCTCCCCTTCGAAGCTGAGATCGGCATCGTCAAAGTATACAAGATCGATATCCGATATCCCGTACGTCAAGGATCGTCCCGTAAAATGGTTCCACACGGTCTGTGTAATGCAGCCGGCACCTATAAAATACGATTTGAGCTCCAAAGTTCGGGCTTTATTGAATATCTCCCTCAGCAATTCGCTGCTCTCGATGATCGCGATCAGCCGATCGACGCTCTTTCCCTTTTTCATAGCTTTTTTCCTTTCAGGCGTTCGACTGTAGGTAATCTTCATTTGAGCCTTCCAGCTTTTCGACAAGATAAGGGGCAATGGCTTCCATCACTTCATCCGGGATGTTTGACCCATTCAGCGCTTCAACTTCCACGACATCACCCAAGCCTTGAATTTGGTCTAGATGGATCAAGATGTCTCCAAGGACCAAGCGGGTTCTGGTTTTTGAAATGAGGACATATGGAACTTCCGAGCGTTGCAGCGCATGAACTAACGTTAGATCAGAAGGGCGTATGTACTCGAACGTAGCTTCAGTTCCTTCGAGAAACCGGTCATAGAGATAAACCCCGAAAGGTTCCCCATTCACGAGCCGAAATTTGATTCGTCGGGTATTTTCTCCGGATAGGAGACTCGGCAACCGAAAAATATAATCCGTCTGATTAACCCCTGTCGACTGAGGATGTGCCCCCAGCTGCCTCAGCACGCCGGCGACTTCCTCCAACTTGCAGCACAGCCCTTTCAGGTTTCTGTTTAACTTCACGATCCCATTTTGCTTTTCGAATGAAGTACGTTCATCCATGAACACCTCTCCTCCCGCTAATGCCTAAACTGCAATTAAAACGGTTAGACACGGGCTCGTCTTCTGTCTCCCAGGCAATGTACGTTCATCCTTCTCCTTCTGCAACCCCACTGACATCTTTTACTCAGCTAGGCGAGCAAAGGCTGCCGTTATGGCAGCCTCCATTCTGCTTACGTATTCGCTTAATAAGTCATTGTTATTGTTGAGGCAAGCCCATTGTACTGAAATCGAACATGATGCGTAAAGCTTCTAATCCGGCTGTTTCGCAGATAGTATTTGATGAATTCTCACGAACTCGCTTACTCCCCACTTAGATACTTGTTTTTTAACTTATCATTTAGCATGATAGTTTACTACAGTATTACTTGCTGGAGCAACTGAGCAATTAATCGTGAATGTTGTAGTTGTGATGTTAGTTACCCACACGCTCCCTATATTTGCTTGAGGGGTACAGACTACAGATGAGGGCGCATACCCTAATCCGTGAGTTACCGTAACAGAAGGAGCGCGGGCATTAATTATAGTCACACCATCAATTCCATTTTGATAGCTCGCAGTTTTTTGTGTTCCTCCCGGTAGACTTTGAACCAAAGCATTGTAGCCAGTCCATCCTGCCTTTACACTCCCAGCAGAATGAATCGGATTAAAGTAAATGGTTTCGAAAGCATTATTAATTTTGACATAGAGTTGAACGACTGTAGCGGTAAGATCATTTTGAGTGACTACTGCTGCTAAATCCGTTCCGAGCATACCATTTTGATTAGAAATATACAGTTCAATAACTGGTGGAGAACCCATTGCTCCTTGCTGTTTAACTCTAAAAAACACCTGAGCCCTCTGAGTGTTTGTATTACTGCTGTCCCCGGATATTAAACTTATTGTACTCATTGAATCTTGAAACTGTTGAGTAATTGCGACTTTACCAATTTGACTCCAATAACCTGCGCTGCTCCCGCCAGTATTCGGAGTAAAGAAAGTCATTCCAGTCACTTTTTTATCGTAAATATTAGGGACATTTCCCGTTATAATCGCCCCGTTAGTAACCGCCGCGTTAAAATCCCCGATAAAACTGAATTCTTGTGAGCCACCTAAAATTGTATTATTTCGAAGACGCATATTATCAGAAACGGCTAAATGCATGCCGAAACTGGTATATCCGCGGTTTATGAAATTATTCGAAACATCGTAGTTGCGAGTTGGCGCACGACTTACATATATAGCCCGTTCAAATAAACCATCAACCATCATGTTTCGAATAATTAAATCTGATGCAGGGACTGTAACCCCTGCGCGTACACAGGCAGAAAATCCATCACTAACCACTGCAATGTCTTGAAAAATAGACGAATCGACGATAACTGTCCCTATGGCGTCAAGATGCAGCCCGCCATTACCCTTAAATCTCGTCCCTTCAATGGTAACGTTTTCTACATTAGCTCCACCTGCAGCCAGCGCACGAACAAATTTTGTATTCGCAGAAGCGCCAAGCATTTCAATTTCGCCTCCAACAACCGTAACATCCTTGATCCCCGTGCTTAAATAAATAGCCGTGTCATACGTTGTTTTGAACATCGGGTTGATGATTTTAAGCCCCCGAGAGTTGGTTTGACCGGTAACAGCCCTGCGGTTTCCGAAGTAAGTCGGATTTGTAATCGTAAAATCAAAATCTGCACCGTATGTTGGATTACCCATACACCAAGCTTCAGAGGTTTCCCCACCGAGAACAGTATCGTTAGTGCTGCTGACACGTTTCGAACCGACTCCGTGCATATAAAAAGCCGTTCCCCATGGATAGAGGGCAAGGTTCTTGGATGACTTTCCATCCAAAGATTCCGCCCAGTCCACCATATGGCGAACGTGCCGCGTAAACGATTCTGTTGCAAGCCCGCCCAAACATATGTTAAACCGGACAAAATAACCATGGCCGCCAAATTGCGGTCTGAACGGGTCATAGGCTTGACACTTCTTAATAATCGGATAAATGCAAAAACTAAAATTGGTTGCATGCAGATTCCATCCCTCGAACACGCAGTTCTCAACTTGCGGCATCATGCAATTCGAGAATGAAAAAATATGCGCCCCGCCTGAACTGGTCGTAGTTGAAGGTCCGCCGGGGTTAACTTCACGTATCCGGCCGGCATTCATTATTTTAGGCTTTCGAATGAAAGAAAATTTTCGCACATAAGGCCCTGTAGAATAGTTCCATTCAGTTGGTTTTGCCAGCGTCAACGTATCACCATTTACCGAAACGATCATATTTATTTCATGATGGCCGATGATTTGAAAATCTTGGTTTGCATTCCAGGGAAAAATGACTTGGTAGTCACCAATTAAAATATATTCATTTGCAGAGAAGTCCGCTCCCAAGCCACTTTCAAGGTTAATTGTATATGTGTTTTGGTTGATTTGAGGATCAGCCACGGCGTAAATAATAGATTGTATTCCCTTGAACCAGAAGACCGGTGCGCCGTCCGAACTTGTTCCTGGAGTGGGATCTACGGTCAAACTAGCCCCATTCAAATCAATCGTTAATGATTTATTGATGATAATATTCGTTATTGTATAGGATACGTTTGGATCGAATTGAACGGTCGCAAATTCAACCGCGCTATCAATTGCCCTTTTTATTCGCTCTGTGTCGTCAGTTTCGGAGCCCATCCTTGGAAAACTTTCAACATAAACATACATAAGAATCGCCCTCCGATCTTTAAAACTGTCCCCCTCACAACTAGAATGGCACATTACGCCACTTCGAATGTTTTTAATAGATTCATTGACATCGACGTGATAAAAAAATTATATTGTACTCAGCTATTTTGTTTAGTGGAGAATAATTCGAAACATATGAAACACGAACATATGAAACACAAAACGGATTAATAGTACCGGCAAGTCTCTAGCACGGGTCTCTTAAGGAATATATATATTGTCTGAAGAAAAGTATTAGATATGTCAATTGTAATAGTAGGTCTATTATTGTATGCTAGATAGTCTCATTGGCAACTGAAAAGCACACAGATAAATGCTTTGCGCAAGCCTAAATTTTCTTTCTCATTGACCATCAATGTATGGTTCAAGATTTAAAAGTACCTAAAAGGGATGCCATTCGTATAACCACTTTTATCTATCTACCCGATAGCAAAACAAAGTAAAGGCGCATGCCGGGATCGACATGCGCTTCTACTTCAAAGAGCCTATTATATTTCTCGAGATGCTTCCGCATACTTTTTGAAGTTGTCTAAAATCGCCTGCCAGCCGGCCTGCTGCATCTCGATGGACTCCGCCGAAATCAAAGCCAAAGCTGCCGTCTTTCGCTTCCATTCTTGAAACAAATTTACCGCCGGCCTTCAGATCATTCTCGGCGTGTGCCAGTCGTCGGAAGTCTTGCTCCATTGCTTAATCTGCGGCCGCTCCATTTCAGGCGTAAGGCCTCCGCTCAAGGTTCATAGCGCTGCCCCGCGATGAAAATGTCAACTTTCCTGGCCGGCGGGGGCGTCTCCTCCACAACGTACAGGTAACGATCCTTCTTATAAAGAACATAATAAAGCATCGTGAACGGATGAAAGTAGTCGAAGCCCCTAATCCGGCAGCCGCATCGAAACAGGAGCCTCTCCCCTTCGGCGATCGTAAAAGGCAGCCGGTTGCTTCCGCACCAGTCGATGGTTAGCTGAAGCTCATACTCGCCCGGCTCTATTTCGAACAGCGCCTTTTCTCCGTCTTTGACCTCCCCCAACCGCACATCGCTCAGCAGGATTACATATTCCCGGATTCGATTGACCCATTGCGACGTTCTCGCGATCTCAATCGTAGCGGCCATCCACTCCGGCACCTCCCCAAAACATTCAATCCGGCTCGGTCCGCCTCATCGCTCTTGTACCCGTCAGCTGGAGAGTGTGTCCTTACGAGCAGGAAGCCCCGTCGTCAAATAAACCTGTATATTTCTCAATTCGCGGCGGTAGATGGAGCGGACGATAGGCGAAGAAAATAGCCGTTCTACCGTTCCTGCGAGCCCGGGCCTGCTGGTGAACTCCGTCGTCAAATGGAGATCGCAATGCCTGCCGTCGCCGGAAGGCTCTAACGTCCACGTTGTCGTGACGCCTGCCTTGTCGTCCCGCTCCCGAATGACTCGCCCCGGTTCCGGTTCCGTGACGGTCATTTGTAAGGACGACCTCACTCCCATGACGTTCATCTTCAGGCGAAACACGGTGCCGGGTCCGCTTCCTCCTTGCAGCACCTCAATCGTTTCGAATTGTTTGGGCAGGATGCCAAGGTGTTCTTTCATGTCGGTAACGACGCGATAGACGGCCTCGAGCGGCGCGTCGATTCTGCGTGAAACCGAAACTTGATAAGTTTTCATCCTTGTTTCCCCCGTCTTTTCACGATTGGATCCTAAGAACAACCTTAGCCTTTTCATTATGCTGTCGTACCGGGGAAGCTATAGAGCGATTCTACTTTTTTGGGAAATCGCCATATTCTTTTCGGAGCTTGCGCCCTCACAGCCGCCCTTAAGTCGCTCTCTCAGTCGGACCCTTAAGCTATTGTGCAAAAAATGCCTTTTTTCTTGTGTTCGATTCTTCTTTAAACCGTTCCGTTTCAAGCATTTTGTTAATCATGAAGTGCTCCTCTTGGCTAAGCGTCAAATTGTCCAATACCTGTAGATTCGATTTCAATTGATCCACCGTGGCAACACCGATAACGGCGGTCGAAACACTTGTATTTTGCAGATTCCATTTGATGAAAATATGGGCTAATTGCTGTTTGTCAAAAAATCCGGCTTCCTCCCCTACTGCAAAAAGCTTTCCTTTCATAAACAATTCTCTTGTTAAAATCCCCATCGATTTATCGTTTGCGGCCGGCACAACCTCATTTTCCATATATCGATCAGCCAAATTATAGTTGATGTAAATCGAATCAAAACAGCCTTTGTTTATTTGTTGCAGGTAAACCTCATTCCCGGAAAAAGTATCTGCGTTAGCAAATCGGATTAAACCTTCTTGTTTTAAGGCTTGAATATTGTACGAGATTTTATCCAGATATTCCGGATCGGCATCCAGAGCTTCTTTCATAAAAGCCAAATTCAATATATCGATCCTCTCCAGCTGCATCAGCTTCAATATACGAATAACTTCCATTCGCAGCAGTTGAAAATCGCTCATCTGGCGATTATTCGGATCATAACTGTAGCACATGCCTTCCGGTCGTGTCTGAATCAGTATCTCTTGGCTTGGGGCTAATTTTTTGAGCAGCCGTCCAAGTGCCTCTTTTTCCGAATCAATCGTCGCATCAAAAAAATTGATACCGCTTTCTAATGCATGGATCATAATTTCTTCACGGACGCTCCCCCCGAAATCGGGAAAAATATATCCGCGTGTGACCGCCTTTTCAAAATCATCCTGAAATCCCTTAATTCTTCCACCGGGATAAAATTCATGACCGCCTAACCCGAGCATCGAGATCTTCAACCCTGTGTTTCCATATTCTCTATATTTCATGTTTATTCCATCCCTTCCTTTTTTATTTGTTCCTTACTACTCACTAAATTTCGACGCTTACTATTGTTAACCTGCCTGATCGCAACGAAGGTCATGGTCGAGCTTGCGATTATGGGTAACACGTCCGCACCGGATGGACGATTTTACGAAAAGCCTCCTAAATTACAGTTTTCCGCTGCCGCTTCACCTGCTTGGGCGAATGCCGTATCGTCACTTGAACCGCCGGTGTCGGTCTTCTTTCTCTCCACCATATAGCCATTCGCGCAAGAGGGCAATAGCCGCTTTTCGCCGAGGAAGGGAACAAGCCGGGAAAAATGCGGGCAACGGCAAAAAGGAAAGCCGCCGCCGCGGCTCCCCTTTCGCTGTTTCGATCTTCATCTGCAAACGGGCCTTACGCTTTCAAATTGTCCGCGTAGACGGCCATGGCGTCGCGCATAAAGACGGCGAGGCCCTCTCCGAATTTATCGATGTTTTTCGTAAAGCGCGTATCGTCCACATACATTTGCCCAAGTCCTTTGAACGCTTCCGGCGGATACGTGCCGAGCTCGTTCAGGAAATCGTACCACAATTTGATCGCAGCCTGAGCCTGCGGCGAATCCGGCGGCATATGCCGGACCGCGGCCAGGTCCCAATAAATCTTGTTCATTCGCTCCTGGGTATCCTTCGGCATGCCCGCCAGCTTGGCATTCGACTTGTCGACCGCTTCATCTCCCCAGCGTTCGCGCGCCTCCTGCTCGTACGGGTTATGGCTGAAGTCGAAGCCTTCGAATTTCTCTTTATGGGTCATGTCCAGTTCTCCTTTCGCATGACGAATCGTTTTATCGAGCGTCTCGATCATCTTGTCGAGCCGGCTGCGCTTCTCCAGCAGCATGTTCCGCTGCATCGCGAGCGCCTCCTCCCGGTCAAACGACGGACTGCTCAGAATTTCGCCGATTTTCTTTAAAGGGAAGCCCAATTCCCGAAAAAAAAGGATTTGCTGCAGCGTTTCCAGATTTCGGTCGGAATACACCCGATAGCCGGCCTCGGTCGTCTCTTCCGGAATCAACAAACCGATCTCATCGTAATGATGCAGCGTGCGCACGCTGATGCCGACCAAATCGGCGACTTCCTTCACTCTCATCTGCGCCGTCCTCCCTTCACCACTTACTATAGAGTATCACGTAACGTGAGGGTCAACAGGGAAAACGAAAATTATTATTCAAGGCTTCTTTAAGGAGTTCTGAAAAGGGGATTATTTGGAAGCGGAAAGAGCGACAAATGCAGCCGTATTTGGGGGAAAATGAGTCGAAGAGGAACCCGCGGCGGCGAAAACAAGAAGTATCGGCCGACGCCGTATTTTCGTGTGGTTGAACAAGTTTCTTCCCGGCAAAAAGTTAAAAAACGGGAGGACACACGGCCCGCGGCCGGCGTACCTCCCGTTTTCCAAGGTTACAGGCTTAAATTCTTCATCGAGTGCTCCGGATAACGCATTCCGGCGGCGGCTCCCTTCGGAGCGGCGGCGTCGATGCTTGCCAATTCGTCCGGCGTCAGCCGGATCGCCAGCGCGCCGGCATTCTCCTCCAGGTACTTCCGGCGCTTCGTTCCCGGGATGGGGACGATATCGTCGCCCTGCGCGAGCAGCCAGGCCAAAGCCAGCTGCGACGGCTCGCAGCCTTTCTCCGCCGCAATCTCCTTGATGCGGTCCACCAATTCAAGGTTTTTGCGGAAATTGTCGCCTTGAAAGCGGGGCGAAGAGCGGCGGAAATCGTCCTCCGCCAAATCCTCGAATTTCCGGATCTGGCCGGTAAGAAAGCCGCGCCCGAGCGGGCTGTAAGCGACGAAGCCGATGCCGAGCTCACGGCAGACCGGCAAAATGTCGTCCTCTACGTCGCGGCTCCACAGCGAATATTCGGTCTGCAAAGCGGCGATCGGATGGACGGCATGGGCCCGCCGGATCGTTGCGGTCCCCGCCTCAGACAAGCCGAGATACCGGACCTTGCCTTCCTTCACCAGCTCGGCCATCGCGCCTACCGTCTCCTCGATCGGGGTATTGGGGTCGACCCGGTGCTGGTAATAGAGGTCGATATAGTCGACGCCCAGACGGCGCAGGCTCGCTTCGCAGGCGGACTTCACGTATTCCGGCCTGCCGTTGATCCCGAGAAACGAACCGTCCGCACCGCGCACGTTGCCGAACTTGGTCGCGAGCACCGCTTGGTCGCGGCGCCCTTTTAACGCTTTGCCGACCAGCTCCTCGTTCTTCCCGACCCCATACATATCGGCCGTGTCCAGGAAGGTGACGCCAAGCTCCATGGCGCGATGGAGGGTTCGAACCGCCTCGTCCTCGTCCCGCCCGCCGTAAAAATCGGACATGCCCATGCAGCCGAGCCCCAGCGCCGATACGTCAAGCGCGCCGCCAAGATTACGTTTCTTCATCATTAGGCAAAAACCTCCTTGCTGTAACGCGTTACAGCCATTTTTTGAGCGTTTCTTCGAGCGTGGTCCGCCCGGAAATCAGCTCGGTGCCTTGGCGCTCGAAATCGATCCATCCCTTGTTGAAGCCGTCCAGCATCTCAATCCGGCCGTGAAGCCGGTCCGGATCGCCTCCCTGGCTGACAAAAGCGGCGGCCCACTCGCTGCGCGGAACCTCGACCGCTTTTACTTCGCGCTTCAGCAGCCTTGCGAAAGCGGCGGCGATATCGTTCGGCGAATAAGGCTCGGGCCCCTGCAGCTCCAGATACCGGACCCCGTCCCAGCTCTGCTGCAGCGTCTCGGCCGCGATTTGTCCGATATCTGTCGTGGCGATCATCGGGATTTTGCGGTCCAGCGGGTGCAGAAAGCTGTACACCTGCCCGCCGCGCGCGGGCTCGACGTCCCAGAAGCAGTTGTCCTGAAACCAGGCCGCGCGCAGAAACGCGGACGGAATCGGCAGCTTCGCAAGCTCCTCCTCGAGAATATGAAGCGATTCGATAATACCCAGCCCTTGCGTGCGGTGAGCGCCGACGGACGAGAGCGCAACGAATTTCGGCACGCCGGCCGCTGCGAGCGCTTTGGCGGCCGCCCCGACGGTTTCCTTCGTCTCGGGGAATCCTTCCGACGGATAGAAAACCGGCGGATTCATATAAAACACGGCTTCCGCCCCGTCAAAAGCCGCCTGCAGAGCATCGGCATCGCGGTAATCCGCCAATGCGGCTTCGGCGCCGCGCTCCCGCCAAGCCTTCGCTTTCTCCTCATTCCGGACCACGACCCGGACCTTCCTGCCCTGCGCCAGCAGCGCTTCGGCTGCCGCGCCTCCAACTTGACCGGTAGCACCCATTATAACAAACATATTTTATCGCCTCCTCGTAATGGAGTCCATCTTAGCATGAGAAATTATAAATTACAATATACATTTTAATTTTTTTGTAACTTAAAAGCAAAAAAATATGCTCTCCCTGCCCGGACGGGGTAGCTTCCGAAGGGAGAACAGGCGGGATGAATAAATGTCCGTCCGGTACGTTGCGATGACGTCAGGCAAACAGTCCGTGCGAAATGAGGCGCCATATCGCTTCGAAGCGGCTGTCCGCTTCGGGCAGCTCCCATTCCGAGGCATGGGCGGCATGATGAAATGGCGTCGTGGCCGTATATACGGCTTCGGCCGCCATACGGACGTCCTGCCGCGCGATCGTTTCCTGCGATATGCCGTCTTCGATGATGGCGGCCAATTGGCCGAGCAGGCGGTCGCGATGCTTCTGCAGAGCGCTCGGCGCTTCCTTGACGAGCCCGGCGTACATCTCGAACAGCTCGGGATCCCGCCTCGAGCGGTTCCGTTTATAGGTGCGAAGGGTATCCAGCCAGCGGTAAAGCCGAAGCTCGGCCGGACCGTCCTCCTCGGCGACCGCGATCAGCGGGGGGAGGGAACGCTCCAGCCACCGCTCGACAACGGCTTCCTTCAGCGCCGCTTTATTGTCATAGAGCCGGTACAGGGCGGCGTGACTGACGCCGAGCGCCCGGGCGATGTCGGACATGTTCGTTTTCGCAGGCCCGAATTTGCGCAGAACCTCCTCAGTCGTATCCAGAATCCGTTCTTTGGACAAGACTTCGTCTGCCATTGGACTTGCACCTCCTTTTCCCAAACGCCGTGGGCATCGATCTTTTAAAAACGATCTTAGCACAACCGTCCGCAGGGGACAAACGGCAATTTCCGGGGCGGCCGCAAGCGAAACGTCCGGAGGGTCTTGAAAACGGCAATCCGCCCTTACCCGGGTACTAAGGCCGGATAAAGGCGGATCTGCGAGAGCCGTGCGAAGCAAACTCCGCACGAAGCAAGAGCGGCTTCTGCCGGCAGCCTCCCGCCGGCGAACCGGTCAGGAGAGCGTCGCCTGCACGTTCCCTTCGACGAATTCGGCCCATTCGAATACAGCACCTCGGCCCCGTTAGCGGCCTCTGCCGGCGCTGCTCTTAATCGGCAAGCTCCGGGACGACATTCGGCGGGGTGCCGCCGGTAACGGCCAGCACGAGGTTGCGGGCCGCAAGCATCGCCATGTCGAATCGGGTGCGGGCGGTCGCCGACCCGATATGCGGCACCGTGACGACATTCGGCAGCTCCAGCAGCGGATTGTCCGGAGAGACCGGCTCGCGCTCGAATACGTCGAGCCCCGCCGCGCGGATCCATCCCTCCCGCAGCGCCTCGGTCAAGGCTTCCTCGTCGACCGTCGGTCCGCGCGAAGCGTTGATGAAGATGGCGCTCTCCTTCATCATCCGGAATTGATCGCGGCCGATCATGCGGGTCGTTTCCGGCGTAAGCGGCGTCATCAGCAGTACAAAATCGGATGTCCGCAGCAGCTCGTCCAGGCTCATTCGGACCGCGCCGTACTCCCGCTCCGCGCTTTCCCTGCGCGACCGGTTGAAGTAGCTCACGTTCATGCCGAAGCCGAATTTCGCCCGGCGTGCGATCGCATCGCCGATCCGGCCCATGCCGATGATGCCGAGCGAAGCGTGATGCACGTCGACGCCGAACAGCTTCTCGTTGTCGGCGGGCTTCCACAGCCCGTCCTTCACGTAACGGTCAAGCTCGGGAATCCGGCGGGCGGCGCTCAGTATCAAGGCGAAGACGAGGTCGGCCACGGTCTCGTTCAGGACATCCGGCGTATGCGTGCCGATTACGCCGCGCGCTTTCATCGCTGCGGTATCGAAGTGATTGTACCCGACGCTGATCGTGCTGACCGCCTTCAGCATAGGCGCGGCTTCCAGGAAGCCGGCGTCGATTCTCCGGCCCGACGTCAGCAGGCCGTTCGCCCGCGACAGCTGCTCGCGAAGCGTCTCCGGCGGGACCGGTTCCTTGCGGTCCCAAATCGAATAATCGCAATGACCGGCGATATGGGCTTCCGCTTCCCCGGGAATCGGTCTGTCGATAAACACGTAAGGCTTCATGAACGCTTCGCATCCCTTCTATGGCCGCTCGTCCGGTGAAATCCGGACTGATTGATTCGTTCGATTGCGTAATCCAGGCTTTGCTCCAGCGCCGCCTTCGCTTTCCCGGCGTCGCCGTCGATGATGCCCCGGATGACTGCCGCATGCAGGTTGTACAGCGTCTCTTTGGCGCCGGGCATCTTGAACAGATGCAGCCGGTTGGACTGAAGGTTTTTCTCGAAGACGTCGGATACGACGAATAAAATATCGGACAGCGTTTTGTTGCCGGCCGCATCGGACATCGCCTGGTGAAAATCGAGATCGGACTGAATCTGAACGTCCAGATCGTCCGACAGCAGCCCTTCCAGCGCCGCCTGCATCCGTTCGATATGCGCGGTCGTCCGCCTCTCGGCCGCCAGCACCGCAATGCCTCCCTCCAGCACCTTGCGCGCTTCGAGCAGCTCGATGTTCGTGGAAGCCGGCAGGAGGAAGAAAGGATAAAAATTCGCCAGCAGATTGGCGATATTCGGCTTGCGCAGCGTCGTGCCTTCCCCAGGCTTCGACTGAATGACATCGAAAAATTCCAATATGCGCAGCGCTTCCCGCACCGACGTCCGGCTGACCTGCAGCGCCTCGGACATTTCCCGCTCGGGCATCAGCTTGTCGCCGGGCTGCAGGTTGCTCTGCACGATTTCATCCCGAATTCGCAGGAGAACGTCCTCGAATTTGCGATTCGTTCTGGGGATAGGTTTCAAGACATCCAATCCTTTGAAGAAAATAAATTACACGTTCATCTTATCATTGATCGGCTGACGGTGTATATATTCGCCTCGCCCTTCCCGGCCGACGTAAGCGCCCTGCCGGGCGATAAGCTCGCCTCTCGACAGAACATAGCGGATCAGGCCGCGCACTTCCTTCCCTTCGAATACGTTGTAGTCGACGTTCTGCTGCTGAGCCGCCTGCGTAATGACGCGGGTTTTGTTCGGGTCCATCACGACAAGGTCCGCGTCGGAGCCGACGGCGATCGCGCCTTTCCGCGGATACATGCCGAACAGCTTGGCCGGATTGGTGCTCGTAATGCGGACGAACGTCTCGATCGAAATCCGGTTTTCCATCACCCCGTGGTGAAAAACGACGGCGTATTGATCCTCGATCATCGGCACTCCGTTCGGCACCTTCGAGAAGTCGCCGCCGCCCCTCCGTTCCTTCTCCGCGTAATGGAACGGGCTGTGGTCGGAACCGATCGTGGACAGCGTGCCGCCGGCCAGCCCCGCCCACAGCTTCTCCTGGTTCCACCGCTCGCGCAGCGGCGGCGAGCAAATATATTTGCTGCCGTCCTGCCGCTCCAGGTCGGTGATATCGAGCGCAAGATACTGCGGGCACGTCTCGCCGTAAACGCGTTTGCCCGCCGCTTTCGCCGCGGCGATTTCGTCCATGCACAGCGCGCTGCTGACGTGCACGATATAAAGCGGCGCGTTCGCCAGATCGGCGATGGCGATCGCCCGGTGCGCAGCCTCGGCCTCCAGCTCGGGCGGGCGGCTAAGGCTGTGATAGATCGGGCTCGTCTTCCCTTCGCGAAGATGCTCCGCAATCAGCCGCTCGATCACGTCCCCGTTCTCCGCATGAACGTTGGTCATGATGCCGAGCCGGCCCGTTTCCTTCATAATTTCGTACATCGTGCCGTCGTTTACCTGAAACACGTCTTTATAAGCCATGAACAGCTTGATCGAGCTGACGCCCGCTTCCGCCAGCTTCGGCAGGTCCTGCAGCATCGCTTCGTTGTAATCGTTAATGATCACATGAAAGCCGTAGTCGACATTGCACGGCTTCGCCCGTTCCTTCCATTCCATCAGGTCGCCGTAGAGCGACTGGCCCTCCCGGCGGTTGGTGAAGTTGATAATCGACGTAATACCGCCCGCGGCGGCCGCTTTGGAGCCGGTCGCGAAATCGTCCGCCGTCTTCAAGTCGGCGAAATTCCAGTCCAGATGCGTATGCACATCGATACCGCCAGGCAAAATGTAGCAGCCCTGCGCGTCAATGAGCGCATCCACGGCCGACTCCTCAGGCGGCAAGCTGCCGATCGCCGCGATTTTGCCGTCTTCGATCAGCATATCCGCCTTTAGGGCTCCTTCTTCGGTAACGGCGACGCCGTTTTGAATGAGCGTTTTCACCCTTATCCCCTCCATAACTTGCGGAGACCGGACAGCTCCATGCTCCCGCCCGGTCCCCTGCCTAAATGGATTTACAGCCCTTTGGCCGCGTCCTGTGCGATCGTCTGATCGTAAACCTTCGTCAGATCGACCTTCTTCTTGACGATCCCGTATTTCTCGGCGATATTGGCCGTGTTCTGGTAAGCTTCCGGATCGATCTGCCCGAGACTGCTCGCCGGTGCGCCCGGAGGCATGATCAGCTTGGCGATTTCGAGCAGCATCGTCTCCTGATGCTGGCGCGTCGACGAGCCTTGGGCGATTTCCTTCATGACGATGTCGATCGCTTCCTTCTGATTGGCGATCGCGTACTGCCAGCCCTTCAGAATGGCGCGGGTCGTCCGTACGGCCAGATCGCGGTTATTGGCGAGCCAATCCCGTTTCGCGATCAGCACGTCCTCCAGCATGCCGACGCCGGCATCCGCGAAGCTGAACGTCTGCACGTCTTCGGGCTTATAGCCGTTTTCCAGAATGACGTGATATTCGTTGAAAATGGCGCCCATCGCCACATCCAGCTGATCGTTCAGCAGCTGATCCATCGTAAAGCCCTGCTTGACGAGCTGTACGTTTTTCGCGCTCATCCCGTACTTGTCCAGGAAGGAGAGAAGCTGGAACTGCTGGCTTCCGCCCTGGTTGCCGACCCGCTTGCCCTTCATCTTCTCGGGCGAATCGATGCCCGATTTGGTTTTGGCCATCAGCAGCTGGCTGCTCTTCTGCAAAATTTGCGCAATCGCAACGATCGGAAGCCCGTGCTCCTGGTTGACCAGCAGGCTGTCGACGCCGGTGATGCCGATATCGGCGCTTCCGTTCACGACCTGCTGCTCGATGATGACGTCCGGGCCGCCCGGATGGATGTCGACGTCGATGCCTTCGTCCGCGAAGAACCCTTTCGCTTTCGCGACATAGATGCCGGCGAACTGCGCCTGCGGCACCCATTTCAGCTGAATGGAAACCTTGGTCAGGTCTTTGGGGGCGCTGCCGGAGCCGCCGGAATTGCCGCCCGAAGATCCGCCGGAGCCGCCGTCCGACGCGGAGCCGCCCGCATCGCCTGCCGGGGCGTTACCGCCGGACGAACCGCTGCCCCCGCCGCCGCACGCGGACAGCACAATCGACATCATCAGCACGAAGACCAGCGACAGCAAACTCGTTTTTTTCCATTTCATGTTTCTCTCCACCCCTGAACGTTTATATTTGGCTTGACTTGTACCCGGGCAGCTTAGAAGAACATTACCGTTTAGCCGTCGCGTTTTTTGGCGATTACCTCTTTCCCCCGTAAGATTTCTTTCAAGGTATAAAGAACCTCTCCGTCGATTGGACGACGAAATAGAGGATGATGCCGAGAATCGCCGCGAGCGAGATGCACGCCCAGGAGAGCGGCATGTTGGCCAGCTTGATCTGGTCGGAGAGCAAATAGCCGAGCCCGCGGGAAGCGTAAAAGAACTCGCCGACGATCGCGCCGATAATGCTCGTGGTCATGTTGATTTTCAGCGCGGCGAAGACGTTCGGCAGGCCGTGGGGAAGGCGGATTTTGAAGAACACCTTCCATTTGGAAGCCGCATACGACTGCATCAGCTCGAAATAAGCGGGATCGATGGAGGTCATGCCCTTGAACGCGTTGACGCACATCGTCGCCATCGTCAGCACCGATACGACGCCGATCCGCGAGGCGACGCCATCGCCGAACCAGTTGTTCATCACGGGCGCCAGCGCGACGATCGGCACGGCGTTCAGCATCGCGATCATCGCGATCCCTCCGCGCCCCCCGTTCGGATACAAGGAGGCGGGGATCGCAATGACGAACCCGAGCAGCGAGCCGACCAGAAACCCGCCGAAAATTTCAACTCCGGTATAGCCCATATAGTTCAGCAGCAGATCGTACTGATCGCGGAACGCTCCCCAGATGTCGGAAGGGATAGGCAGCTGGTACAGCTCGAGCTTCAGCAGCCGATGGAACAGCTTCAGCTGCCAAAGAAGCAGGATCAGAATACCGGCCAGCCAGGGGTAGAAGCTCATCTGCCTGACGGCGATCCATGTCCGGAACGAGGCGGGAGCTGCGGAGGTTTTCCGGCTGATGACGGCTTGTCCGTCCGTCGTCTTCATGCTTGCCGCCCCCCTCGCTCGCGAAATTCGGGCTGCCACGGCGTCACGAGCCGCTCGATGACCGAGATGAGCAGAAATGCCGCAAGCCCGATGACGGCGCTGAAAAAGACGGTCGCCCAAAACATGTCGGATTGCGCGGTCCCGTAATAAAGGCTGCTGACCATCAGGACGCCGATCCCGTTCGGCGCGCCCATCAGCTCCACGACGATCGACGCGGTGATCGACAGCGGGGCGGAAAGCTTGAGGCCGAGAAAAAACTGCGGCAGCGACGAGGGGAGCGCCAGCTTCCAATAATACTTCCAGGTCGGACAGGCGTACGAGCTCAGCAGCTCCTTGTGCTCCTGCCTGACGCTGCTCAGTCCCGCGAGGCTGTTGATCGTGACCGGAAAGAACGTCACGTAAGCCGCCATCGTAATCCGCGACAAATCCGCATTGTGCAGGATGCCGAAGATAATCGGCGCGAGTCCGATGATCGGCACCATTTGCGAGGAGACGATATACGGCGTAATCGTGCGTTCGATCGTTTTGGAGAGGCTCATGATGACGGCCAGGGCGAGCCCGACCAGGCTGCCCGCGAAAAAGCCGGTGACGGCATTCAGGAACGTGACGCCGCCTTGCTGGAGAAGCTGGGGCAGGTTGTGAATGATGAAAGGAATCACATGGGAGATATAAGGCCATTTCGTGCCCGGCTGGCTCACCGGCAGCACGTTCCGAATGCCCCAGGCCGCCGCTTCCCACAGCGCGTAAACGGCGATCAGCCAATACAGAAAATGAATGTTCCTGCGGTTAACGAAGAAGATCCTCATCGTAAACCCCCCCGTCGAAGCATTTTCGCACCTGGGTCATGTAGTCGAAAAACTTGGGATGCTCCCTCACGGATAAATCCCTCGGCTCCGGAAGGTCGACGTCCATAATATGGTTGATCCGGCCGGGATGAGCGGAAAGCACCACGATGCGATGCGACAGAAAAACGGCTTCCGGAATGCTGTGCGTCACGAAAACGACGGTTTTCCCGGTCTTATCCTGAATCCGGATCACCTCCAGGTGGAGACGTTCCTTCGTAAATTCGTCCAGGGCGGAGAACGGCTCGTCCATCAGCAGAATCGGCGGGTTAAAGGTGAGCGCCCGCGCGATCGCGACCCGCTGCTGCATCCCGCCGCTCAGCTGCCACGGATGATGCTCCGCGAATTTTTCCAGGCCGACGATGGCCAGCTGCTCCATGGCGATTTGTTTGCGCTCGCGCTTCTTCAGGCCGAGAAACTCGAGCGGAAGCGAGACGTTGTCGACCACGTTCCGCCATTCCAGCAGAGTCGGCGATTGGAAGATGATACCGAATTTTCGCTGCAGGCGCGCCTGGACGGGGGCTTCGTTCTCGACGAGAATTTTTCCCGAGGTCGGCGACAGCAGGTCCGCCATGAGGCGCAGAAGCGTCGATTTCCCGCAGCCGGACGGACCGAGCAGCGACACGATTTCGCCCTTCCCGATTTCAAGCTGGATCCCGCTGAGCGCCGTGACGGCTTTTTCCCTGGACCCGAAGGTCATGTTGACTTGATCGACGACGATTTCCGCTCCCATAGACCAATCACTCCTCTTCCCGCAGACGTCGGCCGTCCGCGATACGGATATTCGAAGCGTCCTAATAAAACGTGCCAATGGAGACGACCGCCGCGCCTTCGGAGGCCGGCCGGTGAACAAGCTCCGGGTTGCGGTTCTTCAGCACGAGCAGTTCATGACCGGCCTTCAGCAGCAGCCGAGCCACGGCTTCGCCCATTTTCCCGGGACACCGTAGAAGGACTTTCATTTTGCCGCACGTCCTTTACGGCAATCTGCAAGATAATCCAGGATGAGGCGCTCCATATAGTCCGCCTGCGGCAGCGCCCCGATTTGCTCCCGCTTCCACGCTTCGGTTCCGCCGGCCCGGGCGTGGTCGTATGCAAGCACGCCGATTCCGAAGTAGGTGAGCGCGTAGTAGCGTTTCACGTCCCGCATGATGTCCTCATCCCGCAGAATCCGTTCCATGCCTTCCGCCGATACCGTCATAGGGCCCGTCTCCAGCATGACCCGCCGTCCGTCGTGCTCCCATCGACGCACCGTCTCCAGCGGATCGGCGCTCTCCTCCAGCATGCCGGCCACGGCCTCGCCCGCCCGGCGGCTGATCGCCGTCCACCGTTCCTTTTCTTCCCGGGTCAGCCAATCAAGCGACATATAGAGCATGAGGGAGTGATGCCGAACCATGCTGTACGCTTCCGGCAGCGGCGCGAACGGCTGATAAACGTCGTTGGCGATGCCGATCTTGATCCGCGAGCGGTCGAGAAAAGCGTGCTGCAGCACCGTTCTTTCCGCTTCGTCTTCAAATGCCGCTTCGATGGACAGGTACTGCGCATACAGCGAAAAGGACCAGTCCGCGATAATCGTCAAATCGCCCTGTCCGCCGATCAGCTCCGGATAGCAGCCCATCCATCGGCCGAGCGGAACCGCGGACGGTTCCGCGAAACGCAGATGCATTCGTATCTCGAACGGCGTATCGGCCTCCGCCGGCTCGATATAACGAGCAGCCATCGGGATCGTGCCGCTTACCCACTCGCGGGCCTGCGCTTCGTCGATTCTGCCGGCACTCGCCAATTCTCTTCTGAAGTTCTGTTCGTTCACGTCAATCACCCGGCCGGATACTAAATTTTCCGTGATGGACCAATGGTCTAACCATATTTTGTTGTTATATAATATAACGCATATTCTTCGTGGTCAATAATTTACGTTAAAATATATTACATATAATTGACGTTATTTATTTCCAATTCGCTGTTTTAAACAAATAAGCGCCGTTTCCGCCCAGAATTTATATGTATGTCATATATTCTTCCGTTATTCTGACGCATTTGCAAAAGGAGGAAACCGCCGCATACTCGCCGCCTTCTCGTAGGCAAACGCCATCCGGATCAGCTTCGCGTCCTCATACGGCTTTCCGAGCAGTTCGAGCCCGATCGGAACGCCGATCGGAGCCGTTTCGGTCGGGGCGGAGAACCCACCGGGAAACGTAATGGCGGGGAATCCCGTCAACGCGGCCAGGATGCCGTTTCGCTCGTACTGCGAATCTTCCCCGATATCGACGACCAGCCTTTTTTGGTGCGGGTAGAACAAGGCGTCCAGACGATGTCCGGCGAACAGGGCGTTCAGCTGATCGCGCAGCTCCCCGATCATTCGCAGCCGCTGCAAATACTCCGGATGCTCCAGCATATCGGGGGTGCCAATTGCCGATTCCAGAAATGCCCGGATCGGGGGCTCGAAGCTCCCCGCCGCCAGCAGCTCCTCCAGCGTCTGCACAGGAGCGCGGTAAGCGGCGAAATACCGTTCCATTTCATGCCGCACCTCGAACCGCTGCACATCGAGCTCCCGCAGCAGCTCTTCCGCATCCAGCATCGGCTCATCCAGCTCGATGACGACCGCCCCCAGCTCCTCCATCTGCCGCAGCGCTCGTCCCGCGATCAGGTTCACTTCCTCATGCTCACGGGACCGGCCGAAAAAGCTGCGCAGCACGCCGATTCTGCAGCCCGCGAGCCCTTGTGCGCTTAGTCCGGCGCGGCAGGGATAGCGCCCGCCTTCCATCACCTCGAACAAAATCGCCGCATCCTCCACGGTCCGGGCGATCGGACCTGCGTTATCCTGCGTAAACGTGACCGGCAAAATGCCCTCGAGGTCCATCAGCCCCTTCGTCGGCCGAATCCCGACCAAATTGTTCGCCGATGCCGGGGAACGCACGGAGTTGACGGCATCCGTCCCCGTCCCCGCCGCGGCGAAATTGGCGCTGACGGCGGCGCCGGTTCCTCCGCTCGAGCCGCCGGGCGTTTTCGTCAGGTCGTACGGATTTTTCGTCTGCCCGCCGAGCGCGCTCCGCGACAATCCGAACAGCGCGAGCTCGTGGAGGTTCGTTTTGCCCAGGATGATCGCCCCGGCCCGCCGGAGATTCCGAACGATGCGGCAGTCGGCGGCAGCCGTAAAGCCGGCCAGCGCTTCCGCCCCCGCGGTCGTCGGCATATCCGCCGTATTATAATTGTCCTTCACGACGATCGGGATGCCGTGAAGCGGTCCTCTCGGTCCCTGCCGTACCCGCTCTTCGTCCAGCTCGTCCGCCTGCTTCAGGGCATGCGGGTTCACCGAAAGCATCGCCTGCAGCTGCGGCCCTTTGCGGTCGCAGGCCTCGATGCGGTCCAAATAAAACGCCGTCAGCTCCCTCGCCGTAAGCAGGCCCTCATCCATCACCCGCCGAAGCTCGGGAATGGCCGCCTCCAAAATCGAAAACGAACGGTCGGGTCCGCCACTGGATCGCACCACGCTTTTCGCAGCTCCTTTCTCGTTCCGTCTTGTTCAATGCGCCCCTGCGCCCGCGGGCAGGGCCGACCGCCGCCGCGGCCGCGCATTCACGCGCCGCCTCTTCTGACAATGCACGCGATCGGCGCGAAGCCGGGCGGGCACTGATGCTCCGTACCGCCGCTGACGAATACGGCCGGACTGCCGACAACGCTTGTAATAACGGCGCCGGCGGCCGCCCTGGCATGCCGCTCGTAATGAATATCCGCGTCGGACAGCATCGTCGTTCTCCAGCCGCGAATGTCCGGGCTCGCTTCGGCCTTGGCGAACACCGCAGCCACCTGCCGCTGCAGCTCCGCGGGCGGCGCCTGTTTGAACGCCAGCCCCGCATCCTTCATCGCCGCGTAGACGCCGGACGCGTCGACGGCGTCCTTCAACGCGGCATGGCCGATGGCGTACGGCCCGCGGCCTTTGCCGGTATTCGCCATCAAAATGATTTCGCAGTTCGTCATTTCCCCGCCCGCAGAGGTCGAGGCGACGCCGCTGCAGAGCGACAGGTCCCTGTTGATCGCCTCGTCGCTCAGCCGCTCCTCCTGCACTTCGCCGAGCGCCAGCGCCACGCCAAGCGCCATCGCCCCCCTGGCGAAGCCTTTGGACAGGTTCGGGTCCCGGGTGACGAGCTCCTTCCCGCCGGCCGCCGCTTCGCGCAGATGCGCGGGCGTCAGGAGCGGGCCTTTGACCTGGACATAATGCACCTGTTCCGGCCCGCTTACGCCCGCGTCCTCCATCGCCTTCCCGACGGCCTTCGCCACCTCGCGCACCATCGGCATCCGGCCGATATGCTCGGCGGGAATATCCGGCGTGTTCTGCACGCTGACGGCCAGGCCCGGTTCGCCCGGAACCGGCTCGACCGAATCGTCGTCGACCCTGGTGAAAAACGTGGCGTGGGGAGAGAGCACGCCCTCCGTTCCGCCCGACCAGACGAACACGATTGCTTCGCTGCGCTCCTTCCCGATATACGCCGACAGCATCAGCTGAAAGCTCAGCGAAGCAAGCCTTCGGGTAAAATCATTCGCGCCGCCGTTGCCTTCCGTTTTGCCGATGCAGGCGATAAGGGCGCCCGGATCGACTTCCCCGCTGCGGATAAGCGCCTCCAGCCCGGATGTATCGCCCGGCGAATCCATCGCCACCTTGTGAACGCCGATTGTCATGGCCATTTTGCTTACGTCATCTCCTCTCGCCGTCATGTAGTCCTTGCTCTATCCGCTCAACCTTGTGTTATAATATATAACATAACCAGCGCTAAATCATTGGAACTGAACTACAAATCGAAGCTATTTTTTTGTTAATCACCTATAACCGGCAAATTCCGACTCCATTAATCCCGCTGATTGTTAATTAACATAACATAAAGGGGGCTGAATCAACCATGGAAGGCATCTCGGTCGGCGAACTGCTGGAGAAGCGGAGCCATCTGTTCGGCAAGCAGCCGATACTGGCGGGCAAAAGCGGCATTCACCGCCTGGTCACCAACGTCAATGTGATGGAAGTGCCGGATATTTACGAGCAGGTGCGCGTCGGGGATTTGCTCCTCACCACCGGGTTTTCGATCAAGGATAACGTCGCCGCCCAGGAGAAATTGATCCTCGGGCTGGCCGAACGGAACATTTCCGCGATCGCCATCAAGCGGAAACGCTATATTCACACGCTTCCCCCAAAAATGCTGGAGCACGCCGACAGCTGCCGGATCCCCATTATCGATCTCTCCATGGATACCAATTTCTCGCTCGTCATTTCCGAGGTGCATGACGAAATGTTAAGCCGCAAGCTCCGGATGATAAATGAGGTGCATCAAAGTCTCCATCATTTGACGCAGTTGCTCGTCATGGGGGAAAGCCTGAAAACGTTTGTGGACCATTTGTCGCATGACCTGGGCCGCGAGTTTTCGCTGCTGACGTACAAGGACGAACGCATCCGACCGGTCGAGGGGCTGGAATGGCCGGACGGAATCCTCCGGCCGGGCCGCCAAACGAGGGTACAAGCCTTTGAGGGGATGAAGATCATGTATTCCGGCGGCGCAAGAAGCTGCTGCTGGATACCGGTCGAACGCAATACGGAATTGCTCGGATATCTTGCTTATGAGGAGGGGGCCGGCGGGGAGCTGCCGCCTTCGGCCGTCATGATCCTGCAGCATGCCGTCAAGCTGCTGGCGCTGAAGCTGACGAACCAGTACGGCATCTCCCGTGTGGAGGAGCGGTTCAAGGAAATTTTTCTGCGCAAATGGATCCTGGGCGAAATTACGCAGAAGGAGACCATTCTGCTGCAAGCCTCCTCCGTCGGGCTTTCCCTGCGCGAGCACTACGTGCTCATTCTGACGTCGATCACCGGGGAACTTCCCCTGCAGGAGCGGCTGATGCACAATAAGAGCTTCGTTCAGCAGGAGCTGCTGATCGTTCCGATCGACCGGCAGCTGGCCGTCCTCGTTCCGGAAAGGCTGTATTCGGGCGGCGGCTTCTCCATCTCACAGCTTGAGCAGGCGCTGAAGCAAGCCGCCCGGCTGTCATCCGTCCGGCTGGGCGTCAGTGCGGCAAAGCCGATCGACCGCATCGGCGAGGCTTACCGGGAAGCGAAAGACGCGCTCGCGATCTTCTCCGCAATCGACCCCGGGCGCACCTTCTGCCACTACGAGCAGCTGGGCATCTATCACAGCCTGTACGGCATCGCCGGCAGCGAAGAGCTGATCGCATCGGGGCTGTTCATACTGAAGCCGCTGCTCGGCGGCGGAAGCAAACAGAACGAGGAGCTGCTCGAAACGCTGACCTGTTATATTTTGACGAGCGGCAATGTAAAGGAAACGGCCAAAACGCTTTACCGCCACTACAATTCGGTGCTGTACCGGCTGGAGCGCATCGAATCGATCCTGCAGCTCTCCGTAAGAGATCCGGAGCATTCGTTCCGGCTGCAGCTGGCGGTGCGGCTGTACGAGTTTATGAAAAAGCTCGACCCGCAGCGGCTTGCGGCCGCGGTCAGGAAGCTTGGCGCATAGCCGGGCGAGCCGTCCCTTCGGACGTCTTTATGATGCGGCGGCTATCGGGGCGTTCCGGAGGCCCGGCAACCGCCGCCGCGCTTATGCCGCCGTCTGCAGAAGTTCCGCTTGGGCGGCGGCTCCGACTTTAGGCGGCCGGGCTGCTCGCGCGGCGGACCGGCTGCGCGCCGTCCCGGTTGACTAGGAAAATGCCGGCGCAGATGAGCGCGCCGCCGGCCAGCGTCTGCCAGCCGACCGTTTCGCCCAGCAGGATCCAGCTCATAAACACGCCGAAAATCGGCGCGAGGAACAGGAAGGCGCTCGTTTTGCCGGGATCCCCGTTTTTCAGCAGGTAATACCACAGGCCGAACTGGACGATCGAGCCCATGAGCGCCAGCCACAGCAGGACCGCAACCGACTCGTCGTTTACCGCAAAATGCGGCTTTTCCGTCAGCAGGCTGAGGAGCAGCAGCATCAGGCCGCCCGCCAGCATCTGGTACGCCGCGAGCACGTTCATGTCGAACTGCGGGCTCCATCGTTTGGTCAGCAGCGTGGCGACCGCGAACGAGACGGCACCGGCGAAGCCGATATAGGTGCCGGGCTGCAGCCCAAGATGAAGCCCGAAGCTGAAGACGACGCCGGCAAATCCGAGCACGACGCCGAACCACTGGAGCGGCCTGTATCTCGAGCCGGCAAACACCGTCCCGAACAGCACGACGAGCAGCGGATTGACGCACGTGATGATCGCCGATTCACCCGAAGTGATCCAGTGCATGCTGTAATACGCGCACCCCATGACCCCGGCGGACTGGAACAGCCCGATGGCCGCCGCCTGCAGCCACTGCTTCGCTCCGCGCGGCTGCCGCCTCCCCGCCGTCATCAGCGCGAGCAGCCCCCCCGCCAGTACGAACCGGATTCCCATCAGCAGAAAAGGCGTCGCGAACGCAAGTCCGAGCTTCCCAACGGGAAAAGAGACGCCCATCAAAAACGTTGTCAAAAGAATCAGTCCCACATATGCCCATTTATTCATGGCTTTTGCCTCCAATCCAGGTCCGGCCGTCTGCCGGCCGGCTTAACGCTATTGTACGCCCCGTTTGGTTTCATGTAAAATGATTGATAACGAAATATAAAATCGTTAATTCTGATAGCAGAAACACGAAACCGGAATAGGAGGCATGACCATGGAAAGCTCGGATTTGCGCATTTTTCAGGCGGTCGCCCGGGAAGGCTCGATCACAAGGGCGGCGGCTCGGCTCGGTTACGTTCAGTCGAATGTGACCGCGCGCATCCAGCAGCTGGAGTCGGAGCTGCAGACCGTGCTCTTTTACCGGCACAACCGCGGCATGAAACCGACGCCGGGCGGGGTGACGCTGCTCGGATACGCCGACAAAATCGTCGGCCTGCTGGACGAAGCCGCCAAAGCGATGTGCGCCGACCTCGAGCCGCGCGGCCCGCTGCTGATCGGTTCGACGCAGACGACCGCCGCGGTTCGGCTGCCCGTCATTCTGGCCCGGTATCACAAGCAGCATCCGGACGTCCGCTTGTCGCTTACGACCGGACATTCCGATCAAATGACCGAGAAGGTGCTGCAGTTCGAGGTGGAAGGCGCATTCGTCGCAACCCGCGTGCAGCACCCCGAGCTTCAGTCGCTGAAGGTGTTCGAGGAGGAGGCGGTCCTTGTCTCGGCATCCGGCGTCGCGTCGCTCGAGGAAGCGGCATCGAAACCTATTCTCGTGTTTACGGAGGGCTGCTCGTACCGGAACGTGCTGGAATCGTGGCTTCAATTTTGCGGGCTGCCCGCCGGAGTCGTGATGGAATTCGGCACGCTGGAGACGATTATCGGCGGCGTCTCCGCCGGCCTCGGCATTTCGCTGCTGCCCCGCTCGGTCGTCCGCAAGGCGGAGGCCGAAGGGCACGTGCGCATTCACGCGATTCCGGAGACCTTCAGCCGGATGAACGTCACCTTCGTCACGCGCAAGGACGCGTTTATGTCCAGCGCGCTGCGGGCATTCCTGCAGGAGCTGGCCGAAGCCTCGGAGGCCGTTTCGTCCGGCGCCTAATCGCTGCCGGGTTAAAGCTGCCAGCCCTTTCGGAGGACGTTGGTACCGGCGGCCTTCGCGCCTAAATACGGGCTTCCGGTCGTAAGTCGTTCTTAGCCGGATAAGGATGCTCCCTTGTTTCGGCATTTTATTTTTTGTCCGTGTACAAAATATGCTCCGCCCGCAGCCTGCCGTCGTCAATACGGAAGATGCCGAACGAGTAATGCTTCTGCCTCCTTTTGTCAGTCGGGGATCCCGGGTTGAACATCAGGATGCCGTCCCGCTCCTTCATCACCGGGATATGCGAATGGCCGAATATGACGGCGTCCACCCGCTCGCCGGCAAACGCCGCAAACGCGTTCGTTTCCGTCGAAGCCCGGCCCCCGCCGATATGCCCGTGTACGATACCGATGCGGACGCCGCCGAACGTCAGGATTTTGCGGTGTCCGAATTTCGCGGTGATCCGGTCCCCGTCGTTGTTGCCGGCGACCCCGTCGGTCGGCGCATAGGCGCTGAGCGCTTCCCATACGGCAAGCTGCGTCCAGTCGCCCGCGTGCAAGATCGCGTCCGCGTCCCGCAGATCCCGCACCAGCCGGTCCGGAAGCTTCTTCGCCATCCGCGGCATATGCGTGTCGGATACGACGACGATTTTCATACTGGCCAGCCCCCCTGTCAATCGATTGTATCTCCATTATACCAGCTGTCAGCCCGTCAATCGTCGCCGATCTTATACCGGCATCCGAAAGCGGGACTGCTGACGCTGCAGTACAACAGCTTCCCGGTCGCCGAGGCTCCGGACCTGATCCTGACCGTATTTACGCCCGATCCTCTTACGGATACGAAAGACAAATTGGCGGCATTAATGAAGTAACAGCTTCGCAAGCCGCCCGGGAACTCTATTAATAAAAATATTTTGTTGTTCGTTCAAACCGGATGAAGCCGCCCGGCGTTACCTCTTTATGAAAGCTATTTCATCTTTCATAGGGAGGTTTTATTCGTTATGAAACGGTTCCGAAATCTTGTGCTCGCGCTGTCGCTTGGCGCCGCGATGCTGGTGCCGACGGCATTCGCCTCGGCGGACGCGGCGACGACCGGCCAGGGCGACGTGAAGACGGACGCGCAGACGGCCGCCGGGCTCGGGCTGCTGACCGGGGACGGCAGCGGCGTGAACGACGCGTATCTGGCCAAAGGCTCGACGCGCATTCAAGCGGCGATCATCTCGCTCCGGCTTCAAGGCAAGCTGAGCGACGCAACCGCTTACAAAGGGGGCGGCAATTTTGCCGACGCCAAGCTTGTAGGCAAAAGCAACCAAGCGATTATGGCTTTTCTGAAAAACCACCCCGAATACGGCTGGAACGGCATCGGCGGAAACCGCTTCGATCCGCTCTCGCCGATCAGCGCCCAGCAGCTTTACAAAGTGCTGCTTGAAGCTTCCGGCTACAAGTCCGGCAAGGACTTCGCTTATGCCGACACCGAGACGTTCGCCGCCGGCAAAGGACTGACGCAAATTGCCGGCGTACATGCGCTTACGAATTCGAATATCGCGACCGCGCTGGTCGAGGCGCTGTCCGCCACGACCGCCCACGGCGATACGCTGTTCGATATGCTGAAGAGCGGCAAAGTGATTCCGGCCTCGGCGGCGATGCCGCAGGGCGAGCGGATCGGCATGCGGACCGACGCCAAGCTCGGCACGTATTTCACGGATAAGAAAGGCCGCACGCTTTACTTCTACTCGAAGGACTCCCAGGATTTGAACTCCTGCCAAGGACAGTGCATCGCCAACTGGCCGGTGTTCGCATCGGAACATCTGCAAATCCCGGCCGGCCTGAACCCGGCTGACTTTACCGTACTTACCCGCACGGACGGCACGAAGCAGTGGATGTATAAAGGCTGGCCGCTGTATTATTTCGTGAAAGACGCCAAAGCGGGCGACGTGCTCGGCGAAGGAGTCGGCGGCGTCTGGTTTGTCGCCAAATCCGATTACTCCGTCATGCTCGGCTCGAATACGGACCTCGGCAACTACTTGACCGACGATCATGGACGCACCTTGTACTATTTTACGAAAGACATGCCGGGCATGAGCGCCTGCGACGGCACCTGCCTCGCTAACTGGCCGGTATACGGCAAATCGGGCGGCAGCGTCCCGTCTACGCTGAATAAAGCCGATTTCGGCACGATCACGCGCGCCGACGGCACCAAGCAGGCGACGTTCAAAGGCTATCCGCTGTATTATTTCGTCAAAGATATGGCTCACGGCGACGTGACCGGCCAAAATGTCGGCAGCGTCTGGTTCGTTATCGATCCGGCCAAATTCATGCCGGCCGGCAGCGGCGACATGATGGGGTCCGGATCGAACGCGGGCGGCGGAACGGGCACAGGAACGGGCACGGGAAGCGGAACGAGCGCCGGCGATCAGTCCAACGTCAAAACGTACCATATCGACATCAAGGATTATTCGTTCGGATCAGGCCCGCTGACGGTCGAAGCCGGCTCCAAAATCGTCTTCACCAACATGGACGACGTCAAGCACAATGCGGTTGCGGTCGACGGCAGCTTCAAGATTCCGCTGCTGGCAAAAGGCGAGTCCGCGACGATCACGCTCGACAAGCCCGGCACCTACGATTACTACTGCGAGCCGCATAAAAGCTTTATGACCGGCCAAATTATCGTGAAATGATAAGGCGTATCCGACCGGAATCCATCGCTGCCGCCACCGCCCTGCTCGCGCTGCTTATGCTCGCCGCGTGCGGCGGCGGAGGCGGCACCTCGTCCGGCCATGATATGGCGGGCATGAATATGCCGGGCGGGCAGGACGCGGACCATGCGCAGGCGGCGGATTCGCAGCAAACGGCGGCTGCCGATGCCGAAACCGCCGGCTCGGGCGGCGCGGACGCCGGCGGCGGAACGACAGCCGGTTCCGGCGGCGCGAATGCCGAAGACACGGCCGCGGATTCGGCTGGCGCAGCCGGCGGAAGCGCCGCGGCCGATACCGGCGGCAAAGCGGCGGACGCCGCGAAGCCGGCCGGCACGCCGGGCGGCGGCGGAAGCGGCACCCAAGGCGCCGCTCCGGCCTCTTCTTCCGGCGGAACCGGCGGCACGGCGGCCAAGCCGGCGGGGGCGGCCGATAATGGCGCCGCAGGAGCGGCCGGCGGAAGCGGCTCGGCCGGGTCTAAGCCGGCGGCGGGAGCGCCGGACAAAGTCGCTGGCACGGCCGGCAGCGGCAGCCCGGCGCCGGCGAAACCGGCCGCCGGCGGGAGCACTTCGCACGCCGGACATACGGACGGTACCGCCGCTTCATCGGGCCGGACGGCCGGCGATTCAGATTCATCCCCGGGCAAGACGGCCGGGGCGGGCGGCGGCTCGTCCACCGGGACGGCAGCGGGCGGCGGCTCGTCCGCCGGCACAAGCGCCGGCCAGGCCGCGGACAAACCGGCGGACCGGAAGAGCAAGACTTATACCGTCGAAATCGTCAATTTCAGCTTCTCGCCGAACAAGCTGGAGATCAAGCCGGGCGACACCGTCACCTTCATCAACCGGGACGAGATCAAGCATTCCGCCACCGCCGACGACAAGTCGTTCGACACCGACCTTCTGGCCAAGGACGAATCGAAAACGGTCGCTTTCGACAAAGAAGGGGAATTCAGCTACTACTGCACGCCCCATCCGGGCATGAAGGGAACCATTGTCGTGAAAGCCGGTTAGTTTTGGACTGTTCATGCCGGGCAGGGCGGCCGCACAAGCGGCTGCCCTGCTTTCGTCTCGAACGGTCTCGCCATCATGCTGCCGATCGGGTATGATGAAACGGGCTGCATTTTAACCGACCCTACCCTTGGAGGCCACGCGGTATGCACAATGTTACCGATTACGAATTGATGCTGCTCGTCAAACGGAAACGGCACGACGCGCTGTCCGCGCTGTACGACCGGTACGCCTCCCTTGTGTACTCGTTTGCCTGGAAGTCGCTGAAGAACGAGCAGGCGGCGCGCGACATCGTGCAAAGCGTATTCGTCCGGCTCTGGACGACCGAATCCGAATACGACCCGAATAAGGGCCGGTTTACGAGCTGGCTGATTACGATTACCCGCAACATTACGACTGACTGGCTGCGCAAGGAGCGGCGGCTGGCCGAAGGGATCGTGCCTTTCGAGCCCGAGGAGCTCGAGCGGCTCCCGGATACGGCCCATGCCTCGCCCGAAGCGCGCGTCGAGCGGGAGGCGCTGAAGGAGCAAATCCGGGATGCCTATCAATACTTGTCCAAGCAGCAGATTGAGCTGGTCGAGCATTTTTATTGGCAGGGATACAGCCTCAGCGAGCTGGCCGCACTTTATAAAGAACCGCTGGGTACGGTGAAAAACCGGCTTCACCAAACCTTAAAAATATTGCGCAGACATCTGGTCGCGGAAGGAGAAGGATGACGATGCAAAAGAAGGTCCAGCCCGAATGCAGCTTGTGCCTCGACGTCATATCCGGCATTTGTACGGATGAAGAACGGCTCGCTTTCGAACGTCATCTGCCGGGCTGCGAAGCCTGCCGGGCCGAGATGGAGGAACTGCGCGTCGTATGGGAGGCGCTGCACGCCAATATGGAACGGATCGAACCGCCGGCGGACCTTAAGCGCCAGGTGATGGACGCCGTCCTTGCCGAGGACGAGTCGCTTGCCGTTCAAGCCGAACAAAAAATCAGGCGCTCGGCGAGGCTGCGAAAGCGGCTGATGTCCGTCTCCGCCCTTCTGCTGGTCTTGCTCATTGCCGGCACCGTATGGAACGTCCGGCTTTACCGCGAACGGACGAAGGCTCCGATTCCGATTGAGCAGGCGCTTTCCGCATCGGCCGCGCAAATCAAAGAGCTCGTCCCGCTCAAGCCGCAGGCGGAGGCGGAGTCCCGGGCCTACGGGGTTGCCTGCATCGTCGACAACGGGCACAATAAACAGTTTATCGTTTACGTATTCGGCGCGGCGGCGACCAGCGGCTCGCAGGCTTACCAGGTTTGGCTGGTAAAAGACGGCCAGCGCGAGAGCGCCGGAACGTTCCGCGTCAAAGCGGACGACCGGGGCATCGGCGTGCTTGCGATGCCGATCGCCTCGGATCGGCTCGCCTTCGACCGGATCGGCATCACGCTCGAGCCGGACGACAAGGGCAGCTCGCCGCGCGGCGAGCGGATGTTCGCCTCGTCCTAGCCGTCCTCCATGCCGGCCGGAATCGGTTTTCACGGTCAAAAATCATCGGCGGACCGGGCAGAAGCTTAAGCCCGGCCGCCGCTTGTTTGATGTCCGGGTCCTCACGAAAGTTAACATATCTAACACGAAAAACGATCAGCCGCCGTTTATTGCCTTCCGGTGCTGCCTGGTTCACCGATTGTTTGTCCTTATTACATAATTGGTGGAAATCCCGTTGGTCGCCTTACAAATTTAATGGCTCACCCTCCTCATTTCCAAAAAATATGGTAGAATTGATGTTATAAAACTTAACATCTTTAGGAGCGTGATCGTCTTATGTCTCGTTCAACGCACGCCGACCATATTTTACAATCAACGCCCGATACGGTCGTCAGAGGTTACCTGTCTCCATTCGTAAAGCCTGCACTGCGTATTTATCCGGGGGAAACCGTGCAGATCGATACCGTCACCGGTGCCGGCGTGCCGCAGGAGGACCCCGAAGGCTTTTTCAACGAACAGGGCATCCCCTTCTCCGATTCCGTTCAAGCGATTGTCGACATCGTGAAGAACGTGGAGGGGAGGGGGCATATTCTGACCGGACCGGTCTATATCGAAGGCGCGGAACCCGGCGATATGCTGGAGATTCGCATTCTGGACCTCAAGCTGCGGGATCTTTATGCCGTCAACCGGGCCAGACCCGGAGCCGGGGCTTTGCCCGATCTGGCTCAAGAGACGTATACCAAGGTGATTTCGTACGACATGGAAAGAAATACGGCCCTCTTCAACGAAAACATCGACATCCCGCTGGCCCCTTTTATGGGAGTGATGGGATTGGCTGCAACTGAGAAAGTCCCTTCGGGTCCCCCGGGCCGTTTCGGCGGTAACCTGGATTTGAAGGAGCTCACGAAAGGGGCCACGCTTTTTCTGCCGGTTATGGTTGAAGGCGGTTTGTTTTACACGGGGGATGCGCACGGCGCGCAAGGAAACGGGGAAGCCAACATCAACGGGCTGGAGACCTCGTTGATCGGCGTTTTCGAGTTTATTTTGCACAAAGGAACCTCGCTGCAGTGGCCGACGGCGGAAACGCCGACCCATTTTATCGTGATGGGGCTGGACGAAGACCTGAATATTGCCGCGCGCATCGCCGTAGAGGAAGCGATCCGTTTTTTGTCGGGGAGAATGGGTCTGTCTCCGATGGATGCTTACGCCCTGTCCAGCCTTGCCGTCGATTTTGAAGTCACCCAATTGGTAAACGGCGTCAAAGGTGTCCACGGGATGATCGCAAAAAAACTGTTTAAAAACCTGGAAGATACGTATTGGGCCAAAACGACTTGATTCGATTCGATTCCGTTGCGATTGCTACCTTTTCCACTTATCAAATCTGGCCGCATATTCTTTTGTATCTTCATATTTGAGCTGATTTCCAGGACCGTTACCGGATACCGTGCAGAGCGCGAAGCGCATCCTGCCTATCGCTCAGGAAGAATACCTGCTTGCCGTTGTTGCACTCATAAATAAAATCCTTCAGACTTTTGCTGTTGTACGCATCGAAATCGCCAACAATCGCAAGCTTCACGTTGTAGTTCGCATACTTCTGCAGGACATCGCCGGCAAGTCCGGTTCTCAGCTCGAAGAAATTCTTCGTAACATTCGATTCGTTGATGATGATTTTATGGCAATCATGGTTGTACGAAAGGGACGCCATGAAATCCAGCGCATCTTGGGCATCGCGGATAATTAGATCGGCACTTTCGACAATTGCGACCTTGGATTGACCCTGTTGGTCGACCGTAATCTTCATGGGCGTTCCGCCTTTCGGTGATTTTACCGGTCCGAAGCTTAATCAAACTTCACCCGGTCCACGCGGCGCATATGTTCCTTGAGTTCGTTCAGCGGATAGAACGTGCCTCGCCAATACATGCCTTTTCGCTTCTCGGCCAGAAATGCGGAGCGAGCCAGTACCCATAGGCAAAGCAAAACGGCAACCGGAAAGAGCGCGATCTCGACCGGTTTATAGACCGCTTCCTTCGTCAAGGAGTACCCGTACAGAACGAGCATGCATAAGATCGCTAACAGGTGAACGGCCAGAACCCATCCCGATAGGAACCACACCATCACATAAGGAGCAACGCCCAACAGCAGCAGGCCGATGATCGCCGAAGCGACAAAGAAGAGGTTATAGCGAAAGCCGGCGTAAACGTTTTTCTCCAGACCGCGCATGGCCTGGTGAAAGCTCTCGTACCACTCGACTTCGATATGGCCGATTCCCATGCGAAATCTCTGTTTGAGTCCGGCTTTCTTGACCATCGTACCCAGCTGCAGGTCATCGTCGGGGGCCATGGAGATGCTTTGATGCGTGCCGATTTTTCGATACGCGTCGCGCGAAATCAAATTAAAGGCGCCAATCCCGAGGCCCTCTTTGCGCTGGGTATCGAGGTTTGCTTTCCACGCCCGCAGGTAAAGAATGATAAAAAAGATAAAGTAATGGACGAACAGCCGCAGCACCAGCGTTTTTGAGATGAAGCGCGGGGACAGGGTCAAATGATCGATTTTTTCGTGCAGCACGTCAGACATCGCGTCACGCAGTGCATTCGGTTGAAATATCACGTCGGCATCCGTAAACAGCAAATAGTCCCCTTTTGAAGCCAAATAGCCTTGATACAGCGCATGGTTTTTACCCAGCCAGCCTTCAGGCAGTGCCGTAATTTGAACGACGTTCAGCTTCGAATGGCCGGCCTGCACCAGCCGGTCCAGCTCCAGCTGGGTCCCATCCGTCGAACGGTCGTTGACGACGACGATTTCATAGTCGGGGTAATCCAGCTCCATCAAACGAAGCAGCGTTGTTCCGATTTTGGGCGCCTCGTCCTTCACGGCCACGACGATCGAAACCTTCGGATAAAGCTTTAAAGCTTTGCCCGCAGGAAGCCGTTCAACCAGCTTCAAGCCCCGGTAAGAGATCGCCAAATGATAACCCCAGTACGCCAGGGAGACAAGCCCGACAACCGCCGCGATCAGCTCAAAAACCATCGAGTTTGCGCCTCCTCCTCATTCCGGCTGCGTGCCGAACCGCTTGGCCGACCGCAGGCGGGCACGGGCGGCTTCAACCTCCCGGCTGCGCGGCCCGGCATTCGTAACAAGTGACTGCAGCAGCGTGCGGGCGGCCCCGGTCACTTCTTCGACAGCGCGCTGGAACGCCTCCTCGTTCGCCTTCGATGGGGTATTAAAGCCCGAAAGCTTGCGTACGAACTGGAGCGAGGCAGCCCGAATTTCATCGTCGGTCGCCGGGGGATCGAAATTGAACAGCGTTTTAATGTTGCGGCACATGGCGTATTGCTCCTTTCCCTTCCGTTGGTTTATGTTCATTATACTATCCGATTGCGGACTGCCCAACCGTTTTAAGCTTGCGCCTGCCTGCCAAGCGGCAGCCATATCCGGATCGCGGCTCCCTGCGGCTCTCCCTGCCGCGCTTCGATGGTGCCGCCGTGGCCTTCGACAATCGCCCTGGTAATCGCAAGGCCGATGCCCGTGCCGCCCTGCTCGCCCTTATAGAAGCGGTCGAAGACGCGCTTCTCCTCGCCGGGAGCAAAGCCTTTGCCGTCGTCGGTACAGACGATTTCCACGCCGCCCTCCGAACGAACCGCCTGCAGGACAAGCTCCGAGCAGGCGTACCGCAAGCCGTTGCCCGCGATATTAATGAACGCCCGCTTTAGCTTCTCCCGGTCGAATGAGCCTTCGATTCTCCATTCGCCCGTCATGGCGACCGCGATGCCTTTCTGGTCCGCCAGACCGCGCAGGCTGTCGAGCGCTTCCTTGACGACCGGCCCGAGCTCCGTTTGCTCGAAGCGGTAAAGCTCCGTCACCCCGTCATGATCTAGCCGGCTGAGAAAAATGAGCTCGTCCACGGTCGATTTCAGCCGCTGGCACTCGCGGACAATGGTGTCCAGACTTTCCTCGGCCTCCTCTTCCCTTACGATGCCGTCCCGGATCGCCTCGGCGTTGCCTTGAATCGCCATCAGCGGCGTCTTCATCTCATGGGAAACGTTTTGCAAAAAATCGGTCTGCTGCCGGTCGTACGTCCTCAGTTTCTCGGCCATGCTTCTGAACGACTCCGCCAGCTCGCCGACCTCGTCCCGGCTGCGTATGTTCAGCTCCGGCAGCTCCCGCTTCGGCGAGAAGCGGCGCATGCCCGCCGTCAAGCTGCGAATCGGCTTCGCGATATGCCGCCCGAGCAGCGCTCCCATCCCCAGCGCGGCGATGCCGCCGATGACGGCGCTGAACAGCTGCGTTCCTCGCAGCAGACGGGTCAGGGCGCTCACGTCCCGGATTTTTGTCGCCAGCAGAACGCGCCCGATCGTCCGCCCGTCCGCCGCGACAATCGGCCTTCGTTCGATCAGAAAGCCGTCATGGCTGCCCGCGTCCAGCGTTCGGAGCTGCCGGAGCTCGGCGGCGCCGATGTTCGTATAGACGACCCGGCTTGCGTTGTTGAACACGATCAATCTTGCCTGAATGAGCGCGCCTGCCCTGCGCAGCTCGCGCAGGGCCGCGATTTTCTCCGCGACGCTCCGGTCCGACAGGACGCCGGCTCCCTGAAGCGTCTGGGCGATCGCCGCGGCTTCGGCCTTCATCTGCTGCCTGGCTTCCTTGATCAAATACAGCTTCGACAGCAGATGAAACGACAAAGCCGTCACCGTCAGCACCGTTACGATTAAAGCCAGATTGCTCAGCTGCAGCTTCGTGCCGATTTTCCATTTAAGCGTCAAGGCGGTAACCGTACCCCCAAACCGCCGTAATTTGAACGGACGACGCATGCTCGGACAGCTTCCTGCGCAGCCTTTTGACCAAATCGTCGATCAGCCGGTCGTCCCCCGTGGAATCGTAGCCCCATACCTTCTGAATGAGCTGCTCCCTCGTGAACGGCAGCCCCCGGTTGTCCGCCATAAAAACGAACAGCTCGTACTCCTTCGTCGTCAGCCGTATTTCCTGCCCGTCCTTGCGGACGATCCTTCTGTCCTTCAACAGCTCGAGATCCCGCAGCGCGGCCGGAGCGGCTTCCGGAACCGCCTTTTCCAGCCTTCTGAACAAGTTCCGGACCCGTACCGTCAGCTCGCGCGGACTGAACGGCTTCGTAAGGTAATCGTCGGCCCCGAGCTCCAGGCCGAGCACGCGGTCCAGCTCCTCGCCGCGGGCCGATACGAAAATAATCGGGACTTCGCTTCTGCGGCGGATTTGCCGGCAGAGCTCCATGCCGTCCATGCCGGGCATCATAATATCGAGGACGAGCAGGTCCGGTCTAAGCCGCTCCAGCTCGGCCAGCACCGCAAGGCCGTTGTCGAACAGCGTGACCTTGTAGCCGTCGCTTTCGAGATATTTTTTCAAAATGTCCCGAATGCTCTTCTCGTCATCCGCCACGAACAAATGCTTCACGGTCCGTCCTCCCCGTCTTTCTTTGGCTTTATTATAGCAGGACCCGAATCGGCCCGTCATAACGGGACGCTTCTCTTCTCCGGTACCGGCCATTTGTAAAAAAAAGGACAGGCTGCCTTTTCCCAAGGCTCTCCTGTCCCGTATCCTTCCGGTTCCGGATGATCGCCAAACCGGATATCCCTCTAGCGGAGCAGCCGGAATGAATATCGTTCGGGCGGTGTTGTTATTCGGCCGGGGTCAGCGCAGCGATCATTTGATCGTAAAGACCGGATTTCTCCTTCAGTTTATCGTTGATTTGGCCGAAGGTTGCGAGGATATGGTCGAACGCCGATTTCGCGGCTTGTTTGTCCCTCGCCTTGACCGCTTCGCGAAGCTGCTTCCGCTCGTTCTTCATTTGCGACAGCAGCGGCTTGATCGTGCCGTTCAGCGCCGTTATCTGCTTGCGGATGCCGGCGGCCTTTTGCAGCGCGGCCTTGTCGCCGCTTTTTCTTGCGGCAAGCGTCAGGTCGATCAGTTTGTCCCGCTTCTGTACGATTTGCGATTTCAGATCGAGCCGTTCGACGCGCAGCGCATCGATTTTGTGCAGCTCATCCTGAAATTGCTGCAGCAGCGCCCCGCTTCGGATGTGACCCGCCGAAACGGCGGCCGCGATCCTGCTTCCCGCAGCCGGCGTGCCGTTCCCGGCCTCCGCAAAGGCGCTCCCCGCTCCTAACGTCAGCATGCAGGCGATCAACAGCGCGATTCTCTTTTTCATGTTTCGTCTCTCCTTCATTTCGATTTTGTTTGGCGGCAAAATCAGTCTAACCGGAGAGTGCGGCACAAATTGCGGCGAAATGTGGAAAAAGGATGTGAAAAAGTCAATGCGTTCCCCGCCACTCGGGCGGCAACAGTCTGGCGTACTGCGGCTGCGCGTACCGGTCGTCGATCAGCAGCAGCGTCCCTCGGTCGCGCTCCGAGCGGATGAGCCGGCCTCCGGCCTGCAGCACCTTGTTCATGCCGGGGAAGACGTAAGCGTACTCGAAGCCGTTCTTCCCTTGGCGGTCGAAGTAATCCTTTAGAATATTCCTTTCCAGCCCGACCTGCGGCAGCCCCACGCCGACGATGGCGACGCCGGTCAGCCGATCCCCCGCCAGGTCGATGCCCTCCGAGAAAATGCCGCCCATGACGGCAAACCCGACAAGCGTGCTCTCGTTTCCCGCATCGAAGGCGGTCAAAAACGCGTCCCGCTCCTCCTCCGGCATGTTCGATCTTTGGACGATCGTTCGCATGCCGCCGCGCCCGGCTGCAGGCGACTGTTCCTCCTGCTTCAGCCCCAGCTCCATAAACCGGTCGTACACGCCGTTCATGTAAGCGTAGGACGGGAAAAACACGAGCATATTGCCCGGATGCCGGCCGGCCATCCCGCGCAGCAGGAGTGCGACCCGCTCCATCGTGCGCTCGCGGTCCCGATAGCGGGTGGACAGCTGCTCGATCCGGACATCGAGCTGCTCCGGCGAGAAGGGCGACGGAATGGAAACCGCGTAATCCGTTTCCTCATCTCCGCCAAGCATATCCATGAAGTAGGGGAGCGGAGACAGCGTGGCGGAAAACAAGATGTGCGCCCGGCAGCCTTTGCCGTACTGCCGCAGCAGGTGCGACGGGTCAAGGCAAAACAGCTTGATCCGTACATCGCTCCGCTCCGTTTCGGCATAGGTAACGAACCGCTCGTCGTACAGCTTGGCAGTGCGCAGAAAATGCTGGCAGGCAAAATAGACGTCCGCCAGCAGCGGATCGGCGTCGCCCGCCGCCAGCTGCCGCTCCGCTGCGCCGGCCAGCGGCTCCAGCAGACCGATCAGCGGCTCCGGCAGCTCGCGGTTCACGGACGCGCCGGCTGCGCCCGGGCCCCCCGCTTGAAAGGGACCGCCCGCCGTCTCCACGCCGCCTGCGGCGATTTCCTTGCGCAGCCCGATGAAGTAATCGTTCACCGCCTTCGCCGCACGATACACGTCCGGTCTCACGCTTCGGCTCGCGCGCTGCAGCGCCAGAAAATCCGCCTTGCGAAGCTCGGCCGAATACATGTCGCGCGCCCGGTCGACGAGGTTGTGCGCCTCATCCACAAGCAGCGCGGTCTGGCGCTTCTGCTCCTCGAAAAGCCGCTTCAGGCTGACGCGGGGATCGAAAATATAGTTGTAGTCGCAGACAACCGCATCCGCCGCATAAGCCGCATCGAGCGCAAATTCGAACGGGCAAACCCGGTGCTTGCGGGCATAACGTTCGATGACGGCGCGCGTCATACCCGTCTCGCTGCCGAGCATGTCGAGGAGCGCCTCGCCGATGCGATCGTAATACCCCTTCGCATATTCGCAATATTCGCCGGTGCAGCGGACCTCGTCCTTGAAGCATACCTTTTCCTTTGCGGTAATCGTAACGGCATGCAGGTGCAGACCGCCTTCGCGCAGCAGCGCAAGCGCCTCTTCCGCAGCCGCGCGCGTCGTCGTCCGGGCGGTCAAATAAAAGAGCCGCTGCAGCAGCCCCTCCCCGACCGCTTTCACCGCCGGGTACAGCGTCGACATCGTCTTGCCGATGCCTGTCGGCGCCTTCGCAAACAGCTTCCGCCCGTCAGCGATCGTCTGGTATACGGACGCCGCCAGCTTGCGCTGGCCCGCCCGGTACGACGGGAACGGGAAAGCCAGCTCCTTGATGCTGGCATCGCGCCTCGCGGCATGCCGGCTTCGCATGGAGGCGTACGGATAATAGCGGGCCACCGTTTCGCGCACGAACCGCTCAAGCTCCGCGAATGTCATCGTACGCCCGAAACGGCGGCTGTCCCCGAGGTCCTTCTGCACGTACGTCAGCTGAATGCGCATCCCGGGCAGCTCCCGGTCTTTAGCCACCATATACGCATAGCACTGCGCCTGCGCCCAATGAACGGGATACGTCTCCTCCATGCTGACGGGCAGCCGTCCGGAGGTGGATTTGATTTCGTCGACGGTCAGCCCCTCTTCCGTCTGAAGCAGCCCGTCGCAGCGCCCGTCGATGACAAACAACAGATCTTCGCAGGCGATCTCCGCCGATACATAGACCTCTTTCTCATCCTGCTCGCCGTACTGCTTCTGGATCTGCTGATGCGTCCGCGTCCCTTCCGCGAGCGAGGCCGCCGACCTGAAGCCGGCTTCGATATCCCCGCTGCGGTAAACGTTTTCGACCAGCGCGCGAACGGATAATTGCACGGTTTGCGGCATGACTCTCTCCTCGCCCTTTACCCGGGCATGTACTTGTCGTAGTACGACTATACCAAACAAACGTTCGCCGGTAAAGGCTGAACGGCAAACAAGCTCGCGGTTCGAATCACCCTCCGCCAGCCGGATCAACCTCTCCGCTTCCGTCATCCCATAAAAGTTCCCGGCCCCGCGAACGGAAATTTCGTTTATGATAGATATTGATCCTACGAAAAAGGCGGCGATTCCGATCGTCCGGACGATGTTTGAACAGCTTGTCCAGCCCCATCTTCCCGCCCTGCGGGGCTACTGTACCCAATTGGCCCGAAACGCGGCGGACGGCGACGACCTGCTGCAAGCGACGCTGGAAAAAGCCTACCGCGCTTTCAGGGACCTTACAATACCGCTATCGAAAGCGTATTTGTTCCGGATTGCCCAAAATGCGTGGATCGACGGCAGCAGGAAAAGAACGATTCGCGCGCAGCCGCTGGCAGGCGACGATCCACCGGACAGCCGGACAAGCGGCATCGACATTCGGGACGCCTTCGAGGTGCTGGCCGAGCGATTGTCCGTCAGGCAGGCCGTGCTGCTGCTCATGGTCGATATTTTCGGATTTACCGCGGGCGAAGCCGCGCGCCGGACCGGCTCGACGGAAGGCGCCGTGAAAGAAGCGCTGAAGCGTGCCCGCCTGCGGCTCTCTCGCCCCGGTTCGGAAGCGGGGCCCGGTGCCGGCAAGCGCACGGACATCGCTCCCGGAGAGCGGATCACGCAGGAGCTGATGGAAACATTTATCCAGGCTTTCCGCAGCGGCAATATCCAACGAATCTACGAATCGTACCTGCGGCTTCGCCGCGGCGGCCTGGAAGTGGTCAAGGTATGGGAGAAGGAAGAGGCACTTTATTTCGATTTCACCGATCCGAACGGCCATCTGATTCGAATTTCCGCCAAACTTTTTTAGCTGACCGTTTCTTTGCCCTTTCAAAATTCGTTATAAGGACAGGAGAACCAATAAGGGAGGAACTGCAATTATGACGGCAAAATCGCTTCATCTGCAGGTCATCGAGCTGCCGGTTAAAGACGTCGCGGCTTCAGTCAAGTGGTATACGGAGATGTTCGGGCTCGGATTCAGCTTTCCTTATCAGGAAGGCGACGACGAGGCGTGGCTGAATTTGAACGGCATGGGATTCGGTCTGGTCCGGACAAACGACATCCCGAAGCTGGAGTTTGTTTCGGCCCAAGGCGAACGAAAGCCCGTTCTTACGTTCCAAGTGGATAACATCGAGGAGCTCCGCGAGGAAATGATCCGTAAGGGAACCCAGGTTGAGAAGATGGTTTACAAGAAAGGCGGCGGCTACAGCTTCCAATTCGCCGACCCCGAAGGCAACCGCCTCGGCATCTGGGGCGGCTGGCCGAAAGAGGAATGACACGGGTTGCCCATTCAACAAGGCATGCGTTTCCGGGCATTTCAACGTCGTTGAAATGCCTGTTTTTCAACATGCGCTTTTCAGATATAGCAGCGGCAGAAGCGCCTCAACTCGTTTATGGCCCATTTTATAAATGGCAGCTCTAACGCGGATTCCTTTTATCGTCATTTTTGTCCCTCATCTCTTAGAATGGGAACCTCCTTTGTTGCGTGCTCGATTGATGTTGCTGGCGAGCCGACTCCCTTACAGGTTATATTTAGGGATTTGTTCAATTGTTTCGCCATTTATGGAAAGGCCCTTAATGGTGGCATCTACCAGGTCTACACCGTCTGTGATGAGGAACCAAAACCGTTCGCCGTAATCGTACTCCATTATTTTTGCCGAATATTGTTTTCCTTGTTTGGTCGTCACAAGTACGCTTTTTATATCCGCATCCAATATTTTTCCATAGATCATATCCGTGTAGTCGGAAAACTCCCGTTTCAAGTCTTGGAACGACCAGCCCAACTTATAATCGTCTGGCGTTACTGAAGTTGCGCCGCTTCTAAAATGCCAGCCGCCGAAAAGATTTTTCGCCAATACGGCAATCCCAAAATACTCCCCTGATGCCGTACCTTGACCCCACTCGTAAAAAGCGATCACTTTATTACGCTCGAGTACTTCTATATCCGCAAGGTGTGCCATCGGCTGGTTTAGCGTAAGAACAGCCTTTTCGATTTCCCGCTTGTCGTCCTTTACCCCAATGCTCATGATGAAGGCAGCCATGACGATCGCAGCAATGGTTAAGAACAACCCGAATCGGAGTTTATTTATCATGAAACGCATCCCCCATTGAAGCGAATCACTTTCAGATTCCTGATCACCGAGCATGGCGCACCAAAAAATTCATAATCCTCGGGATCTTGAATCCAAAACAGATTCGAGCATCTATCCAGCCCCTTCAAAAAAGGAAAATCCCTCCGACGATCGTTCAGACGCAAGTTCACCGGCAATAGTTGCGGTCTAATTCCCGTACCGCATAAACGACCGGGAGCAGGCCGCTGCCGCGCCTGCTCCACGTTCACGATCCTCTTCGTTTTCGTCAGAAGTCCGCCGAATACCGCTGCCAGCTAAACCTTTGTCAGCGGCTCCGTGACGACCGAATCGATGATTTTCCTGGCAATACTTACGGATGGCGGAAGCTCGGGCAGACTGCCGAATTTGAACCAGGCCGCATCCGAGAGTTCGACACCGTCAACGGCGATTTCGCCGCAGTCATAATCGGCAATGAAGCCGATCATGAGGGAATCGGGGAACGGCCATGGCTGACTGCCGAAGTAGCGAATATTTTTAACCTTAATGCCCACTTCCTCCATAATCTCTCTCTGCACGCATTCCTCCAGGCTTTCGCCGGGTTCGACAAATCCGGCGATCAAGCTGTACATTTTTTCCGGAAAATGAGGAGCGTGCGCAAGAAGGATTTGCCCCGGTTTCAGAATCGCGGTAATGATGGCAGGCGAGAGGCGCGGGAAGCTGGTCAAGCTGCAGTCCAGACATCGCTTTGCCCGTTCGCGTTCCAAGGAAACAGTCGGCTTTCCGCAGCTCCCGCAGTATTGATGGTTCCGGTCCCAGTTTACAATTTGAACGGCGCGGCCGGCCAAATAGAAGAGATCTTCGTCGATCGCTCCGTACAGGGAACGAAGACCTCGAAATTCCATTCCGAAGGGCTCCTGGGTATCCGGGGCCAATTCGGCGGAAAAACAGGGACGGTTTTCCAACGTTCCGAGGTACTGCGTCCGTACGGGATGGATGCCCAGTTCTTCTGCGGTCCGGGATACCGGAAGACTTACCGCTCCGTCATGTTCTTGTACAAGTAATTGGCCGGACTTAAACATAAACCACCAAGCGGGCTCGGCGTATTCAAGCTGTGCGATCACATCGGGCTGATAGCGCCGATAAAGGTTCGTCTGTGACATCGTAGGAACAACCTTTCTTCGTTTACTTGTAGTATGGACTTACGAATCTGTGTCAATGACGCGGCAGGTTTTACACGCGTTCCAGAGATCGAAAAGGTTCCGGCGGCAGGACGACTTGAATAGGGTCGTTAACCCGAACCTCGCCTCCGGACAACACGACGCCCATTATACCGGCCTTTCGAATCAGGTTCCCGTTCTCGTCCTGATCCAGTACCTCTTTCAAGAGCCCTGACTGAAAACGGTCGATTTGCGAACAAGGATTGCGAAGTCCCGTAATCTCAATCACCGCCGATTCACCGATCGTGAGCTTTGCTCCTGTTGGCAGCCCGAGTATGTCGATTCCGCGAGTCGTTATATTTTCACCCATCTGCCCAGGCTCGACATGAAAACCGGCATTCCGCAATTCATCAAACAATTCCGAATGAATCAAATGAACCTGACGATGGTTTGGCTGATTCGGGTTTTGCGCAACTCTTGAACGATGCTTTACCGTCCGCCCCATGTGTGCGTCGCCTTCCACCCCCAAACCGGCAATAAGCCTGATCGCGCCGACAGGCTGCTTACTGAATGAATGCGTTTCGCTCCGACTGACCGACACGACTTTTCCGGCTTGAACCTCAAGGTCATTTGCCACCGGCAGCTCCTCCACTCCAAATAAGCGTTGATAACACCAGTATGAACCATTTCCGCCGAGTTGTTCAATAAAAAACGGGGACTCTTCGCTTAATGGAGGCTCCGCTATCTGGCGTATCGATTCGATCGTTTTCGCTCTCTGCGGGATGCAACGGCTGATCGGAATGCTCAGAAAATCAAGCCGCATGACCGTCTGCGCGACAGCCGCTCTTTACGGCTCAAAAAACTGCGTCAGGACGGCTGCCCCGTTCGTGACTTCGATTTCCGCCGCTGCGCCATTGACGAACGTCATCTGCGGCGGTACGTGACCGCAGTCGATATCATACACGACCGGCAGATGCAGCTCCTCCGCAAGCTCCCGGTACACATCCGCCGCCTCGTAACCGTCAACGGGCTTGTTCGCATCGCTTCGGCCGAACAAAATGCCGCTGCAATGGTCAAACCAGCCGGCCAGCTTCATTTGCACGAGCGAACGCCGCAGGTCGGGTGCGTTCAATTCGCAATTTTCCAAATACCAGAGGATCGGCTCGCCATGAATAAACTGACGCTGGAACGTCCGGACATCGCCATACGGGGTCCCGATTAAATGCCGAATCACATCGATACATCCGCCGAGCAGTCGTCCGCGCATTCGGACATCGCTTTGCGGAACCGTTTGCCATAGGGTTGGCTCCGTCAGATGAAAAACGCAAGGCGAAGGATGGTCATGATCCCAGGCTTTCTGGTACAGCTTCGACGAAAGCTGGCGGACGGATGAGCCCGCGCGTGTCGCCAGAACGGTTTCCCACATCGCAGTCGTCTCGTCCGCATACTCGCCTCGCGCATCAATCAGATTGGCGCTGTGCGCCGTCGCGATTCCGGTAGCGAGCGTAACGGCCAGCAAAAGCACGCTCAGGTCCGAGTACCCCAGAATCCATTTGGGCTGCATCCGTTCGTATTCGATCCGGTCGACGATCTCGATCAGTAACTCTCCGCCCCATGGCGGGAAGATCAGGCCGATTTCATCATTTTGCAGAAAAGCGTTCAGCTCCGCGGCTCTGACGGGAGCGGGCGCCGATTTTGCTTTCTTCTGCGTCCATACGGTCTCGCCGCAAACGACCCGGTAACCTTTCGCTTCCAATCGCAAGGTCGCCTGCCTGACCAGATCGTGCAAAGGCTCCGCTACACCCGATGAAGGCGCCGTTACGCCGATAACCGCCCCTTCCTTCAGAAAAGGATAACGAATCATAGGCCGGTTTCCTCCTCCTTTTGTCCGCCTAATCGCTTTTCCAGACAAACGCTCGATTCCGAATCGACGTACTCCCCGTACTTCTCAATTCCGTAGAACCCGTGCTTCCTATAAAAACGCAGTGCTTCGGGCTGCACCTCTCCGGCCTCCAATCGGATTTGACGAAATTTCAACCGCTTCGCCCTGGCTTCCAGTTCGTTAAGGATGCTGTGAGCGATGCCTTGATTGCGATAAGCTTGATCCACAAAAAAACGATTTTATTCAGCGGTCTCTCGATCAAGCGGTCTTATTCCGCCGCAGCCGACCGCCTGACCCTCCAGATAGGCCAAGATAAACACCATCTCTTTCGTGGACGGATCGTTAAAATCCACGCCGAATACTTCATCTGCCGGGTACCGTTCCAGCAAATAATCGTCCAGCTTCCGGATCAATCGTGCCAAATCTTGATGATCCGGCTTAACTTCTTCCAGTTTGATCATGGGCAACTCCTTAGGATCACTGTCTCTTTATGTATTACGCCCATCGTTTCAATATCCTTCTGCCATCGGACGGAAAAAAGCAAAAATTAAACAAACGCGGCTGAGCTCGTAATCTGCTCCTGCATCGCTTTGTGGAAATCAGTCCGTCGTTCTATCTATAATGGGGGTATTCCTTTTTGATGCTTGGAGGTGTGGCATGTCTTATACCCTTTATATCGTGGAAGATGATGCTGCCATCTGTTCACTGCTGCAGGCTTATTTGGAGAAATACGGGTATACGGCGCGGATTGCCGAAGACTTTGAGCGTATCGCGGAGGAATTCCGCCTCGTTGGTCCGGACCTGGTGCTGCTGGATGTGAACCTGCCCAAATTCGACGGGTTTTATTGGTGCCGCAAAATAAGGGAGCTGTCCAAGGTCCCGATCTTGTTCATTTCCGCGAGGGAAAGCGGAATGGATCAGGTCATGGCCCTGGAAAACGGTGCGGACGACTACATCACGAAGCCGTTTTCCTATGAGGTTGTCCTGGCTAAAGTGAAAAGCCATCTTCGAAGGGCTTACGGCGATTACGCCCGTATCGATCATGACCGCACGGTCCGTTTGGACGGACTCACTCTATACCCGGAACGTATGACGGTGGAATATAAGGGCAAAACCTTAATACTCGCCAACAAGGAAGCTCTGCTCCTCGAGTGTCTGATGGAAGCCTACCCGAGGGCGGTCAGCCGAAATCATTTGCTTGAAAAGCTGTGGGATCCCTCGCATTTCGTCGAAGAAAATACACTTAACGTGAACGTGACCCGGCTCCGAAAAAAACTTCAGGATCTGGATGTCGACACGAGCATCGAGACGATTAGAGGGATGGGATACCGACTACAACAAACCGGGCGGGATGGTGTCCAATGAGGTTATTTTTGAAAGAGCATCGGGGCTACATTCAGCTTTATTATTTGTCCATCCTGCTGACCGCGCTTTACGGGCTGCTTGCCGGAAGCATGCCTTTGTCCGATGCCGGATATATCGCGGTATTCAATTCGTTTCTATTGATCGTCTTCTTGATCTGGAAATATGTGCAGGCCAAACCGGTTTACGCCTTGTTCCGTAACGGTTTTCGCACGATCGATGAAGCCGCTCTCGATCGGGGGAACTCCTTTCTCGGCCGCTGTCTCTCCCAGCTGTTCAAGCAGCTGCACCGATTGTACGAGATGAAGCTGCAGCAGACCGAGCACCATCACCGGGAGCATCTCACCTTCATGAACCGATGGGTGCATCAGATGAAAACGCCGCTTTCGGTCATCCGGCTGCAGCTCGAAGCCCATGCCGGCGAGCTTGATCCCGACAGTATCGGCCAAGAGGTGTACAAATTGGAAAAAGGGCTGAGTATGGCGCTTTCCTACGCGCGGCTGGATGCGTTCGAAAAGGATTTTGTCATCGAAAAATCGCGTTTGCGGCCCATTATGGCCGGCAGTATCAGCCGGGAAAAGAAGCTGTTCATCGCGAGCGGCATTCTGCCCAAGGCCGACGCGGACGAAGATCTTGAGGTGTATACCGACGTCAAATGGCTGGGGTTCGTTTTGGAGCAGCTCATTACGAACGGCATTAAATATTCCAAGGGCAGAGGTAAGTCCTTGACCCTATCCGCCTTCAGGAAAGGGGACGACATTGTGCTCGAGGTGAAGGACGAGGGAATCGGCATTCCTCCCCAGGATATTCGCAGGGTTTTCGATCCTTTTTTCACAGGCAGCAACGGGAGAGGCGCAGGCGAGTCGACGGGAATGGGCTTGTATATTGCCAAAAAGGTTTGCGAAAGCTTACATCATACCTTGATTCTGGAATCGGACGTCAACCGGGGAACGAAGGCGAGCATCGTCTTTCATGACGCCGGCCTTCGTCGCGATGAGGAATAATCGGAAACATGCGTATTCCCGGAGCATGTTTTTTGTCGCTTTCATGAACCTTACACCAGTGTAAGCCATATGAAAGAAAAATAAATCGCTCGCCGGACCCCGGCGGATTATCATAGGAAAGCGAACGGTAATCCAGCTGCAGAAGGGAGATGCCGGCATGGAAATGCTGCGTGTCCATCAATTAATCAAAGCCTATGGGAATCAAGTCGTTTATCACGCTTTAAACCAGGTCAGTTTTTCGATTGAAGCCGGAGAATTCGTCGGCGTAATGGGACCGTCGGGCAGCGGCAAGACGACGCTGCTGAACATGATTTCTACAATCGACCGGCCGACCGCCGGGGAGATCCGGATAAAAGGCCGCGATCCGCTCCTTCTCAAAGGAGAACAATTGGCGCTTTTCCGGCGAAGGGAGCTTGGGTTTGTTTTCCAACATTTTAACTTGCTCGATACACTGACCATCGGCGAAAACATCGTGATGCCGTTAACGCTGGACCGGGTCCCGCTCAAGGAACAGGAGCAGAAGCTGCTGCGGGTTTCCCGGCTGCTCGGCATCGAGCACTTGCTGGGCAAACGAACGTACGAAGTATCCGGTGGCGAAGCCCAGCGAACCGCCGTGGCCCGGGCGCTGATTCACGAGCCCGCGCTCCTGCTTGCGGACGAGCCCACCGGAAACCTGGACTCCAAGGCTTCGCGAGACGTCATGGAGCTGTTTCAGAAAGTGAACAAAGACCGAAAGGTCACGACCATGATGGTGACCCACGATCCGCTTGCCGCGAGCTACTGCAGCCGGATTCTGTTCATTAAGGACGGCGCCATCTTCAGCGAAATTTACAAGGGGGGCGGCCGGCAGCCGTTTTACCAACAAATCATCGACGTGCTTGCGCTCCTGGGGGGTGTCGTCCATGAATTTTAGGACGTTTGCCGCCCGCAATGTGCTGCGAAACGGGAGGGCCTATCTCGCCTATTTCCTGAGCACGGCCGTCTCCGCCGCCTTATTTTTCTCGCTGAGCCTGTTCATTTTCCATCCGGACAAAGGAAAGTTCAAATCGTATATCGAAACGTCGCTGCTCGGCGCGGAAACCGTCACGTATTTCTTTTTGTTTTTTTTCGTCTTCTATTCGATCAGCGTATTTTTGAAAAGCCGGTACAAGGAATTCGGCATTTTATATTTGCTCGGCACGTCGAAGGCTCAAATGATGCGGATGATTTTTCTGGAAAATATGATCATCAGCGCCGCGGCGGCCGGCAGCGGCATTGTGACGGGGCTTGTTTTCTCGAAGCTGTTTTTGCTCGTGGTGGAGAAGCTGCTGCGAATTTCTTCTCTGCCGTTTTATTTTCCGGGCAAAGCGATCGGGATCACCTTGGCCTCTTTTATGCTGCTGGGCGCGTGCATTTCCGTATTCGCCTCGTCCATTATCCGGGAAAAGAACGTCCTGAAGCTGATAAAAGGCACCGTGACCCCAAGGCGTGCGCCCGCCGCTTCCAAAATCGGAGCGGTGCTCGGAGCAGCGCTGCTGGCGGGCGGTTACGGCTTATCCTTTGCAGCAGATAAATCAAGCCTGGATAAAATGATTCTTCCGATCATAGGAATGGTCATCCTCGCCACATACTTGTTGTTTGCGCAATTCAGCGTATTCTTCGTCGCCGCCTTAAAAAAGAACCGGCCCTTTTACCGGCGCGGCGTGAACCTCATCTGGGTATCCAATCTGCTCTACCGGATCAAAGACAATACCCGGATGTTTTTTATTATCGCCATCACGTCCGCGGCCGCATTTATTGCGATCGGAACCTGTTACGCGTTCTGGTCCAACACCGCTTCGGACATCGAGCGCAAATATCCGTACGCCTTTACGTACCGGAATTTCGGAGACGCCTCGTCCGCCGCCGGCGAGATCCGCTTTATCGAAGACCGGCTCAAGGCGCGCCGGTTAGCCTACGAGAAAATCGCCGTGCAGACGAAAAACGCGGGCAGCGCGGACGGCGCTTCGTACACGCTGATGAAAGCAAGCGTCTACAGCCGGCTGGCGGTTTATTTGAGGCTGAAACCCGCATCGATTGAAGGGAACCAAGCGTGGCGAGTCACCGTTTCCGGCGACGGAGGGGCGAGCCGCATCCCGGTCGGCGGAGCGAATCTCGCGGTAACGAATGAAATTCGGGGGACGCTGCTGCCGGATCAATACGCCGCCATCTATGTCGTCGCCGATTCGCTATTTGACCGCGTGAACGACAGCGAACCCGCAAATCCCCTGTATATTTTCGCCGCTAAGGACTGGCAAAACACCTTTTCCGTTTATGACGATTACTCGGCCCGGTACGGCGGTGACTCAAGCAGTCTGTTCCTGTCGAAATCCCATGTGTACGAGACGGAAAAACGGGCCTATGGAACGATCATGTTCTTGTCCATTTTCATCGGCGTCCTTTTCTTTGTGACCTCGGGAAGCTTCATGTACAACAAATTTTTTGCGGATGCGGAAACGGACAAGCGAAAATACCGGCAGCTGCATAAAATCGGCGTCACCTACGGCGAAATCCGGAAGGCCGTCACAAGGGAAACGGGCATTTTGTTCCTGCTTCCGTTTCTTGTCGCCGCCGTTCACGCGGCTGTGGCTTTATATGCGCTGCAGTCGATCTTTCGCATTCAGGTCGGTGCCGCCGCGTGCCTCGTTACGGGAAGCTTTCTGATCCTTCAAGTCCTGTATTACGCGTTTATCAGGCGAAATTACTTGGAGGAAATCCGAAAACAGCTTGCCGCCGACTAAAGCCGGGAGCTGGTCACTTATTGAAAGGCCTGCCGGCCTGCTTGATGGTCCGGCATGTTAATCGAACCGGCCGATCCCCGGAAGACGAGCCTTTTGCAAAGCCCTTGTGAAATCATCTTTGAAGCAGCTAGGCTCAAGCGCCAACTGCCTGCGGACAGCAAAAAGAGAACGGCTGCACCTCATGCAGCCGTCCTTTTCCAAGTCTTGTCTTTCGCTAAGCATTCGCCAGCGGCGCTAACCCATTTACGTCCTCCGCATACGCAGAGCCGCCTTCAAAATTAGCAAGGCGCTTACGCTTCGTACTTGCGCATCGCGATGACGGCGTTGTGGCCGCCGAAGCCGAACGAATTGGTCAGGCCGACCTTGGCGTCGGCGCGGCGCCCAGCGTTCGCCACGATGTCCAGCCCGCCGCATTCCGGATCCGGCTGCTCCAAATTGATCGTCGGCGTAAGAACGCCCTCCTGCAGGCTTTTCGCCAGCGCCGCCGCCTGAGCGCCGCCCGAGGCGCCGAGCATATGGCCGAGCATCGACTTCGTCGCCGTCACCGCAGGCGTCCGGCCTCCCTCGCCGAACAGCCGCTTGATGGCGGCCGCTTCCGAACGGTCGCCCACCTCGGTGCTTGTCGCATGGGCGCTGATGACGTCCACCTCGCCCGGCTCCAGCCCGGCTTCCTGCAGCGCCAGCTTCATCGCCCGGAACGCGCCGTTCCCGTCCGGAGGCGTCGCGACGATATGATAGGCGTCCGAGGTCGCCCCGTAGCCGATTACTTCCGCGTAAATACGCGCATCTCTGCGCAGTGCGTGCTCCAGCGACTCCAGCACGAGAATCCCTGCGCCTTCGGCCATGATGAAGCCGTCGCGGCCGGCGTCGAACGGGCGGCTCGCCCGCTCGGGCTCGTCGTTCCGGCGCGAGAGCGCGGTCGCCGCGCTGAAGCTGGCGAGCGAAATATCCGTCACGACGGCCTCCGCCCCTCCGGCGAAGACGACGTCCGCCACGCCGGCCCGAATGAGCCGGAACGCCTCGCCGATCGCCGTATTTCCGATGGAGCAGGCCGTGACCGGCGCGAGCGTCGGCCCGAGCGAGCCGAGCCGGATGCTGATTTGCGCCGCCGCCATATTGGGAATCATCATGGGCACGAGCAGCGGGCTGACTCTGCCCGGGCCGCGCTTGCGCAGCTGCGCTTCGTTCTCCTGCAGCGTCTGCAGCCCGCCGATGCCGGACCCGACGTAGACCGCCAGCCGTTCGCGGTCGATTCGCTCGAGCTGCAGCCCGGCATCCTCCAGCGCCTGCTCCGCCGCTGCGAGTCCGAACTGCGTGAAGCGGTCCATTTTTCGCGCTTCTTTGCGCCCGAACAGCGCCTCAGGGTCGAAGTCCCGCACCAGACCGGCGATTTTCGTTTTCTGCTCCGATACGTCGAACGTATCGATCCGCGAGATGCCGGACCGGCCTTCCTTCAATTCATTCCAAAATGTATCGATTCCGGTGCCTAGCGGAGAAACGACGCCCAGCCCGGTCACCACGATTCTTGTTGTCATGTCCATTCCCTCGCTTTTCTTATGCTGCTCCCATTGTTCCATAGCTTGTATCCTATTACAAGTTGCCGCTTATTCTAGTATTGAGTATACTACAATAACAAAATAACAAAATCATTTAACAAAGGAGAGAAGTCTGCAATGCCCGATACCCATCGGCTGGAAGCGTTGGGAGCGTTTCTGAGGTCCAAACGGGCTTCGATCAAGCCTCAATCGGTCGGTCTGCCCGCAGGCGCCCGGCGCCGGACGCCGGGGCTGCGCCGCGAAGAGATCGCCCAGCTGGCGGGCGTCAGCGCCACATGGTATACCTGGCTCGAGCAGGGGCGGGACATCAACGTGTCCGCGCAGGTGCTCGACGCCATCGCCGGCGCGCTGCGGCTGACGAAGGACGAGCGCGATTATATGGCCGCGCTCGCGCTCGGAAACGGACAAGGCATCGGCGCGGATCCGGCCGCCGCGGAGGACGGGCCGGAGATCGCTCCGTCGCTGCGCCGCGTGCTGCGCGAGCTGCGCAGCTGTCCGACGATCCTATCGGACCGCAGATGCCATATCGTCGGCTGGAACCGGGCGGCGGCCCACGTCTTCGTCGATTTCGACCGGATTCCGTTCGCGGAGCGGAATCTGATCCGCCTTTTGTTCACCCGCAAGGAGCTGCGCAGCCTGGCCGTGAACTGGGAGCATTTTGTCGAGGGATTCCTTGCGATCTTCCGCACTTATTACGGCCAATACGTCGGTGATGAGTGGTACGACCGGTTCATACGGGAGATGTCCGGACTGCACCCCGAGTTCCAAACGCTGTGGCAGCGCAGCCGGGTGAGCCGCGCCCCGGAGGTAACGGTTGAGTTCCGTCACTCGCGCGCGGGTAAAATGCTGTTCGAGCTCACCTCGTTCCAGGTGCACGGCAGCACCGACCTGCGGTGCAGCGTCTATTCGCCGGTGGAAGGCTCGGGAACGGAGAGCAAGCTAATCCGGCTAATGGAACCGGACGGCGACTCGGAGAAAATGCAGCCTGCGAGGGAAAGCGAAATGAATTTCACCCCCGGACATTAAATAGCGCGGAATTAAAATCGCGGGCAATGTCGGCATTTACAGCCGAATTAAGGAAAGCCGTTCTTCGCAATACTCGTTCGATCCTTAAGAAAAATCCCTTCCTTCGCGAAGGGATTTTTTTATGCTGGCTACTGCACAAAAGATCGCCATTAGGTACGGCGTTTCGAGCTCACCTTCTCCAATTCCATCAACAGAGTGCCGCGCGGCTGAGCAGCTTACTTTATAGGCCGAGTAATATAATTAAAATATTACCTTGACTGACACAGTAATATGCCGTACACTACAAATGCGGGGTGATGATATGAGCGAGAACAAAATTACATCCGACCTGCTGCGCGGACATACCGATACGATGATATTGCGGCTCTTATCCGAAGCGGACCGCTACGGCTACGAAATCGTCAAGCTGATCGCCGAGCGCTCGGGCGGGGAGTATGAATTAAAGGAAGCCACGATGTACTCCAGCGTCCGACGGCTTGAGGCTGACGGGGATATCGAGTGGTATTGGGGAGACGAATCGCAGGGCGGACGGCGTAAATATTTTCGGATTACCGACAAGGGCAAGGCGGTTTACGAACGCAACAAAAGCAACTGGGAGTACGCCAAACGCGTGCTTGAAAATTTATTATAAGGAGCGCTTATGGTATGAACGAGAAATTGGCGAACTATTTGAACGGCGTTTTCGCACCTTACGACGGGGTAAAGAGCGTCATCGAATTAAAGGACGACCTGCTGACCGATTTGCAGGAGCGGTTCCGCGAACTCAAAGCCGAGGGCAAGGACGACGAAACCGCGTTTGAGATGACCATTGACAGCATCGGCGACATTGAGCAAACCGTGCTGGAGGTGGCCGACCTCTCCCGTTCGCTGGAGCGGCAGGTGCTGACAAACCTCAGCTCGAGCAACCTGACAGCGAGCGATTTTGCGGGCGTGACCGCGCATAAAGGAAAATTTTCGGCGAGCACGCTGCGGGGATCCGACTTCTCGGGAGCCGACTTGACGGGCAGCACCATTGCGAGCAGCGATGTTCGCGAAGCCAATTTCGACCATGCCAATCTGACGGACTGCACGCTGTCGGCCAATGACCTTCGGGATTCGAGCTTCAACCGGTCGATTCTGGTACGTACCGACTTCAACAAGTCGTGGCTGGCCGGTGCAAAATTTACCGAAGCCAAACTGACCGGCGTCAAGCTGACTATGACCGACCTTACAAAAACAACGTTTGACCGCTGCAGCTTTACCGGCGTGGATTTCAAATATTCCGACCTGCGGGGAATGCGTTTTGACGAGCAGACCTTCATCGGCGTCAATTTTGAGAAGTCGGCGCTGAACGAAGCTTCTTTCAAAAGTGCGATACTGAAAGATACTTCGTTCCATCCCGGGTTTACGCTGACCAAGAAATATTACCGTGCCATCAAAACCGTCCGCTTCGACGGCGCGATGATGGATAAGCTGACCTATGCCGCCCTTAAAGGCATGGATGCCGATTTGTCCAAGGTTACGGTGATATAAGGGGCGCATTGGATACGCAGTACAGTACAGGTCCATTCCAGTGAAAGGCGGCCGGCATAAGCCTTCAAGCGGCTTTTAGTTCTTAAAAGCATCGATTTCCAGGTGGAGGAGGGCGGTATTTTTACCCTGCTCGGCTCCAGGCAGCGCGGGCAAGACAACGGTGGTCAAAATTCTTGAAGCAAGAGAGGGGTAACTCATGAAAAAGAGTGCAGCGGAACTAAGCAACGGCGGTTTCTCCGAAGCGGGGCTCAGCAGAATGCGGGACGTGCTGACGCGGCATGTCATGTCCGGGAAGATTCCCGGGCTCGTCGCTTTGGTCAGCCGGGGCGATGAGACGCACGTCGAAGCGATCGGCACGATGCGCCATGACGGCGGGGCGCCAATGCGCCGGGACACCATCTTCCGAATGGCCTCGACGTCCAAGCCGGTTACGATCGCGGCGGCGATGATCCTGCTCGACGAGTGCAGGCTGCGGCTGGATGACCTGGTGGAGACTTGGCTGCCGGAACTCGCCGACCGGCGGGTGCTGAAGCGGATCGACAGCCCGCTGGACGATATCGTGCCGGCGCGCCGGCCGATCACCGTAAGGGACCTGCTGACCTCTACGTTCGGGCTCGGCATGGATTTGACGTCGCTGGGAACTCCGATCATGAACGCGATTTTCGAGCAGGGGCTCACGCCCGATCTGCCCGTGCCGATGCCGGGGCCGGATGAGTGGATGCGCCGCCTTGGCACGCTTCCGCTGATGCACCAGCCCGGAGAACGCTGGCAGTACCACATCAGCAGCGACCTGCTCGGCGTGCTTGTCGCCAGGGTCACGGGCCAGTCGTTTGAGACCTTCCTGCACGAACGCATCTTCGGCCCCCTGGGTATGAAGGACACCGGTTTCCACGTGCCCGCCGACAAGCTCGATCGGCTTCCGCCGCTCTACGCCCCCGACCCGCAGACCGGAGAGTTCAACGTGTGGGACGAGGCCAAGGGAGGGCGCTGCAGCCAGCCTCCGGCTTTTCAGGGCGGCGGGGGCGGACTTTGCTCCACAGTCGACGACTATCACGCCTACTTCCGGATGCTCCTGAATAGCGGGATGCATGGGACCGAACGGATCCTGTCCCGGCCCGCCGTCCAGCTGATGACCACTAACCGTCTTACGCTCGAGCAGCAGGCCGCCCGAAACGCCATGGCCAGCAATAATGTCCATGTGTCATTCGGCCAAGGGCAGCACGGCGGCTGGGGCTTCGGGATGGCAGTTCGCACCTACCGCGGCGACTACGCGCCCATCGGCCAGTTCGGCTGGGACGGCGGATGCGGCACCTCGACCTATGCCGACCCGGACAACCGGCTTACGGGAATCCTCCTCACCCAGGTCGGGATGACCACTGCCGATTCGGCACGGGTAATCCACGACTTCTGGACCACGGTCTACCAAGCAATCGAAGACTGACACTGGGCCTGCTAAAATATAACCGTGCGGAATCTTTCATGCCTATAAAAAACAGACCGATACCTATTACAAATCGGTCTGTTTTCCTTTTTCGGGCTTCTTCTCACTATTTTTCTCAAGCCGCTCCGAATCAGATCGGCAAATCCCGTTTGCGGAACAGCGCGACGGCGAGGCCGAACGAGACGAGACCGATCGCCGCAAGCGCGATGAAGGACGCGGCCAAGTCCACGCGCCCGTTAATGATTTCCCCCGGCTGGTACAAGGAGAAGATCGTGAGCCTGCGCATCCAGTCGATGCGTTCGCTGAGCTTCCCGAGCAGATCCAGGCTGAAAAACCCGAACGTGATCAACCCGGAAATACCAAGCGCCTTCTTCTCGTCATTGGCCAGCGACGATACGAGGAACGAAATGCCGCCCACCGCGAAGAACAGCAAAAACGCGGCGGCGTTCATTTGAACGAACCGGGCCGTATCGAATTCGAAGCTGCGCAAAAACCAGGCTTTGCCGGCAAATCCGGCGGCGGTCGTAACGACCATGATCAGCAGCAGCCCCGTCGTCAAGACGACCGCCTGCGTGAACGCCACCTTCGCTCTCGTCGTAGGCGCGGACAGCAAATAAGCCATCGAGCCTTGGTCGATCAGTCTCGCCATCAGCTTCGTCGACAGCTGGACGCAGACGACCGCAAGAATCAGCACCAGAATGAGCCCGTAATACTCCCCCGAAATGAACGCTTCGGCGCTGTCGAAGCCGTTCAGTCCGAACGCTCTCCCCACGCCCTCCGGCATGGATTTCACCAGCTCGTCGAGCGCTTTCGTGTTTTGGGCCATACCGGGGTACAGCCAGAACATAAGCAGGATATAGAACGCCGATCCGAACGCATAGCTCATGAATCCCTTCAGATTCACCTTCAGCATCTGCTTATACAAGGTCACGTTCACCGGGAAGCCCCCTTCCGGTCGTAATAATTCATAAAGATGTCCTCCAGGTTTTGGGTGAACATATCGAGGTTCCGCACCTTGTATTTCGCCGTCTCTTCCACGAATCGGCCGTAATTGCCCTGAACGGCCACCCGCACCCGGTTCCCATCGTGCGATTCGATCGTCAACCCCGAATGCAGAAACGCGGCAGCCTCGGCTTCCTCCTCGAAGGTGACCTCGAACAGCTTCCGCTGCATCGTTTGCAGCTCGTGAATATCGTTCACGGCGATGAGGACGCCGTCCTTGATAATGGCGGCCCGGTCGCACGTCCGCTCGATTTCCGCAAAGCTGTGCGAGGACATCAGGAACGTTTTTCCGCGGGCTTTTTCCTCCAGCACGATTTCAATAAAAACCCGCTGCATCAGCGGATCGAGCCCGGAGGTCGGTTCATCCAAGATGATCACTTCCGGGTCGTGCATGAACGCGGCCACGATGCCGACCTTCTGCTTCATGCCTTTGGACATTTTTCGAATCGGCGTGTTCACGTCGAACTGCAGCCGGTCGATCAAGCGGGCGCGCTTGGCGAAGTCTTTTACCCCCTGCATGCCGGCTATAAAATCGAGGAACGTTTTGCCCGTCATCCCTTCGATAAACGAAATTTCGCCCGGCAAGTATCCGATGTGCTTCTGGACCTTCCCCTGCTCCTTCCAGACATCCAGCCCCTTTACCTTCACGCTTCCTTTATCCGGCTTCATAAAGCCCATGATATGCCGAATGGCGGTCGATTTGCCGGCGCCGTTCGGACCGAGAAATCCGAACACCTCGCCTGCCCGCACCGTAAACGAGACGTCGAAAATGCCCTTCCCGTTCGAAAACCGCTTTGTCAAGCCATCAACGGTTAACATTCCCGCACCTCCATAAAAATGAAATATTAACGTAAAATATTTCATATCTGTTATGTTATACTGGAGCAAGAACGGCGTCAATGGTTTTATGAAATATTTATGCAGGAATATTTCATCAAATTTCGGAGTAAGGATGAACGGCAATGAACGGATTCGAGAAAAGGGCGCAGGAAATCAAGGAGCGAATCATAGCCACCACGCTGGAAATGCTGAAGACAACGGGTCCCAAACGGATTCGGATTGCCGATATTTCCCAGGCGGCCGGCGTTTCGCAGGTGACGATTTACAACTATTTCGGCAGCAAGGAAGCGCTGATCCGCGACACCGTTAAAATGTTTGCGGAAAAAACCTTCCGCGATTTCGAGGCTTATATGAACGAGAAGCATTCGTTTAAGGAGAAGCTTGCGCATATCCTGGTTTTGGAGAAGGAATCGTATACGCAGTTCCCGCCCAGCCTCTTCAAGGAGCTGCTGAGCTCGGATCCCGAGCTCGCCTCCTACATCGACGAGCAGTACAAGCAGCATACGATCCCGCTGAGCCTGCGGATTTTTCAGGAAGGGAAAGACAGCGGGGAAATTTCGGATGAAGTATCCGCCGAGAACGTTCTGGCGCTCATGCATATCTATATGAGCCAGTATGAAACGATTTTGGAAATGGCCCAGCAAAGCGGAGACATGGAGAAGTTTTTCGGCGGCATGGTGCACATGTTCTTCTATGGGCTGTGCGGGAAGCCGTGAATATATGGCCGTAAGGCCGGGAGGAAATTGCAAAAGAACGCCGGTCTCAGACCCGCGTTCTCGCCTTGTTAATTCACGATCTCTTTCCGAAAATAATAATGGCTGCGGCTATAAATTTTCTTCCGCGGCTCGCTCGTTTAATTCGGCCAGCGTCCGGAGAATATGGTCGACGAGCTCCGGGATATCGCCCATCTGGTCTTCATTGATTTTGCGTCCGAAGCGCAGCTCTGCGGTATTCGAATACCCGCTGCGCTCTTCGCCGTAGACGAAGCTTAGCCGCTGAACAGGCGGGGTTTCGGGCTGCCAGATCCGCTGCAGCGTCTCCTGCACGGCCTCGCACTGCGCCGCGGCGTCCCTGACGTGCAGATGAAACCGGACAAGCAGCGTGCAGCCCGGCGTCTCATTCGGCGTCTCCAGGATTTCCGCGGCCAAGTCCTGCAGCGAAGCCTCCAGCCGGATTTCGCCGGTAACCGCCTTCTTGTCCGCCAGCCCGAACCGCAGGGCAAACGTCCGCGACATCACGGACATTTCGAGCCGGTCGGTCCGGTCGACGATATCGATCTGCCGGGACAGATTGTCCAGGTCGTAGAGCTGATTTTCGAAGGCGACCTTCAAATTTTCAAAAATCGTCGGGTCGAACATCGCAGTTGGCCTCGCTTTCCGATTTCAAAAACCGTCAGAACTTATCATACCCGTCCGGCTCGCGCAGGTCCACCTTACCCGGCGGGCTGCTTCCCGGCCGCATCCGAGGCGAACTGGGTCCGGTACAGCATGGCGTACAAGCCGCCGCGGGCAAGCAGCTCCGCATGCGTGCCTTCCTCGGCGATCCTTCCCGCTTCCAGCGCCACAATCCGGTCGGCCGCCAAAATCGTCGACAGCCGGTGTGCGATCACAATCGTCGTCCGCCTCTCCATCAGCCGCTCCAACGCTTCCTGGACGTAGGCCTCCGACTGGGAATCGAGGTGAGAGGTCGCTTCGTCGAGGATCAGGATGCGCGGATTTTTCAGAATCGCCCGCGCAATGGCCATCCGCTGACGCTCGCCGCCGGACAGCCGGTGCCCTCGTTCGCCGACGATCGTCTGGTAACCATCCGGCAGCGAAACGATGTAATCGTGAATGTACGCCTTGCGGCATGCCTCCTCCATCTCTTCCAAGGTCGCATCTTCCTTCGAAAAACGCAAATTGTCCTCGACCGTGCCATAGAACAGAAAAGGGTCCTGCGTCACATACGCCATCTGCCCGCGGAGCGATTCCATCGTAATCCGGTTCAGCTCTCTCCCATCGATCAGGATCTCTCCTTTCGACACGTCGGCAAGCCGCGCGATCAGATGAATGAGCGTGGACTTTCCCGCGCCGCTCGGACCGACAAGCGCGAGCATTTTGCCCGCTTCCAGCCGGAACGAGACGTCTCGCAGCGCATACTTGCCGGGCCGGTACGCGAAGCTCACATGCCGGAACTCGATCTCTCCCTTCGCTGCCTTCAGCGGCTGCGCGTCCGGCCCGTCTTTAATTTCCGGCTCCATATCGATGTATTCGAAAATCCGGCCCATCACGCCGAGTGATGCGGACAAATCCACATGCAGGCCAAGCAGCGTCGTGATCGGATCGTACAGCCGTCCGACCAGCGAGACGAACGCGACGACGTCGCCGAGCGACATGTGCCCGTGCATCACGCTCCAGCCGCCGTATAAATAAATGACCGCCGCGCTGACCGGACTCGTGACCCGGGTCAGCACGCCGAACCAGCGGCCGATCAGACCGAGCCGCAGCTCGCGGGCAAGCACGTCTTCGTTCTTGTCGACGAACCTGCGCTCCTGGCCGCGTTCCCGCCCGAACAGGCGTGTAAGGAGCACGCCGGATACGCTGAAATGCTCCGCCAGCATCGCCGACATTTCCCCGCGCACCGCCTGCGTCTCGCGCTGGAGCGATTTCCGCAGGCGCGCCACCTTGCGTGTCGGGATGATGAGCATGGGCAGCCACACCATCGAGACCAGCGCCAGCCCCCAATCAAGCCGCAGCAAAATGATGAATGTCGCGACGATCGTAACCGACTGGGTAATGGCCGAGACGATCGTCCCCGTCAGCGTCGACTGGACCGACTGCACGTCGCCGGTAATGCGCTGAATGATTTCGCCCGACCGCGAACGGGTGAAGAACGCCAGCGACTGCCGCTGCAGATTGCGAAACAGCCCGTAGCGCAAATCGCGCATGACGCTTTGGCCGACCTTGTTGTTCAAATAGCTTTGCCAGACGTTAAGAGCGCCCATGCTGACCGGGCTGGCCACCATGATGAAGGTATACAGCGCAAGCATCGGGATATCCTTCTTCGGGATCGCTTCGTCCACGATTGCGCGCATCGCGATCGGCGCCCACAGGCCGGAGATCGCCGACGCGAGCGCAAGCGCCAGCACGACCGAGAGCTGCTTCCAATACGGCAGGAACAGCCGCAGCACACGGCTGTAATCCGCTTCGGCCGGCGCCCCGGCGGGATGAACGTTCGCTTTTGCCGCCATGATTGATCCTCCCTTTGATACAGGACGGGACTCCCTGTCCCGGTCTGATAGATTCGTTTACAAATGTTCCTATTTTTTAGTGTAGCCGCTTTATACGACATCTTTTGTCATATATACTGAGAAAGAAAGAACCATTTCATCCGGAAAAAGGAGGCGCCCGTCATGAAAGCGGACCGGCTGCTCGCCATCATGCTGCATCTTCAGAACGAAGGGAAAATAACGACCAAAGCGCTTGCGGAGCGGCTTGAGGTATCGGACCGGACGATCTGCCGCGATATGGAGGCTTTGAGCGCTGCAGGGATTCCCGTCTACGCCGACAGAGGGCCGCACGGCGGCTGGGCCCTCTCCGAAGGCTACCGAAACCGGCTGACGGGCATGACGCAGCAGGAGCTGCTCTCGCTTCTGCTGGCGAAGCCGACCGTCGCGCTGGTCGACCTCGGCGTCGGCGCTGATTTCGAGAGCGCGTTTCAGAAAGTGCTCGCGGCTTCGCCCGAAAGTTTGCGCCAATACGCCGGCCAGCTCCGCGACCGGATTCATATTGACGGAACGGCATGGCACGCCACCATCGAGAAGGTGCCGCTGCTGTCCGTCGTCAAGCAGGCGATATGGAGCTGCCGTAAGCTCGCAGTCGAATACCCGGAGCCGCCGAGCAACAATCCGGACCAGGCCCCGCTGCGGAATGCGCCGCCGGGTCGGACGCCGGACGGCCGGACGATCGCAGCAGCGTATGAGGGCGACGGGAGCCGCACCGCCGCAGCGTTGCGAACGGCCGGCGCTTTTGAAGGCTCCGCCGGCGGTACTTGCAGGGTCGTCGAGCCGCTCGGCCTCGTCGCCAAGCGGAGCATTTGGTACATGGTTGCGCGCGCGGGAGCGGACATCGTCTATTACCGAGTGTCGCGGCTGATCCGGGCCGAGCTGCTTGCCGAGACGTTCGAGCGGCCGGACAACTTCGACCTCGCGCACTGCTGGGAGCAGGTGACCGAGCAGTTTCTCGCCAGCCGTTTGTACAGCCGGGTGCAGCTGAAGCTGCGGGAAGAGTTTCTTCCGCACCTTCCCCCCGAGAGACGGGCGCGGATGCTGCGGTGCAGCCGCAGGCTTCCGGACGGCTGGCTGGAGGCGGAGCTCGAATTCCGCTCGCCGCAGGCCGCCCGCGCGGCGGTATTCGCCCTCGCCCCGAATGTCGAGGTGCTCGGGCCGCCGGAGCTGCGCCGGGAGCTGCTGGACGCCGCCGAAGCGATTATCGAGCAGTACGGCCAGAAAGTTTAGACATTGTTTAGAATTGGTTTACGGCCTCGAAAGATGCGGAGACTACACTACTACCAGGAACCGCTTGCGCGCATGCAGGCGGACGCATCGCTTAGGGGGCAAGAAAACCATGACTGTACTTTCCGCTGCGAAGCGAAAATGGCTGCTGAGCCTTCATATCCTGTTCTCGGCGATCATGCTCGGTACGGCCTTCACGTTTCTCATCCTCAGCCTTACGGCGGCGGCAACGGGCGACGAAGGCGTGCTGAACGCCTGTTATCGCGCGATGCTCATCCTGGCCTCGTCCTCCGTCCGCGCTTCGACGATCGGCACGGTCGTCACCGGCATCGCCCTGTCGCTGCTTACCCGCTGGGGGCTGTTCCGTTTTTACTGGATAATAGCCAAGGAAGTACTGACGGTTTTGTCCATTGCGCTCGGACCGTTCGGCATGTATTTTTGGTCGCTGAAGGCGGTCCGGCTGACCGAGACCTACGGGCTCGCAGCGCTGCACGACCCGGCCTTCGCCGCGAACCGCTTCGCCCTCATGACCGGCATTATCCTGCAAATCGCATCGCTGGCGGCGATGTTCCTGCTTTCGGTATTCAAGCCGTGGGGGCAGCGAACGAAACAAGGAGACTGACGCCCATGTCCATCCGCAAAAAGCTTATTTTGTCCTACATCGGCATGATCCTGATCCCTTTCCTGCTGTTTATCGCGACCTCTTTCCTGCTCGTGACGTTCTTCTTCAAGGACGCCTTCGGGCCTCATACCCACACTATCTGGGGCAGGAATGCGGCCGGCGAAACGCAGCAGTTTCCAGGCTATATGTCCGAGCGGAACAAGTGGCTGGACGGCATCACCCTGTTTGCCGAGTACGATCCCGACAAACTGGCCGATCCCGCTTTCCTGCAGCATGCCGACCAATCGCTGCAGCCGCTCGATTCCGCGCTCGCCGTCGTGCGCGGCGGACGGCTTCTTTTCGCATCCGCCGCCCTTCCGGCGGAGGGGCTTGCCGCGAACCTGGAGAGCAGCACCGCACAGGCAGGCCCGGACGGTTCGTCCCAAGAGAAAGGCCCGAATGGCTGGGGCGGACCGCAGCTGGCAATCGGCGGACATTCGTATTCGGTGGAGCGTCAGCCTCTCGCCTTCGCGGACGGCAGCCAAGGGGCCGTTTACTTCCTGACCGATACCGGCCGGACGGTCCGCTTCTTCCGCACGCTTGTCCCGCTGCTTCTGCTGGCGCTGCTGCTGGCCATTGCGCTCACCAACGGGCTGCTGACCGCGCTCGTATCGCGCAGCATCATCCCCCCGCTGCGCGAGCTGAAGCGGGCGGCCGAGCGGATTAAAGAAGGCGAGCTGGGCCACGAGCTGAAGCCCGGGAAACGCGACGAGATCGGCGAGCTGAGCGACGCCTTCGAGGACATGCGGCGCCGGCTGCAGGAGTCCGTCCGCCTGCAGCTGCAGTACGAGGATAACCGAAAGGAGCTTTTCTCCAGCATTTCCCACGACTTGAAGACGCCGATCACCGCCATCACGGCGTGCGCGGAAGCGATGCGCGACGGCATTGCCTCCGCGCCCGGGATGCAGATCAAATATATCGATATGATTCATAAAAAGGCGGGCGATATGGACCGGCTCATCGACGAGCTGTTCCTGTTCTCGAAGCTGGACCTGCACCGGCTGCCGTTTCATTTCGAGCCGGTCGACCTGCGCGCGTTTCTGCGCGACTGCGCCGAGGATCTGCGCCTGAACCCGCAGAACGGCGGCGTGCGGGTCGTGTTTGCAGAGGCGGACGGCCCGCCCGTTATGGCGGACGCCGACCGCGAGAAGCTGCAGCGGGTCGTTACGAATATTGTCGACAACAGCCTGAAATTTATGGAAGCCGGCAGCGGCGCGGCAGGCGCGAAGGAAATTCGTTTTACGCTGGACGCCGCGGGAAACGCCGGTCAGGTGACGGTCGGCGTGCGCGACAACGGACCCGGCATCAAGCCGGAGGCGCTGCCGCACATTTTCGAGCGGTTTTACCGCGAGGATGCGGCCCGGACGCCGGGCACCGGGGGGAGCGGGCTCGGGCTCGCGATCGTCAAGCGGATCGTCGAGGAGCACGGCGGCCGCGTCTGGGCGGAGAGCGTGCCGGGCTCCGGCACGTCAATCTATTTTACCTTGAACCGGTCCAGCGGGCCGGTCCGGGAGGAGGGCGGCGCGAATGAAGCGGGTGCTGATCATTGAAGACGATCCGGTTATCGCAGAGGTACAGAAGGACTATTTGGAGGCCGGCGGCTTTGCGGTCGAGGTGGCGGCGGACGGCGGCGAAGGGCTGCGGCTGGCCCAAGGCGGCGATTACGCCCTTATCCTGCTCGACCTGATGCTGCCGTCGATGGACGGCTTCGAAATTTGCCGGCAGGTGCGGCAGACGACCGACATCCCGATCCTGATCGTATCCGCGAAGAAGGAAGAGATCGACAAAATCCGCGGCCTCGGGCTCGGCGCCGACGATTATATCAGCAAGCCGTTCAGCGTGGGCGAGCTTGTCGCCCGGGTGAAGGCGCATATCGCCCGCTTCGAGCGGCTCACGGCGGGAGCGGAGACGGCTCCTGCCGTCCGCCCGAAGGAACAACTCCGCATCCGCGGGCTGCTGATCGACAAGCCTTCGCGCAAGGTATTCGCCGGCGACAAGGAGATCGTGTTTACGACGAAGGAGTACGATCTGCTGCTCTACCTGGCCTCCCACCCGAACCGGGTATTCACCAAAGACGAGCTGTTCGAGCAGATTTGGGGGCTCGACGCGCTCGGCGACAACGCGACGGTGACGGTCCACATCAGCCGGCTGCGCGAGAAAATCGAGCGCAATCCGTCGAAGCCCCAGCTGATCGAAACCGTCTGGGGCGTCGGGTACCGGTTTAATGTTTAGGCAGCGAATGCGGTGCTTCGCAAAAAATGTTTAAAACCCTCTTGCACCTGACGCTGGGTCAGGTTGTACCCTGAAGGTGCCGGCAATATCACATTCGCGCGAAACGGGGAGATGGCAGTCAAAAGAGAGCTTTGGAAGGTTGGCGAACTGGCGAAACGGACGGGAATGACGATACGAACGCTCCATCATTACGACCGGATCGGGCTTCTCTCGCCTTCGCGCCATTCGGAATCGGGCCATCGGCTTTACACCGAGACCGATATCGCCATGCTGCAGCGGATCGTTTCGCTGAAGCAGCTTGGCTTTGGCCTGGAGGAGATCGGGCAGCTGATTCGCAGCCCGCGATTTAACGCGTCGGAGCTCATCCGGCTGCAGCTGGAGCGGCTGAACGAGCAGATCCGCCTGCAGGAAGCGCTTCGCGAGCGGCTGGAGCGGCTGGACGCGATGCTCGGCGCGAGAGAGGAAGTGACGGCCGAACAATTAATCCAAATCATCGAGGCGATCAATATGAACGAAGCGAACCAATATTTTACGGCGGAGCAGCTGGAAGCGATCAAGAAGCGCGGCGATCTGCTCCCGCCGGAACAGCAGAAAGCCATGGCGGAGGAATGGCCCGTCCTGCTCGGCAGCCTGCGCGCCGAGCTGGCGAAAGGCACGCCGCCGGAGAATCCGGCCGCGCAGAAGCTGGCGCAGCGCTGGAAGAAGCTGACGGACCTCGTTTCCGGCGGCGATCCGGCAATCGTCCGGGCATCCGAGCAGTATTACGCGAACCATCCGGATGCGGCGGCGCAGTTCGGCATGGACGTCAAAGTGTACGATTATATCCGCCGCGCGCTGGCCAAGCAATAATGCGCGTCTAGAACATTGATGCAAGCAACAGCCCCGAGACTGCCCGGATAAGCAGGCTCGGGGCCGTTTTTGCGCCGGCCGGCGATTCTTCTTTCTCCCGCCCGCTTGACCTTGCCGCAGCGTCAACGTTTAGGATGGAATTATATCAGCGCCGAAAGGAGAAAATGAACATGCCTGATCATGCAACGATCTATCTACGCGAGGCGGAGCGATACGAGCAGCTCGTATCGAAGCAGTCGCCGCTCGGGGAATTCATGGAACAAATCATCCCTTTTCACGGGCTGGATGCCGTCGATCTCGGGGCGGGAACCGGCCGGCTCACGGCGGTGCTGGCGCAGAAGGCGCGCTCGGTCACAGCGGTCGATGCTTCGGAAGCGATGCTGCGCGTGAACGCGGACCGGCTTCGCGCAGCCGCCCCGCCCTGCCGGTGGCAGACCGTTGCCGCCGATTACCGCGCGCTGCCGCTTGAGGACGACAGCGCCGACCTGACCACGGCGGGCTGGAGCATCTGCTACGCGGCCAGCGGAGACGTGCCGCAATGGCGGGACAATCTGGCCGCCATTATGGCGGAATGCCGCAGGGTGCTGCGTCCGGGCGGCGCCGTCGTGATTTTCGAGACGATGGGGACCGGCCATGAGACGCCGCAGCCTCCGGCCTTTTTGCTGCCTTATTATGCCGCGCTGGAGTCGGAATACGGCTTCGCGCACCGCTGGATCCGGACCGATTACCGGTTCGACGATCCCGGACAGGCCGAGTCGCTGACGCGGTTCTTCTTCGGGGATGAGCTTGCGGATACCGTCCGCGCGAACCGGATGAGCCTGCTGCCCGAATGCGCAGGCGTCTGGTGGCGCTGCGCTCCATAAACCGGCGGGCGGATTCCGCCCGTTCATTTGACATCGTTCACGGACCTGCCTTACGATCTAGATAAGCCAATCAGTACGGGGGACCGATCATGAATCCGGACAACGAGTTACATAAAAACATCGTGCTGAACATTTTCCGCGCGTCTAATCTGCTGGAGCGCATGGGCCGGAAAATGACCGCCCAGGTCGGGCTGTCCAGCATGCAGCAGTGGTTTATATTGGGCGCGCTGCTGCGGGAAGGCGATCAGTCCCTGAAGGACCTGCGCCGCAATACGCTCGTCACCAAGCAGAACATGACCGGCATGATCGAGCGCTTGAAGCAGGGCGGGCATGTCGTGACGGTGGACGATCCGAACGACCGGAGAATCACCCGCGTCAGCCTGACCGGCAAAGGGCGCGAAACGCTGGCGAGGCTTCACGAGATCAGCGCCTCATCCAATTTGGGGCTGTTCGAGGGCTTCTCGGACACCCAGCTTACCTCGCTTGACGGACAGATCGAGCAGCTGGTCCGCCTGCTGAACGAAAAGCTCGACGAATAGCCGCGCCTCACCTAACCGTTTCCGTACGCGGACGGCTTTTTGGGCCTGCTTCTTGCGCCCGCTGCACCGTAAACTGACTGCGATGACGTTCCTCGTGATTTCTTCCGATAGGCCGATTTGAAGCTATACCCTCCCATCCCGCTGCCCGATCCCCGTACTTCTGAAAAAAAACCGCTTCCGCAAAAATCCGTCTATAGCCGCCTCTCCAACCCGATCCCGGTCCAGCTGACGACCTGACCTTAAGTCTGGCATCCGCTGCGCCCGCAGCCTGTTACACGCTGTAGATCGAACGGTTACAATGAAGCCATTCAAGACAAAAAGGCGGAGGGGTTTCGTTTCGATGTATGAATTATGGGTAGGATTGGAGCTGCTGTCCGTGCTGCTCCTGTTCATTCTGGGGTGGATCGCCGGAAGCAAAGCGGCCGGGCTGCTGTACGCGGGAACGGCGGAGCGGCTGCGCCGCAAAACGCGCAGCCTGCTGATTTGGGCGGGCGTCGTCGCCGTGTGCGCTGCGGGAGCATTAACCTCAATTTGGCGCTTTTACGATTCGTTCGGGCTGTATTTCTGGCAGGATAAAGTGATGCTGCATGCGCCGCTGCTGGCTGTGCCCGTCCTGGCGGTACTGCTGGCGGCGGTGCCGAAGCTGTTCGTGCTGTTCCGGGCGGCAAAAGGCGGCTCCGGCCCTATGGATGCGGGCCTGCGGGAGAGGGCGTCGAATCCGCTGCTCGTCGTCCCGTTCCGGACGGTGCCGCTCGCGGCGGCGGCCGTCCTCTATCTCGCGCTCGTCCCCGAGGTGCCGCTGCGCCCGCTGGAGGCGGCGCTGCCGCCGCTCGTCGTCCTGCTCGCCGCGTCGGCGTTATGGCTGCTGCACGGCAGCCGGAGCCGGCACGCCGCCCGCGAAGACGCCGTGCTGCCGCGGCGCTGGAAGCGTGCGCTCGGCAAGCTCGGCATGCTGGCCGCACTTGGCGCGGCCTGCGCCCTGCTGCTTTATTCGGCGCGGCAGAGCAGCCTCATTTCGGACCGCATCGACATGGCGTCCGGGCCGGCCGATTTCGGCGGCGGCGCCGTGCTCGCCCACGCCGGGCATGGTGCCGTTACAGCCGCGGCGGCCGAAGCGGCCGTCTCCGTCACGGAGCTGACGGGGCCGCGCGCCGAAACGCCGGACCGCACGTTTACGCTGACGGCGGAGCACGCCTCCGTGAAGCTTGCCTCCGGCAAAACGGAGGATGCCTGGACGTATAACGGCCAAATTCCGGGACCCGAGCTGCGGGTGAAGCAAGGCGAGCTGGTCGAAGTCACGCTGCTGAACAAAGACATCGACGAGGGCGTCACCATCCACTGGCACGGCCTCGACGTCCCGAACGCCGAGGACGGCGTGGCGGGCGTCACCCAGGACGCGGTTATACCGGGTCAGAAGCATGTCTACCGTTTCCGCGCCGAACAGACGGGAACCTATTGGTATCATTCGCACCAGGTTTCGAGCGAGGCGGTATCCAAAGGGCTGTTCGGAACGCTGATCGTGGAGCCGCGGACGGCATCCGAGGACGGCGCGGAAACGAAAGACATCACCGTGATCACGCACGTATGGGACGGTATTGGATTTGCCGTCGGGGACAGTGACGTAACGAAGCGTGTCGCGGTCGCGCCCGGAACGAGCGTCCGTCTCCGGCTGATCAATACCGACGATTGGGTGCTGCAGCGCTATACGCTGATCGGCGCCCCGTTCAAGGTCGCTGCGATCGACGGCACCGACCTGAACGAGCCGGGCGAGCTCCGCGACACCGCCCTGGAGCTGACGACAGGCGGCCGGTACGATGTGGTTTTTACGATGCCGGACCGCCCGGTCTATCTGGCCGTCGGCGGCGGCAGGCTGCCCGGCCTCTTCATGAGTCCGGACGGCGGAGGCGAGCTGCCGGCGGTGCCGGCGAAGCTTCCCGTCTTCGACCCGCTCCATTACGGCAAGCCGGCGCCAACGCCATTCGATGCGAGCAGTCCGTTCGACCGCGAATTCACCATGGTGCTGGATAACCGGCTGGGCTTTTACAACGGGACATTCGGGCAGCAGTATACGATCAACGGAGCCGTTTTTCCCGATACGCCGATGTTTATGGTGAAGGAAGGCGACCTCGTGAAGACGACGTTCGTCAATCGCGGCATGGTGGAGCATCCGATGCATTTGCACGGCCATCATCTGCTCGTGCTCTCGCGGAACGGGGAAGCGGCGTCGGGCAGCCCGTGGTGGACCGATACGCTCAGCGTAAAGCCGGGGGAAACGTACGAAGCCGCGTTCCTTGCGGATAATTCCGGCTTATGGATGGATCACTGCCACAATTTGTCGCACGCCGCCATGGGCATGTCGATGCATTTGATGTACGAAGGCGTCGATACCCCCTTCACCGTCGGCCGCGAGTCCGTCAACCATCCGGAATAAGCCGGCGAAGGGACGCCACTTGCAAACATCCCTATCCGCTTCAAGGCGCCGCATTGCCGATGCCGGCCGAGCTTTATTCACGCGGAAACGCTCCGGTGCGAATATTGGTCCGGGGCGTATTTCGGTTCTGCAGCTTTATATGGTTGCGCGCCGCAGCATCCGGAACGAAGTGAGCAGGAACACCGCAATGAAGGGCAGCTGCCACAATGCGAGATCAAGCGCCGTCTGCTTGCTGAACCATTCGAACACGCTGCCCCACCAGCCGTAATGCGTAACGAGCAGAGTGGAAATACCGATCAGGACCGCGGCCACGAAGAAAAACGCTAACAGGCCTATTATACCGAAGCGCCTCTGCATACAGGCAATGAAAAAGCCGGACAGCTGCATAAACAGCATCGTGATAAGAAAAAACAGCAGCTCGGTCAATGGCCCCCCGTCGCTCAAATAAGGGAGGTGGTAGAAATGCAGCTGAACTCCCCATCCGGACGTCCCGCTCTCCACCATCGACAGCAGCTCGAGCAATATCGCCGATACCAAGCTGAATCCGGCGAACATCCCGACCGTCCCGGAATAGTAATCCGTTCTTCTCAAGCTGAGCCCGAGCGCGAACGGAAACGTGTCTTTCACGACCACGATCCCGAACACAAACAAATAGATAAACATGGAACCCATACCGCCGGTGTATATACCGCCGTCCTGGCGGACGAATATGCTGACGATTAAGTTAATGGCAAAGCTGAGTAAGGTAATCAGCCAGGGGACGTAAAACCAGGCGGCGCTCCCCCTTGTATGCATCTTCAGTACCGCTGCCGTTCTGTTCATGTTCAATTCGCCTCCTTTCGGACTTGATTGCCGCTTGTCAGGTAGACGATCATCTGCTGCAGGGAAACCGGAACAAGCTCGAGCCCAAGCGATTCGGCGTGCTTTCGTTCAACTGCGTTCAGCGCGCCCATCACCGCGGCCGTTTCGAGGCCGCCGAGCGATTCGCGGTGGATCGCCGATTTCCCTTCCAAATAGGCATTGACCTTCGCTCTCTGCCCGACGACGGTGTATGCGCGGCCGCGCAGCTGCTCCGCGTCCTCGTCGAGAAGCAGCCGGCCGTTATCGATAAGAAGGACATGCTCCAAAATCTGGCTGACCTCATCGATCAGGTGCGTCGACAGGACGACCGTCCTGGGATTCTCCGCGTAGTCCCCAAGAAGCCGGTCGTAGAACAGATTGCGCGCCACCGCATCCAGCCCCAAATAGGGCTCGTCGAATATGGTAAGCGGCGCACGGCTGGCCAGGCCGACGATAATGCCGACGGCGCTCAGCATGCCGCGCGACAGCTTCTTCATTTTTCGGCGCAGCGGCAAACGAAAATCGTTCACGAGCGAATACGCGAACTCCCGGTCCCAGTCGGGGAAAATAGCCGCGCCGGTCTCCAGCACGTCGGCCACGCGGAAATGGTCGGGATACTTCTGGCTTTCCTTTATAAAGCACACCCGGCTCAGCACCCTGTCGTTCTCGTAAGGCCCTTCCCCGAATACCTTCAGCTCTCCGCCGGTCGGAAACAGCTGCGCCGTCAGCATATGCATGATGGTCGTTTTGCCCGCGCCGTTGCGTCCGAGCAGGCCGTAAATTTTGTTTTCCTCCATCGTGAAGCTGACATTCTGCACCGCCGCCGTCCGGCCGTACATTTTCGTCAGCTTCCTGACTTCCACCACGTTGTTCATTATCCTTTCGCCCCTCTCCGGATCATGTCCGTCAATTGCTCGGCCGTAATGCCAAGCTTCTCCGCTTCCCGGACCATCGTGATGACATACTGCTCGTAAAACTGCTCCTTCCGCTTCTCCACCAGCTTCGCTCTTGCGCCTTCCGCCACAAACATGCCAATCCCTCGCTTTTTGTACAAAATGCCTTGATCGACCAGAAGATTGACGCCCTTCGCCGCCGTCGCGGGATTGATCTGGTAGAACCCCGCGAACTGGTTCGTCGACGGCACTTGCGTTTCTTCGGGCAGCGCGCCGCCGATAATATCGTCTTCAATCCGCTCGGCAATCTGCATGAATATCGGCCGGCTGTCGTCCATCTGCATGCTCATCTGTTCACCACCAAACTGGTTAATTACTCATGTAACTAACTATAAAACCTCGACATTCATTTGTCAACACGTTTGAAGCCCAAAATTTTCCGGATCTGCCTGCGGCCGGCCGTATTGCAAAAAAGACCGCTCGCCAAGGGAATTCCCAAGGCAAACGGTCTGCAAGCGCAATGTTCCGCTGTCTTTCAAGTCATCATCCGTGCATTCATGTAAAAGGTCGGCGCCCAAATTCCGGCTGCTCCGGCCGCAGTACAGCAAGCGCCGCCCCGCAACGGCAGCATCTAAACCCCTCCCCCGGTTCGGACGCCGAGCTTGCCTTACTGCCCGTTCTGGCTGCGGTACGTCCGCGGCGACAGGCCGGCGATCCGTTTGAACACCCGGGAAAAATAAAACATGTCCTTGTATCCCAGCATCTCGGCGATTTCCTTGACCGGGCGGTCCGTGTTGAGCAGCAGCCGCTTCGCCTCGGACGTCTTCAGCCGGTGGACGAACTCGTTCAGCGGATAGCCGGTATACGCCTCGACGATCCGGCGCAGCGTCGAGACGGCGATATGGTGCCGCTCGGCCGTGCGCCGCGCATCGAGCGGCTCGTAGAGCGCGCTCGTCAAATCGTCGATGACAGCGGCGACGATCCGCTTGCGCCCGCCCGATTCGGCGGGCGACGCCTGCACGGCCAGCTCGTACAGCACCGATTCGAGCTGCAGCGCCGCCTGATCGAGATGGACCGGGCTGCCGCTTTCCATCAGCATGAAAATCCGTTCGAGCTTGCCGCGCACCGATTCGTCGGTCTGCGCACGCCGCACCTGGGACGGCTGCGGGAACCAGTTCGCGGTCCATTCCCGGATGCGCGCTCCCTCGACCGTAAAATAATATTCGTCCCAGTCCGCCCCGGTCTCGGGCCCGTATTGGAAAACGGCCCCGGGGAAAAAGCAGAACAGCGAACCCGCGCCGACCGGCTGCCGCGGACCGTCGTCGACCTGGTAATAGCCGCGTCCGCCCGCAATATAGACGAACGCCCAATGCTCGAATGCCGCATCCGCCCGCTGCAGCGTCCGGCCCGGCAGATGGCCGGCGCCGACGATGGCGAGCGACTTTACCTTCAGCCGGCTTTTATCGACCTTCGAGTCGAATGTGCGTATCGGGTAGGGACTGATCATATAATCCATGTATGTTGGCATTCTGTGCATTCACTCCCTTTTTATCGAGTGCTATAGTTACTATTAGGCATCTTATGAAATGGGCTCCATCGAATTTGGTTCTTGGTTATATGAGATATTTCTTGTCAACCATTATACCTTTGGCGAAACGGAAGGAGAAGTGGCGGAAGCGATGGAAACGGGGAAGCAGACGAAACGGGTGCGAATCGGCGTCATCGGCGCAGGATCGATCTCATCGGCGCATTTGGATGCGTACAAACGCAATGGAGAAGTGGAGCTCGTCGCGGTGTGCGATTTGAACGAGTCCCGCGCGCAGGCGGCCGCAAGCAAATACGGCATTCCGCATGTGTATACGGATTACCGGGAGCTGCTGGCACGGACGGATCTCGACGGGGTCAGCGTATGCACCTGGAACAACACCCACGCGGAGATCAGCATTGCCGCTCTGGAAGCGGGCAAGCATGTGCTGTGCGAGAAGCCGCTGTGCAAAACGGTGGCGGACGCCCTGCGCGTGGAGGAAACGGTGCGCCGCACCGGCAAAGTGCTGCAGGTCGGCGTCGTCCGCCGTTATGCGGCCGGAACCGACATCGTGCGCCGGTTCGCGGAAGCGGGCGAGCTCGGCGAAATCTATTACGCGAAGGCATCCTGCCTGCGCCGGCTCGGCAACCCGGGCGGCTGGTTTTCCGACATCGAGCGCTCGGGCGGCGGCCCGCTTATCGACCTCGGCGTGCATATCATCGACCTGTGCTGGTATTTGATGGGCCGTCCGAAGGTGAAATCGGTCAGCGGCAATACGTACCGCAAGCTCGGCAACCGGAGCAACGTCGAGAATCTTTCTTTCTATAAAGCGTCCGATTACGACGCCTCGAAGAACGACGTCGAGGATTTGGCCAATGCGCTCATCCGCTTCGAGAACGGGTCTTCGCTCATGGTCGACGTCAGCTTCACGCTGCATGCGAAGCAGGACGAAATCTCGGTCAAGCTGTACGGCGACAAAGGCGGCGTGGAGATCGAGCCCGAGCTGCACGTCGTTTCCGAGAAGCATGACACGATCGTCAACATGACGCCGCAGACGGATCACAAAGCGTTCCATTTCGGCGACAGCTTTTTCCGCGAGACGGCCCATTTCGCCCGCTGCTGCCGCGGCGAGGCGGAGACGCTCAGCCCGGTCGAGGACGGCGTCGAAATCATCAAGCTGCTGTCCGCGATCTACGAGTCCGCCGCCAAGGGCGAGGAAATCCGATTCGATTAGGAAGGAGAGTGCGTTCGGATGAGCATCAAGCTGAACAATAAAATCGGTGTCATGGTCGACAGCTTCGGTCTCGACCTGCGGGAAGGGCTGCGGCGCGCCAAGGCCATCGGCGCCGACGGCGTGCAAATTTACGCCGTATCCGGCGAGATGGACCCGGCGAACCTGACGGCGGAGAAGCGCCGCGAGCTGCGCGCGTTCATCGAGGACCTCGGCCTCGAGATCAGCGCGCTGTGCGGCGATCTGGGCGGCCACGGGTTTCAGGACGCCGCCGCCAACCCGGCCAAGATCGAGAAATCGAAGCGCATCCTGGACCTTGCGCTCGACCTCGGCACGAACATTGTAACGACGCACATCGGCATCGTGCCGGACGACAAGAACAGCCCCGTTTACGCCGCCATGCACGAGGCCTGCGACGAGCTTGGGCGGTACGCCACGCAGATGGGCGCCTTCTTCGCGATCGAGACCGGGCCGGAGCCTTCGGCGCATTTGCGCGCGTTTCTCGACACGTTCGAAACGAAGGGCGTCTCCGTCAACTTCGACCCGGCCAACATGGTGATGGTGACCGGGGACGACCCGGTACGGGGCGTTCATATTTTGAAGGATTATATCGTCCATACGCATGTCAAGGACGGCAAGCGGCTGCGGGCGGTCGATCCGCGCGACGTCTACGGCTTCCTCGGCTACGACAAAGGGATGAGCCACGAGAAAATCGCCGAGATGGCCGCATCCGGCAGCTCGTTCGAAGAGGTGCCGCCCGGCGAAGGCGCGGTCGACTTCCCGGCTTATTTCGCCGCGCTTCAGGAGATCGGCTACACCGGCTATTTGACCGTCGAGCGCGAGGTGGGAGACGACCCGGCGGCCGATATCGGCAGAGCCGTCGAGTTCATCCGTTCATTCCAATAAGAGGGGAGCGACTAAAGGCAGATGAAAACCGCATTAAGCATATGGAGCTGTCACAAATATATCCAGAACGGCACCTGGACAAACGCCGATTTTATCGATTTCGCCAAGTCGATCGGGGCCGAAGGCGTCGAGCTGCTCAGCATGTTCTGGAAGCCGGACGCCGACATTCCCGCGGTCGAGGCGGCGCTTGAGCGGACCGGCCTTGCGCTCGCCTGCTTCGGGGCGTGCAACAATTTGGCAGTCTCCGACGCGGCTAAACGCGAGGAGCAGGTGCAGGACATCGTCCGCTCGACGGATATGGCCGTCCGTTTCGGCGCCCCGGTCGTGCGCGTATTTGCCGGCGATCTGCACGCCGGCGTCGACTATGAACAGGCAAAAGCGTGGATTATCGAAGGGCTGAGCCGGGGAGCGGCTTATGCCGAAGAGCGCGGCGTTACGCTGTGCCTCGAAAATCACGGACTGCTGGCCGGCAAAATCGGCCAGGTACGGGACATTATCGACTCCGTGGGCTCGCCCGCGCTGCGCAGCACGTTCGACATGGGCAATTTCCTGCTCGTCGGCGAGCAGCCGGCCGATGCCGCGGAGCAGCTCGCGCCGCTTATCGGCCACGTCCACGTGAAAGACTTCAAGCAGACGGATGAGGGCGGCTACAAGTCGCTCTCCGGCGATCGTTATATCGGCACCGTGCCCGGCGAAGGCGACGTCGGCGCGGCCGCGCTGCTGGCCCGCTTCAAGGCGTCGGGCTACGAAGGCTGGCTTTCCGTCGAATACGAAGGCAGCGACGAGCAGCGCGACGGCTCCGCCCGCGCCGTCCGCTTCGTGAACGAGCACCGCTGACGGCGATAACCGTTTGCCCGAGCGGATTAGGCGGCGCACGGCAAGGCGGCCTTCATTCCGCGTGACAGCGGCGCACAAGGCAGCCTCCAAGCCACGCATGACAGCGGCGCAACAAGGCAGCCTCCAAGCCACGCACGACGGCGGCGCGACAAGCAGCCCTCCAGCCCGCCTGACAGGGGCGCAGGAGGCTGCTTAGTGAACACGGCAACGGCCGGGTCCCCCGTTGGGAGACCCGGCCGTTGCTTTTGCGAATCCCTTCCTTAATCGATCAGCTTCAGACCCGTCTCCGTTTCTTCCACTTTCAGAAAGAGCGGCCGCTCTTTCCCGTGCGGCGTATCCGGGTAGTGGGTCGAGATCCGGAGCTGCCCCGCGAAATCGCGGAACAAGCTGGAGTGGCCTGCGTTGCGGTCCATGAACAGCCCGGCGTCGTGCATCCACGGTCCTTCGATCCGCCCGCTCTTCGAACGCGCGACGGCCACCGTATACCCGCCGAGTCCCGAATCGCCGTAGCCCGGCACCGAATAGCTCGACCAAAGCATGAGCAGCTCGCCGCTGCGCGTTTTGTACATGAACGGCGCATCCGTCAAATACCCCGTTTTCTCGATTCGGGGGTCGCCGAACAGCCGGATCCACGGCATATCCCTGGCGTTCAAAATGTCCACCGGCTCCCCGAAGGAGCGCTTCAAGTCGCTCGTCAGCCGAAGCGCTTTGATTTTCCCCTCGTACAGCTCGGTCCATTCATGGCAGAATACGATCCAGCGCTGCCCGTCCTCGTCCTCGTAGAACGTGCCGTCCAGGCACTCGCTGCCCGCGATCGTCACCGGACCGTCGCTGTGCGGCAGGTACGGACCGGCGGGATGGTCCGCTGCCAGAATGCCGGTTCCGCGGTTCTCGCCGATGCCGCCTTTGAAGGAAGCGAACATATAATAACGTCCGTCGATCCGGAATACCTCGGGCGCCCAATAATGCCGAACGCCCCAGAAGCCCTTCGGCGGCTGGAACGCGGCATACGGCCCTTCCCAGCTCTCCAGATCTCCGCTGGCATAAACTTCGAAGATCGGGTCTTTATCCCCGCAGCCATCCGCAAACGTCGTGCCGAACAAATAATAGGTCTCTTCCTCGGCGCTCGCGTAAACGAACGGGTCTCTCATCGGAATATCGTCCAGGCGGCACGTTTTAATCGAGCGAAACCCTTTTTCCATACGGGTCATCGGCCTCCTTTGACCTTATCTTATTGAGAAACGATTGGGGAATGCCACATGGAATGGATCTGCCTGATCGCTTCCGGATCGCATTTCGGCTTGCGGTCGTATGTCAAGAGGCCGTTTACTTCCTGCTCCACGTCCGTCAGCTGGGTATAGCAAAATCCGTGGATCGCTTTCGAAGCGTACACCGCCTCAAGCACCCGGCGGTATTCGCGGATGAACTCCTCCGCGCTGCCGACCGTCGTATACCCCCAGCCTTTGTCCGAGCCGACCTTGTACGCGATGCCGCCGAATTCCGTCAGCAGGATCGGCTCTCCCCGGTGGGCGAAGCCGCTCGCATAGATATCGCGCAGAGCGGGCTGCGACTGCAAAATCCGCTCCCTGGTGGAAATGGACTCCTTGAACGCTTCGTATTTGGCCGTCTCGTCCGGCTGACCGTGATTGTAATTGTGAACGGCGCAAATATCCGAGGTCGTGATTTCCCAGCCGTCGTTCGACACGACGAGGCGGGTCGGATCGAGCGAATGGATCAGGCTGTACATCGCCAGGCTGTGATGCTGCTGCTGCTTGCTGCCGCGCACCATCGGGATGCCCCAGCTTTCGTTCAGCGGCACCCAGGCCACGATACACGGATGGTTAACGTCCCGCTCCACGATTTCGATCCATTCCCTTGTCAGCCGCGCCACCGCATTCGGGTGGTACGACGGAGCGGATGGGCATTCGCCCCAGACAAGGAAGCCGAGCTTGTCCGCCCAGTACAGGAAACGCGGGTCCTCGACCTTCTGGTGCTTGCGGCAGCCGTTGAAGCCGAGCTCCTTCGCGAGCTCGATATCGCGCTTCAGCGCGTCGTCGCTCGGCGCCGTCAGCAGCCCTTCCGGCCAATAGCCCTGATCGAGCACGAGCCTCTGATAATAAGGCTTGTTGTTCAAATAAACCATGCCGTTCTCGATATGCACCTTGCGCAGCCCGAAATACGAACCGGCCTCGTCGGTGGTCTTGCCGTTATGCTGCAGCGTGATCGAGACATCGAACAAATTCGGATGCTCGGGCGACCACGTCCAGCCGCCGTGATGAAATCCCGTGCGGAAAATATGGAGGTTCAGCAAATCGAACGCCCGCTTCACGTACTGCTCGTGCACGGCGATTCTGTCGGACACGACCGGCTGCCCCCGGAATGAAATGTCGATGCCGATTTCCGCTCCCGCCGCTTCGGGCGGCAGATTAAATTCGGCCACGACGTTCCCGTTGTCCAAATCCGGCACAAACCTTACGCTTTCGAAACGAATCTCGTGCACAGCCTCCAGCCATACCGTCTGCCAGATGCCGGTCGTGCGGGTATACCAGATCGCCCCCGGCTCCTCGATCCAATACTGCTTGCCCCGCGGAATCGTTTCGTCGGTCGACGGATCCTCCACGCGCACGGCAACCTGCTCGTTTTCCCAGGTCAGATGCTCCGTAATATCGAAGGAGAAGGGCGTGTGCCCGCCTTCGTGCGTGCCGACATACGCGCCGTTCACATAGACCCAGGCCCGGTAATCGACGGCGCCGAAATGAAGCAGCACCCGCTTGCCTTTAAACGCCGGATCAACCTGAAAATCGCGCTTGTACCAGACCCAGTCATGGAACGAAGCGTCGTGAATGCCGCTTAGCGGGGTCTGGTAGGCGAACGGGACCTCGATCGTGCGTCCCAGCTTCCGGTCCGTGTCGAACCAGCGTTCCTTCACTCCGGCGTTCGCATCGTCAAAATCGAACTGCCACGTGCCGTTCAGGTTCTGCCACTCTTTCCGGACGAACTGCGGTCTCGGATATTCGCTGCGGCGTATCATTGTACCACTCCTACCGTCTCTATAGTCTTCAGATGCAAAAAGCTCTGGTTGTATTCTGCTTGCTGCCCGTAAAAGGCCCGGTCTCGCGGCTCCGGTGCCCGGCGCGCCGCCGGCCAGCCGTCCGTTCATGTCCAGGCGGCATTCGCTTCCAAAATCGCCGTCCCTCGGACCTCATTATATCGCTGCCATCTTTATCCGTATAGGGTCCCTGTACCGATTTGGAACGCCCGGCCCTGGCATGATGCGCTGCCCGTGATCGATATACGGCCCCTTCGGCTTGTCCGCCGTCGCAACGCCGATCTCGGGATTCGAATCGCCCTGGACGGTTTCGTTTCATTTTGCGCTTCGCCCGTTACTTGATGCCCGAATGCGTAATGCCGCGGACGATCGATTTTTGCGCCAGCAGGAAGACGATCAGCACCGGGACCGTCGCGATGGTCGAGAGCGCCATCAGCTTGTTCGGCGCATTGGTGAAGCTGCCCTGGGTCATGACCGCAATGCCCGCGGTCAGCGTGAACATCGCGTTGTCGCCGCCCGAGGCGTAATACGGCCAAATATAGTCGTTGAAAATGTTCATGAACGTGAGGACGGCCAGCGTCCACGTGATCGATTTGGCGGAAGGCAGCAGCACCGAGATGAAGATGACCCATTTGTTGGCGCCGTCCATGTAAGCCGCTTCCTCGACTTCTTTCGGAAAGCCGCGGTAAAACTGGTACAGCAGAAATACGCCGAACGCTCCCGCCGAGTAAGGCAGAATGAGCGCGCCGAACGAGCCGATCATACCGAGCTCTTGGAACAAAATATATTGCGGAACGAAAAACGTGATCGGCGGAATCATGAGCGTGCTGAGCACAAGCGGAAGGAGCACCTTCTTGAACGGCACGTCAAGCCGCGCGAACGCATAGGCCGCGAGCGCGTCCACGACGAGCACCAGCACCGTGCCGGCCGTCGCCGAAAGCAGGGAATTGCCGATCCACCGGACAATCGGCACGTCCAGACTGCCGCCGACAAACGCCTCCGTATAATTGGCGAAGGTCGGATCGGCCGGAATGAGGCTGATCGAGGGCAGGAACGCCTCGGTATCCGATTTCAGCGAAATCGACAGCATCCAGAGAATGGGAACGATAAAAATAAGGCCGACGACGACCGCCAGCAGGACGAGCAGCGTTTTTTTCACTTTGGGCGTCACTCGCTCAACCCTCCTTTCGGAACAGAAGCCGGTTCAGCACGACCGAAACGACGATCATAATGACGCCGAGCATCAGCGCCATCGCGGAGGCGGCCCCGCCTTGATGCTGCCCGTAGGCAACGTCGAAAATGTTCATGATGAGCACCGTCGTTTCGCTGCCGGGCCCGCCTCTGGTCATCAGGTTCGGCTGAGCGAACACGTTGAAGGAAGCGATAACCGTCATGATCACGACGAGCGAGCTCACGTTTTTGATGGAAGGCAGCGTAATATGCATCAGCTTCTGCCAGGCATTGGCGCCGTCGAGCGTCGCCGCTTCGTACATTTCCTCCGGCACTTCGTTAAGCCCGTTGATGAACAGCATCATATTGAAGCCGATGGTCCACCATACCGTGGAAAGCACAAGCGCGATCCAAACCCACGGCGTATCGGTAAACCAGCCGATATGCTGCTGCCGGTGGATGTGCAGCTTGTCGAAAAGAAGATTGATAAAGCCGGTGTCGGTATCGAATACCCGGATCCAGATGGTTGCCATAACGGTCGCCGATACGGCATAAGGAAGAAAATAGACCGTCCGGAACAGCCCTCTGCCCCTGGACGGAAGGGCATTCACGAGAAGTGCCATGGCCAGTCCGACGACGATCAGGACGGGGACCGAATAGACGACGAATTTGACCGTGCCGAGCAGGCCCCGCACGAACTGGTCGTGGCTGTAAGTGCCCGGCGTAAACAGGTCGACGTAGTTTTTGAACCCGACGAACTGATGCGTCTGGAGCATGTCGTATTTCTGGAGGCTCAGCACGATCCCGTAAACGATCGGATACAGCAGAAAGACGGCAAAACACGCCAAATAGGGAAGCACGAACAAACTGGACGTCAGCTTTGATTTCCAGCTGCTTGTCATCGGAAGTCACCATCCTTAATGAAATCGTGGGGCGGGTTTCAGGCGCCCGCCCCACTGCCGGCTTCGCTTATTTATTGGCTGCCGCCGCCTGCTCCGCTTTCGCCTGCGCGTCGTCAAGCGCCTTCTGCGAATCGCTGTTGTTCAGCAGCACAAGGTTGATTTGCTTCCACAGCTCGCCGGTGTAAGCGCCCCAGTTCGGAACGGCCGGCGCGAAATGGACGTAATCGAATTCCTTGGCCACTTCGGTCTGCTGCTGGGTCAGCTGCTTGAACGCGTCGCTGGCCAATACGGCTTTGGATGCGACGGCTTGTCCCGAATTCGCCCAGTCGATCGAATGGCCGGAAACATATTTCAGGAAATCGCCGATGCCGTCCAGCTTCGTCTGGTCCGTCTCGGCCGCCGGGATCACGAAGTTATGGGAGCTGCCGTATACGCCCGGCTTGTCGAAGAAGACCGGTACCGGCGCTACGCCGTAGTTAATTTTCGCTTTATCCCATTGGTCCTTCATCCACGGGCCGTTGAACTGGATCGCGTTCTTGTTCTGCAGGAACAGCTTCACTTCGCCGTCCTGCGCCACTTTCTCCGGCGATACCTTTTGCTCGAAGATCAGGCTTTTCAGAAAATCGAGCGCCTTTTTCGCCTGCGGCGTATTCAGCGTCGGGTTGCCCTGTGCGTCCGCCAGATCTCCGCCCTGCTGATAAATGAGCGTCGGGAACAGGAACTGCTGCGGCCACAGCGTCGGCAGCACATAGCCCCACTGACCCTTCGAGGGATCGGTCAGCTTCTTGGCGTCGTCGATAAACTCCTGCATCGTAGCGGGCGGATGATCGATGCCCGCAGCCTTGAATAGATCCTTGTTGTAGTACATGATGAGCGGGTGAATGTCGAGCGGAATGCCCATCCATTTGCCGTTAATCGTCTCATAGTTCACTGGCGCCTCGACGAAATCGCTCTTCTGGATGCCGGCTTTTGCCGCCACGTCGTCAACCGGCTGAAGCAGGTTTTTGCTCGTATAGGTCGGAATGTTGTCGACATGCATGATCATGAAGTCCGGCATGTTCTTCTTGGTGCTGAAGGCATTGTCAAGCAGCTTGTAATAGTCGCCGTTCGGCTGGATCTGGAACTTCACTTCGTATTTGTCGGACTGCTTGTTGTACGCGTCGACGATGCTTTTCATGAACGGGCCGTCCGGGCCGGAGAACGGCGACCAGAAAACCAGCTCCGTTTTTTTGCCGGCGGAAGCGTCCGCGGCGGGCGCTGCCGAATCGGAGGGCGCCCCCGAATTCGCGGCATTTCCGGAATTTCCGGAGGAGCCGCATCCCGCCAGAGCGGCGCTTAAAGCCAATACGGCCGATACAGATAATAGATGAACCCGTTTCAACGCTGCCATTTTCCCCATCATCCTGTTCTGTTAATTTTTGTCGGCTCGACTTTCGTAATCGAGCTTTAGCTTCAAGTCGGTTTCGTAGTTGCCGAATTTCCGGCCGAAAAGATTGATACCGCCCTCGTTCACGGCATCCGGTTTATTGCCGATGCGAACCGTCAAGTATGGCTTGTCGTCCAGCTCGAGCTCGTCGATGTTCAAAGACGAAATGTTCCTTCCGTCGATAAACGAGCCTTCGCCATGAACGCGCCATGTTTTCAGCAGTCCGTACTGCGTATTCTCGGTCCCCCACCAATCGGGTGTGAGAAGCCCCCTCTCGCCGCCGAAATCGCCGGGACTCGTCCAGGTGCCCACCTCCTTCCCGTTAATCCACAGCGTAATGTCCGAGGGCCAGTCGGAATTATAGAGCGGGGCTTCGGAGCAAATCTCCATCGACAGCTCCAAATTTCGGATGACCGCCCCCCGGGGAACCCGGTTCGGGAACCGGTATTCCAGGAACCCCCGGCGAAACCAGATCAGCTGGGCGTGAATCCGTTCGGGCTCGAAGAACGAACGCGGCTCGTCCATTTCCCCGATGATCGACTGATCGCTCAGGATGCCGCAGGGAGCGGAAATTTGCGAATCGAAAAATTGGCCGATCGGAAGCGATACTTCGACAAAGGGGTGCGTCTTGGGCGCTCTGAAATGCGAAAAATCGACGACGATCCGGCTGTACCGGGCGGAGCAGCTTTTCTGCGTCCCGCGGGTTCCCGGAATCATCTCGGTCTGGATCAGCCCCGCGTCCTCCAGCTTCTTGATATTGATGGCGGCGGTTGAAGCGGGAATGCCGAATTTCTCCGAAATCTCCACCACGTTCATCGAACGGTGCAGCAGCTCCTTGAAAATCTCGATGCGCAAGTCGGTTGAAAGCGCCTTCGCAATATGGATGAATTCATCAATATTTGTTGAAAGAATCCGATTCAGCTTCTCGTGATCCGAATAGTCCCGTTCAATTTTCAACAATCTTCCCCCCTTTTCGACATTTCCTGCATCATAATACTACATCTATTTTTGTTTGTAAACGCTTATTACCCGTTTTTAAACAACATATTTTGTTCCATTGGAAGCGAATTTGCATGAAACTTCCATTTAAAACAACAATTATTGGTGCAATGATTACCATTTCAACGGAAAAAGCGGCCGGACGGATGGCGTTACGCCTATTCCGTCAGACCGCTTCCCTGGCATTTAATGCGCGCCGGCTTCCGGCACCGCTTGCCTGCGCGCCGTCAGCGCGTCCAGGCTCGCGAACGTGTAGCCCCGCCGCCGCGCTTCGTCGATAATGCCGCCGAGCGCCTCGGCATTATCCTTCGATACTGCATGAAGCAAAATAACCGCGCCCGGGTGAAGCTGCTTCGTCACCTGATCGTACGCATACTGCCGGCCGCGCTGCGCCTTGGTGTCCCAATCCTTATAGGCGACCGACCAGAACACGTTCGTATAGCCGAGCTTGCCGCTCGCCGCGAGCGTCCGCTCACTGAAGATGCCGCGCGGCGGGCGCAAATAGAGCATTTCCCGCTGTCCGGCCGTCTCGGCGACCGCGGCTTTCACCTTCCCGAGCTCCTGCTCGATCTGCGCGTCGGACACCTGCGTCATGTCCGGATGGCTCCACGAATGGTTGCCGATCAGATGTCCTTCGGCCGCCATCCGCTTCAGAAGCTCCGGCTGATCCTTCACGTAATGGCCGGTCACGAAGAAGATCGCCGGCACCTTTTTCGCCTTCAGCACGTCGAGAATTTGCGCCGTATAGCCGTTCTCGTAGCCGTTGTCGAAGGTCAAATAAATTTCTTTCTTGGCCGTGTCACCCAGGAAAATCGCGCCGTACCGGTCCACGATGCCCTTAAAGCCTTCCTCGTTGATCGACGGGAGCCTTCCGTCCACGCTTTTCTTGAAGCCGAAATGATACGTGCCGGGCGCCCCTTTTGCCGGCTGAGGCCCCGCCGCCGTAACGAGCAGCGCCAGCAGCGCCGCCGCGAAGGTCAATCGTTTCATGGCAGAAGTACCCCTTTGTCCAGAAAAATAGCTGCAGCAAGGAGTAATATTCCGCAAATGCCGCCTTTTTATGTCGGCGGATGATGAAGCGTCCATCCCGGGTTCGGGATTTCCGCTAACAAATATTGGCCTGCATCATGACGAGGATTGTTATTGCAAACGATTCTGCCCTGCGAGCCGTTCTACCGCCTGCCGTACTCTCGTAACTCCTTGTGACATCGTATGCCCGCCGCCCATCGCCGCGGCAACCGCAGCCGCCTCCATGATTTCCTGCTCGGCGGCGCCTTTACTCCATGCCTCCTGCACATGATAAAACGTACACACTTCATTATTGGCAAATAAGCTGATTCCCAGCGCGATCAACTGCTTCTGCTTTTCCTCCAACGCGCCCGCTGCGAAGCATGCCCCGGTGAACGCATGGTAAGCTTCGACGACGCCGGGCAGCGTTTCCTTAAAATGGCCGACTCCGTTTTTATAGGCATCCACTTGCTCGTCCGCCTTGTTTACCGGCATAACTCAACAACCTCTCTGCTTATTATGATCACGAGCTGCATGGTTAGGATTACCAAAGGCCGGCGGCATCATGCGTTTTACGGTATCCTTTCATACCGCAGGTGACCGAGACGCATCTCGAACGCATCCATCTTTCTTTTCAATATACTGTCTAAATCGGAATGAATATCCTTCACAAATTTCTAGAACGAATGGTTCAATTGGCGGTGGCGCTGCGTACTCTGCCGGATTTTGGTTCTTTCAGCATCCCCTTTGAAAACCGTTGAAAATAGTTCCATTTTCTTTTGACGAACATCGGCTACAGAGTAAAATAAGTATAGAAAGCGCATTTACATAAGTAACATTAAAAAATTAATTACCATACCTTTTTGCCGGGCGAGAGGAGGGAAAATGAGGCATCCGGCGGTAATACCACAAAACGGAGGAATGAAATGAGAACCATGTACCGGAAGTTTCAGCGCAAAATCAGAACCGCGGCGTTTGCCTTTATGGCCATCGTCATGGCCGTCACGGGTACCTTTTTCGCAAAGGGCGGCGTTGCCCATGCAGACGTTCCCGAGGGACAGATTAACCATGTTTATATTAATCTGAACAGCCCCAGTTTTACGGCCCAAGGCCAGTACAGTTCGTTTATCTCGAGCCTTCGGCAAGCGGCGGGACATTATTACCGCTCTTCGGATAATATAACTCAATATATTCCCCGTGCGTCAGACGGCGTGTCTCCGTACATTTATGGTACGGGTCTGGTCATGGTGACACTGACGGCCGGGAGTAATACGCTTACGCTGTGGATTACGCCAGGCGATATGTACCTTCGGGGATTTACCAATGTTTACGGCCAGACGTTCAGCTTCAACGACAGCGATTACAGCCTGAGATATCATTTGGCACTGGTCGGACGCGACCAGCCCGTAACCCTCCTCGGTTTTGGAAGCAATTATAACAGTATAAGGCAAGCCGCGAGCCAAGGCCGGGAATCCATGCAGATCTCGTGGAATGATCTGTGGAATTCGATGTTCAATCTGATGTATACAACAAACCCATTCGGCAACAACCAGCAAGCCGTCGCCCGGTCGCTCCAGTTTATGATTCAATACACGTCCGAAGCCGCCCGCTTCAACGATGTATACGGGGTCATGTCCGATATCATGCATAGTTACAGTGCGTACTATAACGGCCTGCCGTTGACACAGCAATATCTGGAGAACGCCTGGCAGGACATTTCGACATTTGGCACGAACATCACGAACAATCCCAGCACGTCTCCGCAATACATCAACGGGGTCGGGACGCTTTATTCTTGGAGCGATGTTGCACGCTATTTAGCCTTGTTGTTAAATACCGCCAACCGTAAACAGGATACGACCGGCAATTGGGATCATACGGAGCTGTAAGGCGCGTACTGCCGATCGCGGAGTTAGGGAAACGAGTTTTCCGCTGAATTTGAATTTCCAAGTCATGCCCGATCGTTGCCGATCGGGCTTTTTTCGGTTTGATCCGTGATGCTTAATGCGATTTTAGGGAACCGCCTGGCCGCAAGAAGCGTCTGCGCCTCCAGCCGCAAGCCGGCACCGGACCTGAGACCAGCCGGCGTTCATCCCTGAGCTGGAAGATGTTTTCCACCCTTCTCCTTATAATGGATCTAACGACGGATTTATTAAAGGTGAGGAACAGGATGCAGGTATCGGTAACGTCTCCGAAGCTGTTTTCGGGGGAGAAATGGCTCGTCATCGCCGGCTTGCTCGGGTTTGTCCTCGCGGCCTTCTGCGGGGTATGGACGCTCGTGTACGGAGGCCCGGTCGCGCCAAACGGCAACCTTGTAAATGCGATTTCGTTCGACGCCGCGATCGGCATCTTTATGCTGTCGACAGCGGCGGTCAGTCCGCTGTCCGCCTTTGGAAGGAAGGGCAGAGCTTTCTTCCGATGGTCCTTTATCGTCCTCGTGCTGTACGCGTATTTCGCGGAAACGGTGCAAAATTTTCGGGGCGTCAACCCGCGTTTCGCCAAAGGTTTGGCACCGTTCGATCAGAATGTCGGCGGAATTTTCGCATTTGTCGCGCTGCTGCTCATCATCTTCTATTTGGTTTTCGCCGCCGGCTTTTTCTTCCGGAAAGCATCCGATAGCCGGCCGGAGCTGGTGCTCGGCATCCGCTATGCGGTGCTCGCCGTGATGATCTCTTTTGCCGCGGGCGTATGGATGTCGGTAAACGCAGGCCGCTTCACCGGCATCAGCGGGAACATCATCTGGCTGCACGGGCTCGGCTTTCACGCCCTGCAGGCCGTTCCTTTCATGGCCTGGCTGACGGAGCGAACGCGGCTCCCGGCGCGGATCCGCCGCCTGTACGTGCATGCCGCCGGCTTTTCCTATTTGCTGGGCCTGGCCGCGATCGGCTGGCAGACGATGAACGGCCGCTCCGTGCTCGAATGGTCGCCGCTGCCGCTCCTCGCCTGCGCCTTCTTCCTGGCCGGAATCGCCGCCGGAATCGCCGCGTTTCGCCTTGCCTTGATAGGACCCCGGGAAAGCGTACCGGCCGGCGCGGCTTAACCGGTAGACCGGGGGGTTTGTCCGCATTTGGCGATTACGCACCGATTGCTCCCGGCGACGAGACTCGGCGCCGCTTGACGGCGGTCCATCATCGGTCCGGAGGGAATTTGTCCCTCCGGTCTTTTTTTGTCGATGTGAAGATGGTGCGCTGCCTGCGATCGGATGATTCTCCTATCTTCAAATGGAAGAGTCTATGCTATAATATTCGATAATATTGTTCAATAACAGGAACGCGTTTCGTTATTTTGAACAATGAACCTTTTTCCGGAGACAGGAGGGACCGGCCGGTGCCGTCCTTTGGCGCAATGCCGGCTTGTTCCCTTGCATCGATTGAAGAAAGAAAGGCGAAAAGGTAACCTTTCCTTTAGATGAAGAAAGGAGACTCGTACCCATGGATATCGCAAAAAAGCTGGGGCTCGGCGGCCATTCGTTCATCAGCGAGCTGGGCAACGATCCCGCGGCGTCCTTCGACGAGCAGTGTGCGATCGTAAGCGCCTGCCTGGAGAGCGGCATCACCCTTTTTGACACGACCTACTATCAGGAACGCGTCGCGCTCGGAAACGTGCTGAAGCGGCTGGGACGGCGCAGCGAAGCGCGTATTTTGGCGTGGAATTTCTTCCGGAATCCGGCGGACGACAAGGTCATTCAGCCCTATTCGCCGTACGAGGCGCACCGGATCGACGAGATGCTGTCGGAGCTGCAGACGGATGTCATCGACCTGCTTGTCATCCACGTCGACGACGACCGGGAGCGGCAAAGCCGGGAGCTTGAACTGGCGTCCCGCTGGATTGCCGAAGGGAAGGTTCGCGAGGCGGCGCTCGGCATGGTCCGGGCGAAGGACGTGGACCTGCTGCCGGAGAACCATCCGGTTTCTTACGTGCTTGCGCCGTATAACGCTTTTAATCAGGGCTCGCTTGACGTTTTCCGCAAAGCGGCGGACAAAGGCATCCGCAGCATCGCGCTTTCCCCGTTCATCCGCGGCTACAAGCTCGACGAGATCGGCGGCGACCATGCGCGGACAGCGGATATTTTGCTTCGCTGGGTCTGCCATCAGCCCATCGTGGAATCGGTCATCGTCTCCATGCGCCGCGCCGATTATGTAGAGAACAATTTGAATGCGGTTCGCAAAGGGCCGCTGAACGCCGAAGAAGAAGCGATGCTGCAGGGCTGGATCGATCGATTGGGCTGATCCCGTGCAGCCGCCATATTTCGTTTGCGGCCGCCGAGAGAGCTCGCGGCTGCGGACTGCAGAGGAGGAACCGGTGTGCCAATTCCGTCCGTTCGCAAAATCATTGATCTGTCCCAGCCGGTCTATCATAACTGTCCTGGCTGGCCGACCTACGAGATGACGGAGGTTCGTTACGAAGCGCTGTATCCGGTCGACGGCTTTACCGCCGAGCGGCTGAACATGAACGTGCATACGGCGACGCATCTCGACGTGCCGTTTCATTTTTTCCCGCAGGGCAAGACGATTGAACAGTTTCCGGTCGAGCGGTTTCAGGGCGAAGCCGTCCCGGTGGATCTGTTCGGCATCGAGGCCGATACGCCGATCGGCGTCAGCCATTTCGAGCCGTACGGCGACCGGATCAAGCCGGGCGACATCGTGCTGCTCTGCACGGGCTGGAGCAAGAAACGCGGCTACACGAAGGAATATTACAACCAGTGGCCGTATTTGAGCGGCGAGGGTGCGCAGTGGCTGGTCGATCGCGGCGTCAAGGGCGTCGGCCTCGACGGCCTCAGCATCGGCGGCTGGGGCGAGGAGAAAGCGCGGCCGCCTCACGAAATTTTGCTGTCGAACGAGATTTGGCCGCTGGAGGAGCTCAATTTGACCGAGGAGCTGCTGACGGAAGACCGCTGGTACTTATGCGCGTTTCCGCTCAAGCTGCAGGGCTTCGGCGGCGCTCCGGTCCGCGCCGTCGCCATGGTATTCGATTAAGCGCTGCGTTGAAAGTGCAGCCAAAATAGATATCGCCCTCATCCCCTCTGCCATACCGGCAAGGCGGATGAGGGCGATTTTTGTAGTCTGGCCGCTGCCGGACGCTCTGCGTCCGCAAACGGCCGGGCCTGCCGGCCATCGGCGGGCCCGGTCAAGGAAAACGCATGTTGCTTGCATCGCTGAATAGAGGCGTTAACGCAGCTTGGCCAAATCGAATTCCGGCACAAGTCCTTCCTCCGCAGCCCGTCCGAGCAGCGACTCGACCGCCGCATAACCGTCTTCGCCCAGCTTAGCCGTAAAGTCGTTCACATACAGGTCGATATGCGCCTGCGCGACCTTCGGATCGAGCTCCTGCGCATACCGCATCACATAATTGCGGGAAACCTCCGGGTGGGTCCAGCCGTATTCGACCGAAGCTCGCGCCCATCCGGCGATCGCTTCGACATCGAGCGAGCGGCGCGCGATAATCGCGCCGAGCGGGATCGGCAGTCCCGTATCCGTCTCCCACCAGCTGCCGAGATCCGCCAGCATGGTCAGCCCGAAATTCGGGTAGGTAAAGCGCGCCTCGTGGATGACGAGACCCGCGTCGATCGTGCCGGCCTTCACCGCCGGCATGATTTCGTGAAACGGCATGACGACGATTTCGCCGATGCCGCCGGGCACATGCCGGGCCGTCCACAGCCGGAAGAGCAGATATGCGGTGGAGCGGTCGCTCGGGATCGCCACCCGCTTCCCGGAGAGCCGGGCCGGATCTGCCGTGCCGCCCGCGGTCAGTACGAGCGGCCCGCAGCCTCTGCCGAGCGCGCCGCCGCAGGGGAGCAGCGCATAATCGTCCAGCACCCACGGCAGTGCCGCGTACGAGATCTTCAGCACCTCCGGCCCGGTGCGGGCGGCCGCCCAGCCGTTCGTCACGTCGATATCCGCATAGGTGACGTTCAGCTCGGGCGCTCCAGGAATGAGCCCGTGCACCCAGGCGTGAAAAACAAATGTATCGTTCGGACATGGGGAAAACGCAATATTCATGTCAAAGCACCTCCGTTAAAATCTTGCTCGCCGCCTCCAGCGCCTCGAGCGCTTCGCGAATGCGCCATGCCGCCCGGTCCCGCGGGCCGACGGCATTCGAGACGGCGCGCAGCTCCAGCACCGGCACGCCGCACAGCTGGGCCGCCGCCGCCACGCCGAAGCCTTCCATCGCCTCGGCCGCCGCGCCGGGCACCCGGCGGGCCAGCTCGGCGGCGGTTTCCGCCGTACCGGTCGCCGTCGATACCGTCAGCACCGGACCGGCGCAGGCCGCAAGCCCCGCAGCCCGCAGCGCTTCCGCGAACCGCCCGGCCAGCTCCTCGTCCGCGGGAATGCGCGAGGAGCCGAAGCCGAGCTCGTCCACCGCGAGGAAGCCGTCCGGCGTCTGCGCGCCCAAATCGGCGGCGACGATTTCGGTCGCCACCGCAAGCGAGCCGACCTCGGCACGGCCGGTGAAGCCGCCGCCAATGCCTGCGCTTACGGCAAGGCCGTATTCGCCGGCCGCCAGCGCCATGGCCGTGCGGGCTGCCGCGCTTGCCGGGCCGACGCCGGCCAGCGCGGTATCAAAGCGGCCGTCGCCGCGCAGTCCGCGCAGCACGGCTTCCCGTTCCGCCTCCACGGCGGTCATGATCAGCACGCGCGTGCCCGGACGCAGCCGTCCGGGCAGCGGGCCGTTGTCCGCATGTTCGTTCATATTTCCGAATCTCCTATCCAGCCATCAATCTCGTACAGCCTGCTATGTATAGTGAACCAGAATTAGACGCTTTTATCAAATGGGACGGCCAAAAAGCCCCCTTTCGCCAAATAAGCAAAGGAGGCCCGCTTTCAGTTCGCCCGTGCAAAACCGCCCCCGGCGCCATATACTACCGCCGCCGATTCGGCCGTTTAATTCGCGATCCGCTGCCACTCCGGATAATCTTCCAAATAGCCATACTCCCGCAGCTCCTTGAGCGCCTTGCGAATCGTCTGCTCGTCCTCCCCCGAATCGCCAGACAGCTCGAGCAGGTCGCTGAACTTGATTTGCGGATGCTTCCCGCAGTACGTCAGCAGCCCCTTCGCCGTCCACGACAGGCGGTCGTCCCGGAAGACGTCGACCAGCTGGCGGTACAGCTTGTGCGGCAAAATTTTCAGTTCGACAAGGCTCTGCAGCGCTTTGGTCGTCTGTTTAACGGTCATCCGGCCGAGCCGTGAAAGCTCGGCAACATCGGGAAGGTGCGATTCCGTCGAACAGCCCTTAAGCACAATAAATGTCATCTGGGCGTAGATATCGAGTCCCGGGATTTGAAACACTTCGTTCGTCAGCGTAAAATGGCGCGCGCTGTCGCCGGATTGTCCGCCATTCATGTTGTCGTCCTCCTTCTCGTTCCCGTCCGGGCGTCAGGCGGAGCCTCACGGCTCGCTTTGGCCGCCGTTCCCCCGCTGAGGCGCCGGGGCCAGCTTGCCCGCGTTCGTTTTCGCCTGACGGAATATTTGAGCGAGACTGAATTTTTTCGGTTCGTCCGCATTGTCCGCCGCGCCTGGCTTTGCCGGCGAATCCGCCTCGATAACCGCTGCCTGTTCCGCCGGACCCGGTTCGCGCACGGCGCTCCGTTCCATCCATGGCGCGTCTCCCGCCGATTGGCGCGAAACCGTCTCGCCGTCTAAACCCTCGGCCTTCCCGCCGGTCTCGTCCAGCCCGGTGACGAACCGTTCCCGCTCATCGTTCGTCCGCGGCAGGGCGTCCTGCGTCCGCCAGCCCCATTCCGGCCGGCCGTCTTCCGCCGGGCGCTTCTGCGACGCCGGAGGATCGTCCGGGTGTTCGTAACGATCCGCGGCCGCCGTTATCCCGGTACCCGCTTCTACCGAAGGATACATCCCGGGCAGCCCGGAACCGGCGTCCTCTTCCCGGCGGCGCGGGGCTTGCAGCTCCTGCATGACCCCTTTGACGATCAGCTCCATCATGCCTTGGCTGAACAGCCCTTCCGCCTTTAGCCGGTTCATATAATCGATCACTTCGGGGGGCGTGTCCGACGGGACGTACAGCGTCAAATCCCTGCCGGGACGAACGAATACCGTCGAGCGCCGTTTTCTCAAGGCGTCCCGCTCCCGTTTCCTTCGCCGGCACCGCTTTCGGACCCGGCAGGCTCAGGCTCAAAGCCCGCCGCCGCTTCCCCGCCATGCTTCAGCGCATGGTCGAGCAGCAGAAACGTGCCTCTTGCGTTGCGGAACTGGCTGTGCTCGACGGCATCGAAGCGAATCGGCAGCCCGAGCTCGGCGTTCAGCTTCTCAATCCACGGCTGCAGCACGATCGCCCCGCCGCCGATAAACCAGAATTCGCCTGCATAGCGCACATGCTTCCATGAGTTCCTTGCGAGCTTCAGCACCTTTTCTGCCAAAATGCGCATATGCCGATTGACAAGCGGCGTCATGTCGAATACGACCTTGCCTTCCGCGAAAATTTCGTATTCCTTGTTGACGAGCATCTGGGTCAGCTCCGCCGTGCTCGCGATCAGCTCCTCCCCCTGCGAGTTCACCTCGCTGCGGATGCTTTCGAGCGCGTCGTTGAGGTAAATTTTCGTCCCCGTCGAATGGCGTTGATCGAGATCGAGGCCCGGCCGGAAAAAGGCGATGTCCATGTCGACCCCGCCGACATCCGCGATGCCGAACCCTTTGTGCGACAAGCGGGACTTCGAATGCGCCTCGATGTCGTAGACGCCGGACACGTCGTCGATGCCGATATCGTTCGGCAGCGAAAATTCCAGCTCCACCGTGACGCCCTTAAACACCGGGGTCGTGACGAAAGTGACCGAATGGACGCCGGACGTAATTTTATCCGCGAATTCGCTGCGGAATTTCGTCACCTCGCTGATCGGCAGCCCGGTTCCGAGGTTGACGAGCGCTTTGATGCGCTTCTTGCCGCGCCGGATTTCGTTCGCGTGTTTCGCGGCAACTGCGTAGGCCGCCGCCGTCAGCAGCGTGACCATCGTCTCGGGCCGCTGCGCTTTTTTCTGCGCCGCCTTGTCGCCGACGATCTCGTGCACGATGCCTTCGTCCCCGATCGCCAAATTGCCGACATAGACATGGCGGTACTGCTCGCTCCCGATTGCCGGCGAAGTCAGCTGCACGTCCAGAAAGTCGAGGGGCTCCCCCGAATCGATCAGCTGAAACCGCTCCCCGAACGGCTGAGCGACAACGCTCGGAAATAGAAAGCTTTGCTCCAAATCGTCGTATATGCTTTTCACATGGCTGCTTCCGTTATCGATAGACAGCGTAATGCTGGTGGAGAGAAGCTCGTTTTTTGCCAAGTCCGTATCCCTCTCTTTTATAAGTATTGATATGCAATATAAAAGATTTCGAAGCGGTGAAGGCGTTTTCGGACGGTTCGGGCCGTTTTTTAATAATTCTAATGGAGCTTAAACCTCGGCGTTTAACCTTTGAAGGGTAAACTTTAACCCTTAACGTTCAAAAGTTAACGTTTGCAGCTTAAAGCTTGTTTCCGGCGCTGTGCTTTTATTTTCTCTTAACCACCGGTTGGCGCTGGGTCAGCTTTAAACTTTAACGGTTAAACTTTAAGTTTTAAACTTCAAGAGCTGAACGTCAACGTTTAAGCTTTAAAGTTTACCTGTCAAACGTTAAACTTCAGTGATTTTCACCGAACCGATTCTTTTCGCAAACGTTTGATAAGCCTAAGGTTGTATGGTTATTTAGGGCGCCAGTTTGTTAAAATAAACCTATCTGTCGGATGGGAGGAATAACAATGACCGATTTTTCGGAAAAGCTGGGAAAGTACGCCGCGCTGGCCGTTCAGGTGGGCGTCAACGTACAGCCCGAACAAAATCTGGTGGTGCTCGCCACGCTCGAAGCGGCGCCGTTCGTGCGGCTGGTCGTAAAGAAAGCGTATGAAGCCGGAGCCAAAAACGTATACGTCGAATGGAACGACGACGAGGTAACCCGCACAAGATTCGAGCTCGCCCCGGACGAAGCGTTCTTCGACTACCCGATGTGGCGCGCGAAGGGCATGGAGGAGTTGGCCGAGAACAATGCCGCCTTCCTTTCGATCATCGCCGCTAACCCCGATCTGCTGAAGGGAATCGACCCCGAGCGGATCGCAAACGCGAACAAAACAGCCGGGAAAGCGATGCAGAAGTACAGAAGCTATGCCATGTCCGACAAAATCAGCTGGTCGATCGTCGCCGTGCCTTCGCCCGCATGGGCCGAGAAGGTGTTCCCGGATCTTGGGGAGGACCGCCGGGTCGACGCGCTCTGGGATGCGATTTTCGCCGCGACGCGCGTCAATCTGGACGATCCGGTCGGCGCATGGAAGGCGCATACGAAAACGCTGGACGACAAAGCGGACCATCTGAACGCGAAGAAATACCGCAAGCTGATGTACAAAGGCGAAGGCACCGACCTCAGCATCGAGCTGCCGGAAGGACATTTGTGGGTAAGCGGCGGAAGCGTCAATGCGGCGGGCACGACCTTCGTGGCGAACATGCCGACGGAAGAGGTGTTTACGGCGCCGCTGAAGGAAGGCGTCAACGGGAAGGTGCGCAGCACGAAGCCGCTCAGCTACGGCGGCACGCTGATTAAGGACTTCTCCCTTACGTTCGAGAAAGGCAAAATCGTAGGCGTCGAAGCGGCGGAGGGACTTGAAGTCCTGCAGCGGCTGGTCAATACGGACGAGGGCTCCGCCTACCTCGGTGAAGTGGCGCTGGTCCCGCACCGCTCCCCGATTTCCGATACGAACCTCGTCTTCTTCAATACGCTCTTCGACGAGAATGCGTCGAGCCATTTGGCCATCGGCAATGCGTATGCGTTCTGCCTCGAAGGCGGCAAGAACTTATCGCAGGAAGAACAGCAGCAAAGGGGGCTTAACTCGAGCCTCGTCCACGTCGATTTCATGATCGGCTCGGCGGACACGGACATCGACGGAGAGCTGCCGGACGGCACGGCCGAAGCGGTATTCCGCGGCGGAAACTGGGCGTTCTGAGCCGATCCGGCCGAAAACCATTCTACCGCAAAAACTCCCGGCGGCAGACCGCTGCTTATCGAGCCTGCCGGCCGGGAGTTTTTTCGCGCTCCGGTTTGTTTGAACTCCATCCGTTAAACATGCTACGCTGGATATAACGCCGCCGGACGCACAAACCGGCGGACGGGCAACAAAAGGAGGCGCCGCATGACGCGCATCGTCGAAATCCCCACTTCAAGAGTGTCCAATTTTTTCCGGTTTCGGCGCGACCCGCTCGGCTTCCTGGTCGACGCGCTGCCGCTCGGCGACGTCGTGTCACTGCGGACAAGCTCTTTTCGCCCGACATTCATCGTCAACTCGCCCGACTTCGTCCAGGAGCTGCTGGTCCATCAGGAGGACAAGCTTCGCAAGGGCAGAAGCTCCCGCGTGCTGCGCCGGACGATCGGCGACGGCCTGCTTACGGCCGAGCGCGATGCGCACCGGCATCAGAAGCGGTATCTGACGCCGGTCTTTTACAAGGAGCGCATCGGCGCCTATGCCGAAATCGTCGTCGAAGAGGCAAACCGGCTGGCCGATACGCTTCAGGACGGAGTGCCGGTTGCGATACACGACGCGATGATGCAGCTGACGCTCGGCGTGATCGCCCGCAGCATGTTCAAAACCGAGCTTGCGGCGGACAAAAAAGCGCTAGCGGCAGCCGTGGACGCGACGATCCGGCAATCGGCGAGAATGATTTTTTCCCCGGTCATCCTTCCGCTCGGCGTGCCGACGCGGAGCAATCTGTCGCTGAAGCAGGCGATCCGGACGCTGGAGAAGATGGTGTACGACACGATTGCTCGCGCGAAGAAAGCGCCGGACCGGTATGCGGACAGCCTTCTCGGGCTGCTGCTGGACACGAGGGACGAGGACGGGAATCCGATTCCGGAGCGCGAAATCCGCGACCAGATGATGACAATGCTGCTGGCCGGCCACGAAACGACGGCTAATGCGCTCGTCTGGGCCTGGTGTTGTCTGGAGCATTCTCCGGAAGCGGCGAACCGGCTGCGCCGGGAGCTGGATGCGATCCGGCAGCGGGAAAAGCAGTCCGGCACGCGGATTTCCGCCGCCGACCGCTACAGGGAAATGACTTATACGCGGTATATCGTACAGGAGACGCTCCGGCTGTATCCCCCGGCTTGGACGATTTTGCGCGAAGCGGAGGGAGAGATTTCCATGCTTGGAGACACCTTTCCCCCAAACAGCAGCTTTCTGATCAGCCCGTACGCGATTCACCGCAGCGACGCGGTATTCGGCGATGCGTCCGCGTTCCGGCCCGAACGGTTTGAGGAGAACGCCGCGGGATGGCCGCGCTTCGCATACTTCCCGTTCGGCGGGGGCACACGCGGCTGTATCGGCTCGCAGTTCGCCATGATGGAGGCCGTGCTCCTTCTCGGCACGCTGGCCGAGCGATTCGAATTCAAGTCCGTGCCGGGGCAGGGCGAGCCCGAGCCCGAGCCGCTCGTTTCGCTGCGCGTGAAGGGCGGCCGGACGATGGTCCCCCTTCGTTGTCCCGGCGTACGGCAGCGGGAGTCCGGCTCCTAGCCGATCGGATCGTCTGCCCGGGCTTTCCAACTGCCGTATTCCGGCGCCGAACGGCCGTCTCCCGCGGGGGCCGTTATTCGATCCATCTTCTCGGCCCGATGACATGGACGTCAGGCCGCCCTTCCGGCTTCAGCGCTTCACGAATCCGTTTTCGGGTAAAATCGCTCATCGGCCGGGGCAAATCGGCCGGGGCGCAGAACCGGCATTCCGTAATTTCAGGCGAGGAAGGCAGCGGCTTCCCGGTGCCTCCGCATCGGGCCAAAAAAACGAAATGGTGCATGTCGTATTCGGGATCGTAATAGATTCCCGTCAGCTGCCCTACCGTAACGTCGAGCCCGGTTTCTTCCAGCACTTCCCTCCGCGCCGTCTCTTGTGCCGACTCATTCTCCTCCGCTTTCCCTCCGGGCAGCTCCCAGTTTAATTTCCCGTAGCTGTGTTTAACTAACAACACACGTCCGGCGTCATCCAAAATAACCGCCGCCGCGCCGATCGACTTATTCGGCATAACAGCACCCCTTTTCACTTATTTGGACTGCCCAATTTAACGTACCTAACGCCTCGCGGCTGTAAAAGGTTTCACATTTCCGCCCGAATCCGCACGCTCCTTTGCATTTCTATAAACGACGGCCGGCTCATATATATCATTCGTTGGCGATTCACGCGTTGCGTCTATTTTCGTTCAAAGGAGCCATCTGCATGGATCAGCCTTCTAACGCCCCTAACCGCAGCGGGGGCATTCCCCAGCCTATCCGGCCGGACGGGGCCGGGGCGCCCGATTTCGGACCGCGGTATGTGATGCGCGATCTGGAAAATCCGGATCTGCTCGTCCCGCCGTCGCAGGTACCCGGTCCGCTGGAGACCCAGCATGTGCCGGATCCGTACGGAACCGTGCCGCAAAGCTTCACCCACCGGCTGCTGGCGCAGAAACCGATCGTAACGCCGGGCGGAACCGTGCGCATCGTCGATTCATCCAATTTCCCGGTCTCGGTCGCCATTGCCGCCGCGCTGGTCGAAATCAAACCGGGCGCGATGCGGGAAATGCACTGGCACCCGAACAACGACGAATGGCAGTATTATTTGTCCGGAACGGGGAGCATGACCGTCTTTGCGGCGAACGGCAACGCCCGCACGTTCGACTACCGGGCCGGCGACGTCGGATACGTGCCCTTCGCATTCGGACATTATGTGTAAAATACCGGAAATACAAGCTTGTGGTTTCTGGAAATGTTCAAGAGCAGCCGGTTCGAGGACGTATCGCTCAATCAATGGATGGCCTTAACTCCGCACCAGCAGGTGGCAGACAATCTGCATGCATTCCCGGAGCTGATGCGTGCGCTCCGCAAGCAAAAATGGCCCGTGGTCAAATATTGACCGGCCGGCCTGCTTAAGGCACCCCGGGCGGTGCGGACGCCCGCATCGTGAACCGAAAGCCGTTCCCCTTGCCTTGAGGGAACGGCTTTTTTTCATGTCGCCGGCTTGCATTGGTTTACCGCGGGTTCTAATATATGGATATAAAGGCTCATTTTTAGAACATGTATATTGAGGGCTGTGGGTAAGCGCACATGTGAGCGGGTCGCTTCAAACTTCCATCTTCTCAAAAATCCGGATGATCTTGGTTATCGCATAGTCGAGATCGAGCAGATCGTCCTCGCCGAGCGCAGCGATCCGTTCGGCAAACAGCCGGTGGAACTCCGCCCAATGCTTCGTTACTGTTTCCTTCCCTTTATCGGCGAGGAACAGCCTGACGGCTCTGCGGTCGTGCGGATCCTGCGCCTTGACGACAAATCCCGTTTCCTCCAGCTTCGAAATGAGCGGCGTCAGCTGCTGCTTCGAAATGCTGATCTGCTGAGCCAAATGGGTCATGGAAATCCCCTCTCCGGCATGAAACAGCTCCTCCAGAATATGCAGCTGCAGGTGCGTCAAAGAGGACGGCTTCGGGATCGGATTGCCCTTGGCGAACGGCTTGTTCAGCCGATTATAGACGAGCGGGAGAAGCCGGACGAATAGGCCGGCGATTTTTTCGGCGTTTTTGCTCAAATCGTAACCATTCCTTTAGAAATCGTTGTCCGTTCGTAAACCATTGTTTACCCTAAGCGTGATAAACAAGCTTCAGCCTCATTCTACCACAACTCGTTCTCCCCCTGCAGGCGGTCGGCAGGTGTCGATTTTGCCCGCTGCCGTTCGTCGTCTTTATTGAAAGCCCAAAACGCTAGCGAAGGAGAAATGAACATGCGGTTTATGATGATTGTCAATGCGACGAAGGATTCCGAGGCCGGCGTCCTGCCGAGCAAAGAACTGCTCGACGCGATGATGAAGTACAACGAGGAGCTTGTCAAAGCGGGCGTCCTCGTCGCCGCCGAAGGGCTTCACCCAAGCTCGGGCGCTATTCGCATTTCTTACCCCGTCCCCGGCGCAAAGCCGAAAGTAATCGACGGTCCCTTCACGGAGGCCAAAGAGATCATTGCCGGTTTTACGATCATCGAAGTGAATTCGAAGGAAGAAGCGGTCGAATGGGCGCTGCGCATGCCGGATCCGCACGGCTTCGGCGAAGGTGAAATCGAGCTGCGCCAGATATTCGAAGCTCCGGAGCTCATGCAGGATGAGGAGGCGCTTGCCAAAGAGATCGCGCTGCGCGAGCAGGTGACGAGGAAGCGGCATTCATGACGGATACCGGTGTCCACCGCACCGTCGATGCGATCTGGCGGATCGAATCGCCCAAAATCATCGCGGCGCTCACGCGGATCGTGCGCGATGTCGGGATCGCCGAAGATTTGGCGCAGGATGCGCTGATTGTCGCGCTTGAGCGGTGGCCGGATACCGGCATTCCGGACAACCCCGGGGCGTGGCTGATGGCTGCGGCCAAGCGCAAGGCGATCGACCTGCTGCGCCGCAACAAAACGCGCGACCGCAAATACGAGCTGATCGGCTATGAAATGAATACGCAGAACGAACCGGACTGGGATGCGGGTCTGGACGATAACGTCGGGGACGACCTGCTGCGCCTGATCTTCATGACCTGCCATCCCGTGCTCTCGGCCGAGGCCAGGGTGGCGCTTACGCTGCGCCTGCTCGGCGGACTGACAACCGGAGAAATCGCCAGCGCCTATCTCGTCCCCGAGCCGACAGTAGCCCAGCGGATCGTCCGCGCCAAGCGGACGCTGGCAGCCGCGCGCGTACCGTTCGAGCTGCCCCCGAAGGACGAGCTGGCCGCCCGGCTGTCCTCGGTGCTCGAGGTCATCTACCTCATGTTCAACGAAGGTTATGCCGCGACGACCGGCGGGAGCTGGATCCGGCCGCTCCTCTGCGAGGAAGCGCTGCGGCTCGGCCGCGTGCTGGCCGAAATCGCTCCTGCGGAGCCCGAGGTTCACGGGCTCGTCGCGCTAATGGAAATTCAAGCCTCGCGGTTTAAGGCGCGGGTCGGCACGGACGGGGAACCGATCCTGCTGATGGACCAAAACCGCGCGCTCTGGGACCACCTGCTGATCCGCCGCGGTCTTGCCGCTCTGGAGCGCGCCGAGAGCGCTGGCGGCCCGCTTGGCCCCTACGCGCTGCAGGCCGCGATCGCGGCGTGCCATGCCCGCGCCCGCACCGCCGCCGAGACGGACTGGGTGCGGATTGCGGCGCTCTACGACGCGCTTGCACAAATCGCGCCTTCGCCCGTCGTGGAGCTGAACCGCGCGGTTGCGCTTGCGATGGCGTTCGGGCCGGCGGTCGGACTCGAGCTCGTCGATGCGCTGATGGCGGAGCCGTCGCTGAGCAGCTATCATCTCCTGCCCAGCGTGCGGGGCGACTTCCTGATGAAGCTGGGCCGAAGCGATGAAGCGTGCGCGGAGTTCAAACGCGCCTCCGCGATGACCGGCAACGAGCGGGAGCGCGAGCTGCTGCTGAAGCGCGCGGCCGAATGCGCGGCGGGACCGGCCGGGCCGATGCCCGAGCCGGATCATACTTGAGATACCGTAACGATGAAACGTGCTGGCTCAAACCTCGTAAATCGAACATCGCTCTCCGCCCCGGCTCCGGCAGCCGGGCCGTGGGGCGATTTTTCGTTAACGGCGGCGGTCGATTTTCCCCTCTCCCGTTCGTCGTGTAAGTAATGGCCGCTCCTGCGGCGTGTCAAAGAAGGAGGGAAAATACGATGCGATTCATGATTATCGTCAGGACGGCGGCCGCCGCCGGAGCCTTCCGGCCTCCAGCTCCCCGGCTGGCCGATGCGATGCGGAAATATAACGAACAGCTGGCCAAATCCGGCGTGCTGCTCGCCGCGGAAGAGCTGCTTTCGGGTTCGTACGAGAGGTTCGCTTTTCCCGTGCCCGGGGGAAGGGTGGTTCCTGTGGGCGGCCCTGCGCCCGATTCGAAGGCGTTCATCGCCGGATTCGCACTGATCGAGGTGAAATCGCGGGAAGAAGCGGTCGAGTGGGCGTTCCGCCTGCCTTTAAGCGAATTCGCCCAAGGCGAGATCGAGCTGCGGAAGGTGAAAGAAACGCCGGATATCGAAGCCGGATAAAAAAAACCTATTACGGAGAGATCGAAGATAAATTCGGCATCACCTGGCAGAACGTAAAGCAATAACGCACACGGAGGGGCGGTCGAAAAGTCCCTCCTTCCATATGCGATGCAATTGAAACAAGCGCCCAAGTCAAATGATGTATTGACTTCGAATGGCTGCCGGCTTATATTTGTTGTACATACAAAGTAAAAGAATGGAGGTTCTTAAACATGGACGACAGCTTTCTGACCAATTGTTTATTTTTCACGTCGAACCGGCTCAGCCGGATCATAACCAAAATCGCAGAGGAAGAATTCGCGTCGACCGGCCTGACGCCGATGTACGGTTATTTGGTCCGTCTCGTCGTGTCCGCCCCCGGCATTTCGCAGAAGGAGCTGTCCGAGAAGCTCTCGATCACGCCCTCTACGCTGACCCGCTTCGTCGACAAGCTGGAAGGCAAGCAGCTGGTGGAGCGGAAAGTGAACGGGAAGACGGTGCTCGTCTATCCGACGCCCAAAGGAGAGGCGCTCGTCGGGACGATCCGCGAGGCGTCGAGGCGGTTTCGCGAACGGTACGAAGCGATACTCGGAACGGAAACGGTCCGTAAGATGACGGAGGAGCACGAAAGTATAAGCAGCCTGCTGGAAAAAAAGCCGTGATCCCTGCATTTTAACTTTTGTATGTACACCTAAAATAGTGAGAATGGAGTGAACGGCCGGATGGTTTCGACCGAAAAATCGGCAGCCAAGCCATCTCATCTGCATTACGGATGGATTGTGGTCCTGATTACGTTTGTAACGCTTCTCGTATCGGCGGGAATCCGCTCGATGCCGAGCATTCTGATGCTCCCGTTTCAGCAGGAGTTCGGCTGGAGCCGCGGCGGCATATCCGGCGTCGTATCGATCGGCATTTTTTTGTACGGCCTCATCGGTCCGTTCTCGGCAGCGTTTCTGGCGCGTTTCGGCATCCGCAGGGTCGTAGCCGCCTCGCTGGCCGTACTGGCAGGCAGTCTGGCGGTGACGCCCCTGATGACAGCGCTGTGGCAGTTCGATCTGCTGTGGGGCGTCGTCTCCGGGCTCGGAACGGGCATGATGGCGAACGTGCTCGGCGTCACCGTCGCCAATCAGTGGTTCGTCCAGCGCAAAGGGCTCGTTGTCGGCATGCTGACCGCGAGCGCCGCCACCGGTCAGCTGCTGTTTCTGCCGCTGCTCGCCCACATTACGGTCAGTGCCGGCTGGCGTTATGCCATGTTTACCGCAGCCGGCGTCCTCTGCGTCCTGTTTGTGATCGTGGCCGCCTGGATGCGAAACCATCCCTATGACGTCGGAGCGGCCGCCTACGGCTCGGATGAAGTCGTCAAACCGGCGCCGTTTCGCGGCAGCCTGTTCGGCGCGCCGCTGCTCGCGCTTCGCTCGGCGCTTGGAAACAAAACGTTCTGGCTGCTTGCCGGCACCTTCTTCTTCTGCGGCTTTTCGACAAACGGCCTGATCGGCACGCACCTGATTCCCGCCTGCGGCGACCACGGCATCCCCGAAGTAGCGGCCGCCGGGCTGCTCGCGCTCATGGGCCTGTTCGATCTGATCGGCACGACGATGTCGGGCTGGCTCACGGACCGGTTCGACAGCCGCTGGCTGCTCTTCTGGTATTACGGGCTGCGCGGGCTGGCCCTGCTCTATCTGCCGTATGCACTCGATTCGAACCATACGCAGCTGCTGATCTTCAGCGTATTTTACGGCCTCGACTGGATCGCAACGGTGCCGCCGACCGTGAAGCTGGCGACGAGGGAATTCGGCAAGGAACGGTCGGGCATGATTTTCGGCTGGGTCGTCGTCGCCCACCAGCTTGGCGCATCGGCCGCCGCGTACGAGGCTGGCGTGCTGCGGGACTGGCTCGGCTCCTATACGATTCCGTTCGCCGCCGCCGGCTTCGTCTGCCTGTTCGCGGCTCTGATGGCGACGCGGATCGCCAAAGTCCGCGCTGCCGTTCACGAAAGCGTCGGTGCCTAGACCCCGCCGCCGCAAAAGTATATTTTCACCTCTTTCGAACAACCTATAGGGAAAACGAAGGAGGGAACCCGATGCTGCCGGCGGATTTGACATATATGCGGACGATGATCGCGAACGTGGCGCTCGCGGGCTGGCCGGGAAGCGGCAGCTGGGTGCTGGTCGATGCCGGAGTCGCGACATTCGCGGACAATATCGCCAAAGCCGCGAACGCCCGGTTCGGCATCGAGAAGCCCCATGCCATCGTGCTGACGCACGGGCATTTCGACCATGTCGGATCGCTGCACGCTTTGCTGGAACGCTGGAATGTACCCGTGTTTGCCCATGAAGACGAGCTGCCCTATTTAACGGGAATGGCCGACTATCCCGAGGCGGACCCCGGCGTGGGCGGAGGCCTGATGGCGCGCATCTCTCCGCTTTACCCGCATAAAGGCATCGATATTTCCCGCTGGGTGCAGCCGTTGCCGAAGGACGGCTCCGTTCCCGGGATGCCCGGATGGCGCTGGGTGCCGACGCCGGGACATACGAAAGGCCACGTCTCGCTGTTCCGGGAGAAGGACCTCAGTCTGATCGCGGGCGACGCTTTTATCACCGTTAAGCAGACATCCGCGTTCGCCGTGCTGGCGCAGGAGGAAGAGATTCACGGGCCGCCGCCGTATTTCACCTTCGACTGGCAGGATGCGTGGAAATCGGTGAAACGGCTGGATGAACTGAAGCCGCGGCTGGCGATTACCGGCCACGGTAAGCCGATGGAAGGCGAGGCGCTCGCGCACGGCCTAGCCGAGTTGGCGCGGCATTTTGACCGGCTGGCCATACCGAAACCGAAATCCGGCTCGGACAAATCCGACGATTTTCAGCTCGTATAAACGCAAAAACACCTTTTCCCCTTGGGCTGCATTCGCAAAGGGGAACCAGGTGTTTTTTCGTTTCCTGCAGCGGTCAATGGCCCGCTTCCGCACGGTCGACATGTGAGACGTGCTTGGCGTTAAGGCCGATAAACAGCACCGAGACAAGCACGAACGCGGCTCCGGTGTAGAACGGAACGTGAGCGTTATAGATTTCCGACAGTCTGCCGGCCATGTAAGGCGCCACGGCGCCGCCCAGAAAGCGGAGAAAGCTGTAAGCCGCCGAAGCCGTCGGCCGCTCCACGGGCGCGGCGTTCATCACTGCGGTCGTGATCAGCGTGTTATTGTTGCCCAGGAGGGCCCCCGCGGCGATAACGGCGGCGATGACGACCCACTGCGTCGAGGTCCAGATGCCCATGACCGCAAGCAGGACGGCGAACAGCACGAGCATCGCGCACATCGATTTTACGGTACCGAAGCGGCGCTGCAGGACCGGCGCCATGAAGACGGAGGTCAGGGCCAGCAGGACCCCCCAGCAGAGGAACACGAACCCGAGCCCGTGCGCGTCCAACCCCAAAACGAACGGCGCGTAAGCAAGCAACGTAAAAAAGCCAAAATTGTACAGCGCGGCGGTAAGGCCGAACACGAGCAAAGAGCGGTGCTTCATCGCCCGGAACGGGTCGGCCAGCGTCTGCCGCTTCGGGCGGCTCGCGGTGCCCGGCATCAGGAAGAAGACGGCAATAAACGCGATCACCATGAGCGCTGCCACACCGAGAAATGGCCCCCGCCATGAGATCGCGCCCAGCCAGCCGCCGAGCAGCGGCCCGACCGAGATGCCGAGCCCGATCGCCGCTTCGTACAGGATGATCGCTTTTGCGGAAGTGCTCCGCGACAGCGAAACGATGGCGGCAAGCGACGTCGCGACGAACAGCGCGTTGCCAAGCCCCCAGCCGCCGCGCAGGCCGACCAGCGTCCAAATATCGCTCGAGAATCCGCCCAGCGCCGAGAATACGGCGATCACGACGATCCCGGTGAGCAGCGTCCACTTGATCCCGAGCCGGGACGAAACTGCGCCGGTAATGAGCATGGCGACCGCCATCACTGCATTATAGCTGGTGAACAGCAGCGTAACCTGGCTTTTCGCCGCGTGCAGACTGCCTGCTATCGCCGGCATAATCGGGTCGACAAGTCCCAGCCCCATGAAGGCGATGATGCAGGCGAAGAAGACCGCCCATACCGCCCGCGGCTGGGACAATAAGCTTGTTTTCGCAAGATCGGGCTCAGGCGCGGCCGAAGGCTTCGGCTTCACATGCCCCCGATTGGAGCTCGCTGTAAATGCCATACGATGGCTCTCTCCTTTATTTGCACGAATCGGGTCCGGTTCTATCGAATAAGCTTCACCCGTTACAGAATCGACTGAAACGAATGCCGGATCACGTCGCCGCGGCTGATGATGCCCGTCAGTACTCCGTTTCGCTCGACGGGCACCTTTTTGATCCTTTTGTGGCCAAGAATGGCGGCCACGTCCTCGACGTTCGCATCCCAGGAAACCTGAATCGCCTTCTTCTTGGCGATGTCCATCACGCCCAGCTGAAGCAAATGGCGCGTCCGTTCCTCGAAAGCCTCATGATCCCCTTTAAGAACCGTCGCATAATAAATCGTACCGACGACGATGTCCGCATGCTTGCCGATATAGCGCATAATGTCTCCGTCGCTGATGAAGCCGACGATCTCGTTCCGGTCATTAACGACGGGCATGCCGCTGATCCGGTGCTTGATAAATTTTTCAATGACGGAACGGACCGTTTCATCTTCCTTCGCTTTAACCACCTGAGCAATCATAATTTCATGCGCCAGCATCGCGACCGCCTCCATTAATTAGTTGTATCATACAACCATTTAATTGTATTATACAACTATATTCATTGCCGGGCAACAGCCAAATTTTAAAAAGCACGGGGCATATGATACGATAAATGAAGCGATTAAACGATAGCGGGGGATTGGAAAATGGATGAACGCGCAATCGAAACGATCGAGATGGAGCTGGCGATTCTCATCCGTCGGGCGACTTCCGCAGGGCGCAATCTGGGCACCCTGGACCGGTCCGCCTATTTGCTGCTGAACCAGATCGCCTCGCACAGCCGCGCCGGCGTGAAGACGCTGGCGGACGAATTTCATCTGGATATCTCGACGGTAAGCCGGCAGACGGCGGCTCTCGAACAGAAAGGCTATGTGACGCGAATCCCCGATCCGGACGACGGGCGAGCCTATGTGCTGGAAATGACCGAGCTTGGCGCCAAAGAGCTGGAGGAGTGCAGGCAAGCCCGCTTCGTCCGCTTCCGCGAGCTGCTGAAAGACTGGCCCGAAGCGGATCGGGCAGCTTTCGGACGGCTGCTCCACCGGTTCAACCGGACATTCAGTTAAGCTTCCGTCCATTCGCGCCGCCCTCCCTCCCGACCAGCTCAGCCGCCAGCCGCAAGTCCTCGACGAAAGCTTTCATCAGCACGGGCCTGCGTCTGACGGCAAGGGGATGGTAAGAAACGACGACCGGGATGCCGTTATAGTCGTGCCGTCTCCCCCTGAAGCTCTTCACATCGGCCTCCATATCCGGAAACAGCGTCTCCACGACCGTGTTGCCGAGACCGAGCAGCAGCCGCGGCTTCTTCTCCCCGAGCTGAAGCTGCAGATAAGGCGCGCACGCCGCGCGCGCCGCCGGCTTGTCGTACGCCCGCACCGGGCGGCACTTGAGCAGGTAGCTCACATAGACGAGCCCGGGCGCGAGACCGGCCTCCCGCAGGCCGAGCTGCAGCGTCTCGCGGGTGCCGCATACGAACGCCCGGCCTTCCCGATCCTCACGCGCGCCCGGATTGTCCAGCAGCACGAACAGCGGCGCCGAGGGGCTGCCCTCGCCCCACACCACCCGCTTCCGGTGCCGGGACAGCTCGCATCGCCCGCAAACCGCCGCATGCGGCGGGGGCGCTTCCTCCTCCCATATTTCCGGTATGAAATCCGTCATGCAGCGTCTGCCCCTTTCGCCAGAAAACGCGCCTGGCCGCCCGCTTCGAAGGCGGGCGGCCAATGTTAGGCTGTCCATATTTACGTGAAGGCTATACGCTCAAAGGAGATTACAGCAATAAGGCGACGCCCGATACGAAAATCAGGCTGAACAAAATCGATTCGAATTTTTGAGGGGATACCCTCAGGTTGATCTTATGCCCGATATAACCGCCCAGCAGGACGAGCGGCAGCACATAAACGACGTTAAGCCAGCCGCTGCCCCCGATCGAGCCCACCAGGGCGAAATAGACGATTTTAATGGCGTCCATCACCGTCAAGAGCAGCATCAGCGTGCCGATATATTTCACTTTCGGCAGCTTGATCAGGATGAAATAGATCGTCAGCACGATACCCGCGGCGTTGATCAGCGCGCCGATCAGGCCGGCGGCCAGCCCCCAGCCGATTTGGACGGGCAGCGCGTCCCACACGTCTAGGCGGGAATTCGCCTCCCTATTTTTCAGAAAAATGACGTATAACGAGAACAGGATCGTCAGCAGGCCGATCGTTCGCTTCAGCAGGTCCGGTGAAATCGCGTGCGACCACAGGAGACCGGCGACCGTGCCGACAGCCGCGGAAGGCAGCAGCCGGAGCGATAACGCCGAGTCCCACTTCTTCCAATACAGCCGTATGCCGTCCACGTCGGTAATAAGCAGGATCGGAGTCATCATTGCGACAGCGGCGGCCGGCGGCATGAAGAGCGACAGGATCGGGGTGATGAAGGCTCCGGCGCCGACGCCGAAGCCGTTTTTGAGCAGGCCGGCCAGCAGGGCCGAGCCGCCCAGCAGGCCGAAAAATAACGGGATCGGTAGTGTCATGCCATCCCGATCCATTCGTTGTTCAGGACATGCGATCCGCCGTCGCCCGCCTGATCGACCGTGAACTGGTAGCGGTTCCCTTTGTACAGCACCTTCACGCTTTCGATCGGCAGCCCCCGGTCGCTGTAAATGACGCCGGTGCTCATCATCAGGGGAGAGCCTTCCGGCACGGTCAGCCACTTCGCTTCCAGTTCCGTCGCCGGCACGGCCTGGTAGGTTTGCCTGGCCCGCGTCGCGACAATGCCGCAGTCGCGGGACAGCGTTTCGAACAGCGGCGTCTGCTCCAGGTCGCGGTCAAGCAGGTTCGGATGCAGGCTGACCGCGATATAGGAGCAGCGAATCGCAAGCGGCTCCTCGTCGCCGTACCGGACGCGGATGATTTCGTACACCTCGGCATCCGGCTCGATGCCAAGCTCCGCGCTCAGCTTCCGGGTCGCCGGCATCGTGCCTTTCCGCATCAGCACGGCCCGTTCCTTCATGCCGGACATTTTCATCTGCTCCGCGAACGTAATAAACCGGTTCGCATTCGTATTCATCGGCTTGGCGGTCACGAAGGTGCCGATTCCCCGTTTGACCGTCAGCCGCCCTTCCTGCATCAGCTCGGACAGCGCCTGCCTGACGGTGGGCCGGCTGATGCCGAACTCCTGGACGAACTGGAGCTCGGGCGGGATCTGCTGGCCCACCTGATAGATGTTGTTGTCGATCCGCTCCTGAATGATTTCCTTCAGCTGAATATATAACGGCGTCGGACCGTTTTTAAGTTCCATAGGCTCCCTCCATTCGCGGACGGCGGCGGACGCTACATCATTTTTCGTTCCACCATCCGGAACATAATATCAAACAGATAACCGAGCACGCCGATGACGACCATGCCGGCAATGACAATGTCCGACCGCAAAATTTCCATACCGTCGATAATCATATAGCCGAGACCCGATTTCGAAGCGACCATTTCCGCCGCGATAATGGCCATCCAGGCGCTACCGAAGGAAATACGGAGGCCGGTTGCGATCGTCGGCAGCGCGGCCGGAATGCATACCTTGAACGTCATCTGCAGCGGCGAGCAGCCGAACGATTTCGCCGCCCGCAGCAGCGTCGGGTTCACTTCCTGAACGCCGGAAATCGTGTTGAGCAGAATCGGAAAAATACTGGCGATCATAATGACGAACAGCTTGCCCGACAGCCCGATACCGAACCACAAAATCGCGAGCGGTATCCAGGCCAGCGGGGAAATCGGCCGGATGATTTCGATAAAAGGCCGGATCAGCTTCTCCAGCCAGGCGACTCTGCCCATGAGGACGCCGAGCGGGACGGCGATGATCGCCGAGAGAATCCAGGCGGTCAGAATGCGTCCCAGACTCGCCGCCGTATGCTCGATCAGAAGTCCTTTATGAAACAAATCCGCCAGCGTCTTGCCGACGACGGCCGGCCCCGGCAGCAGGGTCGCGTTATTCGACATCATCGACGCCAGCTGCCAGACGCCGAGAATGACGGCGACCGTTACGGCCAGTCCCCCCGCTTTCTTGAACCCGCGGAGAAACGGCAGCCATTTCCGGCGTTCCCACACAACCGGCATTTCTTCGACGCCGGTTGCATTCGTATTTTCCATAAGTCCCGCTCCCACCTTTCACATTACATCCATTCGAAAAATTGTTCAATGCGCTTCAAATCCCGGGTTTCCCCCAAAATGGCGATCAATTGGATCCTGGCCTTCACCGCGTTCAAGCCATGACCGAGAATTGCCCCGGCCGCTGCCAGCTTCGACACCGATCCGGGATAGCCGTATACCGAATCGACCCAGCCGCCCTGACACCTCGATGTGATCACGACGGGCTTGCCCGCCGCGTGCTGCCGAGCGATCCATTCCTCCATCCATACCTGCCCGTTGCCGACGCCCGTTCCCTCGATGACGAAGCCGTCGTATTTCGCGAGCGGCAGGTCATCCAGGTTCTCGCCGATGCCGCATTTCACGATAAACACCCGTGCGTCCAAATGGTCCGGTTTGCAGTGCCGCCGCAGCAAAGGCTGGTAAAAAAACACGACGCGGTCGTTCAGGATTGCGCCGATCGGTCCTTTGCCGGGAGCGTCGAACGCTTTGACATGGAAGCTGTGCGTCTTGACGGCATCCATGGCGGCATAGATCTCGTTCGCTAACACGACGAGCACGCCTTTGCCCCTGGCCGCCCGGCTGCCGGCGACGACGATCGCCTGAAGCAGGTTCGCCGCCCCGTCGGGACCGGCCTCTCCCGCATGGCGCATCGCCCCCGTGACCGCGACGGGCGCCTGCAGATCGAGCAGCAGGTCCAGCAAATAAGCCGTCTCCTCCATGACGTCCGTTCCCTGCACGACGACGTAGCCGTCGTAGCTCCCGACCGCTTCCAGCGATTCAATCCTTTTGGCAATCTCGCGAAAATGATTCGGGGTGAGCTGCGCGCCGCCGATCCGCCCATAATCGATCACGTCGACCTCGCACGGCAGCAAACGCTTCGGAATCGTGGCGAGCAGCTGCTTTCCGTCCAGCGAAGGCACCGCCTTGCCCGTGACCGGATCGAGATCCATCGAGATCGTTCCGCCTGTCGCGATGAGCGCTACCCTGCTCATGCCGGCCGTTCCCCGGCTCGCTGCGCACTCATGATTTCATAATGAAGAAGCGACTTGATCCGCCGTTCGTACTCGACGAATTCGGTCGAGGTGGTATCCCGGGGTCTCGGCAGCTCGACGGGTACGATTTCCTTGATTTTGCCCGGGTTGGCTTTCATGACGACAATGCGGTCGGCCAAAAACACCGCTTCGTCAATTCCATGGGTCACGAACAGAATCGTCCGCCGCTCCTTCTGCCAGATCGCGATGAGCTCCTCCTGCAGCGCGGAGCGCGTCTGCGCGTCCAATGCGCCGAACGGTTCGTCCATCAGGATGACCTCGGTCTCCATCGCGAGCGCACGGGCGATGCCCACGCGCTGCTTCATCCCCCCGGACAGCTGGCTTGGCTTGCGGTCCCGGAAGGCGGACAGCCCGACCATCTGCATGTAATGCTCGGCCGTTTCCTTCGCGAGCTTATCCGGCAGCTTTTTCACCTTCAGCGGAAACTGAATATTATCCTGAACCGTCAGCCACGGGAACAGGGCATGCTCCTGAAAAACGATGCTCACCTTCTCGTGGAACGCGCCCACTTCATGGAGCGGCTGCCCGCCGAAGCGGATTTCGCCGGAGGTCAGCTTCTGCTGCTTGCCGACGCTGAACAGCAGCGTGCTTTTTCCGCAGCCGGACGGGCCGAGCAGGCAGACGAATTCGCCTTTTTGGATTTGCAGGGAAACGTCGGATAGCGCCGTGAACGGGCCGTTGTTGGTCGGAAACGTCACATTGGCGCGGTTCACCTCGATTACGGGTTGTTCCATCTCTCGTTCATCCTCCTGTCTTGTCCACGGTCAGCCTGCGTCCGCCGTTAAAATATGTTCCCCCAGGAACTTGTCGACGTCGGCGATTTGGGTGACCCCGTATTGGTTCAGCATTTCGATATAAGGCTTCAGCGCCTGGGCATCGGGTTTGATATCCTCCACGAAAATCGACATCTTGTTATCGAGCGAAAATTTGATGATGTTCGGGTCCAGCCCGATCGCATCGCTCCATAAAGCCGGAAGCTCATCCGGATGCGCCACGATATAGCCGTTGGCTTTCTCGATCGCTTTCACGATATCCTGCGTCAGCTCCGGATACTGCTTGGCGAAATCCCGTTTGACCACGACGCCTTCGCCGAGGTAGTGCCCCTCTTTGAGCGGCATGATTTGCTCTGCGCGGACCAAAATTTTTCCGGCTCCGCTCTGCACCGCTTTTGTCGTATGGGGATCCCAGGCGATGAACGCCGAAATTTCTTTGTTTGCAAGCGCGGTTGCCATGTTGGACGCATCCATCGAGATGAGATTGATGTCGTCCTCCTTCATGCCCGCTTTCTCAAGCGCCTTGAGCATGAGCGGGTACTGCTGGGAGCCTTTCCCCGGGAACCCGACAGTCTTGCCCTTCAAATCGGCCAGGGACGTAACGGAAGGACCGGCGATAACGGCGGTTTGCTCCAAAATATCGATCGCGGTCAGCAGGCTGTCCGCTTTATCCATGCCCACGATGGCCGGCGCCATGCCGTATTGCGCCCAGCTCAGCTCGCCCGCCGCCAGGGCGCTGTTCTCCGGTCCGCCGGAATCGAATTTGACGAATTCGATCTTCGTCTTGTATTTCGTTTCGATTTCCTTGAAGAATCCCTCTTTCTCGGCGATATACGGCGGCTGCAGGGAAGGCTGCACGCCGAACTTGATGACCTTCGGCGCTTTAGGGCCGCTCGCGGCTGTATTTTTTGTGTCAGAATTCGTGACATCCCCCGTTGTTTCTTTCTTGCCGCATGCGGTTAACACAAGCGTTAAAACGATAATTCCGATCCATAGCTGTCTTTTCATCGATGGCCCACTCTCCTTTTGCTCAAATTATACGGTTGTAATGACATCCTGTCAACGATTATATGTTATGTTTTCTAACAAACCATATCGGATTCGGCGGAAGGTACGTGGAAGCGGATATCATCCGACAGCTTCTTTCTTTCCCCATGACGGGCTGGCTTCTCATGTTGTTGAAATGCTTTTACTAGCTTTACAGCTTTGCAGCTCGTTCGTTGGAGAACCAAAAAAGGATCCGCCGCAGCGGATCCTTCGTTTACATCGTTTTCTATTTGAACCGGCGCTTTAAATCGCCGACGATTCCTGCCGCTGCAGCTGCTGGCTCCGCTGCTGCTTGCCGCTCCGTTTGCGCGCCCTCGCCTTCAGCCGCCAGATCACAAGGCCGGTCACCATCAGCACGAGCGGCATCATGCCGAATGCGAACGTGATCAGCTGCACCGTCAAGCCGCCCCAGACGGCAAAATGAAGATCCTTTCTCCATGTGTTGTACAAATTGATCGCCAAATTCGGATTCGTCTTATACCGCACTTCGCCGTTCGAAGCGTCCAGATAGATCGTGCTGTTGATGCGGTCCGAGGTGCCGAAGCCTTCCCGCAGCCCGACCTGATACGTGTCGCCCGGTTTCTGCGGCAGTTGGATCCGGATCGGCCGGCTGTCCGGATGCGATTTGCGGACGATATCGACGATCCGGTCAACGGGCAGGACCGTATCCGCCCGGGCAGATTGCATGGCCGATTTGGGGATTTCCTCCCGGGCATTGAAGCCGACCCATCCCGGGATCGATTTCTCGAACGCATTCAGCAAGCCGGTCAGCGAGGCGAGCAGCAGCACCGGAATCGAAATGATCCCGATCGTTTTATGCAGGCTCATATTATGCATCAGACGGCCGCGGCTTCGCACGATGCGGAAGCCAAGCGCCATTTTCTTGATGCCGGGCCACCATAAATAGATGCCGGTCGCCAGGATGAGCAGCAGGCCGCCGCCGAGCAAGCCGACGAAGGAGGCGGCGTTTTGCTTGCCGATGACGGTCGTCAGCAGAAAATAGCGGTGCAAATTATAAATCGTGGCGAACGGCTCGCGGCGATCCTCCGCCACCTGCCCGAATACGGCTCCCGTTCCGGGATCGGCGTATACGACCCGTTCGTCCTTGCCGTCTTTTTCAAGATGAACATGGTAGAACCCGTCCCTATCGGGCCACTCGATCAGGCTTGTCTTAAAATCCGGATGAAGCGCATCGGCCCGCTGCTGAATCGCAGCCGGCCCTACGTCGCCCGGCGACGGCTTCTGCCCGATCGGATACAGCAATTTCTCCACATCGGGCTCAATCAGTACCAGGCTCCCCGTCGTACAAGTGACGACTATAAACAGCCCCAGCGTCAAACTGAGAAACAAGTGAATCGTTAATATGATTTTGCGCATGCACGAACTCCCCCGACAGCTTGATCATGCGGCACTACATGATATTGATACTCATTCTCAATTATTGCCGCGATTACAATGATAATCATTATCAGTTGGGCTGTCAACCTATTTTTACAAGCTGTAGTTCCGTGGGAGACATGAGCATCGTTCTGCTCCGAACGATCTGATTCTTCGTACCAATGCCGTTTAATACGAATCGTACCAACTTAAAGTGAAAATGGGCCGGCTCCCTAGGGTAATTCGCCCCTGGCTCCGGCCCTGCCTTATAGACGCTGCTTCATACTGACCGCACCGGAAATCTCCGCAGCGTTCGAAAATATCCGGCGCTTGCTCCGCCAGAAATCGCGGAGCGTACACCGGCGCCGCCGGTGCCGCTACTGAGCCGTCCAGCCGCCATCGACCAGCAGCACCGTGCCCGTCACCATGCCCCCCGCCGGGGACGCCAAATAAATGACGGCTCCCGCAACATCCTCAATTCCGGCGACTTTGGCCGCCGGGATCCGGTCGAGCACGCCCTGCAAATACTGCGGGTCGTCCAGCCGCTCGGCCGTCCCCGGCGTATACGTGAATGTCGGTCCGACGGCATTGACGTTGACGCCGCGCGCCGACCATTCGAGCGCCAAGACCCGCGTCAGCTGGTTGACGCCGCCTTTCGACGCGCAGTATACGGCGTGGTCGCGGATGCCGACGACACTTGCCTGCGAGCTCATATTGATAATCCGGCCGTATCCCTGATCGAGCATAATCAAGCCTGCGGCCTGGCAGCAGAAGAACAGCCCCTTCAGGTTGACGTTCATCATCGTATCCCAGTCCGCTTCCGTTACTTCCGTTGCGGGATGATTGGCCCCGAGACCCGCGTTGTTGACGAGAATATCGATGCGGCCGTGGTCCTGCGCGATTTGGTTCATGACCGCTTTAATCTGCGGCACGTCGGATACGTCAAGCCGGACGGCGTATGCCCTGCCGCCTTCCGCGCGAATTTCTTCGCACAGCTCCTCAAGCGGGGCCAGACTGCGAGCCGCCGTCACGACGGTTGCGCCCGCATGCGCGAGCGCCTTGGCCAGTCCGTAACCGATGCCCATGCTGGCCCCGGTCACGACGGCGATTTTTCCGGTTAAATCAAAGCTTGGATACATGTTCGCACTCCTTTAAACAAGAAAATTTGAGACGAGACGGTCACGCAGCGATTCTCCTTCTACATTCAAGAGAGGCGGCCGCACCTCCTCCTCGATTGCGCAGATTCCCCGTTTGAACTAGAATGATGGAGAAGAAAAAATTGGGACGAGGGAGGAACGATCGATGACCATTGAGCGAATCACCGATTGTACGGTATTGAACAACGGCGTGCGTATGCCCTGGCTTGGGCTTGGCGTATGGCAGGTTGAAGAAGGCGAGGAAGTCATTCGCTCCGTGCAGCATGCGCTGGAGGCCGGCTACCGTTCGATCGATACCGCGGCGGGATACCGGAACGAAGCCGGCGTCGGAACCGCGATCAAGCAGAGCGGCATTCAGCGCGAGGAGCTGTTCGTCACCACGAAGCTGGCGAACCACGACCAAGGGTACGAATCCACGCTCCGCGCGTTCGAAGAAAGCCGGCGCAAGCTGGGCCTCGATTATGTCGACCTGTACCTGATCCATTGGCCCGGCAAGGACAAATACAAGGAAACCTGGAAAGCGTTCGAAAAGCTGCATAAAGACGGCTATATTCGCGCCATTGGCGTCAGCAATTTCAAGGTTCACCATCTGGAAAGCCTCCGGCAGGGCAGCGATACGATTCCCGCCGTCAATCAGGTGGAGTTTCATCCGCTGCTGAACCAGCAGGAGCTGCTGCAGTACTGCCGGCAGAACGGCATCCAGCTGGAAGCGTGGAGCCCGCTCATGCAGGGAAAGCTGGATCAGCCGCTCATCGCCGATCTGGCCGCGAAATACGGGAAGACGCCGGCCCAAATCATTCTCCGCTGGGATCTGCAGCACGAGATCGTGACGATTCCGAAATCGGTGCGTCAGGCGCGCATTCAGGAGAATGCCGGCGTATTCGATTTTACCCTCTCGGACGAAGATATGAAAGCGCTCGACGGCTTGAATCAGAACCGCCGGTTCGGCCCCGACCCGGATCAGCTCCTGTTCTAAGCGGACAGGGAACGTGAGAAAAGGCAATTCGGACTCATTGCGAGAACCGGATTGCCTTTTTTTGCTGCCGCCGCCCCGTTTCCCCCGATTTCTCTGTATTTTAAACCGGGCAGCAGGTATAATTTTGTCTGGGAATCCATTCTGGAACAAAGGGCGTGCTTCGATTGGAACAAACGAGCGCTTTACTCGAGACCCTGCTGCAGCAGGAGAACGATTTACAGTTTTCGGAATTTACGAATAATACCGCCTACAAGGTCGGGACCGCCATTGTGGAGAAGGCATTCCGGGAAGATAAGTCCGTCGCGGTCAATATCCGGATGAACGGCGAGCTGCTGTTTTATGCGAGAATGAACGGCACAACGGACAACAACGACTCCTGGATCGCGCGAAAAAACAATACGGTCGGCCACTTTAAGCACAGCTCTTATTACATGCACGTACTGCTGAAATCGACCGGCTCGAATGTCGAAGCGCATAATCTCGATCCCAAGGATTACGCGGCCGAGGGCGGCGCTTTTCCCCTCATCCTGAAGAACGAAGGCATCGTCGGCACCATCTCCGTCTCCGGCCTGCCCGGCGAGGAGGACCACGCCATTATCGTCGGCGCGCTGCGCGAGATTTTGAACGGGTAGTGCCGCAGGGAAGCGCCGAAAGTGCCTTTATCAAGAAGGACAGGCTGACGCCGCTTTTTGGCAGAGGAACAATAGCGAAAAGTTAACCTTTCGTGCAGATGACAGAAGAACCTTTTCCAAGCGGCCGGGAAAGGTTCTTCGTTTTTGCCCCGGGCCGTTTCTCCAAAACGCGCCTGCCTCGCCCGATTTGAGAAACGTTCGACATTTCAGTAAACTGGTGCTATTGAAGAGGAGGAGGCAGCATGACCGACACGGCAGCAACAATGGAAATCGGAATCAGCACCTTTTTGGAGACGACGCCGGACCCGGTAACGGGAAAGGTGATCAGCCAGGCCGAACGGCTGCGCGAGGCGGTCGAGGAAATCGCGCTCGCCGACCAGGTTGGCCTCGACGTTTACGGGATCGGCGAGCATCACCGGCCCGATTATGCAGGCTCTGCGCCCGCCGTCGTGCTCGCGGCTGCAGCAGCCATGACGAAACGGATCCGGCTGACGAGCGCCGTGACCGTGCTTTCTTCGGACGATCCGGTACGCGTCTATCAGGCGTTCGCGACCCTGGACAGCATCTCGAACGGGCGGGCCGAAATCATGGCCGGCCGGGGATCGTTCATCGAGTCTTTCCCGCTGTTCGGCTACAGCCTGGACGACTATGATGAACTGTTCGAGGAGAAGCTCGAGCTGCTGCTGAAAATCCGGGCTTCGGAGAAGGTGACGTGGCGCGGCGGTCATCGCCCCGCCATTCCGGAGCTCGGCGTGTATCCCCGCTCCGTGCAGCAGCCCCTTCCGGTCTGGATCGCAACCGGCGGGAGCCCGGAATCCGCCATCCGGGCGGGCATGCTGGGCCTGCCGGTGGCGTTTGCCATCATCGGCGGCATGCCGGAGCGGTTCGCCCCGCTCGTCGCCTTGTACAAGAAGGCGGCGCAGCAGGCCGGGCACGATCCCGCCAAGCTGCAAATCGCGACGCATTCGCACGGTTTCGTCGGGGATACGACCGAGCAGGCCGCCGAGCTTTTTTTCGCGCCGACGCAGGCGCAGATGAACGTCATCGGGCGCGAGCGGGGCTGGGGACAGGCCTATACTCGGGCGACCTATGACGAAGCCCGCAGCCTGCGGGGCGCGCTGTATGTCGGCGACCCGGAATATGTAGCCGAGAAAATTTTGCTCCTGCGCCGCCATTTGGGGGTGACCCGCTTCTTCCTCCACGTCAACGTCGGCACGATGCCGCACCGCGACGTCATGCGCGCTATCGAGCTGCTCGGCACGCGGGTCGCGCCGATCGTGCGCCTGGAAATCGCCCGGTCCGAAGCGAAGGAATAAACGAAGGGGATGCGTTAAGCCGTGTGACAGCGACTTTAGGCATCCCCTTCTCGGTTTGAACCTTACGGTTTGGAAGCGTTCAAAAATTCCCGGTTCACGATGTTGCGTTCCGCCCCGTTCAGAAAGCTGTCGATATTGGCGATCAGCTCCTCCAGGTTGGCGTCCCGCGCCGTATCCGTATACCATGCCGTCCCGGGAGTGAGAACAACGTTGTCCAGCGCGTACAAGGGGTTATCCCGTACCGTCGACACATCGTCCAGGCCGGCTCCGGCAATACGCCGGTCCCGGAGAAGCGCATACAGTTCATTTTCATCGACCAGTCCGGCACGGGACGTATTGACGAAGAACGCCGACGGTTTCATCAGCGCCAGCAGCTTCTTCGAGAGCAGGCCTTTGGTCTCCCGGTTCGAAGGCGCATGCAGGGTTACGATATCGCTTTCCTTCATCAACGCCGGGAGCTCAACCCGCTCGATGCCGGGTAACGACCGGCCGGAACGATTCGTGCCGATGACCTTCATGCCGAAGCCTGCCGCGATTTTGGCCGCCGCTTGACCGATCCGGCCGGTGCCGATGACGCCGAAGGTTTTCCCGGCCAGCTGACAGCCCAGAAAAGGACCATACAGATGGCTTTCGCCGCGTCTCACCGCCGCGTCCGCCTCCCCTAACCGGCGATTGACCGCCAGCAACAAGGCAAATACGTGCTCCGCCACTGACTCCGCGGAATACGCCGGGCAGTTTGATACCGGTATGCCCGCGGCTCCCGCCGCTTCGCAATCGACCAAATCATACGCGGTCATCACCAGCGCAATATACCGGAGCCTGGAGATGCGCTTCAGCATCCGGGCCGTAATCGGCGTCCATTCCACAATCGCCAGATCCGCGCCGGACAGCCGCCGTACCGCCGTCTCCTCATCCGGCCGGTCATAGTAAACCTCGAATTCCCCCCTCTCCTCCATCCGCCTTACGAACGAGTCCGGCAAGTAGGTCGGTTCATCCACGTAGACGATTTTCATCGGATGGCAAGCCCATCCATCAAGATCGGACACGCCTTCCAGAACGTTTCGGCATCCCGGGACAGCGCAATGCGAATGAAGCGCTCGCCCGCCACATGATCAGCCCAATAGAAGTGGTCGCCGGGCAGCGTCCCGAGTCCGAGGTCAAGCAGCTTCTCCACCAAATCGACGCTGCGCAGGTCCGGGTCCAAAATCCGCAGCCACTCCACGCTGATCGTCGAGGCCGGATATTCCACCCTTAAGCACGAGCCCTGAATCGCTTCCCTCAGCCGCCGCCGGTTCCGGTCGATCGGCTCCCAGATGGCCGCAGCCAGCCCGGCATCCGCGGAATCCTTCAAATACTCGATCAAGAGCTTCAAAATAAACGGCGATACGTTCAGCAAAATATCGTTGTGCAAATCGAGAATGCCGTCGTACAAATCCGCGCTCGCCGCCAAGATGCTGCATTTCAGATCCTGCGTCGGCCACGTTTTGCCGGTGTCCTCCACGATTAGGTAGCTGATCCCCGATTGTTCCAGCGCCTCGTACAGATCCCAGTGAGGATTCCGGGAAAAGAAACGGAACGTGCAGTCCACAATCAGCATTTTGCCGTAACGTCCGCACAGCTCGATCACTTGGTGAATCGCCTCGCGCGGCAGTTCGAATCCCGTCGGATTGTTCGGCAGCGTCAAAAAGACGGCGTCCGCATTCAGCTTCGCAAACGTATCGTCCAGCCGCTCCGGCGCCAGCTCCGGCTCGGACAGCGGAACGAGCGGCACATCCCTCCTGCGCAAAATGGTTGCCAAATTATCGAAGCAGGGATGCAGCAGCGCGACGCTAAGCTGACGGGAAGCCAAATAGGTTGCGATCAGGTCCGTCGATAACGAAGCCGAATAACAGAACAGCGTTCTCGTCAGCGAAGCCGCCGAATGCTGCCCCGCCAAGGCGTAGTAGCGGGCGCGAAACTCCTCCTCCAGGTCGGACTGCCGCGCGGTTTCCGCTTCGTAAAACCATTCGGGCAGCCGGCTGACGATTTTCCGCTGGGTCGCGGTTTGCGGTTGGTGCGCATGGCCGTCGGCCATGTTGAATACACGGTTGATGCCGATCGATTCGTATCTTGTCAAATTGGGCAGCCGCATAGACGAATTCCCCCGCCTGTCTTATAAGATAATGGTGTTTCCGCTGAAGCACAGCTACCATACCTTATACGATAACTGTCCCTGGCGCCACTTCACACGGCCGGATATTCTTGAATTTGGGTTTTGGCCCATTCCGTGCATGTTAGCCTATCATAGACTACCTTACAGAGCCGGAACTATCAAAGGAGGGTTCGCATGACAAGCCGTAAACGCTCCATTATCGCCGTCACGGGAAGCGCGGGAAAAACGACGACCAAAGAGATGATCGCTTCCGTACTGGGCGTGCGGTGGCGCATCGTCAAAACGCAATCGAACTGGAACCAGCCGCGCGCAACGGCGCGCAGCGCCAAACGGATCAAGCCCTATCACCGCGCCGCGGTGCTGGAATACGGGATGCTGAGGAACGGCCAAATCCGGGCGCATTGCAAGGCGCTTCAGCCTACGATCGGCGTCATTACGAATGTGGGAACCGCGCATATCGGGAACGTGGGCAACCGGGTGGAGGGCATCGCGAAGGCGAAATCCGAGCTGATCCGGTACATGAAGCCAAGCGGGCTGCTTGTGTTGAACGCGGACGACCGGAATTCCCGGCTGCTCGCGTACCGGAATTTTAAAGGCCGGCTCGTCAAGGTCGGCATCCGCAACCGGGCCGATTACCGGGCGCACGGCATTACGGCGGGCCGCCGGGGGGTGCGTTTTCGGGTCAAGCTGGACGGGAAAGACGAGGCGTTTGCGATCCCCTGTCTCGGGGAGCACAATGTCTATAATGCGCTGAATGCGATCGCGGTCACGCACCGTCTCGGGTTTAAAGCGGGCGAGATCCGAAAGGGGCTGGCGAGGTATCCGGTCCCCTACCGAAGGCTGGTCCGGACGGAGCTGCCGCGCGCCATTACGCTGATCGACGACACCTTCAGCTCCAACCCGACGGCGACCAAGGCGGCGCTGGACGTGCTCGCCCAGGCCGGTCGCAGCCGGACCTATGCGGTTGTCGGGCATATGAAGGATTTGGGCCGCTATTCGGCCAAAGGTCACAAGGATGTCGGCGCGTACGCCGCACGGAAGAAGGTTTCGAGGCTGTATGCAATCGGGAAGCATGCCCGTTATATCGTACATGGAGCCCGTGCGGCCGGATTGCCCGCCGGCCGGATCCGGCTGTTTCAAACCCGGGAAGGGCTGCATCGGGCCTTGATCGCCGATATCAAGCCGGGCGCGGCGATTCTGGTGAAAGGAACGCACCTCTTAAAGCTCGAGCGTACCGTCGCGTTTCTGAAAAAGCGTTTATCCGCCAAGATAAAATAACGGCTGCCGCATCCTCCGGTCGAACGTTTGCGCAAAAGTCTATATGTCCGTAAGCGTAAAGACAGGCGGTATCGGCCGGTGATGCCGCGGCTTCCGCTGCTGCCTGAGATCACAGTGACGTCTTGATGACTCAGTCCATCAACTTGTATATCCCGTTCGGAAGCCCGCTTCGTTCATTTACGAACGTACGGGCTTCATGTTTTTCTTGCCCTCATTTGCATTCCGGTTTGCGTTAGCATTGCGGCCCGCGTTGGCATTCCTTGCCGCGCTTGCATTTCGGTTTGCGTTACCGTTACGGCCTGCATTGGCATTCCTTGCCGTGCTTGCATTTCGGCTCGCGCTTTCATTGCGGCCCGCGTTGGCATTCCGGTTTGCGTCTGCATTCCGATTCGCGCTGCGATTCGGATTCGCGCTGCGGCCGTCGTTCCGGCTCGCATTTCGGTTCGAGTTTGAAGCCGGTGCCGCTTCCGACATGGACGGCTGCGCCGATGCCGCCATCGGGTAAGGATGATGCTGAACGACCGGAACCTTCTTCCTCGTCACCTTTTCGATATCCTTCAAATACGGCAGCTCTTCGCTCTCGCAGAAGGAGACGGCAACCCCGCTGTGTCCCGCCCGCCCGGTCCGGCCGATGCGGTGCACGTACGTTTCCGGGATATTCGGAAGGTTGAAGTTGATCACATGCGACAGCTCGTCGATGTCAATGCCTCTCGCCGCAATGTCCGTCGCCACCAGCACGCGCGTCGCGCCGCTCTTGAAATTGTTCAAGGCCGCCTGGCGCGCATTCTGAGACTTGTCCCCGTGGATGGCCTGGGCGGAGATGTTCATCCTCGTCAGCCCGCGGGCGACGCGGTCCGCTCCGTGTTTCGTGCGGGTGAATACCAGCGCCGACTCGATCGAGGCGTCCTGCAGCAGATGACCCAGCAGACGCTGCTTGTTTTCCTTATCGACAAAATAAACCGACTGTTCAATCCGGTCCACCGTCGTCGCTGCGGGTGTAATTTCGACTTTCACCGGATTGACCAGCAGCGACGAGACGAGGCTGGAAATTTCCGGCGGCATCGTGGCGGAGAAAAACAGCGTCTGCCGCTTGACCGGCAGCTTCGCGATAATGCGCTTCACTTCATGGATAAAGCCCATGTCGAGCATCCGGTCGGCCTCGTCCAGCACCAGAATTTGGACATGCTGCAGGTCGACCAGCTTTTGGTTCACGAGATCCATCAGCCGGCCCGGCGTGGCGATCAGCACATCCGTGCCCTGCGCCAGCGACTGCTCCTGCGCTTTCTGCGATACGCCGCCGACGATGGAGACGCAGCGCAGCTCCGTAAACCGGCTGTATGCCTTCATGTTCTCCCAGATCTGAATTGCGAGCTCCCGGGTCGGCGTCAAAATCAGGGAGCGAATGCGGCGCGGCGCCTGCCGCTGCTGTGCGGTTAACAGCTGAATAATGGGCAGCGCGAATGCGGCCGTTTTGCCCGTGCCGGTTTGCGCGCAGCCGAGCAGGTCCCGGCCGGACAATACGGCCGGAATCGCCTGCTCCTGAATCGGGGTCGGCGACGTATAGTTTTCCTTGTCCAGCGCTTTAAGAATAGGCGGAATGAGGTTCAGTTCTTTAAAGGTCATAGCGTCTCCTTATGCTTGCAATTGGGTTCGATTTTATCCGCTTTCCGGTTACATCATGACGAATAAGGATACCACAAATCGCCGGATAAATGAAGGGGTTTACGGGTCTCTATCTGTGGATAGAGATTTTTTGCATGCCGATTTATAACCGGGGCTGGTCGTTTCCCGGGGGCAAACGAAGTAAGCTTTACTTATCAAGCCGGAAAGAATTTCAGGAAGGATGTCGATCACATGCACGTTCAAGCCGAAAAAAATTTGAAGAAGGATGCTGATCACATGTTCGTTCAAGCCGAATCGCGGCCCCGCTCGCGCGATGTACGGAAAAGACAGGTCCCGAGCCTTGCCGTCAACTGGATCGCTCCGTTCATCGTGTATCACTTGCTGAGCGGTCATTTTGTCGCCGATACATATCCGCTTGCCATTGCCGGCTGCATCCCGGTCGTCTGGGTAATCATCATGATGGCGAAATCGCGTAAAGCGGACTGGATCGGCATCATCGGTATCGCAGGCTTCGCCGTTTCCTTGGCCGTGTCACTGCTCAGCGGCGGCGGTTCCCTGCCGATCAAGCTGGCCCACCCCCTGATAACCGGAGCGGCAGGGCTTCTCTTTCTCATTTCGTCAGCAGTCGGTAAACCTTTGCTCATTCCTATGCTTCGAGCATCGAAGCAAGGAGACCCGCGGCGATTGGACCAGCCTGAGGTTTATCGCAGGATCAGCTCCAAGAATGTATGGCTCGGTGCCGTGCTTGCGGCCGATGCCGCGATAAACGTCGGGATGGCGCTGACGCTGCCGACAAGCACGTTCATGGTCGCCTCGCAAATCGTCTCGCTGGCCCTGGTCGCTTTCATCTTCCTCATATTGCGGCGCAGGACCCGGAGTCGTTAACAGGTTACCGTTCAAACAAAAAGGGCACCCATCGGTGCCCTTCGCTGCGCGCAGGCCGGAAATTCAAAACGGAGGCGAATAAACGAAGCTGCTGCTGGCTTCGTCGAGCGCGCTCAGCACATCCTCGGACAGCTCGAGATCGACCGCCTTCAGATTTTCGTCAATCTGCGACTCGCGAGTCGCGCCGGCGATGACGGTGCTGACCGCAGGACGATGCATCAGCCAGGCGAGCGAGAGCGCCGTAGCCGACGTACCGAGCTCCGCGGCGATTTTTGCCACTTGATCGCCTAGCTCTACCCGCGCGGCGTTCACCCGGTTCGAAAAGTTCGGGTTCATGTCGAGCTGCGACCCGCTCGGCACGGCGCCGCCCGAATATTTGCCCGTCAGAATACCCCCTGCCAGCGGAAAATAAGGAATGATGCCGATACCCTGATCGACGCAGAACGGAACGAGCTCCCGCTCCACGCCCCGGTCGGCCAGCGAATAGCCGGGCTGCACCGACACGAATTTATTGAGGTGCTGGCTTTCGCTGATAGCCAGCGATTTCATTAGTTGCCAGGCGGCATAATTGGACGCGCCCACATATCTCACTTTTCCGGAAGTGATCAGATCGTCAAGCGCGCGGAGCGTCTCCTCCAGCGGCGTCTTCGGGTCGAACGCATGAATCTGGTACAAGTCGATATAATCCGTGCGCAGACGGCGCAGGCTTCCTTCGAGCTCCTTCAGAATATGCTGCCGCGAAGCGCCTCTCGTATTCGGGCCTTCTCCCCGCTTGATGCCGACCTTGGTCGCCAGCAGCACCTCGTGGCGGCGGCCTTCGAACGCTTCGCCGATAATTTCCTCCGACTTCGTACCCGTATAAATATTGGCGGTGTCAATGAACGTAATCCCGCTGTCCGCCGCGTGATGCAGCACCCGAATCGACGTCTCCTTGTCCGCACGTCCGCCGAACGCATTCGTCCCCAGTCCGAGCACCGACACTTCCAAACCGCTTGTCCCCAAATTCCGGTAGCGCATGTCCAAATCCCTCCAATGCTTGGTTTTCTCCAGTATTATAACATGGAACTTTGAAAGAAACTGTCGAAATAAGGCCAAGCCGCCCGCCCTGCAGCCTGTAAAGCCCGTCCATTCACCAATATGTCACTATAAATAACATATTACTATAGCTGAATCGGATTGTTTATCGAATTTTCGCTATTCATGTCATTTTTCATAACATTACTTGTTGACAAGATGTCATGACAACACTTACAATCGAAACAAAAAAGGAGCGTGGTCGACATCATGAGAAAAGGGTTTATTTCGGTCATTATTCTGATCTTCGTTGCAGTCCTTTCGGGGTGCGGGTCAAAAAAAGAGGCCGGCACGTCAGCCGGTTCGGATGTTAAAAATACTGACGCCAAAACGGAAAGCGCAAGCAAAGCGCCGTCCGTCATCAAGTTTGGCGTCCAGCCCTCGACGCAGCCCCCGTTTATCGCCGAAGAGCTGGGGCTTTTCGACGAAATCGAGAAAAAATACAACACGTCGATCGAATTTGTCAAATTCGCATCCGGCGGTCCGGAGAACAACGCCCTCGCCGCGGGCGAAATCAGCTGGGCGGAATACGGCATGGCGCCGGCGATCGTCGGCATGGACAAGGCCGACGGTCTGCTGACTTCCGTCGACGTGCTGAACGAGACGGCGCTGATCGCCGCTCCGGACATCGCTTCCGCCGCGGACCTGAAAGGGAAAACGGTCGGTTTTCCCGGCAAAGGGTCTCAGCAGTATCCCCTCATGCTGCTTGCGCTCGAACAGGCCGGCATGAAGGAAGCCGACATCAACCTGATCTCGATGGATGCGGGCAATATGACCGAGGCGCTCAAGAACGGCCAGCTGTCGGCCTTCATCGCCTGGGACCCCTTCATTACGACAGCCGTGAAGAACGGGACTGGAAAAACACTGCTCAGCTCCGATCAGATCATGCCGCTGAAGGACGGGCATTATTTGGGTGAAGGAACGGTGGTGAAGCGCGGCTTTGCCGAAGATTATCCCGAGCTGACGCAGGATATGGTGGACGCCCTCGCGAAGGCGAATGCTTACATCGTCGATCATCCGGACGAGGTTCCCGCCATGTGGAACAAAGCGGTCGGACTGGATCCGGCGGTCATCGAATATTCGCTGCAGAACAAGATGGCCGTATACGTGAAAAACATCCAGCCCGATCCCGCCTCGCTGAAGGCCTACATCGACATGCTCAACAAATACGAGATTACGCAAATTTCGGATGTGGACTTGTTTCTGAAGGATCACCTTTGGAGCGGGGAATACCGGTAAAAAGATCAGGCGCCCACTCGGGCGCCTGCTTCATTTTAATCCGCTTGCATCACATCGCATCATCGTATGCCCGCTTCAAGATGTGCAAATAATCCTCTCTGCCGACCGGCCGGATATTGCTCGGTGTCGAATTGTTTTGAACCGCCAGCTCGGCAAGCCGCGGGAAATCCTCCGGCTTGACGCCCGGCAGCTCCCTCAGCTTCGGAATCCCGAGCTTTGCCGTAAACGTGCGGATGCCGTCAATCAGGCGGCCGATCGCCCGGTCATCCGGCTCCGATTCGGAGGCAAACTTCATGATCCGGGACAGCCGGGCATGGACCGTCCTCTCCTCCTCCGCGTTATACTGCAGCACGTACGGCAGGAAGACCGCATTTGCCACGCCGTGCGGCGTATCGTACAGCCCGCCGAGCGCTTCCGCCAGACAGTGCACGGCCGCAACGTCGGCGGAGCCGAAGCATAAGCCCGCGAGCAGGCTGCCTTCGAGCATGGCGTAACGGGTCGGTCCGTTGTACGGGTCGGCGAAAGCGGCCGGCAAGGCCGATACGATCGTCTCCATCGCCCGGGCGCCAAGCGCCTGCGAAATCGGATTGGTGACCCTGCACGTATAGCCTTCGATCGCATGCACCAGCGCATCGACGCCCGTCGCCGCGGTAACGGATTTCGGCACGGTAAACGTCAGCTGCGGATCGAGCACGGCGAGCAGCGGACGCATCGAAGCGTGCTTCAGCGTAAGCTTCCGGTGCGTCGCGGACTCCGTAATGACGGCGCCCCGCGTCACTTCCGAACCGGTGCCGGCCGTGGTCGGCACGCAAATGACAGGGGCGATGTTGGCATACGCCCTTCGGCCTTCGCAGTAATCGAGCGGCGTGCCGCCGTTCGGCCCCAGGAGCGCAATCGCTTTCGCCGTATCCATCGCGCTGCCGCCGCCGACGGCCACTACCGCGTCCGAGCCATGCTCCGCAAACAGCTGGGCCCCGGCCAAGCATTCCGTATCCCGCGGATTTTGCGAGAGCGAATCGAAGCGGACGACCCGAAAGCCCGCCGCTTCCAGAGATGCTTCGACCGGCGCCGTGATGCCCGCCTGCACCACGCCCGGATCGCTGACGAGCAGAATGGACGAGCCGAGCTGCAGCGATTTCAGCAGCTCCGGCAGCTCGCGCGATTTCCCCATCCCCATTTCGATTCGCGTACTGCAATAATAGCTGTAATTGAGCATGTCCAATGTCTCCAATTTTATTGAAATGATTGATTTTAAATGGCTGGCATAGTCCCCTTTTATCCGAAAGGAAATAGTGAGCCTTCGCATGCCGAGCCTCTATTGAAATTCGGCATTTCTCCCGCTTTCCCTGCTCTTATTCCGCGGCGGCGACGGTACGAATGAAACGGATCCTGATTTTACTTATATTCATCATCTATTCATCATCGACGCCGTGTCAAATGGGTTCAAATCGGCATTGTCCATCCCATACCTCGCGATAAACTCGACGGATTCGTTTTACATGAATATGAATTATTGTTCATGTTTATATTTTGCTCCTCCGTAGGAAAACTTACCCTTATGAACATCCTATTGAAGCTCAAGTGGGTCATCATTCCCTTACTGCTGATCGCCGCAATGCTCGTCAAACAAGCCGCCCCCGATTATCAAGAGCTGGTTCGCGAAAAAGGGCAGCCGAGCATCCCGTCTTCGTACTCGTCCGTTCAAGCGCAGGAGATACTCGACCGGTTCAATCACAAGCCGAAAGACTCGACGCTGCAGGATATTCTAGTCGTCTATCACGCGGATACGGCGCTCAGCGACGCGCAGCTCGGCGAAATCAAGACAAGCCTCGGCGCGCTAGGGAAGCAGAGCGGTATTCCGGTGGCCGGCATGGAGAATCCGTTCGAGAACGAGACGCTGAAAGAACAATTGCTGTCCAAAGACGGCACGACCTTGCTGGCGCCTCTGACCGTCGATACCCGGAATGAAAAACTGGAGAATATCCGGGTAGACCTCGACGAGTATTTGGACCGGGTGTCGACGCCGCATTACTTGACCGGCGGTCCGGCTATCCAAGAGGATACGTTAAAATCGACCGGCGAAGGCGTGAAAAAAACCGAATGGATTACGGTCGCGTTCGTGCTGCTTGTGCTCGGCCTGACTTTTCGGTCGCCCACTGCGCCGCTCGTCTCCCTGTTCGTCATCGGCCTCACCTACGTCGGCTCGCTGTCGCTGGTCTCGATTTTGGCGGACAAGTGGGGCTTCCCCCTCTCTTCGGTCACCCAGTCGTTTTTAATTATGGTGCTCTTCGGGATCGGGACGGATTACAACATCCTGCTGTTCATGCGCTTTAAGGAGGAACTGACCCGGCAGGAATCCGTTCTAAAGGCCATTCAAGCGACGTACCGGACAGCCGGAAAAACGGTCTTCTACAGCATTCTCGTCGTCATTATCGGATTCAGCACCCTGCTGCTGTCGCAGTTCTCCGTCTTTCAATCGGCGGGAGCGGTCGCGATTGCCGTCTGCCTGCTGCTGCTCGCGCTTTTTACGGCGACACCCGTTTTAATGGCGATTTTTGGCGGAGGGCTCTTTTGGCCGTCGAAAAAACTCCATACCCACAAAGAAAATAAACTCTGGACATTGCTCGGGAAAAAGGCCGTGGCCGCCCCGATCGTGTCGCTGCTGATCGTATTGATCGTCACCGTGCCGAACGTATTTTTATACAAAGGCGTCGTTTCGTTCAATTCCGTGGCGGAAGTAAATCCGTCTTACGACTCAATCAAAGGCTATCATTTCGTATCGGACGCCTTTACGCCCGGACAAGCGGCTCCGACCGCGTTTATGCTGGAATCCGGCTCTTCGCTTGATACGGCCGAGAATTTATCTCTGGTGGACCAAATTACGGAGACGATTGCCGAAACCGAAGGCGTGAAGCAAGTGTTCAGTGCGACGCGGCCGAAAGGCGAGAAGCTCGATCAATTTTACGTCTCGAATCAAAGCAAGGAAGTCAGCGGCGGCTTGGATAAAGCGAACGACGGCATCAAGGCGATCCAAAGCGGGTTAACCGATGCAAGCGCCAAGCTGGATTCCGCCTCCCTATCCGCCCAATTGCAAAACATGGACCGGCTGCTGCAAGGAACAAAAACGATCGGCACGGACCTGGGCAAAATATCGGACGGTCTTGCCGCTGTCGAATCCGGCATGAAGCAGGGGGCGAACGGGGCGGACAGCATCGCAGGCGGGCTGATGAAGCTGGAGCAGAGCAGCCGCGCACTCTCGTCTTCCTCCACCCGGCTGCTTACGGGATATCAGGAGATCCGAAGCGGGCTCCAATCGGTTCATGACCGTTATGCGTCCATTACGTCGCAGTTGAACGCATCCATGCAGCTGGCCGCTGCCGTGCAATCGGCTTCGGAACAGCTCGCCAAGACGCATCCCGAGCTGAGCCGGGATCCGGACTATATGAAATTGTCGGCGACGGGCAGGACGCTGCATGACAGCCTGGGTAACCTTCATACCGCTATGACCGCTGCGAACGACCGGTTGGGCGGCGTGCTCGCTTCCTTGGACAAAACAAACCAGGGTTTAAATCAGCTAGTCAGCGGCCAGAAGAAGATGGGGGACGGCCTTGCCCAATTGGAGGAAGGAGCCGCTTCATTATCGAATAGCCTGCAAAAAGGAACAGGCGCGCAGCAGCAAATCGTTACTCAAATGGCCGCACTGAAGAACGGAATCGATCAAATTGATGAAGGTCAATCCAAACTGCAAGCGGGGCTGGGAACGCTGGACGCTTCCCTCCAAGATCTAGAAACCGGCTTGAAAAAAAGCGCGGATGGCCTCGGCTCCGTATCGGGCGGGCTGACCGATGCCCAGCACTACCTGAACCAGCTGGCCGCCTCCGATACCACGACGTTTTTTGCACCAAACGACGCGCTGCAAAACGACGCGTTCAAAAAGGCTTTGAACGCCTATTTGTCTACCGACAAGAAGATCGCCAAATGGACGATTGTACTGGACAGCGACCCGTATTCGACGGACGCCATTGCGACAATCAACCGGATCAACCGGAATGTGAAAAACGTGCTGGACGGCACGAAGTTAAGCAGCGCGCGTTACGGGGCTGCCGGCGTCACCGGACAAAATGCTTCCTTGCAGGTGATCGAGCAGCAGGATTTTTCGCGTACGGTGCTGTTGATGCTCGGCGGAATCGCGATTGCGCTGGCCGTCATGTTCCGTTCGCTGCTGCTGCCGATTTATGTTATCGCCTCGCTGATCCTGGCGTATTTTACGTCCATCCATCTGACCGAGCTGATGTATACGCACGGATTCAGCCATGCCGGATTGTCCTGGGCCGTCCCGTTCTTCTCGTTTATCCTGCTGATCGCGCTCGGCGTGGATTACAGCATTTTCCTGCTGATGCGGTTCCGCGAATATCGGGACGAGCCTCCGAAGGCAGCCATCGTAAAGGCATTGAAGCACATGGGATCCGTCATTACCTCGGCGGTTATCATCCTGATCGGCACGTTCGGAGCCTTATACCCCTCCGGCGTCCTGATTCTGATCCAGCTGGCGACGATCGTCATCATCGGGCTGATTCTGCTCGCTCTCGTGCTGCTCCCGCTGTTTCTGCCGGCTTTGATCGCTTTGGGGAGCCGTAAGAATGAGGGTGACGAGACTCTCGAAGAGGAAAGTACCGTCAGAAGCTGAAGTGCAACTTTTAGAATAGTCATGGGAACATCCCTGGGGATTGCAATGAATCCTGCACAGGCAGCTGACGGTACTTATAACAGGAAGGTTCCGCGCAGCTCGCCTCGGAGTGGGGACAACGAAAAGCACCTTGCCCCCAAACCTCCTCGATAAACCTGAAATGCCGCACTCGCGGCGGGTTGATGAAACGGCGGTCATACGGATTTCAAATCATGCTTCAATCCGCGTTCGATTTACTTGAGCTGCTGCGCAAGCTCCCAAATATGTCCGCCCGGATCCTGGAAGCTTGCCGTACGTACGCCCCATGGCCGATCCATGGGACCGTTAAGCAGAGCGATACCGCGCGCCCGGAGCTCCTCGCATTGGGCATCGACATCCTCCACGCTGATCGTAAACTGGAAACGCGCTCCCGCTTCACGGACGGCGACCTGCTCCGGTTCAATCAGCTCCGGCGCCGCGGAAACATCCAGCAGATTGATGCACATGTTCCCGAACTTGAACACGGCCGAGTTGGGGTCTTCAAAAATGGCCGCAAGGCCGAATACCTCCTGATAAAACGATTTCGAGCCCTGCAAATCTTCAACAAACACGGTAATGACATCGATATTCCTTGCTCCGAGTGCGTCCATGTTTATACCTTCTTTTCTTTTTGGATTCGTGAGGTTATTTTAACCCAATATTAAGGGAGAGATTTCTTTTCGATTGCGGGATAAAGGTTAAAATATTGCTGTTATTTAAGATACGGTTCATCTTAACGGTCAAAACGGCGAAAACCGCTCCGGCATCCAATTATGACAGACTGTTCTAAACCAATTACTTCAGATATTCGTTCTTTGGTAATCTCTTGAACTAATTCGTACAAACGTTTGACGAGACATCATGATAGAGTGTGATCTCTTTCTTCGGACTGGCTTTCGGGATCTCTCCATGCCGAAACCAAAAGTGGCATGGGTGCGATTTTCTTGAACTTCTCAGCTGTCCGACTTTCCGATAAGATGAGAACAAATCTTAACGGGAGTGATGAACATGGTAAAAATCAGCGTTCTGGGAACGGGCAATATGGGGAAGGCGCTCGTCAAACTATTGGCAAGCAACAACAACCTTGAGGTGAGTTGGGGCTCCCGCGATAGGGATCGCGTCGCATCACTAGCGGAGAAAATGCAGTTGAGCAACGTCGCGACTTCGGACTACGAGGAAGCTTACCGGTCCGACATCATCATTCCGGCCTTGCCATTCACCGCATTGCTGGAATGGGCTGCCGAGCACAAAGCTCAACTCAAGGATAAACAGATCGTCGATATCTCCAATCCTTTCAACGACGACTTCAGCGGATTTACGACAGTGTGGGGAGAATCCGCTGCAGAACGGTTGCAAGCCGCCCTGCCTGATTCGATCGTCATCGGCGCTTTCAAGAACACGTTCTTCAAAGTGATGGAGAATCCGGTATTTCAAAAACAGCAGAGCGATGTGCTTGTCACCGGGGACGATGAGGCCTCCGTTGAACGCCTTATCTCGCTCCTGCGTCCGCTCCCTTTTCGGTTCATTCAGGCGGGCATGCTTGCCAACAATCGGACAATCGAACGATTTACGCTGCTCGAATTGGAACTCGCCGTCCGGTATGGCACTTACCCTTATATATCGATGAGAGTATTCGGAATGAAGGATGAAGCGTCGGCAGACTAACTTAATAGCCGCCATATTTTCTCGCCTTTTGACCGGCTCAAGCTGAACACGGAAATCGTTCTGCGGGCATCGGGATGATCCAATGGAACCGTGACCAATCGATCGGATATCCGGGTAACAGAAGCTTGCGGCAATACGGTAATACCTTCCGAGCTATGCTCTACGTACCCGAGGATGACTTCATGAAAACGAACTTCCGTCTTGATGCGCATGGGCAGATTCATCGATGCGAATAACGAGGTCAGTTTCGCGCGGATCGTGCATCCATCGACGTAGAGGATGAGTGGCTGGCTGCCCAACTCGGATAAAGTAATCTTGGATTGGACCGCGAAAGGATGGTCAACAGTCATCACCGCAATCAGAGGTTCGTGATGCAGGTCGCCCATCCATACCGAAGGATGCATGGACGCCCGCTCCGCGACGAGCAGTTCCACCTCTCCATCGAATAACATTCGGTATACTTCTCTCGTCGATTGTCGGCACACCAGCTCGACTATATGGCCTTGCTTTTCTAGCTTTTGAAGGTAAGGCAGCAAGTACTGTGAAGCGATGTCGGGCATCGTCCCGATCCGAACGTGACGCCATTCTTTGTAGGGCTCGAGGGAACTCGTTATCGCGGCCATTTGATCGAGCAAATCTCCCGAGCGTTCGTACAGAATCTGCCCTGCATCCGTCAGCTTCACGCCTTGCGCGGTCCGCATGAATAGTTGTACGTCAAACCGCTGCTCCAGGCTTTTGATTTGTTTGCTTAGTGCAGTATGCGAGATATGCAGGGCTTCGCTTGCTTTAGCTATGCTTTGCTTTCTAGCAGCTTCCCTAAATCCGATTAAGAAGTCCATGTTCAAGTTCCATCACCACCTTAATTCCAGTTTCAAGAACACCTTAACCCGGGAATATAATAAAATCCAGTATCGAATAGACCAAACGGAGGCGAACCCCTATGTTCAAAATGATAGTGATCTACAGTGAGCCAAAAGAAATAGAACTTTTCGAGGCGCATTACTTCGCCAAGCATCTTCCTCTGATCAAGCAGTTGCCCCATTTGCTTGATTATCGTGTACAACGAGTGACGAACACGCAGAATACGGATGACACCGCTTACCTTGTTACCGAGCTCGAGTATGCCGACGAAGCCAGCTTCAACTTATCCTACACGTCGGCGGAAGGTAGGGCCGCCCAGCAGGATACTGCGGATATGGTCCCGTATCTACATCGGCTACCCGTCGTGCACATCGTTGAGGACCTTAATGTTTGACGGCCGCATCTAGCTGGTAGCCGTCGAGTAGACGCACGAACCACACCATTTTCTAGACTCCACTATACTGGTTTATGTAACCGAGACCGTTTGGCCTATACTAGCATACGCATCAACCCTTTAGATTCTTGAGATACCAACAAAACCTGCCGTTACTTGTGATACGGTTCGCCGCGCTTTCCGTAACGGCAAGTTTCTATTAGATTTTCAGCAAACCCTTCAATGTTAGAACCGTTGCCGGTGCCGCGGCATAGATGACGACCTTAAGTGTCGGGTGATCGGGTTGCTGTAAAGTTACATATTCGAATTCCATGTCTCCAATCACCGGATTGATCCATCGCTTATGGCAATCGACAGCGAATTGGACGTCTTGCCTGGGCCAATAAGTTCGGAAGATCTCACTTGTTTGAGTAAATTCCTCAATTAATTCATTAAACCTCAAGTCTTGCAGAGAATGAGCATAATCCGCACAGAACCGTGCAATCATGACTTGCGCCTTCTCCTGCCAATCCGTGCTATTCATACGAATAACTCGGTCCGTTAAGAATCTCCGCAGCCAATTCGGCTTCTCCCTCATAGGCTTCGAAAAACCCGGTAATCTAAAAACCAATTCCGCAGCCTTATTCCAAATGAGGAGATCCCAACCGTTCCCTAGAATAAACGCTGGATTCGGATCGAGGGCCAGTACCATTCGCTCCAATCCGGCCGACACTTCTTGCGTAATGCCGGTTTCCCGTTCGAACGGCTTTGCCAGCCTATGGAGATGACGTCTCTCCGCCGATGACAATCGTAATGCAACTGCCAAACTATCCAGTACCTGATCAGATGGATTGGACACTTTGCCTTGCTCCAACAAGGTATACCACGAAGCCCCGATATGAGCCAGTTGAGCCACTTCCTCACGACGAAGACCAGGCGTCCGTCGTCGACCGTATGAGGGTAACCCCATTTCCTCAGGTGTCAGCCGCTCTCTCCGTGCCCGCAAAAAATCCCCGAGCGAGCGTGGTCCCGACATAGAGTTTTCCTTCACGTGAAGCCTCCTCAGGCTAATACTGTCGATCCTATGATAACGACAGTGCGGCAGCTTGGTTTCGGTTTTGTCATTTGAGTATAACACTTGCGAATGAAAGGTTGGAGGATGGCCTCATGATTCTGGTCACTGGCGGGTTGGGCTTCATCGGAAGCCACACAGCGCGTGCGCTGCTTGATTTGGGAGAGTCTTGCGTGCTTACAAGGTATCGAAAGTCGAAGGTCCCCTCTTTTCTCGAATCGGAAATTGGGAGACGAGCGTATATCGAACAGGTTGACATCACTGATGCTTCGGCGTTTCTTTCCATCGGCGAACGTCATAAGATTACAGGTATCGTGCATTTAGCCATGACTGGCTCAGGAATGAGCGATCCGTTCGATTACTTCCGCGCGAACACGGATAGCCTGCAGAGCGTTCTTCAAGCGGCTCACAAATGGGGAGTCACCCGCGTCAGCTTCGCAAGCGCAATTGGTGTCTACATGGGCGTAGGAGAATGTCCTTTTCAAGAGGATATGCCGCTGACTATGACTGCAGACAATCCGTTCACGACTTTCAAGAAGAGCTCCGAGTTGATTGCGACTTATATCGCGGGGCGCTTAGGCTTTGAAATCGTGAATCTACGGATCTCAGGAGCCTGGGGTCCTTTGCAAAAGTCCGCAGCAAATCTGGTCGTCGCCTCCCAGCTTGTGCATGCTGCGGTAGGAGGGCTGCAACCTACATTTTCAGGCCAAGTTTTGGATGCCTATGATATGTGTTATGTGAAGGATTGCGCCCAAGCTATCGCACAGCTTCAGGTAGCGGACAAATTGAACCACAACACCTATAATATCGGCTCTGGAAGAATTGTTAAGAATCAGGAGTTCGTGGCGGCAATCAAGAGCGTGATTCCCGGCGCTAAGTTAGAACTCCCCGAAGGGCCTTGCTTAGACATGTTTCTCGACATCGCAAGGATCCGCCAGGAGATAGCGTACGAGCCCGAATACGACGTCGAGAAAGGGATCTTCGAGTATGTTAGCTGGTTAAAATCAGGGAATGAGGTTTGAGACTCTTATTTGTGGTAAGGATCACCGCGAAATTAGAGGGGATCTATTGCAGTAAACCTAAAAGAGTTAGTACGGAAAATTAGATTAAGAGTCTACCTCTGATTTTTATATGTAGAAGCCAAAATCCACTGTGTCCTCCCTCTTAAATTCCCATGGCCAATTTGATGATTGTTACTCTCCTTCGGTGAGTTTAGCAAATACTAAATACAGTCTTTGAATTGTTCCATGCAATGTTCAATCTGTTCTGAATACTTCTTAATGCCTCTTTCAGTGTCGTCAATGAAAATGTTTATCTTTTCATTTTGAATTGCACTCTTTTTTTTCTCGTTGAAAAATTTCGCAAAATCCTCTGCATTGTAACTGTCAATATTGTCAATTCCAATTGTTGATATTAATGAAACCGTGTATGTCTGTAATCGCTTAAGGGCTTCAAGTTCCCAATAAGTAAATAAGTTGTCATATGAAACAACAGCCTTATTACATTCTCTATTTATGTCATTTGCGATAGTTATGTATTGTATAAATAGCCTTTTAGGATCTTCAATTGGTGGAAACTCTTGTAACGTCTTACTTTGGTACCTAACCAATACCAGCAAATCGTGTAAAGCGAACTTTTTAATTTGAGAAATCTCTTCATACTTTCTTCTTCGAAACCCAATGAAATAAATTATTAAGCATATTGAACCAGCTAGTCCTGTTGATAACACATTTGTGACTATCTCCTTCATTTTCGGTATATCCAACACAAAATTAAATGTCAATAAGTCTCTCAAACCCACTTTAGAATTACATGCAACAATACCTGCTAGACAGATAATAATCATTAGGATACAAGATAGAATGTAAAATCGCGATCTTTTCATATAATTATCTCCTATACGGGTGTTCAAATACTGCTCAAATTCACCCAAATGGCGCTTTAAATCTTCGGCGGTTCTGCTAATAGTTATAGTACGTATTAAACTGTTTCTTATTGAGCTTACCCTCGTCAAATTAATTCCAGCGAATTGAAAGAGTAGTCGTTTCATTTTTTGTTGTTCTTTCGGTTCACCTTTTACCCTAATAAACACTTGTTCATATGTATTATATAAGGCCAGCCCATATACCACTGGGAGATTCATAAACAATAATATAATTGGTAGCGTAAACTCTTTCAAAGTATCTATATTTAGTAACTCTTCAGGTCTTTGTATCAAATTGCTCGCAGTAAATAGTATTACTACAATTCCAAAGACAACTAATAATCCATTTATGATTTTTTTAACACTCACTGTTTTTTCTTCTCTCGATGCAAATGCAAGAAGACCTCCAAGAAGAAGTGTAATGGGAATAATTGCCAACTCAACTACCAAATCAAATGTCCAATTATTCAGTATAAATTCGATTATTACGATAAGTGCAAGATTGTCTTTAATCAGTTTTGCAAAAAATCGTCCATCTTTTGCTGTATCTATTGACTTTACGAATAATGGAATTTCGAAAAATATTACCCAAAATATAGTATCCTTCAGTAGATATAAATCCCAGAATTTACTATAAAAGAGATAGAGAACGGTCAGAGAAAAGAAGCTAAGAAAGATTATATAAAACAAAACGAATTTGCGGCTGAAGATAATCGGCAAAACAGTTATTAAAAACTTTCTCCCCGCTTTTGTGAAGAGACCGATTATTATTGCTATGATAATCCAAATGCCAAATGCAATCTCCCTATTATTAAAAACATTCTGAAGTGCCTCCACTTGGAACCTCCATTGTTTTCACAAATCACTAATTACTTAACTTGTGAATCCTATTGCGATCACATTCCGCTCATGATGTACGTACAAATCACCATCATTTGAATGACCAGACAGACACAATCTAGATCTAAATCAAGTTGTGTTATTATGACGACGCACCTTTACCGCTGAATCAAAGGTAGAAGGGACTTCCTTTGATCAGAAAACCCTTTTCTAAATCTGAAGCTGTTCATTACAATTTAACCAGGTACGTGCTATTCACGATTCTAAATCCTTCAGCGCGAACAGATTTATCTTTTCTTGTTTTTTCTGCCAAACAATGATTTTCACCTTAGAAGGGTACGCAAATTTTATACGGCTCACTTTAAATGTCAATATAATTAGTTCAAGCAATTCTTGATCCAGTATATTTTCGTATCCTCTGAAGCGAGTTATCCCAGATCCCAAAACTGGCAAGGCAACTGTTCTCCCAGCATAGACTCTGTCTATCTCATTCCAGAAGTTCAACAGGCAGTTAATATAGTCGTTCATCTCGAGATATGCTTTGTTATTATCATCGAAACGTGACAACGCCGTAAGGAGATAATCGTCTACCATGCAAATTGTTCCAAGCCTATATTTAGTCTTCTTCCCGACAGTTCTACCCGCATTTTCACAGACGATCATTTCTGGCAAGTGGGGGTCAGAAGAAATGATGTTATCTAGAACAGAGGTATTTCCCTGATAAAATTTCTTAATATATATTCCGTTGAGTGAACTGCTTGAGATAACTTTCTCGTCTACTAGCGTATCGAAATATTCATTAAAAGCGATCGCTTTAAAATCAGCCTTCTCAGAAAATATATCACCGAATTTCACCTCAATCTCTGAGGTGTTAATCGTTAGTTTGATGCTTCGACGCATGTTGGCATGAATCCAAATTGCAGTGTAGACAAGAACCAGAAATGCCAGAGTTCCCCCACCAATGCCCATCTTGCTTTTAGGGTCTATTTCAACAAATAGGAACACAATAGAGGTGATGACGCTTATCACACTCAGAAAACCGTAGAAAGTATGTATTATCTTTTTATCGAACAAAGGGACATTCATTCGCATCTTCTCCATTATTGAATCAAGCCCCATTTAGTTTGTGTTTCAAGATTGTAATAACTCTTACCACTGCTAAGATGCTCTCCGTTCACATAAAAACGAGTGATAGCATCCAAAATACACACTTTAGCGAAGGGAATATGGATTGCTTCTATACCGGTATCATTTATACAGTCTTTAAGTACCTTTGGCCAAATTTCACTGTGGCTGTCCACATACAAAATTGATGAGAATTCAGGGCAAGCGATAATAAGCGGAATTTTGTACGTGTCTATGGCCTGCTCGATCTCATAAGATAACACGCTTCCGGTATAACGAGTTTTACTCGTAAGGATTACGAGCATGTTTTTCGATGCTCTAAGCCGTTCCTGAATACGTGCATACAATGTTGCCCGTTTACTTGTATCACGTACGGCATACGTTTTCTCGTGACAATTAATCAGCGAAAACTGGATGTTTTTGCTCGCACTCCAAGCTTGTAGAGTAGCATAGTATTTGAAGTCAGACTTTGTAGGGTCTGCCTCTCCTAAACCATCAAAAGCGACATAGGTTCCAGTCCGATTTGCCATTATCCATCCCCCACTTTAAACTTCCTTTGCTTCCTAACATGGAAATACCTTACCATAAATCTCTACTTACTCTGATAAAAATTCCCCTATTCTTAGTTGTGATACAGTTCTCCGTATCATTCTGATGAAGAAGCCGAGCGTCAAGAAGAGCCCGAACAGTAAGGCCACGATCTGCTCGAGCTGGGTAAACGAGGCGAAGTCACGAGTGGGCAATTGGAAAAGGCCGTGCGGAAGCTCGAAGAGAAACTGCAGGCGGCCCCGATGGATGATTGAAATGGAAAGTGTGTTTGGTCAAATGAAGAACAACCGGGGTTTCCGGCGCTTCCTGCTTCGCGGCTTACATAATACGGGGCTAATCCCTAAGATCCAGAATTAGACCTTATGGGACAGCCCCTTGAGATCAAGGAAAAACAGTGGTTTATCGGATCTTTTACTTTTTTTTAGGCTAATCCTTTTAACATAATTTGTTTTCTTTTTATATATTCAGAATGAGATTTTATAATATCAGAGTTTACTGGTACTGAACTTTCCGGTAAAGGACCGGTTCTTTTTCGTTTTTTTCTCAGTTCTTCAATGTAAGAGATCCACGAGTCATATAACTATGGTTCACAATATAAAGAAGTTACCTTTAAAATAATATCTTCTTCATGTCCCTGCCCCTTGCCGATCGGAGCAAAATTTTCGCTCCCTTAAAGTGGTTAATGTCCAAAAATTTAGCCTCACTTATGATAAGGTTCAGCGTATCATCTTGGAGGCGAATATTCTTCTTATTAATTTACAGAAAAATAAAAGGAGCAAAACCAGTGTTTTGCTCCCCCCCGCAAATGGAATATTTGGATTCGGGCATTACCCTTGCCTTCCCGCGGTATTTCTACAGTATATGTATTTATAACTTTTTTATTCGTCCATATAGTTGCTCCCAGTTTGAAGGGAGAATATTCAATTTATAAATATCAATTTTTGAAGCCGTAACTAATTTCTTTAAATCTTTTTGTAGACTTATACCATCACTATCACTCAGGACTTTTTTTAATGCGTACACCCTTGAGAATAAGTCGGTTGAGCTAGGTAACACAGCAGAATTATCTTCACTGTCTATCAGTACAATTGATGATGTTTTACCTACTAGTTTATTATGATGGGCACATACATTTCTAAGATTTCTAATCGCATCTAGCCATGTATCCATTTCCTTAGTTATTTCTTTCCCATATCTAGTTCTCGAATACCCATATATGAGCACTTCTTTTCTTAAATCCCCTCTTAGATACGCATATATATTTGTTATTGTACCGAACTCAAAATAAGAAAATGCAGCCCAACAAGGTATCTTCTTGGTATAACGAGAACCTCCACGTCTATATTTGGTGAATTCAGGATATTTATTGACATTAGTTCTTAGGTTCTTTTCAGTGTCCACAATAGCCTTTTTGAATTTTGGATAATTCCTAATGTGGAGATTTCTTTTTTGTCTATCGCGTTCACCACGTGACTTTGTATAATACTGGTCATCCAAATAAAAATTTGAATCGTTCGTTTTTAGAGATATTGCATTGGATAAATGACTTTTAAATTGAATCTCTGCATTTTGGGTATATGTAAAGAATAATTTTCTTAGCTCAACATCAAATTTGTAGATTCCGAATAGGAGCTCTTGGTTAGGTTTAGTTCTTAAAACAGATGTGAACGAGAGTAGATATTTTCCATATCTACTTAGTCTAAAATATCCAGAATCAAGGAGTTTATTTTTAATTCTACCTTTTTTTATGAATACAACATATTTTTTCATTAATGAAATTTGATCATCAATACTCAACGGAAGTTCCATAAAAGTTATGTTTTCCTCCTTCAAACAAAAAAAAGAATGGATATACCATTCTTAATCCCGCAAATGGAATATTTGGATTCAGGCACTACCCATGCCTTCCAACGGTTAAGTTGATTATACCATACTGGTGCAATATGACAACTACCTTTTATAAAATTAAGAAGGACTTTTTATAAAACCACACAATGATCCTAGAAACAAGAACATTTCACCTCATTTGTGATAAGTCTCTACTTATCATCCCAAAGTCTATAAATTGAGGGCACCGTAATAATGGAAGTCCTCATTTGTTGAAAGCTTTCTGTGCTCAGAGTTGTTAATGAACTCTCGTCCAGATAACAACTCTGTGCACAGAACCTCGCATTCCCGACCTAATCCAGCAAACGTCTCCTCACCTCAGCCTCATTATCCTCCCGCATCGCATCACGCCGATAAGATTTACCCATCTGTCTATGAATCTCAGAGACTCGAGGGTAGCTGAATTCCAATGATTTAGCCCAGTTGTCGTGCTTTTCAGCTAATTGTCTCTCTTCATCCCCGCCTTCACCACGCCATTGTACACCACGGGCATTGTAAAGACCCGTACATACACCGCTTGAAAATTTATCCGTCGCGATCTGCTCAATTGCCTCACGAACAGGCTCATATGGCCAGATGCCATCCTTACCGATTGGAGCATTAGAGAATAGCTTACCGAGACAAATATCGCATATATCTCTGCGAGATAGTTCTTCTGCCAGTTCACGAACTCTTCGAACCCAATTTTCTATTTCTTCGTGGTCCAGTTCGCCTTGCTTATCATGGCCTGGGATTGCTGAAAGTTTATCCAGAAGGTTATATGCTGCTATAGCACGCTGCTCCTGAACCTGCTGGTTTGGTGCACGTAATTCTTTCGGGTCCTCTCCACCATCAGTTCGCTTGTACGCCATCGCCACAGCTTGAACAAAAAGTTCGGGATGCGCCTCAATGTGCTTTTCGAGATTAGGAATCCCAGTCTCTTCCCCTGAGAGAACTTCAATAAATTGGAACTCCAATCCTGCCATTTGATCAACAGGAATCTCTCCACTTTCTGTTAGTAATTTAAACCCTTCAGCAATATGATAACGATCAAGTTGGTAAGTTCCCGGAGACTCATCGGAATTGGTGGCTATGGCTGTTATCATTTTAAACAAAAGCTTCGGAGGAATTGCTGCCAAGTCGTATTGGACATGTATAAAAGCTGCTCTAGGACGGTTCACACCAATGAGATGGTCAATGGCATATTGTAAGTGTCCAAGTTCCTCGTCTCTTGAAAAGTTGGGAATAACTGCTTTCCAGTAGCTTCCTTGAGCGGCAGTATCCAGTGTCTCAACAATGTCCCAGATGACCCTAGTGAATGGTGCCTGTAATAGCAGGGACAGGATTTCAGACATCTCCCGATCTTTGATTAATCGTATAATCAGATCGGCCTTATCCCCATACACCAATCCATGCAACAACCCTGAAATTACAGATTGACGCACCTGTGAGTCTGCCAATGGCCCTAGTGCGAGAATATCCGCTCCGAGTTTAAGCACTTCATGATGTTCAACAAGAATGGTAGAAAGCAGCCCTCCTATAAGGTTTGCACATTCTCCACGAGATGCGAGATCGAGTACCCCTTCAAGTCCTCGTTCAGACATTATCGCAGTAAGAGCGTTACGCCTCAAAGCCTCGATCTTTGCAGAACGTGCCTTATAGTCGGGTACCTCCTCTTCCAGTTCATCATAGGATTCTTCGACCCACTGCTTCTTAAATAACCACTCGTGCCGTATGACAATATCACTTGGTTTCAAAAGAAGATATATTTTATGTGCACGAGAATCAGGCTCAAGCGATTTATTTTTGTTCTTCCTGGCACGACGTGTGAAGACGCTAGTACGGACTTTCTCCCGGAGAATGGCCCTCTCTCTATCAGTTGCTGTGTGATTCCAGGTCTCAATGAGTTCCCAGATGCGATCTTCAAATTCCTCTGGGAGGTGCTGCTCAATGCAAGAAACAAGATCTCCGAGCGTATCGGCTGTATGCCATCTCCAGTCCAATGCCATTTCGAGTGCCTTTAAGCGAAATTCCTGTCGTTCTTCTCCCCCCACCGGATCACCGGCACCGTGAGCACCAGTTCGCCAACGGGGCTTATAACTGTAAGTACCAACTTTTGAGTGCGCGTTAAACTGCTCAAAACAAAGAGACCACGTAATATTAGGGTATTTCCTAACTAAGTATTCAAGTACTGCAATTCGAGCTTTTAGCGGCGCTGTAGTTTGCGGCATCCAAAAACGAAAAATGGCGCTAAGGCTTTCGATCGGTTTATTCACCCAATTATCGTTAATTACCGGTTGAGCAAGTTCAGCGAGAATACGGACCGTCCTAATAAGATACTCAGGTGACCAAGCAATACTCTCTAAAGCCCAGAGTAACCCGGTTCTTGGATTGCGCCCAAAAAGTCCTGATTGAACAGACCTCATGAGGCCAAGAGACTGTGGCTGGCTAGAATTCAAATCCTCTTCAAGTATCTGGAGAAAGATCTCTGGCGCAGCTTCTGCATACACCGGTAAGTCATTTGATTGAGCCTCCAACTTGCGTGTTGTCAGAGGGGTCAAAAGCGACTTTATGATCTGCCCAATCTTTATCTCAATATCATGTCCCAGTCGATCTCGGAACAGAGAATTGCCATACACCGCGAGGAGAACCAGGGATTCACTAATCCCTTTTCGAAGAGCTGAAGATATTTCTCTCGTCTTACCGTAGATGCCAGCAGCCCACTGCTGTTCTTCCGGAAGGTCCAATGATGGGTCATCCTCGGAGAGAATTTGTTCCGCCAAATCCAAAAAGCGTTTAATATCTCTCCAAACCAATCTCTTGTTGATCGCATAGAGGGCGTCAATCTTCGAAACTAATCCACGCATATGACCAATAGACCAAACTGGACTATCACTTAAGAGCAATAAATCCGCAAGTTTGTTTTCTAGTTGATCGTACTCAATATCATTCGCAAGAAGCGAAAGAACAGCTTTGTCCGACTCGTTACTGGCGTCCCACACCCCGGCCAAAAGGAAACCCGAGAGTATTGCTGTGATTTTCGTATCCGACGCCCATTCAGGTGTCCGAATCGCTTCCAGCTTGGAAAGTCGACGCCTTAAAACAGTTAGTGATCGCCCTGATTCGCGACCTAACTTATCAATTTCATCTCTATTGCAGCCCATTGTCTCCAATGCCGTACGAAAAGACTCATAACTGAGAGGTTCAAGGAAAATGTCAGCATCGGCATTTGTCGAATTGCGTGGGTAGATGATGATGGATCGTAGATCTTTCTTATATTGTGCAAATTCTCGTTCCACATCTCGCCTCGTTATCACCGCGATGAAATCCGAGGGCTTTGCCGCCAACTTTGATAATGCTCCTGTCTGCGTGAATACCGCTACTCGATCACGGAACTGCGAGAGGTCAGGATCATCGGGTGAAAATAAACAGTTTAGAAACGCCAATGCCTCTTCCGTTGAATCACTACAAATAATTACGGGTTCTGACTTAGTTAACTTCTTCAATACGGTTCCGGTAGTTTTAGCGTTCTTCACAGCTTCTTCAAAAAGAGCCTTCGAAAGCGTTGGTTCAGTATCAGCAACCCATTGCTTCCAACTCTCATCAAGCGACATTACACCAAGCGACGGAACCGACAGTTCATTCGCAAGCCATGCTTGACCGGAAATCGATTGCTCAAGCCATTGTTCGAGATCACTGGAGTCAAAGACAAGAACATCCTTCCATTTCTTCTCAGCCAAGCGTTCCTTCCGCCAAACTGCCTTTCCAGCCCATCGCCTTGGTGTAACAAAAACGAAAGTGATCTCAGATCGCTCCTCGGATGTAGTCTGACCAATACTCTTGTTGTAGTCATTATCCGCCTTTTGCTTTGGATCATCATTGGTACCGAACTCCCACCCAGACTTACCAGCAGGTACCCATGGTGTTCCCTCCTCAGCCTCTAAGAATCCATCCCAACCCGGGCGTTCGGCATCATCATTTCCGGGAAAATCAATCTTCCTGATATTCAGCCCCGTAGAATTAACCAATGTTCTCAGGAAAACGGCGAGACGGGTACGAGCTTTAATCGTAGATGCCCACTGTTCAATATCATTGGCTTTAAACTGCATGAAAGGAGGTATATAGGTCTTTGTGGTAGCCGCCACTCCTTTCTCTTGAGCAAGCTTAGCATCGTAAGCCGCCTGCATATCCGTCAACTCACGTGCGCTAGTTCCAAACGCCCGCTCAATGCGCGTAGCCATGTCGGGCGAGAGTGCGGCATGTCCATTAAGAAGGTTAGAAAGAGCCGGGCGTCCTACCCCCAGCAAATTAGCTGCATCTTTAACAGACATGCCCTTTGGAATGACTTTTTCTCGGATATAGGCACCTATTTTCCTCTCATCATTAAATTTGTTGTCCACTCTTCATTCCTCCCTATGCAGCACCGGATGTGCTAATTAGTTATCATTCTATATCCATAGTACTGTATTGTGTTGCGTTACACAATACAAATATATGTTCTTTTTTGTTGAGTCAAATCAACAGCATCGAACTTGACTTCAATGAGGGGACCGAGAAGCATTTTTTAAGCACAGTGCAATCCACTGAACCAACAGCGAAAGGGGCTTTTCCTTTGTCCGGAAAAACCCCAATGCTGAAGCAACCTCTTAATCTCACAATATACGCAAAGACTTACGCAACTCTTAATTACAACGATATCTCTACTGCATTAGGATGATTCTTCTTTAATCCATAAACGATTGCTTCAATTTCTCCGAGAGTTCTACCTGTAAATCCTCCTCCGAAATCTCCATTCTCAAGATTCTCTTTCTTATACTCATCAACCTTAGATTCTTCTCCCCAAACAATCTTTTCTTCACCGGTCTCACCGATAGTAATAATCCATTCTGAATACATGAAACCTTTCCCTTTTCGCCACAATTAGAAAAACCTCGCGTGTACCCTTCAGCTTCAGAAAACTAACGGATTTGGACTCCGCTTGGTACATCAGTTTACTATCGCTTGGCAGATACAGTTGAGGCTTTTAAAATTCTACTGGAATATGATGGTCTTTGTCAAAGATGCCGGGTGATCATGCTCGCTCTTATGACTAATCAAATTTCGCCCTACTTGTGATACGGTTCCCCCCGATTAATCTTCACCGCCCGGTACACCTGCTCGATCAGCACCAGCCGCATCAGCTGGTGCGGCAAGGTCATGCGCCCGAAGCTTAGCTTCTGCTGGGCGCGGGACAGCACGGCGGGAGCGAGGCCCGTGCTCCCGCCAATGACAAAAGCCACGTGGCTGTGCCCATACGTGGCTAATCGATCGAGCGCGGCCGCCAGGTCCTCGGACGACCACAGCTCCCCGTCCAGCGCAAGCGCGATCACATGCGCTTCCGGCTTCAATTGCGCGAGCAGCCGCTCGCCCTCGCGCTCGCGGACGGAGGCTTCCTCCGCCGCGCTCATCGTCTCCGGCGCTTTCTCGTCCGGCACCTCCGTGAGCGTGAGCTTCACGTACGGCCCGAGCCGCTTCGCGTATTCCGCGATGCCCTGCGCCAAATATTTTTCCTTCAGCTTGCCGACCGCCGCAATCTGGATCTGCATCGCGCTACACCACCAAAACCGCTGCGGCCTCGCCGCATAGGTCGCACGTCGCGGGCGCTTCCCACGCCGTGAACGTCGTCGACGTCAAATCTACCAGATCCGGCGCATCCTCGTATTCGTCGACAAACTTATCGATCGCCAGCTCCACATGCTTCTTACATACGCAATACATGAATCGCTTGTCCCCCAAAATCCTCGTATTTTTCGGCTCCTCTATCCCGCCATCTGCAAACCGACGAATCGTGTCGGATCCGTTTCGTTCATCCCGTACACGCACGAAAGGACCAGCTGCAGGCCGCCGCCCGCCGCGGAGCCGCCAAGAGCTGATCCCAATCGCTCCCTATTCTGCTAGTCTTCCTGATTCTCAGTCAGCTTAAACGTCACCGACTGCAGCTTCCCATCCCGGTAAAAGGTGACATTGATGTCGTCGCCGATCGATTTCCGGGCGTACAAATATTTGCGAAGTTCAAGCGTGCTGCCGATCGGCTGCTTATCCAGCTTGACGATGACGTCGTTGAACTGCAGCCCCGCCTCCGCGGCCGGCCCGACCGCCTGCAGCACGATGACGCCCTGCTTCACGCTCGCCGGCAGCTTCAGGTCGCCCTTCTGCGGCAGCTTCAGCTCGCCGCCGTTATCCGCCGTGCCAGCGGATGGGCCGCCATTTAAGCCGTCCCCGCCAATCCCGTCGTCCGAGCCGGAAGTCGAGCCGTCTCCATCCGAGCCTTCCGAGCCATCGAAACCGCCCGGGCCGGCATGGCCGCCCCCCGGCTGCGCCTGGGCAAAATACTGCTCCAAATCCATCGTATAGACGCCCAAATAAGGGCGTTTGACTTTCCCGTATTCCAGCAGGCTCTTCACCACCGGCATCGCCGAATGGGTCGGAATCGCGAAGCCGACGCCTTCGACGCCGAAATCGGCCACCTTCATGCTGTTGATGCCGACCACCTTGCCGTCCAGATTGATCAGCGGCCCGCCACTGTTGCCCTGATTGATTGAAGCGTCAACCTGGATGACCTCCTGCTCCCAGTCGTAATTGCCGTCCTGGTTGAGCGAGACGGGAATAATCCGTTTCGTTTTGCTCACGATCCCCATCGTCAGCGAGTCGCTGAGGCCCAGCGGGTTGCCGATCGCCATGACGACCTGTCCGGCTTGAAGCGCATCGGAATCGCCGATTTCCGCGGTCGTGTCGATGCCTTTGCCGTCGATCTCGAGCACGGCGAGATCCGAGATCTCGTCCTTGCCGAGCACCTTCGCGTCGCGCGTCTCCCCGTCCGAGAGGACGACCTTGACCGCCTCCGCGTCTTCCACGACGTGGTTGTTCGTAATAATATGGGCCTTCCCTTTCACCTTCTCGAAAATAAATCCAGAACCGAGCGCCGCTTCCTCCAGGCCTGTTCCGTCGTCGATCTGCGGGCCGCCGTCGTCCGTTCCGCCTGCGGCGCCCTTCGGCAGCGGCTGCTCGTTAATAATGCTCACAACAGCGGGACGTACCTTGGCTGCCGCCTGAATCGTCCGGTCCAGCGGATCGGACGTTTTCACCGCGGCTACGCTGGAGCCGGCCGCAACCGAGCCTCCATCCCTGTGGAAGCCCACGATTAGCCCGAACAGCAGCACCGCAGCCAGCGAGCTTATGATCGACGACGTCATGGCAATACGAACATTGGACCAGCTGCCGGCGGACGGGCTTTTCCCGAAGGAAAAAGACTTCTCCCCGCGGCTTTCCTGCCGGGCCCGGCGGGATACGCGCGTGGAGTAAAAATCGTCGTCGAATAAGCTCATCGATATCGCTCCTCTCGATGCGCGGAGGGCATCAAGACCATTTTTTACGAATCTAGGAATAGTATCGGACGAAAAGTCTACAATAGTTAATAGAATCACATGTGCAGCCGACAGTAGCAAGAGGAAGTTTTATCCACCATTACACGTATAAAGGAGCGAACGAATCATGCCGCGCAAACCATCATCCCTCGTCGAAGGCGTCCACCTCGCAGCCAAGCTCGCCGATTTGAAAGAAGACCATTACCGCGTCCTGCTGGCCGTCAGCGCCGTCACCGAGCTGCTTATCGACAAAGGGCTGCTTACCCGCGAGGAGCTCGAGCGGAAAGCCGAATCCCTGGAACGGGAGCTGAACGGTCTTATTTCCGCTTCACTTCATCCCATGGCGTAGGCCGGTCGTGGTATGTATCCCGCAGCGGATACTCGTCCTTCCGGAAAAAGAAACCGTTGCTTTCTAAAATGGTATTCACGGTCAGCTTCGCTAAGTCCATCAAATTGTGGTCCAGGCTCAAATGCGCCAGATAGACGCGTTTCGTCCGGTCGGTGAGCAGCTGGCAGAGCGCCTCTCCCGCCGCTTCGTTCGATAAATGCCCGATGTCGCTCAAAATGCGCCGCTTGATGTTCCACGGGTAACGTCCCATCCGCAGCATGTCCACATCGTGATTCGACTCCAGCACGAGCACGTCCGAGTCCTCGATCGCGAGCCGCACCTTGTCGCTGACATAGCCGAGGTCGGTCGCCAGGCTCAGCTTCACGTCCCCGTCCTCGAAAATATAGCCGACGGGCTCCGCCGCGTCATGCGATATCGCGTACGACGTCGTCCGCATCGAACCGAACGCGACCGTCTCGCCGGTTTCGATCACGACCCGCTTCTCTTCCGGCATTTGCCCGACATGGCGCTCCATCGCTTCCCATGTCGCCTCGTTGGCGTAGACCGGCAGTTCGAACTTGCGGGCGAACGCGCCGAGTCCTTTGATATGATCCGAATGCTCGTGCGTGACGAGGATGGCATCCAGATGATGGCCGGCCACGCCCCGTTCCTGCATGAGCGATTCGATTTTTTTCACGCTTAAGCCGGCGTCAATCAGCACCGTCGCGTCGTCGCATTGCACGATCGTCGCATTGCCGGTCGATCCGCTTGCCAGCACCGTAAACCGTATGCTCATTTCCCCAAAACCGCCTTTTCCCCTGCTCCTCATGAAACGGATTCTTTATCCTTCACAACCTCGGCGCTGATCGCATTGACATAATACACCGCGCCGTCCTCCAGCAGCACCCGCCATGACGGGGCCGCCACCTGTGTTTCCGAATTGCTGAAAATCTGGCCCTGATAGCCGAGCTTGATTTCGCGAATGACCGCACCGTCCGGCAAATAATTTTCGATCAGGCGGGTGACCGCCTTCGTCGCCGACAGCACCGTCTGCTTCGGGCCCTCCTCCGTGGAGACGAGCTCGATCTGATCCTGGCGATACGCCGTTATTTTCTGATTGCCGTTATAGTACAGCTCCAGCTTCGCGTCGAAAATCGGCAGCGAGCCGGCCTTCCGGTACAGGATAAATTCGCCGCCCCAGTTCGTATCGACGAACGAATATTGATCCAGATTCGGAATGATGCTCCCGAGCTCATGCTGCAGCTCGCCGTTAAACACGATTTTACTGTCGACCGGCTGCTTCAGCTCGATCCGCTGCGCGGCGCCCAGCCTGTCCGTCACCCGGTACGTCAAATCGCGCAGGTCCGGCGTTTCGAGCGGGATGCTTGTGTCGAGCCGAATATTCTTCTTCTGCATAATGGCGAGCGTTTCCGGCGGCATGTCGCTGACATCGCCGCTTGCGCTGAGTCCTTCCCGGATATTGGACCAGAGCTGGTAACCGAGCACGACATTCAGCAGCAAAAATGCGATGATCAGGACGCTCTTCGCCCTGCTCCAGTCCATCCGTCTTTCACCTCCGCGCAAGGTCGATTGCTTGATTTGCCGGAAAACTGCCGGGTTCCCTAGAGTGTCGGAGCCACGGGCCGGAGGCTTGGCCGACAGACTGCCCTGCTGCGTCGGGCCAAGCGGCCTTTCTCGCTGCGGGCGCGCCCCGCTTGGCCCGGGCGCAGCACCGCAGGTCCGGGCCGCCGGTCGGCTCCGGGCACCGCTGCCGGACCTTGAGCCGGAGCTGCTCGCGGGCGGCACTGCCCGGCACTCCAGGGAACCCGGCCCGCTGGAGCCGCGGGCCGGAGGCATAGCCGACCGGCTGCCCTGCTTCGCCGGCCCATACGGCCTTTCCCGCTGCGGGCGCTCCCCGCTTGGCCCGGGCGCAGCACGCTCGTCCGGGCCGCCGGTCGGCTCCGGGCACCGCTGCACGTCCTTGAGCCGGTCAGCCGCCCTGCTCCTAGCCGGCGGGAGGCGAGCCGGCCTTGCCGCCGGACTGCGCGGTGCTGCCGGCTCCGGCCGGGCCGTTCGCCTTGGCGGCGCCTTCGCCCGCCGAGCCCGAGCCGCTGCCGGCGGAGAGCTCGGCCGCGCTCGGCTTGTAGCCGGCCGGCATCGCCTCCGCCAGCACATCCTGCGTGCCGTCGCTCAGCCGGACGGCCCATACCGGCTCGAGCCGGAGCTTGCCGTCGTCGACCGGCATCGCGCGCAGCGCCGGGAAAATCGACTGCACCTCGCTGCGGCGCGCATAGCTCGCCAGTGCGTTCTCGAGCCGCTTGCCTCCCGGCAGCCACACCTCCTGCTTCGACTCCGGCTTCTTCCCGAGCGTAATGAGCGTGCGCTCGTATTCCGATACGACACCCTGCTGCAATCGCAGCCGGATTTCACCGAATAGAAACGGCGACTCCGCAATGATCGGAAACGCACCGTAAAACTGCGTGCTGTAATACTGCTGATAGCGGATGGCCTGGCCATCGTCCAGCTGCTCCACCGGCTTCAGCCGGTGGAGCCCATCCCATCCGCCGTGCTCGTTAATGAACGAGATGGACGTGTAGACGTTATCGCTTTCCTTGTCCTCGATACCCTGGCCGGCGACCGGGTCGGTGTAGCTGATCCATTTGCCGTTTTGCTCCACCTGCAGCCCTTTTTTGCCGTCCGTATAAATTTGCGACCCGCTCCGGTCGCTGATCGCCCGCGTCACGCCCGGATCGAAAAACAGGTTGCGCTGCATCTGCTCGGGCGTGTACAGCTCGTAAGGCAGCAGCGTCCGGACGCTCTGGATCGGAGCGGCAGGCACATAGAGGTTCTGGCCGATCGCTTCATAAGGCGTCTGATATTCCCCGTAACCGATGTAGGTTTGCAGATCCTGCGCGGTCAAGTCGGCTCGCAGCGATTCGTACACCGTAGTGCCGTCACCGCTGAAGAAATACGTCCGCACAACGCCCGGATCCCCGTTCTTGAAAATCCAGATCCGGCTGATCGTATCGTTCATAAACTGCGTGTCGCCTTCGATTTTGAGCGTTTTGCTCAGCAGCTCGACCGGGACGCCGCCTCCGAAACGCAGCTCAAGCCCCTGGTCGTTGTCCCGCACCTCGTTCCAATTGACCGCGGCCGTCCGGCTTTGCTCGAATCCTTTGAACTCACGGCTCTGCAGCTTCTCGTAGATCCGATTATAGAAATTCGTCCCCGGATACAGCATCGTATGCTTGCTTTTTCCCATATGCAGCACCATATCCTCGGGAAAAATAACGTTCTCGACCTGCTGCTCGGTGCCCATCGGCTCGGTTTTCAAATAACTTTGCTGCGGCGACACGGTCACGCCGAGCCCTGGCATGCTGTAGGCGAGAAAATAGCTCTGCAGCAGGCTGATCAGGACAAGCGCGGCGAGCAGCCACGTCTTTGTTTTCTCGATCATGCGCTTTCGCCTCCCGCCAGGAGGTTCGGCAGCACGACGGTAACCGTCGTCCCCTCGTTCAGCTCGGAGTCGAGCGCGATCGAGCCGCCGTGCGCCTTCACAATTTCCCGGGCAATAGACAGGCCGAGCCCCGTGCCGCCCATGTTGCGGGAACGCGCTTTGTCCACCCGGTAGAACCGGTCGAATATCCGCCCCAAATCCTTCTTCGGAATGCCGATTCCGGTATCTTTGACGCTGATGGCGACCGAAGCCGGCTCCTGCTTGCGCGCGGCAATTTCGATCCTTCCGCCGTCCAGCGTATATTTGATCGCATTGGAAACGAGATTGTCCAGCACCTGATCGATCTGATCGCGGTCCAGCCATACGCTGCTGATGCCGTCCTCGACCCGTACCGTGGCGCGGATCGATTTCTTGCGCAGCTGGAACGAGAAACGGTCGGCCACCTCCTCGAGCATGTCGGGGACGCTCGTCTGCTGCCGGCGAAGCGGCGCCTGATTCGAATCGAGCCGCGACAGATGCAGCAGGTCCGTCACGAGGCGGATCATCCGTTCCGTCTCGTTGCGGATGACGCCGACAAAACGCTGCGCCAGCTCCTTCTCTTCCATCGCGCCGTCGTCCAGCGCTTCCGCGTAGCTCTTGATCGTCGTCAGCGGCGTGCGCAGTTCGTGCGAGACGTTCGCTACGAATTCGCGCCGCGACTGGTCGAGCCGCTCCTGCTCCGTCACGTCCTGCAGCACCGCGATCGCCCCGGCAATGCCCTGGTCCCGCCGGTGAATCGCGGTAAATGTGACGCGCAGCAGCTCGTCCTCGTCGCCATCGGGCAGCACATAATGCGTCACGACCGAAGACTCGTGGCCCCGCAGCAGCGCCGAAAGCTGGTTCCCCTCCATCCCGAACAGGTCGGTCAGCCGGCAGCCTTCGCATTCGTCCCGGCGGAGCATCTGCTGCGCGCGCCGGTTCGTAATCATGACGATGCCGCGTTCGTCGGCCGCCACGACTCCGTCGCTCATATTGGCGAGAATCGAGGCCAGCTTCTCCTTCTCCTCCTCGTTGGAGAACAGCGCGTCGCGCAGCCGCGAGGTCATGTCGTTAAACACCTGGCTGAGCCTGCCGATCTCGTCGTCGCCGAGCACCGGCACCCGCTGGTCGAACCGCCCCTCCGCGACCGCCGCCGCCTGGCGGGTCAGCGCCTTGATCGGATTCGTGATCGTATGCGCCAGCAAAATCCCGAGCACGCCGGTCAGGCCAAGCGCGATCAGCATGCCGGACACGAAAATCTGGTTGACCCGGTCCACCGTACTGTACAGATCCTTCATCGAGGCGACCAAATAGACGGCGCCGACCGTTTTCTGGCCGGAGATGACCGGCTTGGCGATAATCTTTTTGCGGACGTTATCCTCGTCGATGACGTCTTCCTCGTTGTCCCGGATCCCCTGCAGCGCCCGGCTGACCGCAAGCGACGTGTTCTTTTTGCCGACATAGGACTGATGCGACGCAAGGGATGTGGCCATAACGCGCCCGCTCGCGTCCAGCACCTGAATTTCCGCCTGGTTCAGACTGAACAAATTGCGGACGAGCACATTCAGGTCCTCTTCGGTCGTTTTATCGTCTTCGCCGTCGGCCGGCTTGCTTGCAAGCGTCCGGGCGGCGATTTCCGACAGCAGGTTGGCCTGCTCGTTCAAGTTTTTCGTAAACGATTCGGTCAGCGACGTCTTCACCGTACTGATGAAATAAACGCCGATCAGCTGCATGGCGATCAGGATGAGCAGGACATAGATGATGATCAGCTTCACTTGAATCGTCCGGAAAAATCGAATACCGTCGTTCATCCGTAGCCGAAGCCTCCGGATTTCGGGTTGCGCATCATATAGCCAAGCCCCCGCCGGGTCAAAATGTACTCCGGACGGCTCGGGTCGTCCTCGATTTTCTCGCGCAGCCTGCGAATCGTCACGTCGACCGTGCGCACGTCGCCGAAATATTCGAAGCCCCATACCGCCTGCAGCAGATGCTCGCGCGTCATCACCTTGCCGCTGTTCCGGGCCAAATAATAAACAAGCTCGTATTCGCGATGCGTCAGATCGAGCGGCTCGTTATCCTTATAGACGACATACATGTCCGTATCGATAAACAGGTTGAAAATGTGCAGACCCTGCTTCGAATCCGAGCCGTTATCGGCCGCCATTCCGCTGCCGGATGCCGATTCGCCGGTCCTGGCCGCGGCCAGCGCGTCGTTCTTCCGCCGGCGCAAATGCGCCTTCACCCGGGCGAGCAGCTCGCGGGTACTGAAGGGCTTGGTGACGTAATCGTCCGCGCCAAGCTCGAGGCCGAGCACCTTGTCGAGCTCCGTATCTTTGGCCGTCAGCATAATGATCGGCGTCTGCAGGCGTGAACGCACCTCGCGGCACACGTCCATGCCGTCCTTGACCGGGAGCATCAGGTCGAGCAGGATCAGGTCCGGATTCTCCTCGAAAGCGAGACGGACCGCTTCCCCGCCGTCAAAGGCGCAAATGACCTGATAACCTTCCTTTTCCAGGTTGAATTTCAAAATATCTGCAATCGGCTGTTCGTCGTCGACCACTAAAATTTTTCCGTGCATCGTACCACCGCCTGTCGCTGTAGCCAGCCTGTTTCGAATGCCGGCCTGTTCGGAAATCTAACCTCGCTCCGGCTTTAAACTCATGCGGATACGCACCTTTATTTTACCATAGGAAGGCCGCTAGTCCCAAGGAAAGTTCCAATCGCACGGCTTCCCGGGCACCGAAAAAGCGCCGCCCGGCTGCAATGCCGGACGGCGCTTCCCGATACGACCTACAAATATTTAATCGGGTTCTGCAAGTCCCCGTTCTTATGCACTTCAAAATGCAGGTGCGTGCCCGTCGAGTGGCCCGTATTGCCCATGATGCCGATTTGTTCGCCTTTCTCGACCGTCTGCCCCTTCTTGACGAGAATTTTGCTCATGTGCCCATAAAGCGTTTCGTAACCGTTCCGATGATTGATAATGACGCAGTTGCCGTAACCGGTTTTCTGTCCGGCAAATTCGATGACGCCGTTGTCTGCCGCCTTAATGTTCTTGTTGCCGACCATATCGATGCCTTTGTGCAGCCGGCCCCAGCGTTTGCCGAAGCTGCTGGTCAGCCGCGCTCCCGACACCGGCCAGGAGAAGTGCCCCGTTCCTTCGCCCAAAATCACTTTCGTCCCCTTCATCACAATGGCGGGTATGGACGGAACGAGCACCTGCTCGCCGAGCAATTCTTCGCTCATCAGGTAACCGTTCTGCTTCGTCAGCTTGTATACGACCTTCTTCTTGCCGCTTTTGCCCTCGCGGATTACTTTCGTCTCTCCAGCGCGCATATTGGAATTTTTCTGGATGACCGTTTGCGGATCAACCGTTTCCGTCTCCGTCACGTTCTCGACCGTCTGAACGGTCACCTCCGGCTTCAGCACCGTCAGGTCCAGCACGTCGCCGACCTTGATCATATCGTCCTGAATCCATGGGTTGCGCTCATAGATGACCTGCGGCGAAATATCGAATTTCTCGGCGATGCAGCCGATGCAGTCGCCATCCTGGACGGTATATTTGGTCGGCTTGACCGTTCCTTGCACGAGCTTCAAATAAACTTCGTTCGGATCGGCGATCTGGCCGGGCTGGATACTCGTTTCTTCCGTGCCTACCTGATCGACAATTTTTACCGATTTCAGCTCCGTCTTCGACGCATCCTGCTTGGCGTTCGATCCTTCTCCCGTATAGGAGAGCGTGGTAACCGCAAGGTTCTTCTTGGCCGTCTCCCGCGGGACGTATTTGTTTTCCACCCGCTGCAAAATGCTGTCGGCCGTCGCCTGATCCTTCACGATCCCGACCACCTTGCCGTTCACCTTCAGCTCTACGCCTGTTGCATGTGCGGTTAAGAGTCCTGCAAGCTTGTTAAGCGTCGAGTCGGAATCGGGCTTGGCCTTGTAAGCGCTTTTACGTCCATATGTAATCTTGCCGGTATCCAGCACCATATTGACATCGGGGTGAGAGGCCTTTAGCTCGGCCTGCTTGCTGTCGATCAGCTGCTCGACCTGCTGCTGCGAACCGACCTCGCCGATCAATTTGCCGTCTTTATATACTTCAACGATATCGAACGTATTCGCTTTGACATATTGCGTGCCGCTTAAAGCAGCGATTACCGCCAGCACCAAGGCTGTAATGCCCGCCGCAAGCGGTTTTTTCCGGGTCAACCGAAATGAGGGTTTTGCTGTCTGGGGCTGTTCCGTGTGGCTAGTCATGCTGTCCGGCCGGACACGCCGAAAGGTTCGCCGAAACGTATTCCACACCTCTCGGATCCGACCCTTATCGTTAAAAACGGCCATGATCGTCTCCTTTTCGCGTTCAGTTTCGTTCGTTTTGACAAAAAGCGACGTCGAAAATTGTACGCCGCCAGCTACGAATTATACTTTAACATAACGCTTTAAAAACGATCAACCAAACAGCCTTGTTTTCGACATTAATATTTTTTTAGAATTGACATCATTTTGTCGTATTGGTCCCGGTCCAAATATTGCGCCATCAGCTGCTGCACCTGTGTCATTTCATCGTCGGTCAGCCCGTCCTCCATCCAGCCGGATATTTTCTGCCAGGCATCCGGAGGCAGCTTCGACATCATCACATCGAACAGCTGCTGCTTGTCCTCGTCGCTCATGGCGCTTTTGGCCTTATTGAGATCCTGCGTCGACATCGCAAGCCCGTCGTTGGAAGCCTCGTCGGAAACGCTTCCGCTGTCTGCTGCTGCGCCGCTGTCCGGCGTCTCGCCCCCATTAGCCGGATCTGCGCTCCCGCTGCCGGACGCCGTTCCATTGTTCGCAGCTGCGCCGCTGTCCGGCGTCTTGCCGCTGTTCGCTTTCGTACCCGAGCCGCCGCCGATATCGGTCAGCGCGCCGTCCGGCAGGTCGCCGAACGCGTCGACGGCCAGCGGCCCCTGATTGCTGCTCCCGTCCGCTTCTCCGCTGCCCGTGCCGCCGGCGCCCGCATCCGGACTTTGCCCTGCCGCCGCTCCCGAATCGGCCGTCCCGCTGCCTGCGCCCGCATCGTCCCGGCTCCCGCCGGATGTGCCGCCGCTTCCTTGCGCGGACGCCGCGGTACCTTTCGCTTTCTGCTGCGGATCCGCTCCCCACAGATCGCCCCAAATGCCGTGCAGCGCAAAAGGCTTCGTTTCAAGCGGTATGTTGTACTGCTTCAACAGCGTCTCGACATAGCTGTTCACGATATATCCGGTCGTCCAGATCGATAAAAAGCTGACAATCAGCCCGGCCGCCACCGCTTTGGCCAGCCAACCCGTCATTTTCCACATCACGATCACCCTCCGCACAGGCCGTTATGCATCCCAGCGGCTGATGCTCGTTTAACCGCTGCAGCCGGCCTTTGTCCATACTTCCCAGTATGGGCATCTCGGACAGGAACCATTCACCAGCGCTGCCAAAATCCGATAGGGGTAATAGAAGAAAAGGCAGTCACCGTCCTTTTGGCACAGAAACAAGTTTCTACCCTCAAAAATAGCAGCCCGGCGTATAACCGGATTTTCAGTTCAGAGAGTTAGGCGAAAAGCTAACCGATCCCCGAAATAAAAAGGAACGGCATCCTCTCGCCGTTCCTTTAATCGCTTCTATGTTTACGATAATGCTTAAATGTAAATCGGCATCACTTGATTCGTCTGCTCACGATTGCGGCCGACCGAGAAGATCGCAATCGGAATGCCCGTCAGCTCGGACACCCGCTCTACGTAGCGGCGCGTGTTGACCGGCAAATCCTCGAGCGTTTTGGCATTGGAAATATCCTCGCTCCAGCCCGGCAGCTCCTCATAAACCGCCTCGCATTCCGAGATCAGCTTCAGGCTTGCCGGGTAATGCTCGATGATTTCGCCGCGCAGCTTGTAGCCGGTGCAGATTTTTACAGTCTCGAGCCCGGAGAGCACGTCGAGCGAGTTCAGCGACAAGCCCGTAATCCCGCTTACGCGGCGGGCATGGCGGACAACGACGCTGTCAAACCAGCCGACGCGGCGCGGGCGGCCTGTCACAGTACCGTATTCGTTGCCGCGCTCGCGGATCCAGTCGCCTGTCTCGTTGTTCAGCTCCGTCGGAAACGGACCGTCGCCGACGCGTGTCGTGTACGCCTTGGCCACGCCGATCACCTGTCTGATCTTCGAAGGGCCGACGCCCGAGCCGATGCAGACGCCGCCGGCGGTCGGGTTCGACGACGTGACGAACGGGTAAGTTCCTTGGTCGATATCGAGCATGACCCCCTGCGCGCCCTCGAACAGAATACGCTTTCCGCCGTCGATCGCATCGTTCAGCACGACCGACGTATCGGTAACATACTGGCGCAGCACCTCTGCGTAGCCGAGATACTCGCGCAAAATCGTATCCGCGTCGAGCGGTTCGCCGCCGTATACCTGCCGGATCATTTGATTCTTCTCCTCGACGAGACGGCGCAGCTTACCCTCGAATTCGTCGGCATCCATCAGGTCGGCGATCCGGATTCCGCTCCGGGCCGCTTTGTCCATGTAGCAGGGGCCGATTCCTTTGCGGGTCGTGCCGATTTTGCCATCGCCTTTGCGATCCTCTTCCAGCCCGTCCAGCACGAGGTGGTACGGCATAATCAGATGCGCGCGGTCGCTGATTTTCAAATTGTCCGTGGAAAAGCCGTTCTCATGTATATATTGAATTTCGTCGATCAGCGCGGCAGGATTGATGACCATGCCGTTGCCGATAACGCATACTTTATTTTGATTAAAAATGCCGGAAGGAATCATCGTCAATTTATACTTCTTGTTGCCGATCAGAATCGTGTGGCCGGCGTTGTTACCTCCCTGGTAACGGGCAACGACATCCGCGCCGTCGGCCAGATAGTCGGTAATTTTCCCTTTGCCTTCGTCTCCCCACTGCGTTCCGACAACAACTACCGTTGACATGGCTATACCCCCATTCGATGTTTGCAAGCACACCGAAAATTACTGCCCGTCAGCAGGCAGCACTCTTAGTGTAGCAGTACGATCTGGCAAAGTCAATAAAAAACGAACAATTGTGCGGGTACCCAACCAATTGTTCGTGATTCTCGCATTTGATGATGGATCATATGAATTAAAAAGGACCGAATGCCGCTAGGAAGCTTGTCCCGGCTCGTGATGCGATCTGTCGAGCCCGACGAATTTGTTGTAATTTTTCAGGAAAACCAGCTCGACCGTACCGACCGGGCCGTTCCGCTGCTTCGCGATAATGATTTCGATAATGTTTTTCTTCTCGGTATCCTGGTTGTAATAATCGTCCCGGTATAGGAACGCCACGATATCGGCATCCTGCTCAATCGACCCCGATTCCCGCAGGTCGGACATCATCGGCCGCTTGTCCTGCCGCTGCTCGACGCCGCGGCTCAGCTGCGACAGCGCGATGACCGGCACCTCCAGCTCTCTGGCGATCTGCTTCAGCGTCCGCGAAATTTCGGATACCTCCTGTTGCCGGTTCTCGCCGGGCTTCCCGCGCCCCTGAATAAGCTGCAAATAATCGATCAAAATCATACCGAGGCCGCGTTCCTTCTTCAGCCGGCGGCATTTCGCGCGAATGTCGGCCACCGTAATGCCCGGCGTATCGTCGATATAGATTTGCGCTTCCGACAGGGAGCCGATCGCCATCGTCAGCTTTTCCCAGTCGTCGCCCTCCAGATAACCCGTCCTCATCCGTCCCGCGTCCACATTCGACTCGGCGCACACCATCCGCTGCACAAGCTGCGCCGCGGACATCTCGAGGCTGAAAATCGCCACCGTTTCGCGGGCGCGGACCCCGACATTTTGCGCGATATTAAGTGCAAATGCGGTTTTGCCGACGGACGGACGAGCCGCCACGATAATCAGATCGCTGCGCTGGAAGCCCGACGTCATTTTGTCGAGATCGTTAAAACCCGACGGAATGCCCGTCGTGCCTCCTTTGTTCGTATACAGCAGCTCGACTCGTTCGAATACCTCCATCAGCACGTCGCGAATCGAGACGAATCCGCTGCTTGAGCGGTGACTGGACAGCTCCATAATGCGCTGTTCCGCCTCGTTCAGCATGAGCCCGACGTCGTCGGCCGCCGCATATCCGTTCGAGACGATTTGCGTCGCCGTCCGGATCAGCCGCCGCAGCATCGATTTCTCTTCGACGATCTGCGCGTAATAATCCACATTTGCCGCCGTCGGAACCGCGTTCGCCAGCTTCGCCAAATAGCTGACGCCGCCGATTTCCTCGAGCTCCTGTTTATCCTGCAGGTGCGCCGTCAGCGTAACGAGGTCGATCGGCTTGTTCTCCTCGCCGAGCTCGACCATGGCTTCAAAGATGAGCCGGTGCGCCGGCGTATAAAAATCTTCGCTGCGGATGCGCTCCATCGACGTGATGAGCGCTTCCGCCTGCAGCAGGACGGCGCCGAGCACGGCCTGCTCCGCTTCCGTATTCTGCGGAGGGATCCGGTCAAACATCAATTCGTTGTTGTCCACGTTTCCCGCCCTTTCTTCATCGTCACCGCTTATCCTTCCGTCGTCTGCACGCGCATGGTCGCTTTCACTTCGGGATGCAGCTTGACCGGCACATTCGTCATGCCGAGCGAACGAATCGGCTCCTCTAGCTCGATTTTCCGTTTATCGATTTTGACGCCCGAGCCCTCGAGTGCCTCGGCGATCTGCTTGCTCGTCACCGCGCCGAACAGGCGTCCGCCTTCGCCCGCCTTCGCCTTGACGACGACCGTGAGCTGCTCCAGCCGGGCGGCCAGCGCCTGGGCGTCTTCTTTCTCCTTCTGCTTCCGCTTCTGCTCGGACGCATTTTGTACCTCAAGCGTTTTCAAGTTGCCTTCGGAAGCGATCTTGGCGAGCCCTTTCGGCAGCAGAAAGTTGCGCACGTAACCTTCGGACAAATCCTTGACTTCACCCTTTTTCCCCTGGCCCTTCACGTCCTGCAAAAAGATCACTTTCATTCGAACAGCCCCTCTTCCTTATCGATATCGCTGAGCACCTGCTTCAGGCGCTGCGCCACCTCCGTTACGGTGCCCTCCTGCTGCGTCGCCGCGTTCGTCAGGTGGCCTCCGCCGCCCATCCGCTCCATGACGACCTGCACGTTCATATGACCGAGCGAGCGGGCGCTGATCCCGATCAGCCCGTCTAACCGTTCGGCAACGACGAACGACGCCAGCACGTCGGTCATATTCAGCAGCGTATCGGCCGCCTGGGCGATGAGCAGCTGCGGATACTGCCGTCCGTTCTCCGCTACGGCAATGGCGATGTGGTCATAAACGATTTCCGAATGCCGGACCATGTCGGCCTTCTTCACGTATTCGCCGAGGTCTTCCTTCATCATGCTTACGATGAGCGACGAATCGGCGCCGTTGCGCCGCAGAAAAGACGCCGCCTCGAACGTGCGCGAACCAGTGCGCTGCGAGAAGCTTTTCGTATCGACGGTGATGCCCGCCAGCAGCGCCGTCGATTCGCGCACGTCGAGCATGACGCGCTCGTGAATGTACTGAAGCAGCTCGGTCACCAGCTCGCAGGTCGACGAAGCATACGGCTCCATATAAATCAGAATGGCATGATTAATAAACTCTTCACTGCGCCGGTGATGGTCGACGACCACAATCCGGTCCGTCTGCGTCAGCAGCTTCGGCTCCTTCACCATCGACGCCTTGTGCGTATCGACGACGACGGCAAGCGTGCCCGAATCGACCAGACCGAGCGCCTGGTCCGGCGTAATAAAACGTTTCGCCATCCGTTCATCCTCGCGCAGCATTTCCATCATACGCCCAATGGACGGATTGACGCCTTCCAGCACGATAAACGCTTCCTTGTTGAACTGCTGCGCGGCTTTCAAGACGCCGACGGCCGCCCCGAGCGCATCCATATCCGGCATCTTATGGCCCATAATGACGACATTGTCGCTTTCGCGGATTAAATCACGCAATGCATGCGCAATAACCCTCGCCCGCACCCGCGTCCGTTTCTCCACCGCATTCGATTTTCCGCCGTAAAAGGATTGCCGCTGCTCCACCTTGACCGCCGCCTGATCGCCGCCTCGCCCGAGCGCGATGTCGAGACTCGTCTGTGCCCATTGGCCGAGCTCCACGACGCTGTCCGAGCCCGCTGCGAAACCGATGCTGAGCGTCATCGGGATTTTCTGGTCGACGGTCATTTCCCGTACTTCGTCCAGCAGCACGAAACGCGATGCCTCCAGCTGCTTCAGCGTCTTCTGGTCGGTGATGATCAGAAAGCGGTCGGAGGACAGACGCTTCAAATAAACACGGAACTTGTTGGCCCATTCCGTAATTTCCGCCGTTACTCGGGACAGCAGAAGGCTTCGCTGCTGATCGTCCATTCCCTGTGTCACTTCTTCGAGATTATCCATCATGACGATGCCGAGCGCCAGCTTCTCTTCCTCGTACCGCTTGGCCAAATGCCAGCGCTGCGTAATGTCCCTTACATAAACGAGCCGTTCTTCCGGCCGGAACATCAGCTCGTACACGGCCGAGCCGACGACGGCTTCGGCAGCCCCTTCGCGTTCCTTCGCCTGCGCAAGCGTCGGAAACAGCTCGTCAAGCGGCTCGCCGACGACCGATTCCCGGTCGAACACATGCGTCATATAAGGATTGTGCCATTCGACAATCTTGTCTTCGTTATACAGCATAATGCCGAACGGCAGGTCGCTGACGACTTCGCTGCCCGCCTTTTTCACGCGGTACGACAGCCTGCCGAGATACGTCTTCAAATCCCGCCGGAAAGCGCGCTCCGCCATGTAGGAGAAAATGCCGACGGCGCCGGTCAGAACGAGCCCGATCAAACCGAGCAGCCATTCGTACCAGGCAAGCGCGACCGTCATCGCAACCATCAGCACGAATGCCCACACTTGATGCATGCCGTGCCATCGTTTGATCAAAAACTTAGGCATTTCGTATTCGCCCCTGTTGTCAAGGTTTCTTAAACGCTTTTCGGATCGGGAATCCTGCATCCAACACACCAATCAGATAGAGCGGCTGCTGAAAACAAATGATTAAGACCGAAATCAACACGGGAACGATTTTGGGCCACCTGCGCTGGTTGGCGATAAAGAAGAAAAAACCGATCGCTTGAATGCAAAACACAAGTCTCATTAGCGGAACCAGATTGAGCAGCGCAACCGTCAGGAACGAACCGCTTCGATTCGGCACGATAAAATCGAGCAGAATCACAACGATGTAATAGAAAAAGAAGACGCGCGGCAGCATCCAATCCTTAGCCGGCTGCAGGCCGGGCACTTCGACCCCCGCCTTCCTCAGCGCAGGCCTTGCGAAGGCATGCGTAATGACGGCGAGCGCAAACGCAATCGTGATGAACACCATCGGCAGCGAATGAATGATCGTCTGGATATAGGCGTTGGTCAAATCCGTCGTCCATTCGGCCGGCATCAGTCCTTGCTTATGCAGGTTATCGATCGATTGGCGAAGCATGTTCTGCATTTCGTCGAGCAGCGACATGTTCAGCACGAAATCGAATAATAACAGCTCGAGCAGAAGTTCGGCCAGCAGTGTCAGCACGGCTGCGGTCAGCACTTTCCGGGCAGGCTGGCGCTTCAGATACATATGCCCCATCACAATGCCCGGGACGAGAAAAAAGAGGCCGATAATGACCGCCGGCGCGCCGAGCACCGCAATGCCGATCCCGTATACGACCAGCATATGCAAGGCAAAGGCCCGTTTCGACAGCGTCGCGTAAAGAACCGTAATCGGAACCATCATCACAGATGCGAGCAGTACATTCAGAACCGGCACTGCAATCGATAATAACAAGAGAAGCGCCGCGGCACTCCATAAAACAGACCTTAAGCCGGTCTTCAAACCGTTCACCTCTGCCGAATAAACATAAGTATTTCGAGACTTTGCACTCCATTATAACATAAATCCCCGGACAACACAGTTGTGTTTGTCCGGGGACGTTTACGGTCGCGCACGATTCGCTTCAGCCGGTTATGGCCGTCTCGTCTTCGTAATCCGCATGTCCGTTCAGCACCATTTTCTCGCAGTAATCGATAATGTCGCTCCGCCGGACGATACCGATAAAACGGTTCATATCGTCAACAACGGGCACGAAGTTCTGCACTTTTGCCAGCGAGATCAGGTCCTCCATGTTGGCGTCGATGGAAACCGGACGATTGGATAAGCGCATTTCCACCTCGGAAAGCTTCACCTTATGTGTCTGGTCGAACGACACCTCCGGGTTGTTTTTCATAAACCAGAGAAGATCGCCCTCCGTCAGCGTACCCGCGTACCCGCCGTCTTTATCCAAAATCGGTACGGACGTGTAACGGTGATGCTCCATCCGCTCGAGCGTCTGCCTCAGTGTGGCGTCGAGCGTCATACAAATGACCTCCTGCTTTGGCAATAAGAAAAATGCAATGTTCATCCTCTCGCCCACCTTCAAATTATTCTGACGAACGGAGTCCAGGCAGAGATCTGTCTTTCTTCGCAGCGCACCGGCCGGCGACGAACGCGCTCGCCGCTTCTGTCCTGCGCCGGCTTCCCGGAAGGTTCTGGCCGCGTACCGTAACCGGTTTCCTTATGCTTAAGACGGCAGCAGCTGCCGCATGATATGCCCCGTTCGTTTTCTGTTTTTCTGTTTTTTCGTTTCGTTCATGTTCCCCTAACTATATAAACCTGCCGTCATCATTTAAAACGAAATAAGCCCTTCAAAAGTTCCGCAGCCGGGACAATTAAGCGATTTTCCCGAACCCGCATACTTGTTCGCCGTTTCGAATACACCAGAAGAAAAGGCATCTATTTGTCCACGCCTTCATGACGTCATTTTCATTCCGAACAGGGGGTAGGTTTTATGCAATCGCCGTATATGGCGCCCGATCCTTCGTCGACCGGCATCAATCCGAAATTACTCGGTCTCATCTGTTACTTGGGCTGCTTCGTGACCGGATTTCTTCTGCTCATCTTCGAGAAAAAAAGCCGTTTCGTCAAATTTCATGCCATGCAATCGGTAATCGGAACCGTCGCGGTTATGATCATCAACATCGTTCTCGGGTTCATACCGATTATCGGATGGCTGGCCGGGGTATTATTTGCGCCGCTTACCTTGATCTTGTGGGTCCTGCTGATGCTGTACGCCCTGCAGGGAAGATGGTTCAAGCTCCCGTTTATCGGCAGCATCGCGGAACAGCAATCGAGGCTCTTCTAAACCGTATGCCGCGTCAGGCTGTCTGTTGCAATAAAAAACAACCGGCCTGGTAGACCGGTTGTTATGGCGTTGTCAACGTTACTCCGTCGTATACGGGAGCAGCGCCACTTGACGCGACCGCTTGATGGCGATCGTCAGCAAACGCTGATATTTTGCGCTCGTGCCCGTTACGCGCCGCGGCAAAATTTTACCGCGCTCGCTAATAAACTTACGGAGCAGATCCGTATCTTTATAATCGATGTGCGTAATTTTGTTCGCGGTGAAGTAGCAGACTTTACGGCGTTTGTTCCGGCCTTTGCGGCCGCCGAACCTGCGCTCCGGGCGCTCGCCGCCGTCTTCTCTTTGCTTAAAGCTCATGTTCATCCGTCCTTTCCGTTAAAATGGCAAATCATCTTCCGATATGTCGATCGGGCGTCCGTCGTCAGAGAACGGATCACGATTGTCGTTCCGGTTCGAGCCACCGGGTCGGCCGCCGCCTTGCGGACCGCTTCCGCTTCCGCTTCCGCCGCTGCCGCCGTAGCCGCCTTGTCCGCCTCCGCTTCCGCCGCTGCCACTGTACCCGCCCTCATCGCGCGGGGCGCCGCTCTCCCGGTTAGGCGACTCCAAGAAACGAACGTTATCGGCAATCACTTCCGTCACGTAAACGCGCCTGCCTTCGTTGTTCTCGTAGTTGCGTACCTGAATCCGGCCTTCCACAGCGGTTAAACGGCCTTTGCGCAAGTAATTCGCACAGGTTTCGGCGAGCTGGCGCCATGTGACGATCGGGATAAAATCCGCTTCCCGCTCGCCCTGCTGGCTGCTGAACGGCCGGTCCACCGCAATCGTAAATTGCGTAACCGCGACGCCTGCCGGCGTATAACGCATTTCCGGGTCTCTTGTTAGTCTGCCAATGAGAATAACGCGGTTCAACATCGTCATCGCCTCCAATCAAACAGTCCCTTGCTCGCGCGGCTTACGCCACGTCTTTGACGACCAAATAACGGATGACTTCATCCGTAATTTTCATGACGCGGTCCAGCTCGGCAACAACTTCAGGCGTTGCATTGAACTGTACAAGTACGTAGACACCGTCACGAAACTTATTGATCTCATACGCAAGGCGGCGTTTGCCCATCACGTCATGCTTCGTGATTTCTCCGCCGTTGGAGATGATGCCTTGGAACTTCTCGGTAACGGCTTGAACCGCTTCCTGTTCCACATCCGGACGAATGATGTACATCACTTCATATTTGCGCATTTGGTTCACCTCCTTCTGGACTAGCGGCCCTCCGAAGAGAGCAAGGAGCGAGTAATTTTCTCGCATACCATATTACTATATCAAAAATATAGGCACGCTGACAAGTGATTGCTTTATCTCCCTGAAAGCTTCCTTGATTAGCATTTGACGATCGTTGAACCGCTTGTCCCTGCCCCTGCCCCGCTTATACCGCTTTGGACAATCTTACCTGCAGGGCTGCCTTGTACCGCTCACTGTTGATATCGGCGGGCTAACTCGCCTTACCGCATTATTCCGTTCATGACCCGGCGCACCGGGTCGCAAACTAACATTCCGGGCGTTTGATCCGATTCACGACCCGAATCCATAAGGAAAAGAGGTGTGCGTATGGGCGAGTGGACCGAGTTCCGTCCCGGCGATCATGCTCCGAACGACGGAAAGTACATTGAAATCGGTGAAGCGTCCTTTCATATGGGCGTCAACAATCCGAAGCAAATTCATTTGAAAAAAGGCGAGCGTTTTCCCGAAACCTCAAATAAAGATCGGAAATGGAAACGGCTGCACTAAAATTTCACGCCGCCTGTATAATTGCTGCCGCCCCTGCACAATATAGAAGCGACGGTGCGAAGAGAGGTGTGGTTCCATTGAACCGTAAAGGAGCAAGGACCGCTAGGTAATTGTCCGCACAGAAGCATAGAAGCGAGGGGTTGTGCTAAAGACACGCGTCTGTAACACAAAATGCCGGGTTGCCCGGCAGCCAAGATTCTAACGCTAAGTGATGATGACGTTAATGCCGATTCGATCAAGCACCGTCGGAAAGGGCTCGCAAGAGCCCTTTTTCCGTTCATCCAGGCCAGCGAATAAACCGCCGTTTCAAACCCCTACCCGTTGTCGCGGCAGCAAAAAAGCGGCCCCGCAGGAGCCGCATGCTTTCGAAAGTATGGCGGAGAGGGTGGGATTCGAACCCACGCACGCTGTGACACGCCTAGCTGATTTCGAGTCAGCCCCCTTGGGCCTCTTGGGTACCTCTCCTTACGCGTCAGCAAGAAATATCATACCACGAAGCTTGTCTGAATGCAAGACTTAATTCAATAATTTTGCAGTGCTCCGCGCGTCCCGTTTTAGAGCTCAGCTTGTCCATCAACCGCCGTTTCTGATTTGGAGCGCAGAACCTTTTTCATGTTTTTCTCGAACTTGGCCCTCGGGATCAGCACACTATGCTTGCAGCCGACGCATTTGATCCGGATATCCATTCCCATCCGAATGATTTCCATTTCATTCGTTCCGCAGGGATGCGGTTTTTTCATTTGTACGATATCGCCAAGCTCAAAATGCTTTCGTTCCACCCTTGACCCCCCCTTTAAACCTCAAGCTGCTCATAGCCGCCTTCAATTTGACGGAATACTCCTCTGATTTCCACATGCTCATTGACGATCACCCGCTTCACGCTCTCCAGCTCCCCGTCCGGAAATTCGATCGATAACGCGCAGCCTGCCGTTATTTCCTTCGGTGTCGGCCGAATATCTATTTCTATCTCCGCATATTCTAGCAGCATTTCCGCTCTCAAAGCCTGTTGAGTGGAGTCAAAAGCGATGATCATGAGGTGCACCGTCCAATCGTTACACGGCTTTCAGTTCTTCATTTGTGCCGAGTATAAAATAGTTGTCCCGTCCATATACTAGTAACAGACAAAGGCGGGAGGGATTTTATGAGATTTGCAGGAATGAAAGAGACGCCGCTCAAAGTGCCGCATACCGAGCCAAACGTTACGAGTCTGCTGACAAACCGCCTGACCTATTTGCTCGGCGTCATGTCCCCCGACAGCAGAATTGTCGTCGTGTGCGTCGGCACGGACCGTTCGACCGGCGATTCGCTCGGACCGATCGTCGGATCGTCGCTGAGCAAATACCGCAGCCCCTTGTTTGATCTATACGGCACGCTGGAAGAACCCGTTCATGCGATGAATCTCGACGATACGCTGCGCGAAATCGATTCCCGCATCCGCAACCCGTTTGTGATCGGTATTGACGCCTGCCTCGGACAGGCGGCGAGCGTCGGCTGCATTCAGGTTGGCAGCGGTCCCGTGCGTCCCGGCGCCGGTGTAAACAAGGAGCTCCCTCCCGTCGGCGATATTCACATTACGGGTATTGTGAACGTCGGCGGATTTATGGAATATTTTGTCCTTCAAAACACCCGCCTGCACCTGGTCATGAAAATGTCGGATGTGATTGCGCAGTGCGTCTATTTATCGATTGCAAAAACCGTCCGTTCTACGTATCCCGCTGCCCTGCCAGATTAAGCGCCTGCTTCTCCTCCGGCGATAGCGGGTAATCGGACTTCCCTTGTTTGACCGGCTTTGCATAAACGAAGGTTTGGTCGCGGCTGTGAATTCCGCTCAGAACCAGACCGTCTTCATCGTCGTTTACAATCGCCAGCGAGAAGCTTAGATCGCTCCCCCGATCGGCAAACGCATTGTAGCGGCGAATGCCGACGTTGCCTTTTTTGTCCTTCAATTTGCGTTCCAGCTGATCGGCCCTGCTCGCAAGCTGTTCGATAACCTCTTCCTGGATGTCGATTTGGTTTCTTATATCGATAATGACCTGCTCCAGATTTTCCACTCCGGTTACACCCATAAACTGCACATAAGCTTTCCTAAGCTTTTTCATTTTACTGCCTAGTGCCATTGTCCGAATCAGCAGCAAAATGGACATAACAGCTAAAACGACCGTGACCAAATCGATCGGCCGAACCGCATTGACATTCATACCGTCTTTCCTCTCCCCTGCCGAATCCCATTACCTGTAATGTTGTTTGATCTCTTTAACGGCTGCGATAAGCGAATCCACTTCTTGTTCCGTTGTAAAGCAGCCGACGCTGGCCCGAATCGCTCCGGTCTCAAGCGTTCCGGCCGTTTCATGTGCAAGCGGCGTGCAATGAAAGCCCGATCGGACCGCGATATGGTAATGCTGGTCTAAAATAAATGCCGTTTCCGACGGATCAACGCCTTCTAGCACGAACGATACGATACCCGTACGCGGCTGGCCCAGTCCCGGTCCCAGCAGTTTGATCCCGTCTAATTCACGGAGACCCTCCATCATTCGCTGCGTCAGCGACCATTCTCTTGCATGAATGTTTGCGACGGTCTCCTGCATCACAAAACGCACACCGGCGGCAAGACCGGCAATCCCCGGCGTATTTTGTGTGCCCGCTTCATATCGGTCCGGCCGAACGTTCGGCTGCTCCGCCGATTCGGATTGGCTGCCGGTTCCGCCGTGCAGCAGCGGCGTAATGTCCAGCTCAGGGCTGATATATAATCCGCCGGTTCCCTGCGGTCCCAGCAGCCCTTTATGACCGGGGAAAGCAAGCATATCAATATTCATCTGCCCAACATCAATTTCCAGCAGGCCGGCGGTTTGCGCAGCATCCACCAGCAGCTTGACGCCTTTGCGGCGTGCCAATTCCCCAATTTCGGCCAGCGGCACGATCGATCCGAGCAAATTTGAGCTGTGGTTTACGATGATGAGACTCGTATCGGGCCGCAGCTCCTCTTCGATTTGAGATACGTTAACCATTCCGTGCGGATCGGTTTTCACATAGGATACTTTAACACCCTGGGTTTGTTTCAAAAATTCGAGCGGTCTTCGAACCGAATTATGTTCAATATTCGTAGCGACGACATGATCGCCTTTTTTCACAAACCCCTTAATTGCCATATTCAGACCCATCGTCGTATTCATCGTAAAAGCAATATCGTTTGCATTAGCAATATGAAACAATTTTGCCAGCTTGAATCTGGCATCAAACAAAACCCGGCTGGCACGCACTGCCATCTGATGACTTCCTCGTCCCGGATTCGCCGCATCGTTTAACATCGTCTGCATTACCGCTTCCGCAACCTCAGGAGGCTTTGGCCAGGAAGTCGCAGCATGGTCGAGATAGATCACTTCCTTATTATGCATTCCGCAAAAACCTCCATTAACATCAACATTCCCCTTCTGTTAATAATAGCATACTCATGGCCCGATTTCTAAAATCAACCGGACTACGAGTATGCTACTTGGGATGTCTATTTCTTCATTAAAAAGATCAGGCAAATTGTTTTAACAGCTCCAACAATCGCTCCAAATCCTGTTTATTGTAATAAAGAAGTTCGATTCGCCCTTTATCTTTTTGCTGTTTGATTTTCACCGTCGTTTTGAACTGATTGCGCAAGCTTTCTTCAAGCTGCTCGATGTATGGATCTCGTTTTTTTGCTGTAGGCTTTACTTTTAACGGCGTTTTTTGATCCAGCTTTTGGATCTCTTCTTCCAGTTCGCGAACGCTCCATTCCTGATCAATCGCATGCTCCGCCAGTTCATTCCGCTTGCGTTCGTCCTTGATGCCTACGAGCGCTCTTGCATGTCCCATTGATAATGTTCCACGTGAAACATTTTCTTTGATATGTTCCGGCAGCGAAAGCAGTCGCAAAAAGTTTGCAATATGCGAACGGGATTTCCCTACCTTCATCGAAAGCTCTTCTTGCGTCAGTCCAAACTTTTCCATCAGCGCCTGGTAAGCGAGCGCAAGCTCGATGGCGTTTAAATCTTCTCGCTGCAGATTTTCAATTAGAGCAATCTCCATGACTTGCTGGTCGGAGAAGCTTCTCACGACAGCCGGGATCGTTGCATTGCCGCAAAACTGCGAAGCTCGAAAGCGCCGCTCCCCTGCAATGATTTCGTATCCTTTCAAAACGGATCGGACGATAATCGGTTGAATGACACCGTGCTGCTTAATCGATTCGGCCAGTTCCTTAATCGCATCGTCATCGAACGATTTCCGGGGCTGATAAGGATTCGGCCGAAGCTGTGAAAGCTGGATTTCAACGACTTTATCGTCGTCGTTTACCGATAAAGACGGAATCAGCGCATCAAGCCCTCTACCTAGCCGCTTGCTCATATGTAATCACTTCCTTCGCAAGTTCAAGATAAACCTCGGCCCCTTTAGATCTCGGGTCGTACGTAATAATCGATTGTCCATGCGAAGGCGCTTCACTCAGTCGCACATTCCGCGGAATTATCGTTTGATAAACCTTTTGCTGGAAATATTTCTTCACTTCTTCAATGACCTGTATTCCCAGATTGGTACGCGCATCGAACATGGTCAGCAATACGCCTTCAATTTGCAGTGATGTATTTAAATGCTTTTGAACAAGACGGACCGTGTTCAGCAGTTGGCTGAGGCCCTCAAGAGCGTAATATTCGCATTGAATCGGAATAATGACGGAATCCGATGCTGTTAAAGAATTAATCGTTAAAATACCGAGCGAAGGCGGACAATCGATTAATATGTAATCATATTGGTGTTTCACCAGTTCGAGCGATTTCTTAAGTCTACGTTCCCGTGAAATCGTAGGCACTAGTTCAATTTCCGCACCGGCAAGTTGGATCGTCGCTGGAATTAAATGAAGCCCTTCGATTTTGGTCGGCACCGTCGCATCCCTTGGATGAACGTCGTCAATAAGCACATCGTAAATGCACTGCTCAACGTCGGCTTTGTTGATCCCGATTCCGCTCGTCGTATTCCCCTGCGGATCAATATCGACCAGAAGCACTTTCCTGCCGAGCGAAGCCAGGCAGGCACCGAGATTGACAGACGTTGTCGTCTTTCCGACACCGCCCTTCTGATTCGTAATCGCAATTATTTTTGACAAACCGGTTCACCTCAAATGTAAACTTGATGATTATTCTTGGAAGTATGACTGAGTACAACAATGCTCGTTCTCCGATAAAGAGATTCTATTCTTTTAAAACCCAATCGATCAGCGACGGAAACATCGAAAAAGCGCGAAGTAAACAAATGCAGTAACGGCTGTTCCAGCTCTGCAATGAGCACGATAGTCCCGTACCAGCATTATAAGCAAGGGGATTATGGATGGTCTAAAAACGGGAAAAAGAATAACGGCTCTCGCCGTTCACTCAAATTCACTTCTCGTTCTTTTAGCAGTATTTTAGCCCGTTTCAGAAAAACAATGAATCTCTTCTATTATAATAGAAATCGATTCAAATTGCTCGTTCGCAAATTCATCCTTCTATCTCTCTATCTTTACCGCTTTGGAATATGAATGACAATTTCATAATGATCATCGCAATCTTTTTCATTGGTTTTGATTTTAAGTCCGGAACCCGAGACCATGTCGATGGATTGGCGAATCGTATTTAACGCCAGTCTCACATCTTTCGTGAACGAAATCCGCTTTGTTTTTTTGGCAGCCGTCGCTTCTTTATAAAAGGCCACCCTCGTCTCGGTTTGTTTTACATTCAGTTCTTTCGATGTGATATCCTCCAGAACTTTAAGCTGCAGTTCATCCGTATCCAGTGCCAACAGCGCTCTCGCATGCCGTTCCGTAATTTTCCGTTCCATCAAAGCAATTTTCACCGGTTCGCTTAATCCAAGCAATCGGATTTTATTTGCGATCGTCGACTGACTCTTACCGAGCCGCTGCGCCAAACTTTCTTGTGTCAAATGGTGAAGGTCGATCAGCTTTTGGTAAGCAATCGCCTCTTCGATCGCCGTTAATCCTTCGCGTTGAAGGTTCTCGATCAGGGCAATCGAAGCCGCTTGCGAGTCATTAAACTCGCGAATGATGGCAGGTATAACCTCTAGGCCCAATTTTTTAACAGCACGAAAACGCCGCTCGCCTGCAATGATTTCATATCTTCCGTTGCGGACGCGAACCACAATCGGTTGAATGACACCGTGCGTTTTAATGGTTTGACTCAGTTCTTCAATACGGTCGTCGTCAAAAACCGTGCGCGGCTGATAGGGGCTCGTATCGATATCCCCCACGGCCAGCTGCTTCACTTCATCCTGGTTGACTTTATGATCAGTCAATCCAAACAAACGAGAAAATTGTTCCTTCATCGTGTCAATACCCACCCGATTTCAAAATGCCGAAGTATTTATGTCTACATAAATTCGCCGGTTTCAAAAGGATTTCCTGCTTGACAGACCTTCTGTGCTCACATTTTATCTCTGCAAAATGTTTCACGTGGAACATTTTTGTTCGCCGACGAAAACCTGCAGGAATCTGCGTTCACGCAGCCCGCTATAAAGGCTGTTTTAACGGGGTGCCCGCTTTACGAGGGTATTTCGACGGCGTCTTGTCCGTTTTATCGATGATTACAACGTGCCGGTCCGAAAGTTCAATCGGAAGCTGCAAACGATGGACCTCGCGCAGCCTTCCTTTCAGCTCCCTCAAGCTTTTTTGCGCATCGTCGATTTCGTCATCCGGATCCGCTCCTTTCATTGCAGCGAATAATCCGCCGGGACGAACAAACGGCAGGCAAAATTCATTTAGAACGCTCAGCCGCGCTACAGCGCGTGCGGTCACGAGATCAAACTTATCGCGGTAGTCGGGCACTCTGGCGACATCCTCAGCTCGTCCGTGAATGCACTCAACATTTTCAAGCTCCAGCGACCTCACAAGCTCCTTCAAAAAAGAAATTCGTTTGCTCAGCGAATCGACGATCGTCACGCTTAGGTGCGGAAAACATATTTTTAGCGGTACGCTCGGAAACCCCGCTCCGGATCCGATATCCGCGAGGTTCGACTGCCGATTCATGGGAACGAAAAAGGCTAAAGAAATGGAATCGAAAAAATGTTTTTCATACACGGCTTCGCGCTCGGTAATACCGGTCAAATTCATCTTTTCGTTCCATTCCACCAACAGCTGGTAATAGGTTTCAAACTGCTGGAGTTGATTCGCACCGCACTCGACGCCCTTCTCAGCCAGCAGCCTGGTAAACTCCGTCTGATTCATTTCTTACCCCCGCGCTGCAACGACCCGATTATAATGCTCCAAATAAACGAGTAGGATCGAGATGTCGGCCGGAGTGACGCCCGCAATCCGCGACGCTTGGCCAATCGACAGCGGCCGGATGTTCGACAGCTTCTGCTTCGCTTCCGATGCCAATCCATGAATGTCCATGTAATCGATGTCGTCCGGAATCCGTTTTTTCTCCATCTTCCCGAGGCGCTCCACCTGAAGAAGCTGTTTCTCGATATAACCGGCATATTTGATCTGGATTTCGACTTGTTCCTTCATCTCTTCCGTCAGCTCTGTCGCAGACGGGGCAAACGGTTCAAGATGCGCATACGTCACTTCCGGACGGCGAAGCAGCGACAGCGCGTCCACGGTGTTTTGCAGCGGCGCAGACCCGAGCGAGGCAAGCATATCCTGAACCGGTTGATCCGGCCGTATTTTTTCCGATTTCAAACGCTCGATTTCTTGCTCGACTAGCTCTTTCTTGCTCATAAATTTTTCAAAACGCGCCTCCGATATCAAGCCGATTTCATATCCGACCGGCGTTAAACGAAGATCCGCATTGTCATGCCGGAGCAGAAGCCGGTACTCCGCCCGGGAAGTGAGAAGGCGGTACGGTTCGTTTGTCCCTTTCGTAACAAGATCGTCGATCAGCACCCCGATATACCCTTGCGAGCGTTCGACGATGACCGGATCTTTACCCTGCACGCTGCGCGCAGCGTTTATTCCCGCCATAATGCCCTGCCCGGCCGCTTCCTCATAGCCGCTCGTTCCATTGATTTGCCCGGCGGTGAACAGTCCCGGGACAAGCTTCGATTCAAGCGACGGCCACAGCTGCGTCGGTACGACCGCATCGTATTCGATCGCGTAACCGGTCCGCATCATTTCGACTTTCTCCAGCCCGGGGATGGACCGCAAAATTTGAAGCTGCACATCCTCCGGCATGCTTGTCGACAAACCCTGGACATAATATTCCGAAGTGTTTTTCCCTTCCGGTTCCAAAAAAATCTGGTGCTTCGGCTTATCGGCAAACCGAACGATTTTATCTTCAATCGATGGACAGTAGCGCGGCCCCGTCCCTTCAATCGCGCCCGAAAACATCGGAGCCCGGTGCAAATTGTCATTGATAATGCGATGCGTTTCTTCGGAAGTATAGGTCAGCCAGCATGGAATCTGCTCGTTATCCGAGTATTCCGTTTCATAAGAAAAAAACTTCGGTTTCTCGTCGCCCGGTTGAATTTCCGTTTTGCCGAAATCGATCGAATCTTTATGAACGCGCGGCGGTGTCCCGGTTTTAAATCGGACAAGCTCAAACCCGAGGTTTTTCAGACTCCCGGACAGCTTGACGGAAGGCTGCTGATTGTTCGGGCCGCTCTCGTACATCAGCTCGCCGATAATGACTTTGCCGCGCAAATAGGTGCCGGTTGTAAGCACGATCGCTTTCCCCCGATATTCGGCGCCTGTTTTCGTTATTACGCCGACGCATCGTCCTTCTTCGACGATTAAATCTTCCGCCATTCCTTGACGAAGCGTCAGACGCTCTGTCTCTTCGATCGTCTTCTTCATATTATGCTGATACAAAAATTTATCGGCCTGCGCCCGCAGCGCATGGACAGCCGGCCCTTTCCCCGTATTCAGCATTCGCATTTGAATAAACGTCTTATCGATGTTGCGCCCCATTTCTCCGCCCAAAGCATCGATCTCTCGTACGACGTGCCCTTTCGCCGGACCGCCGATCGAAGGATTGCATGGCATAAACGCTACCATATCCAAATTAATTGTCAGCAGCAGCGTCTCGCATCCCATTCGCGCCGCCGCCAGCGCCGCTTCACAGCCGGCGTGGCCCGCCCCAATTACGATTACATCATACTCACCGGCGCTGTACCCCATCTTTTCATCCCTCCTGCATCAAATATGAATTAACAGATTAATTATTTACCTAAACAAAACCTTGAGAAAATTTCGTCAATCAATGACTCGGATACTGAATCACCTAATATTTCGCCGAGTCTCTCCCATGACGTTCGCACATCGATTTGCACAATATCAACCGGAATTCCGGCATCCGTCGCTTCAATTGCATCCATCAGATGACTGCGCGCCTGCTGCAGCAGATGAATGTGACGGACATTGCTGACGTACGTCAAATCTGCCGATTCGAGTTTACCGCTGAAAAATAAGAAGCCGATCGCACGTTCAAGCTCATCGAGCCCCTTCCCCTGCACAACGGAAAGACGGATTGTCAGCTCTTCCGGAAAATTCAATTCGGATGGATCGAGGACGGCCGGCAAATCCGTCTTATTCAGCAGGACGATCGTTTTGCGTCCCTTTAGCTGTTCCATCAGTTTACGGTCGTCGTCTTGAAGCGGTTCATTGGCGTTCAGAACGAACAAGATCAGATCCGCATCCTCCAGCGCCGAGCGCGACCGTTCGACGCCGATACGCTCGACGACATCCGATGTTTCGCGAATTCCGGCCGTATCCAGCAGCCGCAGCGGAATGCCGCCCAACGTGACGTATTCTTCGATCACATCCCTCGTCGTCCCCGGGATATCGGTTACAATCGCTTTATTTTCCTGAGCGAGGGCATTGAGCAGCGACGATTTGCCGACATTCGGCCGACCGACGATTGCCGTAACAATCCCTTCCCTTAGTATTTTACCTTCTGCTGCCGTTTTTAGCAGCTTGTCGATTTCCCGGCACGCTTCCCCGCATCGTTCGCGAATAAAAGCGCTCGTCATTTCTGCGACGTCATGCTCCGGATAATCGATATTGACTTCGATATGCGCCAGCAGCTCGACCAGGCGGTCGCGCAGCGCCTTTACCCGGCTGGACAACGCGCCTTCCGACTGCTTCATCGCCACCGCAAACGCACGGTCCGATTTCGAACGGATCAGGTCGATGACGGCCTCCGCCTGCGTCAAGTCGATCCGCCCGTTCAGAAAAGCCCTCTTTGTAAATTCACCTGGCTCGGCGATCCGTACCGTTCCCTGCCTGAGCAGCAGCTCCAGAACGCGTTTGACCGCAACGACGCCTCCATGCGTGCTCAGTTCCACGACGTCCTCGGCGGTAAAGGAGCGAGGACCCCGCATGACGGTCAGCAAAATCTCCTCCACCTTCTCCCCGGTTGCGGGGTCGACGATAAAACCGTAATGCACACGATGGGATTCGGCTTCGTTAATATTCGATTTCGACCGAAAAACCTTCGCCGCCTCTGCTACGGCATCCGGCCCGCTCACCCGTATAACGGCAATGCCGCCTTCACCGACGGCTGTCGAGATGGCGGCAATCGTATCGTGGTTCATCATTTTGCTGCTTAAGCCTCCATTCAAATCCCCGCAAAGTGCCACTAGCTGTTCCGGTTCCTTTTCGGGGGCCTGGCAATCGAACAACTCATTTTTGACGATCAAGCAGAACCGGCTGACGCCGGCTTTGGCGGCGAAACGAGCTCATCCCTTGATCGATAAGAAGGTAAGCGAGAAAATGAACCTTACCTATTGATTAAAAAAAGGAGCAATGACTCGCCGCGGCAGCCATTGCTTCGATATTCCATATGCGAACGTTACTTAAGCGTAATAACGACTCGCCGGTTCGGCTCGTCGCCTTTGCTGAATGTTTTGACTTTCGCATGATTCTGCAGCTGAGAGTGAATGATCTTCCTCTCCTGCGGCGGCATGGGCTCCAGGACGACTTCCTTTCTCGTCCGGATGACCTGTCCCGCAAGCCTCTCCGATAGTTCCTCCAGCGTCTTGCGACGCCGCTCCCGAAAATTCTCCGCATCGAGCACAATGCGAAGATGATTGCCGGAATAACGATTGGCCACGATGTTGGCCAAATATTGCAAGGCATCGAGCGTTTGGCCGCGGCGTCCGATCAGCATGCCGATATCTCCGCCGCCCGAAAGCGAAAGCGTTAGCCCGTCCCGCGATTCCAGACGGCTGACGGATATGCCGATCCCCATCGTGCCCGCCACTTCGGTGACGAACCGTTCGGCTTGTTCGATCGGGTCCAATTGTTCGGCCGGGTCAACAGCAGCCGGAGCGGCTTCCGGAGACGCCGGCGTTTCCGGTTCCGGTTCGGGAAGAAGCTCGAGCTCCAGCTTCGCCTCCTTCGCTCCGATCAATCCGAACAGCCCCTTCGAGGGCTGTTCGAGCACCGTTACCCGGACGCGGTCTTCCGTGACTTGCAGTTCCGTTAATCCTTTTCGCAAAGCATCTTCGATCGTTTTACCCGATGCTACGATTTTCTTCATTTCGCGGGAGCGCCCTCCTTACCCTTGGCTGAAGATCGTACGTAAAGGAAATAGTTTTGAACGATCGTATAGATGTTCGTGTATATCCAGTACAGCGGCAGCGCCGCCGGGAAATTGATCGCCATCACGAAAATGAGCACCGGGAAAATAAACATGATCCCCTGCATGGCAGGCATCGTTTTTTGCTGCGAAGACATCATTTTCGACTGCACGAACGTCGTAATGGCCGCAATGATCGGCAGCACGTACGTATGGTCGGGTTTGCCTAACTGGAGCCACAGAAAGGTGTGCTCGCGTATATTCTCGTTCATATATATCGAATTGTACAGGGCGATAAAGATCGGCATCTGCACGACCAGCGGCAGACAGCCCGCAAGCGGGTTCACCTGGTTTTGCTGAAACAGCTTCATCGTTTCTTCCTGTTGTTTTTGCGGATTGTCCTTGTGCTTCTCTTTAATCTTGGCAAGCTCCGGCTGAAGTGCCTGCATCGCCTTCGAACTTTTATACTGCTTGAGCGTAAGCGGCAAAATAAGCGTCCGTACGATCGCCACCATCAGCAGAATCGCGATGCCGTATTGGCCCCCGAACCATCTGGCGAACGCCTCGAGCGCAAGCGAGAAATAGTAGACGACGTATCGCTGCCAAGGATTGCCTTCGGCAAGCTGGCCCATCGATACCGGATGTGTAGCGGACGAGCATCCGCTCAGCACAAGCACCAGCAAAACCAGTGAAAGCGCAATTAGCCATGTACGTTTCGAATTACGGGACAACATCTTAAACTCCTCTCTGGGCACCATCAAAACATAAGAACCAATATATCGGTAACACGGATTCGCATACCTAGAACTATATCACATTTTATGGCACAAAGAAACAAGCCCTGCCGGTCATCGCAAAGGCTTCAGCAGCCCGGCTTTTTTCAGCACATGCAGCATGCTTTTCTCGAGCTCCTTCATCTTCAAACCAACCGCCGCCTTGCGCACAATCACGATTAAATCGTGCTTCTCGGAGATCCGGTCCGCATGCTGCCGTACGATTTCCTTGACCAGCCGGCGCATCCGGTTCCGCACGACGGCGTTCCCGATCTTCTTGCTGGCCGATACGCCGAGCCGGATCGGATCCGCCTCCGGCTGGCGGGACCAATACACAACAAACTGGCTGTTGGCGAATGATTTCCCGTTTCGATAAATGCGGGCAAATTCATGTCGGCTCTGCAATCGCAATTTTCGCTGCACGTTCTTCTCACCGAACCTTCATTCCTCAATTATTCCCTTTAAAAATGAAAAAAAGACCACTGGACGTGGTCTTCAACTTACGCGCTCAGTACCTTTCTGCCCTTCTTGCGGCGGGCGCTCAGCACTTTACGTCCGTTTTTCGTCGCCATCCGCTTGCGGAATCCGTGTACTTTCTTTCGTTTGCTGACGTTCGGTCTAAATGTAGGTTTCATGTCGCATGCACCTCCTGTTCCAAATGATGCTTACCATCCGGTCCAACCGCTGCCCGGCTGCCGTTTTGCGGTAACCGGTCCTTCGTTTATGGACTTCAATTTTAAGTCAGCTCTTGAAAAAACGCCTTTTCCCATTAAACCACGGCTCTATTTAAAAGTCAACCGTCAGCAGGGGCAAATCACGCCGACTGCCGCAAAGCGTCCATACGGCTCAAACTGTGGACAACCTTGCCCGCGCCGGAAAATTAATAACATGTGGACAGCCGAACGACAAAAATGACGGTTCTTGTCGAATTGAAAACAAATTATAAACAATATCTAGTGTTGTCGATAAAATTTATACACAATCTATTGAATTTGTGGATAGAAACGCGCGAATCGTTGAAATACAAGGGGTCTTTTGCTATGATAGATTTGTTTTCGGTGTGGATGACTGCCCGAACCCCTCAATTTTATCAACAACCTGTGGATAACAATGTGAACAACATTCATCCCCTTTTGATAACTTTATCCGGCATGTTCTCCGCATGTGGATGAAAGTTCCAATAATACCCGCATATTCGACATGTTTACGCATGGCTGCGCCGCCTTGGGCGAATTGGATAAGGAGTGACAATCT